>NZ_CP039734.2:684462-1368924 GCF_011769985.2 Sulfurospirillum diekertiae
ATACAGATATTGATAAAAAAATCATTGCAGAGCTCAATCATCTTGAAACATGTGTTTGGGTTGAGTACGCTGTTTTATAATTTATTTCGATCATTTGAAGAAGAGGCATGTTTAAGACATGTTTCTTCTTTTCTTCTGTTTTTTGTTTAAATAAAGTTAACTTATATTGAACAATACTCAATTCTATGGGCTTCAAAATCTATTTTAAAAAGTAAAATTTTATTATCTTTTCCTAAAACATTGTGCTTAATTATTTTTGATAAATAAACAAATATTATAAATTTGATAATATTGTTCTCATTAATGAAATAAGGGTAGGGTTTTACATGAAATTATTTTTTTTAGCTTTAATCACGTTAGGCATCTGTTTTGCGCAAGATGGATTGAGTTTAGAAAATGCCATTACAAAAGTAAAAGCCAATAACCAAGAAATTGCGATTGCAAAATTTGATGAGCAAATCAAAACATTAGAACATCAAGCGGCCGTTGGGCAAAACTATGGAAGTTTGGATCTCTCTCAAGCGGCACTTCGCAGTAATGATGCGTTGAATATTTTTGGCTACAAACTTCAATCTCGTCAAGCAACGTTTGCCGATTTTGGCTTTAAGCAATTTAGTGGCAGCAACTATATGTTAGCGCCCAATGATCTTAACAACCCCTCAGATCGTAACCATTTTCAAACTAAAATCGAATACACATTGCCTCTTTACACAGGTGGCAAAATAGAGCAATACGGTAAGATCACCAAAGCACTTCAAGAGATGAGTACGTTAGATCGTGAAGCCTTAACGCTTGAAAAAATCTATGAGCTTAAAAAGAGTTTTTTTGCGATTTCTCTTTTAGACAACTATCTTTATAACCTTCACATTATTGCTACCAATACAACAAAATTAGAAGCGACAACTGAAGCGATGATGCAAGAAGGCTACGTTAAAAAGGTCGATCTTTTAGAAGTACAAAGCAAACAAGCCGATGTTGAACGTCTCATTAAACAAGCAGAAGCCAATAGAACACTGTTATATTACTTTATCTCTTATTTAGTGGGTGAGCCTGTCACTGCAATTCAAGGAAATTACGAAGAGGCTGAAACGCTTTTGAGTTCGGATGAACGCGTGTTGAATGATAATCTTGATATTAAAAAAGCAGCACAGGGTGTGGAAATTTCTAAGATGAATATCGCTTTGCAAGAGAGTGCTTTTTTACCCCAAGTGGGAGCTTTTGCCAATTATGGCAGTAGCGATGAAAAACTGATGAATGATTTTTCTAAAAATGATGCTTACACCGTAGGTTTGCAAATTAAATTGAATATTTTTAATGGTGGAACGGATAAAAATAATTTAGAAAAAGCACGCGTGGAGCATCTCAAAGCTTCCCAACAGCTTCAGTTAGCCAAAAATAGTATTGCTTTATCTTTCAAGCAAATTCAAACGCAAATTCAAAGCCATGAATATGAAATACAGAGTTTAAAAAAAGAGGTGGAATTAGCACATCTAATTTATGAAAATTATGCGGGAAGATATGCTGAAAAAATCACTTCAATCAACGAGGTTCTGATGAAACAATCCGAAGAGTTGACCAAAGTGCTCAGACTGAAAGAGGTGCAAAATGCACGCAACGAAAAGATCTTTGAGCTCCAAAAATTAGCCAGTAAGGAAATACAGTGAAATCTTTACATGTAAAGAGTGTCTTACTCTGTTTTATGATGAGTGCGGCGCTTCATGCCACAAGTCTAACCCTCAGCGGTAGCGTTATATCGGAGAATCAAAAGAGTCTCTCTAGCCGTTATATGGGCTATGTCAAGCGTGTGTATGTCAATGAAGGCGATGTGGTGAAAAAAGGGGCATTGCTGTACAGCATTGACTCTAAAGAGGTGGACACAGCACGGGAGCAAAGTGATCTTGCTATCGCGCAAGCAGAGCTTTCGTTATCCACGGTTGAAAATCAATATGCCAATGCCAAACTCAATTTAGAGCGCTATGAGCGTTTACTGGCAAAAGATATGGTGTCTAAGTATGAAGTGGAAAACTTGGAGCTTGCTACGACCAATCTTAAGGCAACCGTAGAGATTGCTCGAAAACAGGTCGCTTCTGCCAAGCAAAAACGCCAAGAGGTACAAAATCAGTACCAGTACCTTAACATCAAAGCGCCCAATGAGAGTGTTGTGATTGAAAAGCATATCAAAGAGGGTGAGATGGCACTCTCGGGCGTGACCACCGTGGTGCTTGCCGATTTGAGCGCGCTTAAAGTTACAACGGAGATTGCAGAGAGCTATCTGGGTCGTGTGAAAGTAGGCGATATCGCGCGTGTGGAAGTTCCTTCCATCGGGTGTATTAGTGAAGGAAAAATCGAAGCGATTATCCCTAGTTCCAACCCTATGGCGCACACATTTAAGATGAAACTCTCTTTTACATGTAAAGATGCCAAAGCGTACCCCGGAATGTATGCCGTGGTGAATGTTGGTGAGTAGTGATCATGAATAAATACAAAGAAAAATACCTAGCAGGGTATCTAGCCCGTCTTTTTTTACGTAATCCTCTGACGATGATTTTAGGGGTTGCGCTTATCTCCTTAGGGGTCGTAGCGCTCTCTTTAATGCCGAGAGAAGAAGACCCTCAGATTTCGATTAGTGGTGGTGTGGTCATTGTCTCCATGCCCGGAGCCAGCGCTGCTGAAATCGAACAGATGGTTGTCCGCCCACTGGAGAGACGCATTAAAGAGATTAAGGGTGTGGAGCATATTTACGGGGTTGCAAGCGATAATGTGGGCATTGTGAATGTGATGTATTATATTGGTGAAAACCGTGAAGCTTCCAATCTTAAGCTTTATGATAAAGTCATGCAAAATATGGATCAAATGCCCGAAGGTGCGTCAACACCGCTTGTCAGACCTTTTGACATTGATATTGATATACCGATTCTCTCCATTGCTTTTTACGCTAAATCTGCTCAGAGTGTGGATAATGTGAGCCTTTACAAGCGTGTCGAGGCCTTTCGCAATTCACTGGGTAATGTCCCCAATGTTGCCAAAACAGAGATCAAAGGGGAGCATAAAGAGCAGTTTAATATTGAGATTGACCTCTCCCGTCTTGCAGGGTACCATCTCTCGTTGGATCACATAACCGCTTCTTTAAAATCACTTACCGCTTCGTCTCCTGAAGTGAAAAATCGTACGCAAGAGGGAAAGCTGGTCGTTTTTGGTGTTAAAAATGCGTTGGAAAATATCCACGATATTCAAAATCTGATCGTTGCTAATTATGGCGGCTCGGTGGTGTATCTGAAAGATATTGCGACCATCCATTTGGGTGATGACATTCAGAACAAAAAGAGTGCGCAGATCAGTTACAAAGTAGGGGAGCGTTTCACGCCACTGCAAGATCAAGTCACACTCAGTGTCTCCAAGCTGAAAGGCTCCAATGCCGTGGTCATTGCCGAAGATGTTCTTAAACGACTTGAAGCGAACAAAGCGGCATTGGCAAAAGAGGGGATTGGGTATAGTGTGACGCGAAATTATGGCGAGCGTGCCAATGAAGCGGTCAATGAACTGGTCTTTCACCTGCTGATCTCTGTTGTGATTATCGCGCTTTTGCTGATTGTTATTTTAGGCTGGAGGGAAGGGCTCATTGTGACGCTCACCGTCCCTGCTATTTTGGCGATTACCATTTTTATCGCGTATATGAGCGGTCAAACGATTAATCGTATCACGCTGTTTGCCTTTTTGCTGAGTCTTGGTCTTTTGGTCGATGATGCCATTGTCGTCATTGAAAATATCCATCGTCATCTGCACAGTAAAGATGCCCAAGATAAAGAGATGGATGAACTGCTGATTGAAGCGACCGATGAGATCGGGGCACCGACTAATTTAGCAACGATAGCGATTATTTTAACGATGGTTCCGATGGCATTTGTCGGGCAAATGATGGGCGAATTTATGAAACCGATACCGCTGAATGTACCCGTAGCGATGCTGGCTTCACTTTTGATCGCCTATATTTTTACGCCATTTTTAGCCAAGAAATTTTTAAAAAAACCAACGCAGACCAAAGGAGAGAATGATGCAGAAATTTGAGCAGTTTATTCACTCTGTTTTGGTAGAAGAACGTAAACAAAAGCTGGTTTTGCTTTTCACGCTCCTAGCCTTCTTTGCGGCAGTGATGATGTTTCCCACGAAAATTGTTTTGGCCAAAATGTTGCCGGGCAAAAGTACCAACACGTTTTCGATCTATATTGATCTTCCCAATGGAAGCTCTTATCAAGAGACCAATGCGGTAAATGCGTGCGTGGTTGGCATTTTGCAACAAGAAAAAGAGATACAAAACATTGAAGTCTTTAATGGCATGGGTTCGCCTTTGGATTACGCAGGATTGGTGAAAGGCTCTGGGCTTAAGAGTGGCGAATACGTGAGTGAAATCGTGGTCAATCTTAGCGATTTGCATCAGCGTAATGAGCGTTCTTTTGCGATGGTGCATCGCTTACGCCCAATAATTCAAAAAAGCTGTGAATCTTTGATTGCTCAAACTTCTATTAAGATGGTGGAACAACCTGCGGGTCCTCCAACCATGGCCGCGCTTGTGGTCGAACTGTATGGCGATAATGCGTCTGCATTGAATGCGCTTGGGCAAAGAATCAAACAGATATTGGCTCAAACGAAAGACCTTGTGGATGTCGATATGTTGGCAGATAAGATCTTTGATAAGTATGTTCTTGTCCCTGATAAAGAAAAAGTGATTCGTTCGCATTTAAGCCTTGCACAGATTAACGAGCTATTGTATTTGAGCTTTGAAGGGGAGCATGTTGCTCACAAAAACAGTGAAAGTTCTCCTTCTCAAATCCCACTTTTTGTGGTTTTAAGTGAAGCTTCTAAGTCACTTCCTTATGCTTCTAAAGAGGAGTTAAGTGCCAAACTAAGCGCATTAAAGCTGATGAATACGCAAGGCATGATGGTGCCACTCTCTGAAGTGGTGCACGTCGAGAAAGTGAAGTCCACACCGACCATTATGTCAAAAAATCTGCAGACAATGGTGAGCATCGTTGCCGAAGCAGATTTGGTTTCTCAAGTCTATCCGCTTTTGGATGCACGCAGTCGTATTCAAGATACTTTGAAAGACGAGTTTGAAATTAGTCGAAGCCATCTCTTTGATTTAACACTCAAAGACAAAAAGAGCGGTGAAGTATTTAATCTTGTCTGGGATGGTGAAATGAAAGTAACGATGGATACGTTCCGAGATCTTGGCGGAGCTTTCATCGCGGCGCTGATTTTGATTTTTTTATTAATGGTCGTTTACTATAAAAGCTTTGCACTCTCTGGTATTGTGCTTTTAGGAAGTTTCCTCTCCATCATTGGGGTGATTGTTGGGCATTGGATCATGGATCTGTTCACATCAACAACTTTCTTTCTTACGGCAACGTCACTGATTGGTTTTATTTCATTGATGGGTATTAGTTCACGAAATGCACTGTTATTGATTGATTTTACCAAGGCGTTAATGACTCAGGGAATGGATAAACAAGAGGCGATTGCAAAAGCGAGTGCTACCAGAGCAAAACCGATTGTTCTTACTGCTGCGGCGATTATTTTAGCGAGTACATTGCTGGCAACCGATCCTATTTTTGGTGGATTGGGTGTTGCATTGATCTTTGGAACAATTGCGGCAGTTATCGTATCGTTAATTGTTGTTCCTGTACTCATGAGTAACACGAAAGCGATCTAAAGAGATTTACATGTAAAGCATAAGGAGACTTATCGCTTTACATGTAAAAATTTTCTGCGGGTTAAAATCAATAAGCGCATCATGCGAAAAGCAAAAAGACGTTTGTTCATAATGCTAATTTTGCGACAATTCTCATTTTTTAAACATTCAAATACTTCTTCTAATGCCAATTTCTCACTTACAGATAAGTTTGTCATACCGTTCCTTTTTGCCCGTCATTGATCTTACGCACTAATCTCACAATATCTTCATCTTTTAACATACCCAACATATTAAAAACCACTGGAATGCCCATAGGAGCGCTACTACCGAGTCTCCACTCTTGATAGGTACGCATGGATATTCCAAAAGTTTCTGCCATCTTTTTTTGAGAAATCTTCTTCCCCATATTTTCGGCTTCAATGGCATTATGCAAAAGATTGATGATATCGCTTGTTTTCATCGTATTATAGTACAAAAAAATGTATTAAACATAAATTAAAACGTATTAAATATACTAATTAATTTATGTTTTAAACTTTTTATAGAATATTATACCAATAATATTGTTTATTATAGCACTTATATTGATTTAAATATACAATATATTGTATAAGAATAGGCGATTTTGTTGTCGCCACTTTTTTCGCTATAATGATGAAAACTAAAATTTAGGAGAATGTATGGCCTCTATTTCAATGGGCGACTTAAAAAAAGGGTTAAAGATCGAAATTAACGGTACACCGTATAAAATCGTAGAGTATCAACATGTTAAACCGGGCAAAGGTGCGGCATTTGTACGTTGTAAAATCAAATCATTTATGGATGGCAAAGTTATCGAAAAAACATTTCATGCAGGCGATAAATGTGAAACACCACATCTTGAAGATAAAATCATGCAGTTTTTGTATGATGATGGTGAGTTCTTACAATTTATGGACAGCGTATCGTATGAGCAAATTGCCTTATCACACGATCAAGTGGGCGAAGCAGCGGACTGGATCATTGATGGTATGAATGTAGATATGCTGTACCATAATGGTAAACCTATCAGCGTTGAAGCACCTCAATTTGTTGAGCTTAAAATCGTTGAGACTCCTCCTAACTTTAAAGGAGATACTCAAGGTGGTAAAAAACCTGCAACGCTTGAGAGTGGTGCTGTTGTTCAAGTACCTTTCCACGTGGTTGAAGGCGATGTCATCAAAGTTGACACCGTTCGCGGTGAGTATTTAGAAAAAGTCAAATAATCTTACATGTAAAAACATAGTACAGGTGATTGTACTATGTTTTTACGCTCTCTCCTCGCTTCTTTCATGTTATAATAACTCCAACTCAATCGTTTGATAGGAGTGTTGCCATGTTGACGAATCTCTCCATTAAAGCACGTAATATTTTATTGGCCTGTGTTGTTGTCTTGGGTCTTACCGCAATTCATTCAACGGCAAAATTTTTTCATGATAAAGAAAAAGTTCTTTTAACGCTTCGTGAGAATATCTCTTCGCTTAAAGAAGATATTTTGACACTTCGTAAACATGAAAAAGACTTTTTAATGCGTCATGATGTTACGTATGAAAAAGCACTGTTAGAATCATCCACTAAACTGTTGGAACGTTTAAAAATTATTACCCAAACAGCAGATGAAAAAGGCATTAATACCAGCAATCTTAAGCAGTTGCAAGAGGTTATCACTACCTATGTACGTATTTTTAATGAAGTAGCCGCTCAAAAAAAGAGAATAGGTCTCAGTCCTGAAGAGGGGCTTGAAGGACAAATGCGTCAAGCGATTCATGAAGCGGAGAGTGGTTTTAAAGATCTTAAAGATTATAAAATGCAAACGTTAATGCTGACATTACGCCGCAATGAAAAAGATTTTATGCTCAGGTTATCTCCAAAATATGCAGAAGAACATCGTATGAATTATGAAAAAGCACTTGAGTATGCACGCAGTCATGAAGAGCTTGCTTTTTCTATCAAACTTCTCGAAACGTATCGTCAGAGTTTTGTTGAATTTGTGAAGGCCTATGAAGTATTAGGGCTGGATGAAAAGAGTGGACTGAATGGAAAGCTTCGTGATACGGTGCACCAAACTGAAGTGCTTGTGGCACAATCCACCCAAACACTTGACACTGAAATTGATGAAAGTATTCGTAAAACAACCGTGATTTACGTCATTGTAGGTGGAACGATCGTGGGCATTGTGTTATGCCTGATTTTTTTGATTATACGTAGTGTTTTAGTTCCATTACGTGCGTTAACCAAAGCGATTGTCGCCAACGAACGCGATCTAACCCTTCGTTATAGTACGCCTTACAATGATGAGCTTAAAGAGATTGTGGATGCACTCAATGCCTTTATGGAGCGGTTGCGAAAGATTGTTATCGGTGCGATTCATGCCAGTGACGAGAATGCTGCCGTATCGCATGAACTCTCGACCACATCCAACAACATCGGTAAACGTGCGGAAGAAGAGAGTCACATCGTGGCGCGCACGACTCAAACGGGCAATCAAGCACGTGATAACATCGATGAATCGGTGGATAACTCCAAAAAGGCACAAGTTGAAATTATCCAAACCAACGAGGCACTCACGGAAGCCAATCAAATTTTTACGGTTTTAATTGCAAAAATTGAGCAAACAGCTGTCGTCGAGAGTGAGTTACAAACCAAAATGGTCACACTTTCGCATGATGCTGAGAATGTCAAAGGAATTTTAAGCGTGATTAGTGACATCGCCGATCAGACCAACTTATTGGCACTCAATGCTGCCATCGAAGCGGCACGCGCAGGTGAACATGGTCGAGGATTTGCGGTTGTGGCGGATGAGGTGCGTAAATTGGCGGAACGAACACAGAAAAGTTTGGTCGAAATCCACGCAACGGTGAGTGTCATAGTGCAAGCGATTGTCAATGCTGCCGCGCAGATAGAACAAAATGCAACACTGTTTGAAGGTCTTGTAACCCAATCGGGCGGAAGTTTCCCATAAAATAGACACGTCGGTGCTTCTCATGGGCAATGCCATTAACGTGGTCGCTTTAGCCACCCGTACTTCGGAAGAGACCGGCAGTGAGATCAAAACGATTGTCGATGAGATTAATGAGATCAACCATATCACATCAAGCAATGCAAGAGACATCGAAGAGATTGCTTCAGCGGCAGAACATCTGCACAGCGTGACGCAAAAACTCAACGACCAGTTACACTATTTTAAAGTTTAAAACAAGGAGTTCAAAATGAGTAAAAAAGTGATTGTCCCTTTGGCGGAGGGATTTGAAGAGATCGAAGCCTTGAGTATTGTCGATATTTTAAGACGCGCAGGGATTGAGGCGGTGATGGCAGGCTTAGAATCTTTACATGTAAAAGGAGCACACGGTGTTACCGTCGTAGCAGACGCACTTTTAAAAGAGTTAGATGGAAACAGTTTTGATATGATAGCGCTTCCTGGAGGACTCCCCGGAGCGACCAATTTAGCCGCCGATAAAACGACCCAAGCACTCCTAAAAGCATTTGATGCCAAAGGCAAAGCGATAGCCGCTATTTGTGCCGCTCCTTATGCGCTTAAAACGGCGGGCGTGCTTAAAAATACCTACACGTGTTACCCAGGATTTCAGGCTAAAATTGGCGAAGAAGGGTACACCGCAAACGCTAAAGTGATCAAAGAAGACAATGTAACAACATCGCAAGGGCCTAGCACCGCCATGCTATTTGCACTCTCACTCGTGGAACAGTTGTGCTCTAAAAATGTAGCGGATGCGTTAGCCAAAGATTTATTGATAGTGTCATAGTAGGCACAAAATAGGAGATTGTGGTATGTTGTCGAAAATTAAAGTTAAACTCATTTTTTTATTTGTCATTTTATGTGTTGGTTTTGGTATTATTGGTTTTGATACCATTAAGATGGGCTCCGATGCAAAAGGTGTTGCGGTGCGTTTTCAGGCGCTTCAACGTCTTGAAGCTGATGTCTTGACGTGCATGATGGATCTTCGAGGTTTTCAGCTTTTGGGCAATCCAAAAATGCTCGAACACTATGAGCAAAGTTATCAAAAATCATCGCAAACTATTGACAAGCTGGCAACCATTTTTTTTAAGTAAAGTCAATCAAGAAAAAATAGCAGCCATTAAAAAGAATTTTGAAGAGTGGCATACCATGAATGTGCCACGTGTGAAGATTTTAGCACAGTATGGTAAAGGGGTCAACGACCCAACGTTTGAGCAATACCATCCAGCAGAACACGCAACACTTAACACCTTAACGCAAGAGAGTGCCGTACATTTTGATACCTTAGTGGAACAGTTACAGTCCCTAACGAAAAGTGTTGAAAAAACAAATTTCGCACGTTTAGATACGGATGAGTGGGTCAATAAAATTGCGCTAGTCATTATTTTAATGGTTGTATCTGTTGCATTTATGATGATTGCGCGAAGTATTCACCGCTCTGTTGCTGAAGCTCAAAGCAAATGCGAACAGATGCGTCAGAGCAAAGCGCTCAATATGTCACTGCAAATTTCCAGCCATGACGAGATTAGCGAAACCATGCAAACGGTCAATGCTCTTTTGAATGAAATAGCGACGGCGATTGCGCAAGCCAAAGATAATGCGGCTGAAAATGCTTCGGTGGCGGAAGAGCTTTCCAGTACCAGCCTAGAGATTGGTAAACGCGCGGAAGAGGAAGCTAATGTGGTAAAAGAGACTACCAAGGAAGCCGAAACGGTTGCTTTAGAAATTGAACGCACGAGTGCCGATGTAACCCGTGTTAAAGAGACGATTTATACCGCGCAAAAGAGCCTTTTGTTGGCGCAAAATTTGTTGAACGAAACGATTGCACAACTGGATGATACGGTTCATGCAGAATCAGACATTAACGCGCGTCTCAATCAGCTCTCACAGGATACCGATCAAGTGAAGAGTGTGTTGGATGTCATTAGCGATATTGCAGAGCAGACCAATCTTTTAGCACTGAATGCTGCAATAGAAGCGGCAAGGGCAGGGGAGCATGGGCGTGGATTTGCTGTCGTGGCGGATGAAGTGCGCAAGTTGGCGGAGCGAACCCAAAAGAGCTTGGTGGAGACCAATGCAACGATCAATGTGATTGTTCAGTCTATTCAAGATATTTGTGGGCAAATGAATCATAATGCAAAGCGTATTCATGATTTGGGCGCGTTCTCCGTTAAAGTCAGTACACAAACGGGTGATGCGGTCAGTTTGCTCGATGAAAGCGCTCATGCTGCCGATGGTGTTGTTGCAAAAGCAGAAAACAATGTTAAGCGTATCAATACCGCCGTCATTCATAAAATCGAAGCGATCAATAGCCTTTCAAGTTCCAATGCAAGAAGTGTCGAAGAGATCGCTGCTGCCGCTGAACATTTGGCACGTTTATCGGAGAGTTTGAGCCTCACGTTAGCACAATTTAAAACCGCGTAACCTTTTACATGTAAAGCTTATACCTCTTTGCAAAATCTAAGAGGTATAAGTGACTACACTGTCTTCCTATAAAACAAAACTAATAATACTAAGAATGAATTAAGTGAATAAAATATATTATTGCATACTATTTTATTAAAGGATAATAATGTCAATTTCAACAATTAAAAGTAAACTGATACTTCTTTTGGTCGTATTGCTTACCAGTTTTGGTATTTTAGGTTACGAACTAAACCATTTGTCTAGTGTTGGAAAAGTGGCAGCGATGCGCTTGGCGGGGACGAGCGAGATAGAAGAACATATTTTACAAATGCGGTTAGAGCAATGGAATTATCAAATTTATTTTCAACAAAAAAATCTTGATAGGTATAAAGAGCATTATGAAGACGCTGTTAAAAAAATGGAGACGCTCTCTGGGCAGTTGCTTTTGAAAACCAATCAAGAAAAAGTGATCACCATTAAAAAAGGTCTTGAGGCGTGGTATGCTCTTGACGAACAGCGCATGGCACTTTGGAAAAAATATGGGAAAAAAGTGCATGAGCCCTCTTTTGAGGTAGACCATAAGGCTGATTATGAGATGCTGGAACGCATAGCCAAAGAGAGTGGCGAAATATTTAATCCATTATTGGTACAGCTTAAAGATATTCATGATCAGATTAAAACAGTCAATTTTGAAAAACTTGATACGGCTAAACTAACGTCGATTACACTACTGATCGTGGTTATTATCGTAGTGCTGATCATCTTTTTTATCATCAATTCATCGATACAATCTTCTGTAGAGCGTGCGAAAAAAAGCTGTGATGCGATAATTCATACGAAAGATTTAAGTCTGAAAATAGAAACTGGTAGTCACGATGAGATTAGTGGCATTACCCATGCTGTCAATACGCTTTTGGCGGAACTCAAAAATGCCATTTCAAATGCAAAAAGCAATGCTATTGAAAATGCTTCTGTGGCTGAGGAGCTCTCTAGTACCAGTTTGCAAATTGGTAAGCGTGCCGAAGAGGAGTCTGCTATCGTCTTTCAAACAACAAGCGATGCGGGGATCGTTTCATCACAGATGGATGAAGCCAGTAGCCAAGCCAAAAAAGTCAAAGATGTCACTGGCAATGCTCAAAAGAGCTTTACTATTGCCCAAGATTTGCTCGAAGAGACCATCGCGCAACTCAACCAAACCGCACACGCGGAAGCTACCATCAATGAGCGCCTTAACCACCTTTCTGAAGAGGCTCAACAGGTACGATCTGTTTTAGATGTGATTGGTGATATTGCCGATCAAACGAACTTACTAGCACTCAATGCCGCGATTGAAGCCGCGCGTGCGGGAGAACATGGACGTGGATTTGCCGTCGTTGCCGATGAAGTGCGAAAATTGGCGGAGCGAACCCAGAAAAGTTTGGTGGATACCAACGCAACGGTAAATGTCATCGTTCAATCCATCGGCGATATCAGCGGCGAGATGAATGGCAATGCGAAACGCATCCATGAGTTAACGGAATTTTCCACCAAAGTAACGACTCAAACGAGTGATGCAGTGGCGATGCTGGCACAAAGCGTTGAAGCGACGGACGAAGTGGTTAACAAAGCCGATTCCAATGTTAAATTGATTCAAAGTGCAGTTATTGAAAAAATTAGCACGATTAATGAACTCTCAAGCTCAAATGCGAGAAGTGTCGAAGAGATCGCCTCTGCGGCTGAACATCTCTCCAAGCTAGCAGGTTCACTCAGTAGCACGCTCTCCCAGTTTAAAACCGCGTAAACTTTACATGTAAAGAGTAGAAATACTCTTTACTTCTCTTCGTAGTGGAGTTTTAAACCGTCACTGCCCATCACAAAACCGCTAATGACGATCTTCCCCTCATGCACCAGTTTATGATGCTTGGCACACAATGGGATGAGATTATAGCGGTGGTTTTGGTGAAAGTGGTCGATGTTGCCGTGCTCATCCGCACACTCTTGCGCTTTGATGTGATGCACTTCATCAACGTATTCATCGCACAGCGCACACTTGGCAAGGTAGAGGTTTTTGTTGTATTTACTGCGTTTTTTCTGCTTTAAAAGCTCTACGTCAACCAGTTCTCCCGCAAGGCTTCTTCGAATGTCATACGCGGTTTTAATGAAGGTTGGATCCATATGCAACGACTTGGCAAACTCCAAACCGTACAGTGAACTTCCGCTTCCAATTTCCAGTTTGCGGTTGTACAAGAGTTTGTCGCTCTCTTCATCATAACTCACACCTAAATGCAGGTAAATCACCTTTTTAAGCTCCGAAATGAGTGAAAGGCGATTTAGTTGGTGTAAGTGCGTAGCAAAGACAAAGAAAGAGCCAAGAGAGTGCATTTTGATGACGCTACTCGCCACAATCGCCAACGCCGATTCGGTCTCCGTTCCATGGCTGATCTCATCACCCAGAACAAGTGAAAACTCTGTAGCGCGGTTAAAGATATTTTTGAGCTCCAACATCTCAACGGTAAAGGTGGAGAGCCCTTTGTAGAGATTGTCATGGCTGATGATGCGTGTAAAGATTTTATCGAACAGATGAAACCGCAGACTTGCACACGGTACAAAAAAGCCTGCTTGCGCCATAATGACCGCAATGCCAAGGCTTTTCATGAGCGAGGATTTACCGCTGGAGTTGATGCCATAGAGCAAAATGCCTTGCACATCATCAGTACTGCACGCTTCAAGCGTGACGTGATCGTGCGTGATCTCTGGCGTGCTATGGCCTAAGAAAAGATCGTTGGGGATGTAGATGCCATTCTCTTCGCGCGATTCGATGAGCGGATGACGAAGCCCAATGGCTTCAATAAAACGCCCTTTCTCTTGCATAGGAAGAAGTTCAGGTCTGACGTAGTTGTATAAAATGGCGCATTTGGCGTTACTCAGAGCGACATCCAGCGTTCCCACAAACGAGATGAGGTGCTCTAATGTCAACGCATAATGCGTCTCGATTTTTTCCAGTATCTCATCGTAGCGCTGTTTCACGAGCGCAATCATCTGAAGGTTACTGAGCGTAATCTCTTGGGAAATCTCCTCAATCAGTGAGGCTGAAATCTTCACGCTGTTTTTGAGATGTTTGTAACTGAAATCTTTGAAAAAATAGTGTTGCTCGCCAATGGTGATGAAGCTTTGCATCAGTTTGTCTTCAATGAGTGCAAAACGGTTTTTACTCATCGTGATGTAGTGTCCTTCGCTTTCCAACCATTCGATACTGAGCGTGGAGCGGTTGCTCTCTTCAAAGAGCGCTTCGATATGGCTTGCGATGTGCTCTAGGGCACTAAAACGCTCCTGTTTACTCTGCTCAATTTTATCGATTTGGGGGAAAATACCTCTTTGAAACAGGTTTTCGTTGATTTGATCTTTACGAAATTTCGCACAAATATCCAGCACAAACGTGCTTTTTAGCATCAAAAGAAGCGCTTCACTTTCATCAAAAAGCTCTTTGGGAATGGGCACTTTTTTAAGCTCTGCTGCTTTGAGAATGCCTAAAATTGCTTCCAGTGATGTGCCGAGGTAATCCAGCTCCAATGGGTGCAACTTTTTAAGCGCAATCCGCCTTAAAATGCGTTCCAAATCGTAGACTTGCTTGAGTGCAATTTCAAATTTTTTATAATCGTTGATGAGTTGAGCACTTAAATCAAAACGCTCATTTAAGGTTTTGAGATCACAAATGGGATTGAGTAAACGCTCTTTTAACAGTCGTTTTCCGATGGCCGTTGAGGTCTGGTCAATGAGGGTTAAAAGGGTCATCTCCGAAGGGTTTTTGGAGATGATGTCGAGCTGTTCGAGTGCGTTGTTGCCGATGTAGAGGTAACGACTGTTCCCCAGCAAAATGGGGCGGCTCATCTTCTCAATGATATTAGCATCGTGTTCGATGATAAAATCGCATAAAATCGCCAACGATTCGCTCGCATACGGGTAGCGTTCGATGTCAAGGTACTCGATCGGAGAAAGCAGAGAGCGAATGGCGTAAATGCGTCCAAAAAGCTCGTTTTGATAGCTCACTTTTAGGCGCTCTTTGTTGATGCAGTGTACGACACTCGGTGTAATTTCAAGGTAGTTTTGCACCCACTCTTTATCGATGCTCTCCGTGTTAAACGTGAGCACAATTTCGCTGGTTTTATAGGTCTGTAAAAGGTTAAAAATCTCGTCTAGTGCGTAGGTTTTATCTTCTCTCGTGCCATGCACTTCGTTGATCATCGTCTTACCGGTGGTGACATCAATCGCGCTGTAGCCAACAGAATAGATCTGGTGATTGCAGTCGATCAGCAAAGAGACGAGGTAGTTTTCACTGGATTCGATGAGATAATCAAAGTTCGTTCCGGGGCTGATGATGTTGGAGATGTAACGTTTGACATGCGGTGGCTCGCCCTTTTGGCGTACCAAAACGATGGTGTATTTTTTACTTTGAACCAGACGGTTGAGGTAGCGATCCAGCGAAACAGAGGGGATGCCTGCAAGAAGGGGATTTTGGAGTGAATTTTCTAAAATGGATTTGTTTTTTCGGGTGAGTTGGATGTTTAAAAGCTCACTCACTTCTTTGGCTTTGCCGATTTGGTGGGTTTCGTTGTTGACTTCGTAGGTTTCAAAAAAAGAGCCAATTTCCATAAAAACAATCGTGTTTTTGCCATATTTTGATTCAAAAAAGAGCTGAAGATCGAAGTAAATTTCAGTGAGTAGTCTCTCTTTTGAGCAGAGCATTTGAGCAATATTTTCAAGCATTCGTGTCGTTTCCACCTCTGTAAATTGGTTAGATTATAGCGCACGGAAGCATAAAGTTTGGTTTGATAAAAGCCGTTTTAAGGTACAATAAAAGCACTTAATGTAAAGGATAACCATGGACATTGAAATTTCAACGCCCGCACTTTTATTTCCCGCCGTTTCACTCCTTTTGCTTGCCTATACCAACCGTTTTCTAGCAGTCGCACAACTGGTTCGTATGCTTCATCGTCAATCGCAAGAGAGAGAAAATTGTGAAGAGTACAAGCAAATTCAAAGTTTAAAACACCGTTTGGAATTGACCAAATGGATGCAGTTTTTTGGAGTTCTCTCCATTCTTCTTTGCACTCTCTCTATGTTTGAACTTTTCCTAGGACTTTTTGGCATCGGGAAACAAATTTTTGGACTCAGTCTTATTGCCATGTGTGTGTCGCTTTTTATCTCCCTTTGGGAAGTCATGATCTCCACGCATGCCTTGAATATGGAACTCAGCGATATGAATGATCGATGTAAAATAAAAAAATAAAGAAGTCATTATGAATCAATACCTCCTTGTGGGTGAAAAAAACCGTCTTAAGATCAATCGCTATACGGACAATGGCGTTTACCTAATCTGTAAAGATGAGGATGAAGTCCTTCTTCCCAATCAATACGTCACTTTTGCGATGAAAGAGGGCGATGAAATCGACGTTTTTGTCTATTTTGACTCCGAAGATCGTATTGTGGCGAGTACCACGTTTCCCAAAGCCATGCTCGATGAATTTGCCTGTTTTGAAGTGGTCGATGTCACTCCTTTTGGCGCTTTTTTAGACTGGGGCTTGCCCAAAGATTTGCTCGTACCCAAAGCGCTTCAAAAGTTTCCATTTTACGTGGGGATGAAGGTGATCGTACAGGTCAGTTTGGATGATGAGACCGGACGTATTATTGGGACACAAAAGTACAACGACTTTTTGAAAAAAGATTTGAGCGCACTCAAACTCAAACAAGAGGTTAAACTCTTGGTGCGTGAAAAAACGCCTCTTGGCTTTAAAGTGATCGTAAACAACCTGTACGACGGGCTTATTTTTCACAGTGAAATTTTTGAAAACATCGAAGTGGGTGATGAAAAAGTAGGGTATATTAAAACCCTTCGCAAAGATGGAAAACTGGACATCATTTTACAACCCATTGGCGATAAAAGCGATGAAGTCGCTGCGGCTAAGATTGTTGAGATTTTAAGTGCAACGGGTGGGGCATGTGAGATGAATTACAAGAGCACACCTGAGCAGATTTCACAGCGTTTTGGGCTCAGCCGTAAGGCGTATAAACGTGCCCTCACCAAACTGATTGATGCGAAAAAACTCGAAGTGAACGATGAGGGAATGCGTCTTTTATGAGTCGTGTTGCTATCATCGGAGCGGGAGCCTCAGGTCTTGTATGTGCCATTGAAGCGGCGCGTAAAGGTCACCAAGTAACGCTCTTTGAAAAGAACAGCAAAGTCGGTCGCAAAATCCTTGCTACGGGCAATGGCAGATGCAATATCTCCAATGAAAAGATCAACATCACGCGTTACCATGGCGAATCACCGAGCTTTGCCAAAGAGGCACTCAGGCGTTTTGACACCTTTACATGTAAAGCGTATTTTCGCGCATTAGGACTGGAAATGCGTGAAGGCGAAGAGGGCAGACTTTACCCGATGAGCCATCAAGCGTCCAGTGTTGTCGATCTGCTCATCCACGAAGCGCGATCTTTACATGTAAACGTTTTGCTGGAAAGCGAAGTGACAAAAATCGAGAAAAAAGATGCGGAATTTATGTTACATGTAAACGCACAAACGCATATTTTTGATGCCTGTGTGATTGCCACAGGAAGTGTCGCAATGCCCACGCTTGGGAGTTCGGGGAGTGGGTACGACTTTGCGAAAAGCTTGGGTCACAGCGTCATCGAGCCGTATCCTTCGTTGGTTCAGTTGATCAGCGATGAGCCTTTTCTGAAAGAGGCGAGTGGCGTCAAGATGGATGCAGGGGTGGATCTTTACATCGACAATCAAAAATGCCAAAGTGTGCAGGGCGATCTGCTTTTTACCACGTATGGACTTTCCGGTTCGGCCATTTTAGAGGTCAGTCGCAAGGCGTCTAAAGCGTTTGTGGATGGCGAAACGGTGCATGTTGTCCTCGATCTTCTCCCCAATCTCAGTCGCGAAGCGCTCGCTTCACTGCTTCAAAAAAGGCTCTCTTTCGCCAAAGGGAAGTCACTCTCTTTGTGGCTAGAGGGAATCATTCCTAAAAAATTGGCACTTTTTATCCTTCAGCGTGAAAAACTCACTTCCCTAAAGGACGCATCATCGCTTGGTGCCAAAGAGATGAAAAAAATACTCTTTGCGTTGAAGTCGTTACGTTTACATGTAAAGGCAACCAAAGGGTTTGAAAGTGCCGAAGTGTGCGCAGGTGGTGTGGATGTAAGAGAACTAGACGCTAAGAATTTGATGTCAAAGAAGATTCCAAATCTCTATTTCTGTGGCGAAGTGTTGGACATTGATGGCGATTGTGGGGGCTTCAACCTTCATTTTGCATGGGCTTCGGGGTATCTTGTGGGGCAGAGTCTTTAGATTTTTTAATACACTATTATTTATACTCAATTGCAAAAAGTAGCTTCTTTTCTTCTTTGTCTCTTAAGGTATAGACAAGTACAATACAGCACTTAAAGTTACATTTTCATTATAATTAAAGTGAATCATTGCACTCACTATAGACAAAAGAGGTACTTTGTTTACATTGAAAGACGATCGTTTGAGCAAAATTAAAAATAGTATTCTTACTCGCGTCATTTTGTTTGCATTTATGATCATCATTATAGGGGGATTCACACGGTATTATCTCTCCTTTCAGACCATCCATACGCATCTTTTCAAAGTTCTTTCTATTCATCTAGAAGCACTTGCCGACGAGGGAGCTCAAGATGTCACGCATAACTTAGACGTTCGAAAAAGTTTTCTGACGAAACTCGCTTCTTTACTACCTCCTTCACTGCTCGAAGATCCAAAGGCACTCAAAAAATGGCTTACGGAGCGAGAAGAATTAAACCCCGTTTTTTCAGGTGCTTTGTTTGTTTTAAATAAAGAGGGGACGCTCATCGCTGGAAATGGTACTGAAATCAACGAAGGTGAAAAAGCTTATGCAGAGGACGATTTTTTTAAGCAGGCAATGACACAAGCGTTTGTCATTGGAACACCGATTGTGAGTACGATTTCAAAAGTGCCTGTTCTTCCGCTCTCTGTACCTATCAAGGATAATTTAGGAAATATATGTGCAATTATGGTGGGGATGACCAATTTTGATACCCCAGGTTTTTTTGACCGTGTTCTTAATGGTCATATTGGACTGACAGGTGGGTTTTTGCTGGTGGATGCAAAAAAACAAATTTTTATTGCTGCTACGCAAAAAGAACTCATACTAAAACCTACACCCAAACGAGGGAAAAACCTTTTACATGACAAGGCAATAGCAGGTTTTAGAGGGAGTGGAATCACGATTAATGCACATGGACTGGAAGAATTATCGGCAATGACATCTGTTCCAAACACAGATTGGTTTGTCGTTTCTCGTATTCAAACCAAAGAAGCTTTCGCTATGGAAGAAAATATTAAAACAACCCTTATTCAAGCACATGCAGCAAGTCTTATCATTGTCCCTAGCATACTTTTTGCATTTTTATTTTTCTTTTTTAGACCTTTGCGAACGTCTGCTTCTTTGGCTGATAAGATGTCGCTAGGAGAAGTACCTCTTAAACCATTGCCAATTAAACGAATGGATGAAGTTGGTTATTTAACCGCGGCCTTCAATCGACTGATGGCGATGCTGTTAGAGAGTCAAAAAGAGCTTAAAGAAATAGCGCACTATGACTATCTGACAAAGCTTCCCAATCGTTTTTTGATGGTTGATAGGTTGGAGCAAGCATTAGCACGATGTGCGAGAAATAATACACGATTAGCATTGCTTTTTATGGATTTAGATGGCTTTAAGGCGATCAATGACTCTTTGGGTCATAATGCAGGAGATGAAGCACTGATGGAAGTGGCAAAACGTTTTTCATCGCTGATACGCACGAGTGATACGTTGGCAAGAATTGGAGGCGATGAATTTGTGATTTTGCTGAGTGACCTTGATGGTGATCTATCTTGTGCAACGAGCGCTGCTAGTTTGGTGGTATCAAAGTGTACAGAAGCGTTAAAAGAGCCAGTCATACTAAAAGGGAATAGACGGTATTTGGGAGTCTCTATAGGTATGGCTATAGGCAATAAAGAGAGCTTGCTTGATGATTTAATGGTAGAGGCCGATACCAAAATGTACAAAACTAAAAATAGAACCAGCAATAACATAATGCCTTCTTCAGTTAACTTACCACCTTTACAATAAGAGGCTCTTTATCGTTTACATGTAAAGGTATGTGAGCAATAAAAAGAAAATTACTCTTTATGCTCTGGTTGTTGAAAAATCATGTAGATGACAAAGGCAAAAAAAGCAATGATAATGGCGGTAAAGAGTAATGAAAACGTTTTAACCACAACGTACGCGACAATCAAAATAGAAAGAAGCGTTGGAACTTCATTGTAGGCGCGAAAAAACTTGCCACTACGTTTGCATTCATCGTTCTCAAGTTGTACTCTAAAATACTCTAATGAAAATGAATACGCTGTCATTAGAGCGACCACAACAAGTTTTGCATACAGCCATTCGCCCGTTTCAAATAAAATAGGGTTCACTATAAGCATGGCGGCACCACTTAAAAGGGTTGCCCAAAAAGCAGGTAGACCGATGTATTTGTAGACTTTGTACTCTTGAATTTTGACGACTTCAACAAATTCACTCTTATGAGAGTGTTCCACATGGTAAACAAAAAGACGCGGGAGATAAAAAAGCATTGCCATCCATGACATAAACGCCATAACGTGAAAAGTTAAAATCCAACTATAATAAGCCATCTTCTGCTCCTGCAAAAATCTTGGTGCAATTATAGCAAGTCAACATGGTTTTTTGTAGGATTTTTAACAACACTCCATTTCGGCTTTTTCCATCAACTCGATGCCTTTTTCAAACGCATACTCTTCAAAAAGCGCTGAAAGATAAAAAACATGAGAGCAAATATGGTAAAGAATATCTTTTGAATCATGCTTGGCAAAAACAGCTTTATAATCTTTAGGAATGAGTGTTTCAAAACGAATCCATAAATCATTTTTTGCTTCAGGACGAAGCTCAAAAAGTTCGTACATGGCATCTAACACATGGGTTGCATTTTCGTAGCAGTCAATATTATGAAAGCTCACGTAACGATCGCGTACTTCTTCCATGATGTAGCCTTTTTAAAAGCTTTATGCATGTTGTGTTCCATAAGCTTACATCTTTTTAACATATGATATTTTTAATTTATTTATAAGTTTTAAATAAATCGCATATGGCGCATATTAAAAGAACAAAGAAGTTTGATTTTTAATGCAATGCCGCTTCTAAGCTCTGGTTTAAAAAGTCATCGACTGCTTTGGTATACATGACCTCTTCACCTAAAAGTTTGTTGATTTCTCGGTGGCTCATATTTTCTTTCAATAATAAGGTTTTTGTTCCCAATGTTGTCGCTTTGGTTAAAAATTTTTCAGCTTGTGGGCAAGAATCTTCACGTTTGGTCGAGCAAACGGCAAGAAGAGGCATCCGTTTTGTTGTAAGTTGATGGTACGGTGAGAGACTTTGCCAATAGACAGGGTTTGTTCCAAAAGCAGGGTCATACAAGCGCATATGTTTGGCACTCATAAGGGCTGGTGTGTCCATCACGGCACTGTCAAGAAAAACAGCAGCAATGGGAGGGGTAATCGAGTACGTAGGATATAAACTATTTGAAGAGGCAATAAGCGCGATGATATGCGCACCCGCCGAGTGTCCCATAACAATAAATTTAGTTTTATCTCCACCCCAAGAAGCACTTTGGGCTTGAGCAAATCCTAGTGCTTTAGCGACGTCATTGAGTTGCTCACTCACTGGCGCTTCGGGGAGAAGTTTATAATTGGTAGAGATAACAATGTAGCCTTTAGCAACCCAATAATTCACTTTGTTTTCCACTACATTTTGCATCTTCTTGTCGCCAATTTTCCATGCACCTCCGTGCACCATAAAGATAACTGGCGCAAGGGTTGAGGTGTTTACATGTAAAGGAGTATAGACATCGAAACGCTCTTTGGCATTGTTTCCATAACTGACATTGGCGATGAGCCGTATCTCTTTGGAAAAGCGAGCCTCTTTTTCCTCTTCGTCATCTCCTAATCCCAAATGATCGCGCAAAATACCAGCCTGTAAGCTTTGGAATACGACAAGAAAAAGAAGTATAAACCATACGTTTTTGATCATCGACAACTCCTTACAAATGAATTACATGTAAAATTAAAAGGCTCTTACATAGGAAGGCTCAATGAGTGCTTTTTTACCTTCTTCTTTAGCGGCATAAAAAACAAAATTAGGATTGCGTAACAGTTCTCTACCGTAAGCCACCAAATCACAAAAGCCTCCTTGCAAAAGCTTTTCTCCCTCTGCTGCGGTGGTAATGAGTCCCACAGCAATCGTCGGAATTCCTACGCTTTCACGAATGACTTTGGCATACGCAGCTTGGTAAAGTGGTACAAGTGGTACAAGTGGTGGCATGTTTTGCGCTTCATTATTACCGCCTGCTGAGACGTGAATCATCGCAACACCCATACTTTGAAGCTTTTTGGCAAGATAGATGCTTTCTTCAATATTCCAACCCTTTTCCATCCATTCATCGGCACTAATACGTACAAAGAGAGGTACTGTTTCCGTTGCATCCAAAATAGCTTGAGCAACTTCGATGACAAACGCACAACGGTTTTCCACACTGCCACCGTATTGGTCGGTGCGTTGATTGGTCAGAGGCGATAAAAATTCACAGAGCAAATAACCATGTGCAGCATGCAACTCAAGAAACTCATACCCAGCATAGGTGGCACGAAGGGCAGCTTGAACAAAATGTTTTTTAATCCCTTCTAGTTCTGCAAGACTGAGCTCATGTGGAAGCTTATAGCCATTGCTTTCACTAAATGCCAGTGGACTTGGTGCTACAGGCGTTGAAGAAGCACAAAGGCTTTTACGTCCTGCGTGAGCGAGTTGTATGCCCATTTTTGCACCGTATTCATGGCAGAGGTGAACCAGTTGTTGATGTCCTGGTACTTGGGCATCATCCCAAAGTCCTAGATCAGCTTCGCTGATTCTGCCACGGGCTTCGACTGCTGTGGCTTCAACGATAATCAATCCCACGCCTCCCATGGCGCGTGTCGTATAATGGACAAGATGAAAAGGGGTGACTTCTCCGTCACTTTCGGCTTTGTACATGCACATCGGTGGCATGACCACTCTGTTCTTAAGAAAAATTCCATTTTCTTCATACGGACTTAAAAGTAGGCTCACTATCACTCCTTTATTTGGTTGTCAAAAGTTCACTCTCTTGCCATCCACCACCGAGTGCTTTGAAAAGTTCTGCTTGTGAGGTTAGTAAGTATTGTTTGGTTGCAACAACATTTAAAGAAGCAGAAAGAACGCCTTTTTGGGCATCTAAGACTTCAAGTTGGTTAGCAACACCTTGATTGAATCGTTTGGTAGAGAGGTCTAGCACTTTTTGATAGGCTTTCAGCTCTTCTTCTTGGAAGGAAAGTCTACTTTGGGCTAAGTTCTCTTTTGCCAGTGCATCATGTACCTCTTTGTAAGCTTTCTTGACACTTTGTTCATAGCTTACAAGCGAAGATTGCAAATCGGTTTCGGAGATAGCAACACGTTGTTTAATACGCCCAAAATCAAAAATAGGTACGCTGAGGCTTGGTCCAAAGCTCCAGCGATTGGCCGTTGATTTAAGGATGTTGCTTAGATCATCACTCTCTTGACCGTAACCTCCTGTGAGACTAATGGTTGGAAAATAGGCGGCTTTTTCAACACCAATAAGTGCATTTTTACTTCTAAGATTTTCCAGTGCTTCTTGAATATCGGGGCGATTTTCCATCAGTGTGGAAGGTACGCCTGCAGGTATCGTGAGTGCATTGGGTAAGCTTGCTTCTGAGTTTTTATCTTCAAAAAGTGCTTGTGGGTTTTTGCCCAATAAAATCGTTAAAGCACTTTGTTGGAGTTTATAACTCTCCATTAAGCTGTTTTGAGAGGCTTTAACGTTGTTATATTGAGCAAGCGCTTGATTAGCCAAGACATCACTAATCGTTCCCACTTTTTGCTGTTTTGATCTAAATTCATAGCTCTCTTTATACGACTGTGCAGTTTTTTCTAAAATAGCCATACGCGCTTGGAGTGAAGCTAGGTTAAAATACGCACTGATTACATCGTGAATGAGTGCATTGCGAACGGTTTCGCGTGAAGCTTGTGTGGCTAAGTAAAGTGACCAGTTAGATTCGCTCTGATTAGAGAGTCGTCCCCAAAAATCAACTTCGTAAGCAAGCCCTAGCCCAAGTGTAAAGTCTGAGTACGTAGCTCCCTTACCTTTTGTGCTATAGGCTTCATTACTAGTTTTCATACGTGTATCACCCGCATTGGCACTGAGTGTTGGAAACTCATTGTCTGTGCTGAGCCCGTAAGCTTGGCGAGCTTTAATGACTTTTAAAGCGGAGAGTTTAAGATCATCACTGCCGAGAAGTGCTTCATCCACAAGAGCATTGAGTTTCGCATCATTAAATTGTTTCCACCACTCTTTGTTTACATGTAAAGCTTCTTGCGTCGTTTGGGGAAGATCCACTTTCGGAACATTCAGCTCAGGAGAGAGTGAACATCCACCCAAAAAGAGGATCGTGACAAAGGATAAAAGGGTAATACTACGAGTCATGAATGACTCCTTTTTGAATCAATTTTCTCTTTAGTCTTCATAATGAGGTAGAAAAAGAGCGGTACAAAGAAAGTACCGATCAAGGTCAATGTAATCATACCACCCACAACGGTTGTTCCAATAATATGGCGGCTATTGGCTCCCGCACCTGTGCTTAAGGCAAGGGGGAGTGTTCCTGCAATAAAAGCAAAAGAAGTCATAACGATCGGTCGGAAACGAATACGTGCACCTTCAATCGTTGCATCTAAGAGATTATAGCCTTCATGCATTTTTTGTATTGCAAATTCAACCATCAAAATGGCATTTTTAGACGATAATCCAACCAGCGTTACAAGACCGACTTGGAAGTAAATATCGTTTTGTAAATCTCTAAAATAGACTGCAAGGGCAGCACCAAAGAGTGCAAAGGGAACAGCAAGTACAATGGCAAACGGAATCGTCCAGCTTTCATAAAGGGCAGCCAAAATTAAGAAAACAAAGATGATGGCATAAATAAAGGCAGTATTTCCACTTTTTTCAAGCTGTTTCTCTTGGTAGGATGTTCCTGCCCATGCAATGGTATAGCCATTAGGCAGAACCTCTTTTGCCACCTCTTCAATAATGCGTAATGCATCACCTGAACTGTATCCAGGGGCAGGTTGACCTGAAATTTGTGCGGCTTGAAACATGTTGAATTTTTGGACAACCGATGGACCTACAATGCGTTTAATACTTGCCAATGAACTAATTGGGACGAGTCTTCCTTCACTGGATTTGACAAAAATATCATTGTAGTTTTCGGTGCCTTCTCGAAAGGTGCTTTCCGATTGAACATTGACATGATAGGTTCGACCAAAGAGGTTAAAGTCGTTGGTATAGGTATTACCAAACGTTGCTTGAATCGTTGTAAAAATATCAGCGACATCCACCCCTAAAGATTTAGCTTTTTCATTATCAACATTGATAAGAAATTGCGGTACATTGGTATTGAGTGTTGTACGCATGGCCGCAAGTTCTTTACGAGCACTTGCTTTTTCAATGATCGTTTTCACGTAACTATCGAGCACTTGGATATCAGAGCCTGTACGATCTTGAATGTACATTTCAAAGCCACCCGTGGTACTCATACCCATAATAGGAGGGGGTGTCACAGGAATGAGCATTGCCTCTTTATTTTGAAAAAGCCCCATCATCATTTGACCAGCGATGGCTTGGGATGTTTGATCCGCACGAGGACGTTGATCCCAATCTTTGAGACGTACAAAGCTAATACCTGCATCGGTTTTATACGCGCCGGTAATGAAGTCAATTCCCGACATTGCGCCAACACGTTCCACATTGGGATTTGTAAATGCAAAATTACTGACCTCTTGGCTAACCTTTTGAGTACGACCTAAAGAAGCACCTGGCATAAGGTTGTTGATGACTAAGATAATCCCTTTATCTTCGTTAGGAACTAACCCTGTTGGAATACGTGTTGTAATCAGGTAGATTGCAAAAATCATTACACCAAAAACAGCCACATTCATGATGCCAAAGCGAATGGTTTTACGTACACCTGTGGAAAAAAGTTTTGTGCCTACTTCAAAAAGTGCATTAAATTTTTGGATGAGCCAAAAAGGTTCACTCTCATGTTTACGCAATAAAAGAGCACATAAAGCCGGTGTTAGTGTCAATGCCACGATACCCGAAATGGTAACAGAGATAATAACGGTCATCGCAAATTGCTTGTACATCATGCCACTAAATCCACCCATAAAGGCAGCAGGAATAAAAACGGCACACAGAACCATTACGATGGCGATAACAGGATTGGTGATCTCACGCATTGCTTTAATGGTTGCATCTTTAACGCTTAAATCTTCTTCATCCCTTAAAATTCTCTCGACATTTTCGATAACAACAATCGCATCATCAACAACCAAACCAATCGCTAAGGTTAGACCAAAGAGTGTTAACAGGTTGATTGAAAAGCCTGCGGCATAAAAGCCTGCAAAGGTTCCAACGATGGAAACTGGAATGGCAAGGACAGGGATAAACGTTGCTCGAAGATTTCCTAAAAAGAGGTAGATGATACCTACAACGAGGGCAATGGAAAGAAGTAGGGTAAAAATAACCTCATGGATGGATTCTCTTACAAAGGTGGTAGGATCATACGCCGTATTGATTTGAAGATCCGCTGGAAAATTGGTTGAAATTTCAGCCAGTTTTTTATCGAGCAGATCAGAGACTTCCAATGCATTTGCGCCTGAGGCTAAAAAGATACCTATAGGAATCATTAGACATCTTGCAAAACTCAAATAAAAGGCACTAAAAATGCTTGGCAAGAGGCATGAAAAAATATGAACAAATGCAAAAGCATAAACCCAAAGATTTTAAGCGCCATATTGGCGTTAATGAAGAGACATTTAACGCAATGATAGAGGTGTTTAGGCAATACGATGAGAATCGTAAAAAAGGATTAGGTGTAGGAGGGAGGAGATCTCTTTCACCAGAAAATAAAGTACTTTTGATGCTTGGCTATTATCGTGAGTATCGCACCCTTGAACATATTGGATTTGATTATGGTGTGAGTGAATCAACGGCTTCAAGGATTGTATGTGAAGTAGAAGAAGTGTTGATTAAGTCTGGTAGATTTTCATTGCCAAGCAAGAGAGAACTCTATAAAAGTGATGTTGCCCTCTCTTTTGTTGTCATTGATGCGACAGAAACGCCTTGTCAAAGACCCAAAAAAAGCAAAGAGAGTACTACTCAGGTAAGCAAAAGCGTCATACCCTTAAAGGACAGATTGTGATTGATAAAGAGGAGAGGATTATGTGTGTGCATACCGCTAAAGGTACGACACATGATTTTAGACTGTTTCAAGAATCTAATCTCCCCTTGATGCCCAAGACCTGTGTTTATGTTGATTTGGGATATCTGGGTATTGCCAAAGAACATAGCCATTGTCAAATTCCCCATAAAGCCTCCAAACTTCATCCTTTGAGTGAGGAGCAAAAAGAGGAAAACAGACAAAAAGCAAGTGCTAGAATATGTGTTGAACATGTGAATGCTAAAATCAAAACATTTCAGATACTCACCCAAAAATACAGAAACAGAAGAAAACGATTCAATCTACGCTTTAATTTGATATGTGGATTAATCAACTTTGACCGTGGTTTTGCTGTGGAATACAAATGAGTTTTGCAAGATGTCTATTGGATTATTGTTGTAGATACCACCAAAATAGTAAGCTTCAACACCCAATTCAACACGGGCAACATCTTTGAGTTTTAACGATGAGCCATCCGCATTAGACTTAAGGATAATATTTTCAAATTCGGTTGCATTTTTAAGTCTGCCATCGGTTTTGACAGTATAGGTAAACGTAGGCTCTTTCTCCATCGGTTCTTGTCCGATTTGACCTGCGGCATACTGTTCATTTTGACTTTTAATGGCATTGACAACTTCGGCAGTTGTGAGCTCATAGGTAGCCAATTTATCAGGGTTAATCCAAGCGCGAATCGAATAGTTTTTATTACCAAAGATACTCACATCACCAACCCCTGGAATTCGCT
The DNA here is from genome assembly GCF_011769985.2 of Sulfurospirillum diekertiae. Classification (NCBI taxonomy): domain Bacteria; kingdom Pseudomonadati; phylum Campylobacterota; class Epsilonproteobacteria; order Campylobacterales; family Sulfurospirillaceae; genus Sulfurospirillum; species Sulfurospirillum diekertiae. The sequence goes on from NZ_CP039734.2 coordinate 712,679, forward strand.
TAAGGTCATCGACAATATTGACCAGTGCGTAATTGGAGATAAAGGTTGTGTCATGAACATTCCCTTTAGACGTAAGTGCCAAAACTTTCAAAATATCAGGTGATCGCTCTCTGGTTGAAACACCTTGTCTTCGTACCGCTTCAGGAAGTTTATTGGTCGCAATTTGAACGCGGTTGTTGACATCGACTTTGGCTTGGGCAACATCAGTTCCAATTTGAAAATAGACGCTAATGCTCACACTACCACTTGGCGATGCTGTTGTGGTCATATAGAGCATATTTGGAACGCCGTTGATTTCCTCTTCCAAAGGAGCAGCAACGGTGGTCGCTAAGGTTTGCGCATCAGCTCCTGGGTAGGTTGCAGAGACGATGATCTGTGGCGGAGCGATGCTAGGGTACTCTTGCACCGGCAAAGACTTAATCGCAATAATACCTGCCAATATAATTACAATCGAAACAACGGTTGCAAAAATAGGGCGATTGATAAAGAACTTTGAGAACATTATTTTGCCTCTTCGTTAGTCACTTTATCCACTTTGACAGGGGCTCCAGCTTTAATTCTGAAGAAATTATTAACGATGACAACATCGCCAGCTTTGAGTCCACTTTCGATAACGTAGTCATTTTCGCTCGCTTCACCCATTTTGACAGGTTTAACAACAGCTTTACCATCTTCCACGACAAAAACAATGGTGCCAAGAGGATTTTGAAGCACCGCTTTTTGAGGTACTTTAATAACGTTATTACGCGTCAAACCTATAAGATTGACTTTCACAAATTGGTTAGGTAAAAGCTCTTTATCGACATTTTTAAAGGTAGCACGAGCTTTGAGTGAGCCTGTTTTGGCGTTGAGTGAACTGTCTAAAAAATCTACCACACCGATCTCTTTAAATTTGGCATCGCCAACTTGTAAAGAAGCTTTGAGTTTACCTTCTGTTGGATTTGACCATTTACCATTTTTGATGTTGTACTTTTGTTTCATGATATCAATATCAGGGATGGAAAATTCTACATGTAAAGGATTGATCTGTGTAATATCCACAAGTGCTGTTCCATCGGTTACAAGGGAACCAACATCGACTTGTTTCAGTCCTGTCATACCACTCATGGTTGCTTTAATGGTCGTGCGGTCTAAATTGATGGTGGCATTTTGTAAAGCAGCTTTGGCACTGGCTAAACTGGCTTTTGCCCCTTCATATGCCCAATATGCGGTATCTTTTTCTTGTTCGCTGGAAGCTCCAGAATCGTAAAGCGCACGAATTCGCTCCCAATCTTTCCCTGCTTTTTGCATTTGAACATCCAAGGCATTGACATTGGCTTTAGCAAGATTGAGCGCTGCTTCATAGGTGTCAGGTTCAATTTTGTAAAGCACATCACCTTCTTTAACAAAATCACCTTCATTAAAGAATTTTTTGAGCAAAATGCCGTTGGCACGTGCCTTAATTGTGACACTTTGAGAACTGAGTGTTTTACCAGGATATTGAAGTGTTAATGCTTCTTCTTTAGCCGAAGCAATTTTAAATACATCAACTGCTGGAGCAGGGGCATTCGTGGCAGCAGCTGCAGGTTGCTTCTTTGCTTCCTCTGCATAGCTTTGCGTTCCAAGAGCTAGACACGTGACGAGAAGAAAAATCTTTTTATTAAGTAAGAACATCCGCATTCCTTGTGTGATTATAATAAGACTATTTTAACATATCGCTGTTAATAATATGTAAATAATAAAATTTGCGATCATGCTTTAATAAACTTTAAATGCAACACCCTTTATAATCAAGCAAAAGATGATGTTAAGGATATGTCAATGCAAACCTTAGGCGATGAAATTTTACTGGATGAAACGTCTTTATTGGTTTCCGAAACGGATGCAAAAGGCGTTATTGTTTATGCGGATGAGACTTTTGCCAAATTTTCTGGGTATACCTTAGAAGAGTTAATTGGACAGCCTCATAATATGATTCGTCATCCTGATATGCCCAAAGCGGCATTTAAAGAGCTTTGGGAGACCATTAAGCATGGCAATACATGGCAAGGATTTGTCAAAAATAGCACTAAAAATGGAAAGTATTATTGGGTTTATGCAACTATCTTTCCTTTTGGAAAAGATCATTATCTCTCTGTTCGTAAAATGGCAAGTCGAGATGAGGTGGAAAAATATTCAAAACTTTATGCTGCAATGCGCGCAAGTGAGGGAAAATAATGAAACATTTATCCATACAATTTAAAGTGACCTTACTTCTTGTCATCTCTTTGGTAATGACGGCAGTTGTCTCGACAATAGTTGTCGCTTTTTTAATGAAAAGTGATGCTTCAGAGCGACTGGATAGTGTTCGTGCAGTCATGACACGAGAGAAGGTCGAAGCACTCTCCGATAAAGTTAAGATTGCGTATCACGTGGTGAATTCGTTTTATGAGGCATTGCAAAATGATCCCGAGAAAAATGACCCTGTCGTGGTGAGTGCTTATCAAGAAAAAGCAAAAATTGCAATCAAAAAACTGCGCTTTGGCGAAGATGGTTACTTTTGGATTAATGATTTTACTCCTAAAATGATCATGCACCCCATCAAATCTTCCTTAGATGGATCTGATTTGAGTGGTTCAAAAGACCCTAAAGGGAAGTTTTTATTTAAAGAAATGGTTGAAGTTGTCACTAAAAATGGTAAGGGTGTCGTGCATTATTTATGGGAAAAACCTGGTTTTACAACACCGCAGGCGAAAATCTCTTTTGTGGAAGGGTTTAAACCGTGGGGGTGGATTATAGGAACAGGTGTTTATGCCGACGATATTGACGCTCTGGTTGTTAAAGAGAAGCAAAAATTGGATGATGCATTGCTCTCTTTAATCCTGCGTAACAGCATTATTCTCTTAATTGTTGTCATACTTTTCTCTTTTGTCTCACGCTATTTGAGCCAAAAACTCATTGGTCGCAGAATGGCAGCATTGAAACGGTATGTAGAAGATTTTGGACTGTATGTGACCAACAAAAAGAATCTTGTTGATGAACGTTTGGATGACCATGCCGATGATGAAATAGGCTCAACGGTGAGCGTCATTGATAAAACGTTTAAAGATTTTGAGAAATTACATCTGGATGATATTCGTGTTGTGGGTGAAGTGCTCATTATCTGTTCTAAAATGTCCAATGGCTATATGAACAATAAAACTTCTTTTATCTCTTCTAACTTCTTAACCAATCGACTCTCGTATGAAATTGATGCGATGATTGCTAAGGTCAATGAAGTGATGCAAGCAACACTCTCATCTTTGAATAATTTTCAAAAAGGTGACTTTAGCAAGCCTATTCCTATCGCAACGAATGGGGAGCTTAAAGAGTTGGTTGAGGGTGTGAATGCGCTTGGCAGTGCTCTTTCTAAAATGATTCGTGAAAATGCAGAACAGAGTGCACAACTTCATGAAAATGCTAACCAACTAGCAAGTTCTGTGGCGACAATCAAAAATGAACCACTCAGCGATCTCAACCGAATTGTTAAAAAGACAACGGCATCAATGCATGAAATGGGCTTGGTTCAACAACACCTTGCCGAAACCCTCAGTACCCTGACTCAAAATGCGAAAGAGGCCAATGACATCTTAAATATGATTGGAGATATAGCCGATCAAACCAATCTTTTAGCGCTGAATGCCGCCATTGAAGCAGCACGTGCTGGGGAGCATGGTCGTGGTTTTGCTGTTGTGGCCGATAACATTCGCGAACTTGCCGATAAAACAAGTCACTCACTCACCCAAATTCAAGCAACCATCGGTGTAATCGTAGGCGGTATTGTTGATAGCTCGGCTAAAATGAGCACAAATGCTAAAGAGATGAATAGCTTGACGGGCGATGTGGAAGAGATTCAAGAAAAGACCAGTGATATTTTAAATATCATGAGTAAACTAGGCTAAATCACGTTACATGTAAAGTACGTTATCTTTACATGTAACCCCTCTTTTTGTTCTCGCCTTCATTTTTTGCCATATTTCCCGATTTAGGTATGGGGCAAATAAAATGAAGGAGATGGACATGAGCACCATCAACACATCTTACACCAATCAAGTTCTGGTAGATCAAAATCAAAATACCTCCAGTAACAGTTCTACCTCTTCAACTAAAACGGAAGAGACAGTATCAAGTGTGACAGAAACTTCGAGTAGTACACCTGTTGATAGCGTTGAAATTTCGGATGAAGCAAAAGCTTTGGCTGCTAGTAGCACAACCAGTGCTAGCTCAAGTAGCAGTGATACCTCTTCATCATCGACATCAACGAGTAGTCAAAGTAGTGGTTCAAGCAGTGCACAAAGCGGGGGCGCAAGTGCAGCTTCGGGAGCCAGTGGTTCGTCATCAACAACGAGTAGTGCAACAATAGATGCACAGATCAAAGCACTTGAAAAGAAAATTGCTGCACTTGAAAAAGAGATCGTGGCACAGCAAAAAACAGCTAAAAATGATGAACAAAGTGCTAAAGATCTTCAAGCAAAAGAGGCTCTATTAGCGTCTTATCAAGCACAATTGGCTGAACTTGAAACGGAAGCTGCTAAATCAGCATCTGCCTAAATAACCTATTTGGCTTGGGCAAAAGCTTTACATGTAACGTTTACATGTAAAGCTTTTTAGGCAACTCTTACACCCTCTTAAGTCCTCATGCGCTACAATAAATACTAATGAAAAAACTAATTATTGATGAGAAACCATGAGCGACATACCGTACACCCATTTACATTTACATACCGAATATTCACTCCTTGATGGCGCCAATAAAATAGGCAAGCTGGTCAAAAAACTGAAATCCCAAGGCGTGACTTCTGTGGCGATCACCGATCATGGAAACATGTTTGGCGCGATTGATTTTTACAAAACGATGCGCAAAGAGGGCATCAAGCCCATCATCGGCATGGAAGCGTACATCCACAACCAAGAGGACATTGGCGATAAAACCACGAAACAGCGTTTTCACCTCTGTTTGTACGCTAAAAATGAGGTCGGCTATAAAAACTTGATGTACCTAGCGTCGATGAGCTATATCAAAGGTTTTTACTATTATCCACGTATCAATAAACAGATGTTGCGCGAACACGCGGAAGGGCTGGTGTGCTCGGGTGCATGTCTGCAAGGTGAAGTCAACTGGCATCTCAATCTCAACAACAAACGCAATGTCCAATTTGGCGCGAAAGGGTATGAACGTGCTAAAGAGGTAGCGCTTGAGTACAAAGAAATTTTTGGTGAGGACTTTTACTTAGAGCTAATGCGTCATGGCATTACCGATCAACACTTCATCGACGATGATATTTTGCGCATCTCCAAAGAGACGGGCATAAAAGTCATCGCCACCAACGATACCCACTACCTAGAGCAAGACAATGCCGAAGCGCACGAGGCATTTATGTGTATTGCGATGAACAAAGAGTTTGATGACCCGAATCGTCTGCGTCACTCCGTGCATGAGTTTTATCTCAAATCGCCCTCTCAAATGAGCGACCTTTTTGCGGATATTCCTGAAGCGATTTCCAATACGCAAGAGATTGTGGAGAAGTGCAATTTGGAGATTAAACTGGGCGATCCAACCCCTCCTAAATTTAAATTTACCAAAGAGTATGCCGCCAAAGAGGGGCTTAGCTTTGAGAGCGATGACGAGTTTTTTGCGTACCACAGTCGTAAAGGACTCGAAAAGCGTCTTTTAAATGTTGATGTCAGTAAGCATGAAGAGTATCGCGCCAGACTGGAACGGGAAATTGACATTATCTGCAAGATGAAATTCCCTGGTTATATGCTCATCGTTTGGGATTTTATCCGTGAAGCCAAAGAGCGCGGTGTTCCTGTGGGACCAGGCCGTGGTTCAGCAGCAGGTAGTTTGGTCGCATTTTCGCTTTTTATCACTGACATTGACCCGATGCCCTATAACCTGCTCTTCGAGAGGTTCTTGAATCCTGAACGTATTAGTATGCCCGATATTGATATTGACTTTTGCCAGAGTCGTCGTGGTGAAATCATTGATTACGTTGTCGAAAAATACGGACGTTACAATGTGGCACAAGTCATTACCTTTGGTAAGCTGTTAGCCAAAGGTGTCATTCGTGATGTTGCGCGCGTTCTCGCCATTCCTTATGCCGAAGCCGATGCAATGGCAAAACTGATCCCCGATGAACTGGGCATCACACTTAATGGTGTGGGTGTTGAGGGAGAAGAAGGGTACAAACCAGGCGCCTTTCAAAAAGAGCCAAAACTTCGTGAACTCATTGAAAGCAGTCCGAAGATGCAACGCGTGTGGAAGTTTGCGTTAGCACTTGAAGGACTGAACCGCAACTCAGGCATGCATGCCGCGGGTGTGGTTATTAGCGATGAAGAGTTGTGGCACAAAACACCGCTTTACCAACCTTCTGGCGAAGATCACTTAGTGACGCAGTATTCACTCAACTATCTTGAAGATGTGGACTTAATCAAGTTCGACTTCTTGGGTCTGAAGACCCTCACGGTGATTGATAATGCGCTTAAGCTCATTAAACTTCGTTATCAAAAAGAGATTGATTTTACGACCATTGATATGAATGATCCGAAGGTGTATGAGCTGATTCAAAGTGGCGAAACGGTGGGATTGTTCCAAATCGAGTCAAGCGGTATGCAGTCTTTGAATGAACGCCTCAAACCGACCAACTTTGAAGACCTGATCGCCGTACTCGCGCTTTACCGTCCAGGTCCGATGGAATCAGGCATGCTCGATGACTTTATCGAACGTAAAAACGGTCTCAAAGAAATCAGTTATTTTTTTGACGAGTTTACGAAGCCTCTTCGCCCGATTTTAGAGCCAACGTATGGGGTTATTGTTTACCAAGAACAGGTTATGCAGATCGTTCAAGCGATTGGTGGTTTTAGCCTTGGCGAAGCGGATTTGATTCGTCGTGCGATGGGTAAGAAAAAGATCGACTACATGAAACAAAAAGCCGAAGAGTTCGCGCAAGGTGCGGTCAACCAAGGCTTAGATCGTGCCCATGCGATTGAGCTCTTTGGCTTAATTGAGAAGTTTGCGGGATATGGTTTTAACAAATCGCACTCCGCGGCCTATGCGATGGTTACATTTGAAACGGCGTATTTGAAATGCTACTATCCACAAGAGTTTATGGCAGCGCTTCTTACTTCAGAGCAAGACAATACCGATAAAATTGTTAAGTACATCGATGAGGTCAAACGTCTGGGATTGAAGCTTTTACCACCATCCATTCAGCACAGTTTGATCGAATTTAGTGCGATCACCGATACCGATGGACAAGAGGCGATTCTCTTTGGCATGGGTGCGATCAAAGGTGTAGGCAATGCGGCGATCAGCAAGATTTTAGAAGCGAGAGAGGGCGCACTTTTTGCGGATATGAGTGATTTTATCTCCCGAATTGATAGCTCCAAGGTCAATAAAAAAGTGTTAGAATCGTTTATCAAATCAGGTAGTTTTGATGACTTTGGCTACTCCAGACGTGCGTTACTTGAAAATATTGATAGCATCATTGAAGCGAGTGCGGAGTGCAGCCGTGCCAAAAAAATGGCGGAGTATTCGCTCTTTGGTGATGCCGAAGAGATGATGACGGTACAAGTGAGCATTGAAAATATCCCTGAATTTGATAACAAACGCATGCTTGAACTGGAAAAAGAGACGATTGGTTTTTACATCTCAGGGCATCCTTTGGACGCATTTAGAGCGGAAATTGATGAAATGAATTACACGCTTTCCAGCGAGCGCGATCAGGTTGAAGATGGAAGTAAAGCCCTTTTTATTGGAAAAGTGGAAGGCATTACGGAAAAAATTAGCAAAAAAGGCAACAAGTTTGGCATCATCTCGCTCATGGATTTTCATGGTTCAATGGAATTAACCGTTTTTGAAAAACAGCTGGAATTACTCTCCCGAATGGATTTGGAAAAACCACTCTGCTTTAAAGTTGACGTGAGCAACGATGGGCAGAATACCAAAATGCGTGTCATGAAAATCATGGAGCTTGGTGAAGCGAAAAAAGAGAAGATTGAAACCAAAGTCATTGAAGTGCCCCAAGAGCCCAAAGTGCTTCTGCTTGATCTGAGTGATGATACGAGTAAGCTGGAATTTTTATACCAAATTGTGCGCCAAAATGGAGGGCGTAGACCGCTTCATCTCGTTATCACCTCAAAATTGCAAGATGTCGTGATCGAGACAGGCTTTTGTGTCGATGATAGTATTGATGAACAGATCGCAGCACTTGAGTATGTTAAGGTCGTCTAACCTTTACATGTAAAGAGGCTTTTAATAGCCTCTTTAGCGCGGAATTCGAATTTCAAAGCCTTTTGGATCGTCTAGAAGATTGATTCTTCCATTGTGCGCTTGAATAATCTGCAACGAAAGCGCAAGCCCAAGTCCATTGCCTTTGGTTTTGGTTGTTTTAAACGGTTCAAAGAGGATATTTTTATTTTCGATGGCCTTGCCATCATCCTTTACATGTAAAAGCACAAACTCACAATCTTGCACGTAAGAAATGCTCACATTCCCGCTCTCATTTTCACACTCTTCAATCGCGTCAATCGCATTAAAAATAAAATTCTGAAGTACCAAATTGAGCAGCTCAAAATCGGCTTTAATCTCAACGTGAGGCAGATCAAAATGAAACGAAACCTCCTTGGTGTAGGAGTAGTGTGATATGGCTTGTTCACACTCTTTGATAAGGCGGTCAAGGTAGAAGTAACTTGGGTTGATTTGAACATTTTTGGTAAAAAGAAGGGTTGCTTTAATGATGCGTTCCACTCGCCAAATGGCCTTTTTAATTTCAGTGACGAGAGGTTTGACACTAGGATCTACTTTTTTGAGTAATGTAGAGGCAAGCAAAGAGACGGAGCCTATGGGGTTGCGAATTTCATGAGAAAGATGTGCCGCAACTTGTCCCATGGAAACAAGGCGTTCTTGGCGTTTACCTTCCGTAATATCTGTAGCGGTAATGATTTTTTTATCGCTTTTTGTGACGCTTTTAACCAGATAAGAGCGTCCTTCAAAATCAACTTCGCTCTCTTCTTCAATACGCAATCCTTCCAAAATAGCTTCCATTTTTTTAGCTTCGCTATTTTGCAAAAAAATGGCACCATCTTCATCAAAAACCCACAAAGCATTCGGTTGTACTTCAATGATCTGACGAATAAAATCTTGAAGGGAGGTGTAGGAAACGCCCAGCTTTTTATACTCATCTTCAATGACATACGTTTGGTTAATCAGGTCTGCTAACCCTTGTTTAAAGAGCTCTTTTTCTTTAGCACTGAGGCTGTTGAGTAAATTTTCATCAATCATTTATGATTCCCATCATCGCATAAGAAGTTTATTAAGGGTATAATACCCGAAAATTTTTGGATAAAGTCGTGCAAGCAATACGCAAAAATATTATTAAAGATAAAAATCTTCTCTATTTTGACTACACAGCATCTGGTCAGGCCTATAAGCCGATTGAAAAACAGATACAAGCCATCTTGAAAACCTATGCCAATACCCACTCAGAAGTTGCTTCGAGTGCCATTCAAACAAGCAAATATTATGCCAAGGCACGGAGTGATCTTAAGACCGCTTTGGAAATTGATGAGAGTTTTTATGTGTTTCCCTGTGGAAGTGGAGCTACGGGTGCAATTAAAAAATTTCAAGAGCTCATTGGCATTTATATTCCTCCTCGCACACTTAAACGTTTTACATGTAAACCTGAAAAACTACCCCTTGTCTTTGTGGGACCATATGAACACCACTCCAATGAACTGAGCTTTCGTGAAGGGTTATGTGACGTGATACGCGTACCTCTCGATCAAGATGAAAAAATTGATATGGACTTTTTGAAACGTAATCTTGAAGCCAATAAAGAGCGTGAAATTATCGCCTCTTTTTCAGTTGCTTCCAATGTCACAGGCATTGTGAGTGATTATAAAAGCATCTATCAACTGATCAAACAGTATAACGGTATTTTGTGCCTTGATGCCGCCGCCGCATCTCCTTACATCAACGTTGACTGCCATTACTATGATGCTTTATTCCTCTCTCCTCACAAACTTTTGGGAGGCGTGGGTGCTTGCGGTATTTTGGTGATGAAGAAAGAACTTTGTACGGAAACAACACCGACATTTGCTGGCGGTGGTACGGTGGGTTATGTTTCTCGTACATCTCACACGTATTTAAGTGATATTGAATTGATTGAGGATGCTGGAACGCCTGCTATTTTACAGTTTATACGTGCTTCTTTAGCGTATAACCTTCGAAATGAAATCGGCTTAGAAAAGATTCATGAAAAGGAAGAAGAGCTCAAGTTTTATTTTGGTTCTAGGCTTCGAGTAATTGAAGGGGTTAAGCTTTATTGTAAATATTCACAAGATAAACTTCCCATCTTTTCATTGAACTTTGAAGGCATCAATCCGTACGATATTTCGCAGTATCTCTCCGATGAATTTGGTATTCAAACCAGAGCAGGATGTAGTTGTGCAGGACCTTATGGGCACGATCTTTTGCATCTCGTGGATGGGCAAAGTTTTGATGAAAAACCGGGTTGGTTACGTATCTCTATCCATTATACCCATACTAAAAAAGAGATAGATCAATTGCTTTATGCGATTGAAAAGGCTGTCAAAGCATTACGTAAAAAAGATACTTTTTCAAAGGTTTAGGTTAGGATTGTTTCCAGTAAAGGGGCGATGAGCACATTGAAAATACCTGTTAAGACCATAACCAATGCTGCGATAGTTCCAACTTCATTGTCTAACTCATACGCTTTATTAGAACCCACAACGTGCGCCGCTAAACCAAATGAGGCACCACGCGACATCTTCGATTTTAGGGGCAACCAATAGAGTAATAATTGCCCAAACGATGCACCAAAAATTCCCGTAAGTATGACAAAAATAGCCGTTAATTCTGGCGTACCACCAATCTCGCCTGAAATCACCATAGCAAAAGGTGTGCTAATGGAGCGAGGTAAAAGGCTTAATCGAAGCGTACTATCAATACCCACAGCCGAAGCTAAAAACCACGCAGACGCAATGGAAAGAATCGAACCAAAAACAACGCCAATACTCAGTGTTCGCCAGTATAAAATCATAATGTGTTTACGCCTATAGATAGGAACAGCAAACGCAACGGTGGCAGGTCCCAGCAATGCAATTAGCCAGTGTGTGCCACTGATATAGACATTGTAATTGGTATGTGACACAATCGTTATGATGATTAGGAGTATTGGAGTAATAATAATAGGAGCCGTCCACCAACGTTTATAACGGCGGTGAAAATATTTAGAGAGCCAATAGAGTCCTATAGTGACAATAGACCATAAAAGTGTCACTTCTGCTGCCATGACAAGAGAACGGTAGGTAAAAAATGTATCAAAATTCATTGTAGATTCTCATCTTTGGTATGTTTTTCTAGTTTATAAAAACTAAAATCGACGATAAAAGCGGTGCCAATAATCACGATGATGGTTCCTATAATAATAATGGCTAAGATTTTTAACCCTGTCCAACCAAAAAATTCTTGGTGGTTTAGGACCGCCGGCACTGCCGGTATAAAAAAAAGAAGCATTTCAGCTAAAAACCACTCTGCACCAAGAGCTAAAGAGCGAATGCTCAGAATATTAAATTGTAGAAGCAACAGTACGAAGAGTAATCCTATAACGCCACCGGGAATGGGTATGTGGAAAAGAAGAGAGATCTCTTCGGCAAAAAACCAAAGAGCACAGATAAGGACTATTTGGAGGATACGACTTTTGTGAAATTTACGTTTAAAAAGAATTAAAAGTTTTTTAAAAGTATGTGGTAGCATGATAAACTTTTCTAATAGGGATGTTCATATGAATTTAGATAATGAGAAAGTTTTTGGAATTTAGTATCAACTCGCATGAAAGGGTAATACTGAATTCAAAGGAGACTTCATCAATAACCATAAATTTAATTGAGTGGAATTATACACAAAAATAAAAATAAAATACGTTAAACACGTATAAGAGCTTTACATGTAACCCTAAAATGAGATTTCCATCACTCTAAATCTTATAGACATCTTTTTCTTTTTTTCTCCTTTTATAGCTTTTAGTAAAAATTAATATTGTAAGCACTAGAATAAGCTCTTGCACTTTTTTTAGGCAAGAGAAAAAAAGTGTTTCCCCGTTTACAAAGGATGACAATATATGACGTTAAAAGAACGTATTAAAAATGAGATGATGGTTATAAAGGCACTCGGTGTTGTTTACGGCGATATTGGGACAAGTCCTATCTATACCTTGGCAGTTATTTTTCTTATTGTTCCGCCAACAGTCGTTAGTATATATGGTATTTTGTCATTTGTCTTTTGGGCATTAACTATTCTTGTTACCATTCAATATGCATGGTTAGCTACGAGCTTAAGTGCAAAAGGAGAAGGTGGTACTGTTGTTCTCATTCAAATGTTAACACCGCATCTTAAAAGTGCAAAGATGGTCTCTATAGTATCCGTCTTAGGATTTTTAGGGCTTTCCTTGATGATTGGCGATGGTGTTATTACTCCTGCTATTAGTATTCTGAGTGCGGTAGAAGGTATTCTCCTTATTCCACAATACGAAGAGCTTCCTCAAATTGTACTTTTAATCTTAGCGACACTGATTGCATTTGCCCTTTTTGTTGTTCAAAAGAGAGGTGTTGAAAAAGTCGCTTCTACCTTTGGTCCCATAATGGTCATTTGGTTTTTATGTTTAGGTGGCGTTGGATTTTGGTATGTGAGTCAAGATTTTTCTATTTTAAATGCAATTAATCCGATGTATGCGATTAATTTTGCACTGGCAAATCCTGTTATTACCTTTATTATTCTTGCAGATATTATTCTTGCAACCACTGGTGGCGAGGCGTTGTATGCTGATATGGGCCATTTAGGGCGATTGCCTATTCTTAAGGGGTGGGTTTTTGCTTTTATCGCATTAATTTTAAGCTATTATGGACAAGGAGCATTTTTGCTAACGCATCCTGAGTCTGTTGGAAGCCCGTTATTTGAAATGATGCGAGAGTTTGCACCTTTTTTATATGTCCCTTTTCTTATCCTAACAATTATAGCAACCATTATCGCTTCGCAAGCAATGATCAGTGGAATTTTTTCCGTGCTTTATCAAGCTATGACAACACGTATTTTCCCCCATTTTCGTGTTGAATACACATCACATGAGTTACGTTCGCAAATTTATGTAGGATCTATTAACTGGTTTTTATTTGTCTGTGTCATTATTATGCTTTTTGTCTTTAAAGAGTCTGCAAAGCTTGCCGCTGCATATGGTTTAGCTGTTGCGGGAGCGATGAGCATTACCGGTGTTTTAATGACAATGATTTTTGCCTACCGCAGAGAGTGGATCAAAATGAGTTTTGCCACTTTTTCAGGGATGGTTAGTTTTGTTTTCTTCTTATCGTGTCTTCTAAAAATTCCTCATGGTGGTTTCTGGTCTCTCTTAATTGCAGCAGTTCCACTAGGCTTTATTATTCTTTATACGCAAGGACAAGAACGCCTTTACTCTTCATTTCACTCGGTAGATAAGGAAAATTTCTTACAAGCATACAATGCACATTATGCACAAGAGTCTCATATTGAAGGTACTGCTCTTTTCTTTGCACGTAAGGCCGAAAATATCCCTGCTTATATCCCTAAAACAATGTTCCAAAACGGCATTATTTATGAGAGAAATGTGATTGTGAAGGTTAAACCGACGAATGAGCCTTTGGGCATTACGAATGAGTTTAAATCCTTGGCAGAGGGACTTGATCTTCTTGTGATTCATGTTGGGTACATGGAGGTTTTCAATATGGAAGAGAGCCTTAAAAAACAGGATATTCATGAACGAACCATTTTTTACGGCGATGAAGAAATTGTCTCAAAACATTTTTCATGGAAACTTTATGCACTGATTAAAGATATGTCTCCAAGTTTCGTAAGCTTTTACAATTTCCCTCAAGAAAAACTCATCGGTGTTTCACGTCGTATTGAAATCTAGCTGACATGTAGGTAGTGTATATTGATAAGGCGTTGGAAGGGAATTGCTTTCTTCTAACGTTATGCTCTTAGCAGCGTTGGAATTTCCTCTGATCATCTATGCGGTTAGTGATGTGTACGAAAGTCAATTTGAAGAATGCTAGTGAAAGTTGATAGTTGTTATGAAAACACCGAAAAGGTGCCAAAAGAGTTACTTTCGGCTACCTGTTTCGCTGTATTGTTTCATGCTTTCAAAGAAAGTATCACGTAAGGTATTTGTATAAGCCGTAGCTCTTTTGGCATCGGTGATGGTAATCAATGCTTCATTACCAAATTTATCACTTACTTTAGAAAGATCATATGTTAATTTTGATTTATCATTGAGTTTGGTTAGTGCTTTGAAAAATGCCTCATCCAACTCTTTATTTTTAAGTTTATCATTTTGGTAGAGATAAAGTGCAACACGGTAAACTTCGTCTTTATCGGTACTATAAACTTCAACGTATTCAATAGCATTGTCCAGAAGCTTGACATTGAAATAGTTTTGATCCTTCGTTACACAGGAAAACTCTGTACATTTAAAACCATTGGCTTCTAGGAAAGTTTTATCTTTACCAATAAGATCATCTAAAAAACCTGCAAAGAGAGAGATATGTGAAGCGATTGCGAGAAAAAGAAGTGCTTTTTTCATAACATTTACCTTTTTGTATCAAATTAAAAGTAATCAAAACCAAGAAGCAAGTGGTGGGTCCTGAGTGGCTCGAACACTCGACCACCCCGTTATGAGCGGGGTGCTCTAACCAACTGAGCTAAGGACCCATTTTAAAGAGTGAAATTGTATCTTTTTTATTGTTAAAAGAATATAAAAATAACGCTACACACGGGCTTAGAGCGAATATTTGATGGAACGGTAGGTCGGGTCAAATCGGAAAGCTAATAGGTTTTCTAAGATACCAAAAAGAGCAAAGAAAGTGATAAAACTACTTCCTCCGTAGCTGTAAAAAGGTAATGGAACACCTACTACGGGAGCTAGCCCAATCGTCATAGCAATATTAATGCTCATATAGAAAAATATCAGTAAAGAGATACCACTGGTGATGACGCGAGCAAAATAGTCTTCTTTCAAAAGAAAATTAAGACTTAAAAGGTGCGTGACTAAAGAGGCATAGCAGACTATGAGCCCCAATGCTCCCCAAAAGCCAAGACGTTCAACCGTATAGGCAAAGATAAAATCACTCGTAGCGATGGGAAGGAATTTGTAATGTGTTTGGGTTGCTTCACTGCGTTCTTTTCCTGTTAATCCACCTGAACCAATGGCAATGATAGACTGCTTAACATGGTAACTTGGCTTTTCAGAGATAAAATCAGTAATACGTTGCTTTTGGTAATCATGCAAACTATTGTACATGAGAGGGCTGCAAATACCAATGATAATGGCTAATGTAATCCATATTTTTTTATGCACACCAATCACAAAAAGCGTTCCATAGCCCAACAATACTAAAACCATAGCCGTGCCAAGGTCGGGTTCTTTTGCCACAAGTACAAATGGCAATAGAATATAAAAGCTGAGCTTAAAAAAAGACTTCCATCCATAGCCATTCTCTTCTGGAGGATTGTTCTTGATAAGGTAGGCAAGCATTAAAATAAAAGCGGGTTTGAAAATTTCAGAAGGCTGGATGGTAAAATGCACAAAGGGAATTTCTAGCCATCTTCGAGCACCTAGTTTTGCAATGCCAAAAAAATCAACACTCAAAAGTAAAATAATCGTGACCCAATAAAAAAAAGGAATGACCCACTCAATTTTTTTAATAGGGATAATAAAAAAGAGGAGAAACACAACAAATCCAACCGTGTAATAGACAATCTGTTTATTGGCCAGCATCGTGTTGGCTTCTGCGATGAGATAATAGGAAATCACGATGATAGGAAGAACGAGTATAGGAATTAAAAAATCAAAATGTGTTAAGATGCGCCTATCAATTTGAAACACTCTATCCCTTTGGAAAGTTTTCGCAAGTATATCAAAAATTAGAAGAAAGTAGGCTGTATGGAGTTTACATGTAAAGAGTCAAAAAGGCTTGATGCCGCGATGAGTGAAGCGCTAGAACTACCGCGCAATCAGGTCGAAAAACTCATTAAAAATATCGGTGTTATGGTCGATGGAAAATTGTGCACAAAGTGCAGTACGAAGCTTGTGGAAGGCAATGTCATTTGTTATGAGTTTGCAGAGGCTGAACAGAGTTCAAGTGAGTATGAAGTTAATTTTGATGTGCCTATTTTGTATGAAGATGATGATCTTCTGGTGATTAATAAGCCACCGTTTTTAACGGTTCATGGGGCTCCTAGTGTCAAAGAAGCAACACTCGTGGATTGGCTGAAGTTTAAGCGTATTAATCTTTCTACTATCAGCGGTGAAGAGCGTCATGGTATTGTACACCGCATCGACAAAGAAACCAGTGGTGCGCTAGTGATTGCTAAAAACAATGAAGCGCATTTAAGCCTCTCTTCTCAGTTAGAAGATAAAAGTATGGGGCGATACTATCTCGCCATGATTGATTTGCCTCTCAAAGATAATATTGTTGTTGAGCTGCCTATTGGACGTAGTGTTAATAATCGTTTGAAAATGGATGTCCTTAAAAAAGATGGACGCATGGCAAAAAGTGCTTTTTCAAAACTTTTGGTATCTCGTGATGGTAAAAAAGAGCTGATTGCCGCCAAACTTTTTACAGGGCGAACGCATCAGATCAGAGTGCATCTCCAAGCACTCTCTCGCCACATCTTGGGCGATAGTTTATACGGCTTTAAGAGCCAAAATGGTACAATACCAAGAGTTATGTTACACGCTTATATTTTGTATCTTATGCATCCAAGAACAGGGCAATTATTGCAAATAAATGCTCCATTGTGGGATGATTTTGATGCCTATTTAAGACACCATTTCAGTAAGGAAGAGGTAGATGAAAAAATTACTTTGGATAGTATCGTTAATGGCTTTAAGCTTCATGATCAGTGGTTGCGAAAAGACGCTTGAAACACCTAAAGAGCCCGTTGTTGATGCTTCTATGCCCAGAATAGAAGGCATTCGTACCTTGGCAGGTTCTACAGAAGTTGGTTTTGAATGGACGCCAATCTACAGTTCACAAATCGAAGGGTACTACTTATACCGAATGGAAGGCAATAGTATGAAAAAGATTGCCACCATTAAAGACAAATACGTATCACACTATGTGGATACGAAACTAAGACCCAACTCAAGCTATAGCTATCAGATGAGTACCTATTCTGCGGACAAACATGAATCTGCGTTAAGTGCTATGGCAAGCGTAACAACAACAGGACTTGTCGCTAACACTCCAACCGTAGGTGCCATTGATTCTGTTTCATTTATCAATGCGGTCTCAGGATTGCCTGCGTGTATTAAAATTATTTGGAGACCACATTCACAGCAGAATGTAGAATATTACATCATTGAACGTAACGAATATAAGTCTAATTCATGGGATGAGATTGGCAAAGTTAAAGGTAGATTAAATGCCGAATATATCGACAAAGATATTAAAGATAATTCTGTTTACCGTTACCGTGTTAAAGTAAAGACCTCTGATGATGTTGTCTCAAAACCAAGTGATACCGTTGAAGCACATTCAAAACCTCTACCTCGTGGCATTACAGGTGTTAAAGCAACGTCAGATTTACCTAAAAAAATTATTTTGACATGGAGTCCATCAACGACAAGTGATTTTGCTTATTATAAAATCTATCGTTCTCCAACATCAGGTCTGTTCTATACTTTTTTTGGCAAAACAGTCAATACCGAGTTTGAAGATTTAATCAACGATAACGGTAAAACCTATTACTACAGAGTTGTAGCTGTCGATGTTGATGGTCTTGAATCAAAGCAAGATACAACGGTTGCTGGTATGACACTCTCAGCACTGAATGCTCCTTCTGTCAGTTCGGTAAAACATGATGGTAGTTCTATTTCCATTTCATGGGCGGGGGATGATAATGCAATCAAATACAGTGTTACCAAAGAATTTGAGATCTCTGGCAAAACAAAAAAACAGAATTTTACAGGTATCTTTGAGAGCAATTTTGTTGACCAAGACACCGTTCCTGGTGTAGAGTACAAATATAATATTATTGCAATTGATAAATATGGTATTGCTTCTAAACCTTCGGATAGTGTGCTTATTACGATTCCAAAGGGATCAAATTAATTTATGCCGAATTTTCATACGCAAACACTGAAACCTTTAAGCTATCCTTGTACGTACAAAGAGACCACATTTAGTTACGAAGCGCACTCTAAGAGGGGCAATAAACTAGTGATGGCCTCAATGCAAGGAGAGCATTTACTGATTCGTATTCATCAAAAAGAGGATGGGAATTTACTGGTCAAGGGTGACAAAGTTACTCGCCCAACCCAAGCCTCTTTTTTGCAAAAAGTGTTGATTGATTTTAGAGATGCATGCGAAGCCAAAGAAATTTATTCCAATATTGAACCTAAGAATTTTTTAGAAGTCAAGCATTCGCCTTACCTCAAAGAGATTGATTTTTTTGCACATCACTTTGACGTGAAAGGTGAAATTTGGATCGAAATCGGCTTTGGAAGTGGACGACACTTACTTCATCAGGCAAAGAAAAATCCACATATTCAGTTTATTGGTCTAGAAATTCATAAGCCATCCATTGAGCAAGTTTTAAAACAATGCGAACTTCAATCAATTGAAAATATTTTAGTTGTCGATTATGATGCACGCTTGTTTATGGAGTTCTTGCCCTCCAATGTGGTGGGGCGTATTTTTGTACACTTTCCTGTTCCTTGGGATAAAAAACCGCACCGCCGTGTTTTATCTGCGGCTTTCATTGAAGAGGCGTTACGTGTTTTACATGTAAAGGGTACTTTGGAGCTTCGAACCGACAGTCCACTCTATTTTGAGTTCACTTTTGCGCAGATGATGCAACTTTCCCGTGCCGATGTGCATGTGAAAAAAAATGCGGAACTTGAGATTACAAGTAAATACGAAGACCGATGGCGTAAGATGGAAAAAGATATTTACGATGTCATTTTAACCAATGAAATGCTTTCTGCATCTATTTCAAAGCCTGATACATTGCATTTTGATGAGCATGTTGATTTTAGAAAAATTCGTGATGTTTTTAAAGATGAATTGTTACGAGGAGAGGGCTTTTTTGTCCATTTTGAAGAGCTCTTTGAAATTGATGAACACAGTGGGCTCATTCGCCTCTCTTTTGGTGCAAACGAACGTAATGAAAAGTGTTATATAGAAATTCAAAAGGGTAAAGTTTCCTATCTGCCAGATGCAATTTTAGCAACGAAAAGCAACAGAGCAGCTCATACATTAATTAAAGAGTGGTTTCATGGAATATGTGATTAAAGCCAATGGCTTAAATATTAGCTATGGGCGAGATGAGCCGATCATTACAGATGCAAGTATGCAAATCAAAGCACAAGAATTTGTCTTTATTACGGGCAAAAGTGGTAGCGGAAAATCAACCATTATCAAGTCGCTTTACGGTGAGCTCTTCCCTAATCGTGGTGATCTTAACGTATGTGGCATTGATTTTAAAAATATTAGTAGTTCAAAGCTTAATCTTTTGAGACGTTATTTAGGTGTTGTTTTTCAAGACTATAAACTGATTGATGAGTGGACAGTGGAACAAAATGTCATGTTGCCTCTTATTATTGGTGGATTTTCAAAAAGTGTTTGTATCAAACAAGCGCATAAGCTTTTAAAACATGTCAAGTTGTTGCATAAAATCAATAAATACCCTTATGAACTGAGTGGTGGGGAACAACAACGTGTTGCTATGGCAAGAGCCTTGGCACACAACCCTGTCCTTATTTTAGCGGATGAGCCTACAGGAAATTTGGATAGCTATTCGAGTGAAGTGATTTGGAATTTGCTAAAAGGTGCTAAAGAGCATTTAGGTACGACTGTTTTAGTGGTAACGCATAATATCCCAGCATCTCTTGGCATTGATTATAAACACTATTTCTTAGAAGGTGGCGTTTTACATGAGGTCAATTAATAGCCATTTTTCGATTATGATTTCTGTCTTTGTATTGCTCTTTTCATTTCAATTTACAAATGTTATTAAGAGTATTGTCAATGACTATGCAACGAAAATAGTGAATGACTATGCTATTGTTGTGGTCTCTTCATCAGAGCTCAAAGAAGAAGACCTCAAAAAGCAGATTCCAGAAATTGAGTCTTTATCGGAGATTAGTAGTAAAAAGATATTGGATCGTCTTAAAAATGATATGTCATCCAAAAACTTGGCTCTTTTGCAAGTCGCTCTTCCAAAATTTTACTCCTTAAAACTTGAGTCTATTCCTAATAAAAAAAGAGTTGAAGCGATTAAGCAGAAGCTCTTAAGCATTAGTTCGATAACCCGTATTGAAACGTTTGCTAAGACGCATGAAAAGATGTTTAAAATGTTTCTATTACTTCAGGCAATGGTCTATATTTTTGCATTTTTTGTGGCGTTTGTAGCTATACTCCTCATTTTTAAGCAGATTCGCATTTGGACGTATGAACATAACCGTAGAATGTCCATTATGACACTTTTTGGTGCCTCCTTTTTTATGAAAAGTGCAATGTTGTACCGTATGACATTGGTTGATTCGCTCATAAGTTCTATCGCGGTATGTGCAATATATACGATAGCCCCCAAAATAACGATTGTTAAAGATTTTGCAGCAGAACTTGACATTATGCTTCCTGAGTTTGATCTTCTTTTTGAGGGAGGCATCCTGATAGGTGCTTCTATTTTATTCTCTTTGATTGCCGTAACCATTGTTTCTCGTAAGATAGGGCGTGTATGAAATTAGGATTGTTGAGTGGTGTGGCGCTTTTTCTGCCATTAATACTGCTGGCAGCTTCATCGGGTAATACAGCGCAAAAAATTGATGAAAAAGCAAAAACGTTGCAAGAAAAAATGCAAACTGAAAAACAAATCCACGGCAAACTCCAAGATATCGCCAACGATATTGTAAACGAAGAAAAAGATATTGAAAAAATTAAAGATAAGATTGAAGAGCTTAGTCGTACAATCAACGACTCGCAAGAAGTTGTTCAACAAAAAAGTGAATATTTGGACAAATTGACGAAAGACACTCAAGCACTTTCCTCTCAAAAAAAAGGGTTAGAACAAAAAATTATCAAAATTATTGCAGAGGATTTTTCATTTTATTTAGTTTCAGATAGTGATTATTTAGATAATGAAGATGGGATTTTAGTGGATGAAGTGCTTCAGAAAATGGACACCATTATGCGTAAGGAGTTTGGAAAATTAGCGGCAGATTATAAACAAGTCAATGACCAAATTTACTCTCAAAGCCAGGAAATCAAAACGATTCATGGTGAAATCCAAAGTTCAAAAAGTAAAAAAGATGAGCTTGTCGCACTGGAAAAAAAACGTGAAAGTTCCATCCTCGCTCTTAATACAAAAAAAGAAGGTTACAAAAAACAGTTAGATGATATTCAAAAAGAACGTGATGAAATTAGAACAACACTTGAGCAACTTAAAATTATTAAGGTTCAAGAAGAAAATAAACTTTTAGCTGAAAAAAATGCTGCAAAAAGAGACAAAGGGCCTAAAACCGTTGGTGGGGAAGACAATAGTATTAGGCAAATTGGCTCTTCCTATCAAAACAGTAACGTAAAAAAATATGTTGGAGAGCGAACCATCGCTCCGTTGGATAGTTACAATGTAAAACGTAAATTTGGCGATTATGTTGATCCTATCTATAAGATTAAAATTTTTAATGAATCTGTTGTTCTGGCATCTTCAACCCCCGATGCTACCGTTAAAAGCGTCTTAAATGGGAAAGTTATCTTTGCTAAAGATACTGCCTCTATGGAAAAAGTGGTTATTATCGAAAATGGTGATGAAATTCATACGATTTATGCGCATCTCTCAAAAATTGCACCTACGATTCAGGTAGGACAGAAAATCAAAAAAGGGTATGTCATTGGTCGTGTTGACAATGATCTTACCTTCGAAGTGACTCAGAAAAATTTTCACATTGACCCACTAGAACTGATTGCAAAGTAACTTTTTAGGTCTGTTAGGATAAAATATAGAAGTTTTCTATGCCTAGAAAGAAAGGTTTATATAATATGGAGAAGAGAAAAAGAGTTTTAGTTAAGTTCTCTGGTGAAGCACTTGCAGGTGATAATGGATTTGGTATTGACACGACTATTTTAAAATATATTGCTGATGAGATTAAATCATTGGTGATACATAACATTGAAATTGGTATCGTTATTGGCGGAGGCAACATCATTCGAGGTGTGAGCGCTGCAAAAGATGGTATTATCAAACGTACGAGTGGTGATTATATGGGAATGCTGTCAACCGTGATTAATAGCATTGCAATGCAAGAGGCGCTTGAACATGTTGGAATGGAAGTGAGAGTTCAAAGTGCGATTAAAATGGAAGCCATTTGTGAGACGTTTATCGTCAGACGAGCACAACGTCATTTTGAAAAAGGGCGTATTGTAATTTTTGCTGCAGGCACAGGCAACCCTTTCTTTACAACTGATACTGCGGCAACACTACGTGCGATTGAAATTGGCGCAGATATGATTATCAAAGCAACAAAGGTCGATGGTGTATATGATAGAGATCCTAAGAAATTTCCTGATGCACAAAAATTAGCTGAACTGACTTATGATAGAGCCATGGATGATAATATTAAAGTCATGGACGATACGTCCATTGCGCTTGCAAAAGACAACAATCTCCCGATTGTCATTTGTAATATGTTTGCAAAAGGAAATTTACAAAAAATTATAGAAGGCAACTTATCGTGTTGCTCAATCGTTAGAAATAAATAAGGAAAAAAAGATGGAAAGAACAGAAGAAATTACAGCAAGAGCTTTATTGCTTGTCGGTCAAGATCGTTATAAATTAGTCATGATGGTTTCTAAAAGAGCAGAGCAACTTTCAAATGGTGCAGAGCCTTTGATTAAAGCGGATAAAAACAAACAAAAGTTTACAGACATTGCTCTTCTTGAAATTGCAGAAGGCAAAGTTAGATTAGAATCTATTACTGACTGTTAAGTAGTTTGAACATTGGAAGAGTTACTTGAAATTGTCAAAGAGTGTAAAAGCTCTGAAAAAGCGGTAGAACTCTTATATAAGTATATAAAGCCAACGCCCAACATTGAGAAAGCAGTTACGTTTACGATGACTAAACATAAAGGGCAATATCGTAAAAGTGGCGAAGAGTATGTTGTTCATCCTATCTTAGTGTGCGTTTTTGTCGCATACTTGGGTGGCGATGAGCCGATGATTGTAGCAGGTTTGCTGCACGATGTCGTTGAAGATACTTCATGCTCTTCTGAAGATATTAAGGTAATGTTTGGTGAGGAAGTTGGACATTTAGTAGATGGTTTAACTAAAATTGTTGAAATACGTGATGTTGAATTGATACCTTCGTACTCCAATGACAAACTGGTTGCTTCTGCTCTAACGTTTCGAAAGATGCTTATTGCCTCTATTCGTGATGTGCGTGTATTAGTCGTGAAATTATGTGATAGACTTCATAATATGCTTACGCTTGCTGCACTTGATCCTGTTAAGCAACGTCGTATTGCAGAAGAGACATTAGTGGTTTATGCACCTATTGCACACCGTCTGGGTATCTCTTCCATTAAAAATCTTTTGGAAGATTTTAGTTTCTTCTATGTTATGCCCAATGAGTACACTAAAATTGATGGCTATATTACAGAGCATGGGCAACAACTTCAACTTCGCCTCAATCATTTTATCTCCAAAATTAAAAATCATATGCTCAAAGAAGGATTTATTGAGAGCGATTTTACGATTCAAAAGCGTGTTAAACACTATTATTCCATTTATCTTAAAATGCAGCGTAAAGGTGTCAGCATTGAAGAAGTTTTGGATCTTTTAGCCATTCGTATTATTGTGCGAACTCCCATTGATTGCTACCGTGCCCTTGGTATTGTTCATCAACATTTTAAGCCGTTAATATCACGTTTTAAAGATTATATCGCGATACCGAAAGAAAATGGTTATCAGACAATTCATACAACGGTATTTGATGATAAGTCCATTGTTGAAGCGCAAATCCGAACCTATGATATGAATAAAACAGCAGAATATGGTGTGGCAGCACATTGGAAATATAAATCAGGAGGTCTTAATCCTAAACTGGATTGGCTCAATGAACTCAATAACCAAAATGAAGAGATTGAAAATATTGAAGATTTTTATGCCATTGCCAAAGATAATCTTTATACTGAAGATATAGCGGTTTTTTCTCCCAAAGGAGATATCTTTACGCTTCCTCGTGGGGCGACAGTGCTAGATTTTGCTTATGAAGTTCATACTGAAGTTGGTACATATGCGGATGAGGCGTATGTTAATAAACAAAAAGTACCACTTTTAAGTGAACTCAAAAATGGTGACATTGTTCGTATTGTAACCTCAAAAGAGCCAAAATATCGTTGTAGCTGGATCAATAGTGTTAAAACAGGTAAAGCAAAAAGTACGATTCAATCGAATTGCCGTCAAAAAATCAAAGAGATTAACCACAAAGTAGCGATCAAAATCCTTGCCTATACTTTTGGAGTTGCTGAAAGTAAAGTTGAAGCATGGGTGGAACAAGAACATGCTATGAAAAAGATTTTTAAAATTTCTACAGATTCTATTTATTTACAAGATGTGGCTAATACATTAAAACTCTATGCTATGCAAGATACGATGCTGTTTCCTTTACTCAAAAAAGATCGTTATCACATCAAAAAGCAGAAGTTTGAAAATATCGTCATCTACTCAAATCATCATATTTCTAACGTCTATTTTGACTACTGTTGTCATCCTAAACGAGGGGATGATATTGTAGGTTTTAAAAAAGGCAATGATGTTTTTGTGCATCATAAGTTGTGTGAACGTGCAGCGACTTTGATGGAAGAAAATGAGCCTATGGTATTTGTGAAATGGACGAGAGAAGCGCCCGATCGTTACAAATTGATTGTAAGTCTTGAAAACAAGAAAGGTTCTTTAGCCTCATTTTTAGCTTATTTGGCTAAAATGCAGATCAATCTGGTGACGATAGAACTCGGCAAGGGTGAAGATGAAGGTCATGCAGACTATTTTGAGATGATTTTGGAATTGCCTGATAAAAATGTGAATGCAGTACGGGATAATCTCAAAGGAAAATACCGAGTGATTGAATTTATTTCAGTCAATGATGCCTATAAATAATCGAAGAAGGAACTGATAGAATGGATATGCGGATTCAAAATGCGCTCAAAGAGATCAAAAGAGGGATTAGTGAGATTATTGATGAAGAGCGTGTTGTTACATTACTCAAAAATTATTTTGAAAAAGGTGAAACTTTTTTAGTGAAAGCGGGATTTGATCCCACAGCACCAGACCTTCACTTAGGGCATACAGTGCTTCTTCAAAAAATGGCACTCCTTCAAAAATTTGGAGCTATTGTTCAGTTTTTGATTGGTGATTTTACAGGTATGATTGGTGATCCAACGGGCAAAAATGAGACACGTAAAAAATTGACACGTGAAGTTGTTTTAGCCAATGCGCAAAGCTATAAAGAACAAGTCTTCAAAATCTTAGACCCTGAAAAAACAGTGGTTCTCTTTAACTCCGAGTGGATTGAGGCTTTAGGTGCATCAGGTTTGGTGGAACTTACAACAACATTTAATGTGGCACGTATGCTTGAGCGTGAAGATTTTGAAAAACGCTATAAATCTCAAACACCTATTTCGATTAGCGAATTTATATACCCATTGCTTCAAGGCTACGATAGTGTTGCAATGAAAAGTGATATTGAAATGGGTGGTACCGATCAGAAGTTCAATCTTTTAATGGGGCGTCATTTACAACGTGCCTATAACATCGGCAAAGAGCAAGCCGTCATTATGATGCCGTTACTCGAAGGCTTAGATGGCGTTAATAAAATGAGTAAATCTTTAGGCAATTATATTGGTGTTACAGATGCACCATCGGATATGTTTGGTAAGATGCTTAGTATTTCTGATGATTTGATGTGGCGTTATTATGAGCTTTTAAGCACGAAAAGTCTTGAAGAAATTGAAGCTCTTAAGAAGGATGTTGCCGCAGGTACTATCCATCCCAAACATGCAAAAGAGATGATTGCTGCAGAAATGGTTGAGCGTTATCATGGCAAAGCTGAAGCACTTGAAGCTCAAGCTGAGTTTGATCGTGTCCATTCTCAAAATGAGATTCCAACAGACATTGAAACCTTTACATGTAAAGAATCTCCTATTTGGATCGCCAAAGCTTTGGTTGATTGTGGACTTGAAATTTCAACTTCACAAGCTAGACGTGATATTAAGCAAGGAGCAGTAAAGCTTGATCAAGACAAAGTGGATGATGAACAGCTACAATTGGAATGTGGAGAGTATATTCTCCAAGTCGGTAAGCGAAAATTTGCTCGATTAAAGGTGCAGTAATGGCATTTGAACCTCTTAAAATTGGCAAGTACACACTTGAATATCCTATTATTCAAGGGGGTATGGGGCTAGGCATCAGTTGGGATAAACTTGCAGGAACCGTAAGTTTAGAAGGCGGATTGGGTGTCATTAGCTCTGTTGGAACAGGTTATTATCAGAACACGCACTTTAGTAAAAAAAACATCAATACACGCCCCTTCGAGACGGAGAATTTTTACTCCAAAGAGGCTTTATTTGCAATTGTTGAAAATGCACGAAAAATTTGTGGCTCAAAACCACTTGCAATGAATATTCTTTATGCCATTAATGATTATGAACGTGTTATTAAGGACTCATGCGAAGCAGGAGTTAATATCATTATTACCGGAGCAGGGCTTCCAACCAATATGCCTGAATTTACGGCTGCCTATCCTGATGTAGCACTCGTTCCTATTGTCTCTTCGGCAAAGGCATTAAGAATTATTTGTAAACGTTGGACACAACGTTATAATCGCTTGCCAGATGCTATTGTTGTTGAAGGTCCTTTAAGTGGTGGGCATCAAGGTTTTACCTATGAACAATGCGCTATGGAAGAGTATCAGCTTGAAAATTTAATTGGACCTATTCGTGAAGAGATTAAGGCTTGGGGTGGCGAGTTTCCTCTTTTTGCTGCAGGTGGCGTATGGGATCACAATGATATTTTAAAGATGATGAGCTTGGGAGCAGATGGCGTTCAAATGGGAACCCGTTTCATTGGAACACATGAGTGTGATGCCGATCAAAATTTTAAAGAAATTTTGCTGAACGCACACCAAGAAGATATTAAACTCTTTAAATCACCCGTAGGTTATCCAGCGCGTGGTGTGAGAACCAATCTTATCAAGATGGTTGAAAAAAGAGAAGGACCACCTATTCGTTGTATTAGTAACTGTGTCAGTCCGTGTCATCGGGGGCAAGAAGCTAAAGCAGTAGGGTATTGTATTGCAGATAGTTTGAGCGATGCCTATATGGGGAAAGTCGAAACAGGGCTTTTCTTTACAGGTGCAAATGGTTATAAACTCAATGAAATTATCAGTGTAAAAGAGCTGATCGCAAAGTTGGTATATGGGGAAACTAATTAGATCATTTTTTGTTTTACTGTTGATGTGTGTAGCCCTTTTGGGTGCTCCGAATTACATGCAACAATTACAGCAGTATGATACACAAATGAATGGTGCAAGTAATGATGAGATGTTGCGTATCTTTCATGGACTGAAAGCTATTTATATTCAATCTATTATTGGTAATGATGAAAATCTCAAAAAAGAGACATTGGAGCGATTGATTAAGACTGCTAAAGTTCTTAAGTTAGATGCATCAAAGTATGAGTCAGAGCTTGCAACATTAGGCAAAGGTAGCAAAAAAACAGCTCCTTCTAAGCCTCTTGTTCCTCCTCCTGCATCTGAAGAGAGTTTTGCTGCTTCCTCCAGTAATACGCCGTCTTCTTCGGCATCATCACCATCGGCTTTTGCTCCTGCCCCCATGCCGCCTGCATCTGTCGTTAATGAAAATAGACCAGCGATGCAAACGGCCAATAGTAGTGGTTCATCAAACCAGTCAAATTCTGCGCTTCCAAAATCATATAATGGTAAAAATGTACTTCAACATGTTGTGACCAATGAAGATGAAATTGTGCTTGATTTTGGGGCTAAGGTTGTAGAAAGTAGTGTGAAAATTTTTGTTCTTAAAAGTGCAGACAGTTATAAAAAAATTATTGATATCCCAGCAATTATTATGAATGCTCCTTTGACGATTACGACACCTAAAAAGCTGCAAAGTTTACGAATTAGTCAATACAATAATAATGCTATTCGTATTATTCTAGATGCTCCTAGTGCCTTTGAGACATATGTTAGCGTGTTTGAAAACCAAGTCATTCTTTCACTCAATAAACAGCCTGTTTTAACCCAAAGACCTATACCACAGCCTCAACAACCCGTTGTAGAAGCTACTCATAAAAATATACCTCCACCAGCAACAGTTGCTCCTGTTGCCGCGGCTAGTGCCTCTCCTGTCACAGCAACAGCAAAGACGACTCCTCCACCCTCTGCGTCTAGTGCTACTTCTTTGAGCAGTTCAAAAAAAGGACCTAAACGTGACAAAACCATTGTCATAGATGCTGGACATGGTGGAAAGGATTCGGGTGCCACAGGATATAAACAACGTCTTGAAAAAAACCTTGTTTTAGAGATGGCTTTGCAATTAGGAAAAGAGTTAAAATCACGTGGTTACAAAGTCTTTTATACACGTCAAAGTGATGAATTTATTGAACTAAGAGATCGTACCAAAGTGGCTAATGATAAAAATGCGGACTTGTTTGTTTCTTTGCATGCAAATGCTGCACCCAATGAAGCTAAAAAACTCTCGATGAAAGGGCTAGAGACCTTTTTCCTCTCTCCGGATCGATCGGAGCGTTCTAAAAACGTCGCCGCATTGGAAAATCAATCAACCATGGAAGAGATGGATTTTTACTCAAAAGAGACCTTTCTCAATGTTTTCAATCGTGAGAAAATTGTACTTTCCAATAAGATGGCGATTGATATACAATCAAGCATGCTAAAAGCCGTCAAAAAGAAATATAATGTTGAAGATGGTGGGGTTAGAGAAGCTCCTTTTTGGGTCTTAGTCGGTGCCACAATGCCTTCTGTATTGATTGAACTTGGATATATTACCAATCCTGAAGAGTCAGACAATATGGTCAATCCTCAATATCAAAAACAGCTTGTAGATGGTATTAGTGATGGAATTGATCGTTATTACGTTAACAACCCCTAATGGTTTTCCCTTTTTTGAGTACACTCTCTTTAAAGAAATCTGACCAATGCTCTACAAGTGCTTGGTCCGTGTGTGCAAGATAAATTTCCACAATACGTTTGTGTTCTTCGAAACGAGGGAGTGAGGAGAAATTAAGCTCTTTGGGTAAAGCTTCCATGATCTCAATTAAGTCATTTTCCGCTGCTTCAACGATAAATGATGTGCTAAAAAGCATAGGTTGAATGGGGAAGTATTTATCGAGAGCTTCTTTGATCATTGGCCAAGCCATAGAGGGAAAGCCTGGTGTAAAAAAGAAACGATTAAAAAGTGAAAAGCCGGGGACTTGATTGACAACATTATGCAAAAGATCAGCTTCTGGTGGAAGCATTGCCATCGTGATTCTATGAGGGTACGCTTCATCTCCAAACTGATTCACAATAAGCTCTTTTGCCTTTACATGTAAAGCTAAAGGCTGCCCTGTAAAAACTTCACTAGCAATAGCACGTGTGAGATCATCAGGTGTTGCACCAATACCCCCAAAGCAAAACATTACGCTCTTTGAATCTTGTAAAATCATATTGAAACAGTTTTGAATAAGCGAGGGGTCATCTTGAATGACAAAACTTCCTACATGTAAAAGTCCGCGACTTTGAAGCTCTTGGTTAATAAAGGCGAAGTGTTTATCTACCCTGCGACCATTGAGCAGTTCAGTCCCAATGATAACAGAGTAGAAGTGGTGCATTAGATGTTGCTTTTAACGAAGTTTTCCATCTCGCTGACGATCTCTTCGATGGTACGTTCGCCATTGATTTTATGAAGAAGATTTTTCGCACCGTAGAAGGCTTGAATACCCGCTAATGGTTCCGTGTACACTTTCATACGATTTTTGAAGACTTGAACGTTATCATCCGCTCCACGTGCACGTCCTAGAACACGATCACATGCAACTTGCTCGCTGACTTCTACTTCCACGACAGAGACAAGTTTCACAGTAGTTTCTTTTGCAAGAATAGCATCCAGTGCTTTCATCTGCTCATCAGAGCGTGGAAAACCATCGATCAAAATGACATCTTTAGGGCTATTTTTGATGGCGCTAACAATGGTATTGATAACAATATCAAGAGGAACAAGATTGCCCGCACTGACAAATGAATCAATCGTTTTACCCAGTTCACTACCACTAGCCACCTCATCACGAAGTAACTCACCTGTTGAGTAGTGCGCAATTACGTCGCTATTTT
Organism: Sulfurospirillum diekertiae; assembly: GCF_011769985.2. Classification (NCBI taxonomy): domain Bacteria; kingdom Pseudomonadati; phylum Campylobacterota; class Epsilonproteobacteria; order Campylobacterales; family Sulfurospirillaceae; genus Sulfurospirillum; species Sulfurospirillum diekertiae. Next base: position 743,131 of record NZ_CP039734.2, read on the forward strand.
TTTCTGCAATTAAACTCGCATCCGTTGTTTTTCCGCTGCCTGGGGCGCCAATAATCAAAAATAGTTTCTTCATCAACATCCTTTTTAATTTTTATACGCAACAAAAGTAAAACTCTTGTTGCTACGTTAGCCACTAGGGCACTAAAGCTTGCTGCGCATCTCAGCAGAACTTATTTGGTTTTTTCTCTTAGACGAATACCTAGATCACGCAACTGATCGCTCTCAACGGCACTTGGTGCATGTGTGAGTAAACATTGTGCTTTTTGGGTTTTAGGGAAGGCAATCACATCACGAATACTTTCACTTTTGGTAATTAGCATCATCATCCTATCCAAACCAATTGCCAATCCACCATGTGGAGGCGCACCAAATTTGAGGGCATCGAGTAAGAATTCAAACTTCTCATGAGCCTCTTCATCACTAATACCAAGAAGATTGAACACTTTTTGTTGAATCTCTTTTTTATGAATTCTGATGCTGCCACCACCCAATTCGACGCCGTTTAAAACAACGTCATAGGCGATAGATTCCATCTCATCAATCGGTGTGTTATCGATGTCTTTTGGCATCGTAAAAGGATGGTGAAGTGCTTTAACATTGCCGTTTTCCACTTCAAACATCTCAAAATCAACGACCCATACAAATTCAAATCGATCTTTGGGGATAATGTTCATTTGCTCAGCTAGAAAAATACGGAAACGTCCCATATAATCGAGTACCAGTTTTTTCTCACCCGCACCAAAGAAGATCGCATCGCCTACATGCAGATCGGCTGCAGTAACGATGGCTTGTAAATCGTCTTCATCAAAGAATTTTGCCAAAGGACCTTTAAGACCTTCTTCTTTCATTTGGAAATAACCGAGACCTGATGCGCCAAATTTGCGAACATACTCTTCAAAACCTTGCATTTGACGTTTCGAGAAGATGTTATCGCCGTTTGGAACTTTGAGCGCTTTAATGCGGTTGCGTTTTGTATCTTTGGCGATGTTACTAAAGATCTCATTTTTACACTTTGCAAAGATGTCGATTACGTCAATCATGCTAAGGTCATAGCGAAGATCGGGTTTATCGGAGCCATATTTTTCCATCGCCTCTTTAAAACGAATACGGTTAAAAGGAATGCTGATTTCATGGCCACAGGCTTTGAAAACATCTTTTAAAAGATTTTCAGTGACTTTCATAACATCTTCTTGCGTGCAAAAGCTCATTTCGATGTCAATTTGTGTAAATTCTGGCTGGCGGTCTGCTCGTAAATCTTCATCACGGAAACATTTAGCCACTTGGAAATAACGATCAAATCCTGCACACATTAAAAGTTGTTTGAAAAGTTGAGGGGACTGTGGAAGGGCGTAAAATTCACCATTGTGAACACGACTTGGAACGAGATAATCACGTGCTCCCTCGGGTGTTGATTTGGTCAAAATAGGGGTTTCCACTTCCAAAAAGCCTTGAGCATCCAGTGAATTACGAACGGCAACGGTAGCTTTACTTCTCAGTTTAAAAATTTCGTAGGCTTTAGGATTACGAAGGTCAAGGTAGCGGTATTTAAGACGGACATCTTCACCTACGTTATTATCACCAATGACAAAAGGAACGGTTTCACTTGCATTTTCGATGATCAGTTCATCTACAACAATTTCGATTTTACCTGTTTTAAGGCGTGGATTTTCTAAACCTTCACCTCTTGCTCTGACACGGCCTTTCGCTTTGAGAACAAACTCATCTCTGACAAGAGCAGCAATTTCATGTGCTGTAATACTATCGGTTGGATCACAAACAAGTTGCACAAGTCCTGATTTATCACGAAGGTCTATAAAGATGACACCACCATGATCTCTGTTGCTATTTGCCCAGCCACACACTTCTACGGTCTCGCCGATATTGGCGACATCTAAATCTGTACAATAATGACTTCTCAATGTTTATCCTAAAATAAGGGTGTTTTGATGAACCCTTGAGTATCGTTTTTTAAAAACAATCAGTATATCTAAATGTAGCTTTTCTTTAGTTTATTTTAGAGAACATTGTTATGTTTTGTGGTACAATCATCTGCATATAGTTAAAAAAATTTGTATTATTTTGGGGTTGCATGTATTCAATTGTCGTGATAGTTGAATTAATTTTACTAATCATTGGTGCTCTCTTTCTTATTCGCGCTCTTACACCTATTAGCCACTTGATTCTTGAGCTTCCAGAAGGAAGCATCAAAGAGAGATGGAAGGTTTTGAGTATTTTTATTCTCTTTTTTATTGCTGGCTATTTTATTTTTGGTTATAACTTATGGCTCCTTGGCGATGAATTTAATCATCTGTCCATTATTACATCTATCACTATGTTTTTGGGAGGAGTATTCGCTTATTTAGTAGGACAGCTTGCTCTACATACGATGAATGATGTTAAGAATATGGCAATATTGCAGCATGAAAGTATCACCGATGGCCTTACCAATCTTCACAATAGACGCTATTTTGATGAGCGCATTGCGGAGGAAGTTGCACTCTCAAAACGTTATAAACTACCTTTAACATTTATGCTTCTTGACGTCGATCATTTTAAAAAAATCAATGATACCTATGGTCATAAAGTGGGTGACGAAGTTTTGAGAAATCTTTCAAAAGTAGTTTTAGAAGTTGTTCGTGATAGTGATGTTGTAGCACGGTATGGTGGTGAAGAAATTGCTATTATAACACCGAGTACCAACAAACAAGATGCGGAGCTTTTAGCTGAGCGTTTACGTGGCATTGTTGAAAAGACAACGGTAGCTACTATTTCTACAACACAAGAGGTCGTACAAGTGACCGTCAGCATAGGTATTTGTTCTTTGAGTGCAGTGATTACTGACAAAGATGCTCTGATAGAAGAGACAGATCAAGCCCTTTATTTGGCAAAAAAATACGGAAGAAATAGGGTTGTGGTCAGTAACTGGTAAGAGAAGTCTAAAGGAACATGGGTTTCCATTAAAGAAAACCCATGTGAAAAAAAGAATTTTTTACAAGCGTGTTAAACGAGTAACGATTTGATCAATACTATCTGAAAAAAGTGTGTATAAGAAAGGCTCTAAGTCTTTAGAATTGTTTGATGGCGCTATCCATTTACTTCCTTTTTGGCGGAAGTTTTGGGTGATCACATCATCCCCTTTGCGTACGATAACTTCAAGCTCAATCTCACCATTGAGGTTGGTATCAAAATTTTTATCATTATAAATAATCTCAATATCTTTGATGTACACTTCAACCACCAAACTAGCTTCTTGTTTACTTGCATCAATGCTAAAGCCTGCAAGATTCAATGCGTAGCCTAAACCTTCTGCGTATTTCTCTGCAAAATTCTCATTGCTGTAGAATTTAATCTGAGTGGCACTTTTTTGATCAACATACCCAATAATGCTTTTATTCGCTCGTAGATCTTTAACCGTTCTCAGATAAATCGTCTTTTTATCTTTTGAAACAGGTCCTGCGTACTCTGCTTTGTATGAATCGAGTGCAATGGCTTCATTTTTATAAGCACAGCCACTAAAAAGTAGTAGTGTCATTGCCATCAAAAATAGATATTTCATGTTTTCTCCCTGTAAATTTTGATCTCCTCAAGAGGTCTGTATATCGCGAAATTATAGCATAAACGCTGATTAATAAAAGACACGATAGAATGAGTTATCATGAAAATAACCAATCATACAAAAAAATTAACGACGATTACGACCGTAGGGCTTGTCAGTAAACCCAATGATGGCACGCTGTGTGGCTATGTGCGTGAGATTGAAGCGGCACTCAGTAAACATGACGTGACCTTACTCATTGAAGAAAAAAGTGCCAAACTTTTAGGTTGCGGTGCGGGTGTTAGCTTTGAGTCGATGTGTACACGAAGTGATTTTCTTATCTCACTTGGCGGAGACGGTACGCTCATTTCACTGTGTCGCAAAAGTTTACACTATCACAAGCCAGTTCTAGGAATTCATGCGGGGCAATTGGGCTTTCTAACGGACATTCAGACCGATGAAATTAGCCATTTTATTGAAGAGCTTTTTGTGGGAAATTACCGCATTGATACGCGAATGATGCTTGAAGTTTCTTTACATGTAAACGGAAAAATTGAAAAAGTAGTTGCGTTTAACGACATTGTTTTATCGCGTTCGAAGATCTCCCATATGAGTAATATCAAGGCCTATGTTGATGGGCAACTCTTTAACTCTTACTATGGCGATGGTCTCATTGTCTCCACACCAACAGGCTCAACGGCATACAACCTCTCAGCGGGAGGTCCTGTTGTGTATCCTCTGACGGAGGCACTGATTTTGACGCCGATTTGCCCACACTCTTTGAGTCAACGACCTCTCGTTTTACCGGTTGATTTTGAAGTTTCGTTTGAGAGCGATGGCGATACGGTGATTGTTGTGGATGGGCAAGATACCTATACGATGAACGAGGTGGATCGTGTTTGTGTTCGAAGTGCAAAGCAGGGTGCGGAGCTGATTCACAGTTTGGATCGGGACTATTTTGATATCTTGAAAAAGAAATTGCATTGGGGGCACGTGTGATAGAGCGATTATTCATTAAAAATCATCTCTCCTTTGCTGAGTGTGATATAGAGTTTTCAAAAGGGCTGGTTGTTTTTAGCGGGCCGAGTGGTGCTGGTAAATCGGTGTTGATGCAGGGGTTACTCTCATTGTTTGGATATGGGGATGTGCATGCCGATGTCATCGAAGCAACGCTTACGTCCAATTTGGGACTGGATACTTTTGGTTTTGAAGAGGAAGAACCCAATATCTTTAAATTTCTCAAAGCCAAAAATGCACGCTATTTTATCAATGCGCAAGCTGTTTCTAAAAAAGGGATGGTGGAACTCTCTCGTACGTTTGTGAATTACCTCTCCATCAAAGATAATAGTGAGTTTGAAAACAGTCGATTGTTGGGGCTTATTGATGGTGTCTGTGCGAGTAAAGAGCCAAACCATCTTGAAGTTGTCACCGCTTTTGAAGCACTTTTTGTGGAGTATAAAAAGCTCAAAGATGAGCTTGAGAGTATTGAAGCTGAAGAGAAAAAAGTGGAAGATCTCAAAGAATTTGCACGTTTTGAAATTGCTAAAATCGATGAGGTAGCTCCTAAAATTGGCGAAGACGAAGAGCTGATTGCTTTTAAAAAATCACTCTCTAAAAAAGAAAAAATTGAAGTGGCAATGCAAAAAGCAGGGTCTATTTTTGAACTTGAGAGCAGTGTCATAGAGGTTCTAAATCTTATTGAAGCAGATAGTAGCTTTTTTGATGCCTCTATGAATGAGCTTCGTTTGGTATTTGAAAAACAGAATGAAACGCTTGAAGCCCTTGAAGAGATTGATGTGGAGTCTCTTTTAGATCGTATTGAAAAGATTGCGCAACTCAAAAAACGTTACGGTTCTATCGAAGAGGCGCTAGAACATAAGCAAAAGCGTCAAGAAGAGCTGACACGTTATGAAAATATCGCGTTTGAAAAGAGCCAGTTGCAAAAAGCCGTTGCAAAATCAGAGCATGAAGTCAACATTCAAAGCCTCCAAATCAGTGAAACACGCAAAAAATATTTACCTCTCTTAGAAACACGTATCAATGATTATCTTTCACAGTTGTATATGCCTTCTTTGCAATTAAGTTTGGAAGAGAGTGCTTTAAATGAATTAGGGTTTGATGCTTTACATGTAAACCTTGGCAAAGTCGATCTTAAAAAGATTAGCTCGGGTGAATATAATCGTGTACGTCTTGCTTTCTTAGCCACCCACAATGAATTTTTACTCTCTCGTGGAGGTGTTTTGATCTTAGATGAAATTGATGCCAATCTCAGTGGTAAAGAGTCCATGAGTGTTGCCAATGTCCTCAAAACACTCTCCACGAAATATCAAATCTTCGCGATTTCACATCAACCACAACTCTCTTCTGTTGCCAATCAACATTTTTTAGTGACCAAAGACGCTTTACATGTAAGCCATGTTGTGCCTCTGAAAGATGAAGAGCGTATTGTGGAATTGGCACGTATGGTGAGTGGTGAAAATGTCAGCGACGAAGCGATTGTGTTTGCCAAATCCCTTTTGGAAAGTTGAAATTTGCAATAGTCTCATTGTGTATTGAGTGATTTTCTCACGGGACGTTTTTATAAAAGTACTAAATTTTTTATGTTACAATGAAAAGTAACTTACATGTAATTGCTAGGATTATTTATGGCACGAGAGAAAATTTTAATCGTTGAAGACAATAAAGCACTGTCTAAACTGATTGTCAAAAAAATGGAATCAAACCTTGATTTTGATGTTGATATGGCATATACGTTTGAAGAGGCACAAAATCTTGTTGAAAAAAATAGTGACTATTTTGTAGCATTGCTCGATCTTAATCTCCCTGATGCCCCAGATGGCGAAGTGGTTGATATGATTTTGGCACATAAAATCCCTTCTATTATTCTTACTGGCTCAATGGAAAAAGAAATTCGTGAAAATATTTTGAAAAAAGATGTGATTGATTATGTCTATAAAGGCAATATTGACGATGTTAATTATATTTTTACATTGATTGAACGACTCCATAAAAATCGCGATATCAAAGTATTAGTTGTCGATGATTCCATGGCAACTCGCGCACAGATCAAATCTTTATTACAGCACCAAATGTTTAAAGTCCTTGTTGCAGCACATGGTGAAGAAGCGCTTGCTTTTTTAGAGGACAATCCTGACATTAAGCTTGTTTTGACGGACTATCTGATGCCCGTGATTGATGGTGTTGAGCTGACCAAAGAAATTCGTAAACGCTACAGTAAAAATGAAATTTCTATTATTGCGATGACGGGGACCAATGCGGATCTGATCTCTGCCAAGTTTCTCAAAATTGGTGCCAATGATTTTATTAATAAACCCTTTACGAGAGAAGAGATTGCATGTCGTATTAATAATTCGCTGGATGCCTTAGAATATATTGCCAAAATTGAAGATATGGCACAAAACGATTTTCTCAGTGGACTCGCCAACAGACGTTATTTTTTTGATGCGATGCAAGAGTATTTTAAAGAGGCAAAAAAGAAAAATGAGTCCTTTGCTATGGGCTTAATTGATGTGGATAAATTTAAACAGATCAATGATACGCTAGGGCACCGCGTTGGTGATACGGTCATTGTTGAATTGGCCAAGACACTTGAAAAACATCTTACCCATGATCATTTTATTGCACGTTTGGGGGGCGATGAGTTTTGTGTGGTGCTTAAAAATATTGACCAAAAAAAGGCATTGGAGTTTTTCATTAAGCTCAATCATGCGGTTGCGGGATTACATATCCATACCAAAGAGAAAAAAGATCTTAGCATCAGTGTTTCTATCGGTGTGACGTTTGGAGATTTGGAGAGCGTGGAAGAGATGATTAATCAAGCGGATAAAGCACTGTACATTGCGAAAAAAAATGGCAGAAATAGGGTTGAGGTTTCTTAAATGATTATAGATACCCATTGCCACTTGGATGATGCACGTTTTAGGGATGACGTTGATGCTGTGATCACAAAAGCTTATGAGCAAGGAGTTAAGGGCATTATCATTCCTGGAGCAGATATTGACGATCTAAGTTATGCCCAAAAACTTTCTCATCGTTATGAACATATCTTCTTTGCGGCAGGTATCCATCCGTACAATCATGAACAATATGATGAAAAAATACTACGATCTTTTTTGCAGGATGAAAAATGTATTGCGGTGGGGGAATGCGGTTTAGATTATTTTAGATTACCTGAGGATGTCGAGGAAAAACAGATTGAAAAACAGAGACAACACGACGTCTTTGCTCAGCAAATTGCACTTGCAAGAGAGTTTCAAAAGCCTCTCATCGTTCATATTCGAGATGCCAATGAAGATAGCAAGCAGATTTTGCTAAAGGAAAAAGCATACGAAGTAGGCGGTGTTTTACACTGTTATAATGCATCTAAACATCTTTTAGATTTGGCAGATAAAGGTTTTTACTTCGGTATAGGCGGCGTTTTAACATTTAAAAATGCTAAGAATTTAGTTGAGGTATTGCCCCTCATTCCACGTGATAAACTCCTCATTGAAACAGATGCTCCTTACCTTTCTCCGATGCCTCATCGAGGAGAACGCAATGAGCCAAGTTATACACTTTTGGTTGCAACGAAGATGGCGGAGCTTTTAAATATAAGTGTCACCGAACTTCACAATTTGACCTCAAAAAATGCTTTTTCACTCTTTAAAGCTTTAGAAAAGATAAAGTTAGTTACAATCTAATAAATACTAAGCAATAAATACACCAAAAAGGAGAGGCATGTATAAGGTTATTTTAACCCTTTTTCTTGTGTTTCAGAGTCTCCACGCGTTTTTAAATACCGACAATAATTACGAAAAACAACTTACCGCCCTTAAAAATTTTGATCTTCCAACTACTTTTTTGAAAGATTCTATTTTTATTTCTATGAACGAAGATGTCGAAATGTACAAAACAAAACATTTCCTACGTGAATTAGAAAGTGGTGATAAATTTGTTCCAATTTTGCAAAAAAAGATGAAAGAAGCTGGCGTTCCTCCAGAATTTTTATATTTAGCTATGACCGAATCTAGTTTTGATCCTTTTTCTTCGTCTTCTGCAAAAGCTTCAGGTATTTGGCAATTTATTCCTGAAACGGCTCGTCGTTATGGTTTGGTTGAAAATGCTTTTGTAGACGAGAGGCGAGATCCTGTTAAATCAACGGAAGCGGCGATTGTTTATTTACAACGGTTACACGATCTTTTTGGTAAGTGGTATCTTGCGGCACTTGCTTACAATTGTGGTGAAGGCACGGTTACAAAAGCGATAGCCAAAGCTGGAACCGATGATATTAATGTTCTCTTAGATGAGAGCCAAAAGTACCTTCCCAAGGAAAGCAGACTCTATATCCGTAAAATTTTAATGATGAGTTTTATCTCTGGTAGCACAGACATTATGCTTGACAATGGTTCTGAATACCTTCTCAATCGTGCGAATAATGCAACGTTTGTTAAAGTTTCCGTCCAAAGTGGTACAAGTCTTAAAGATGTGGCAGAGAGTATTGGAATTTCACTACGTGAATTAAAATCGTACAATCCGCATCTGAAACATGCCTTTACCTCGCCTCTTGGTGAAAAAAGTTATTTGTATATTCCTCAAGATCGTCAAATTACATTTACTCAAAATTTTGATCAAACCAAACAACCCCAAAAATATGCTGTGTATAACACCCAAAAAGGGGATTCCCTACAAAGTGTTGCAAAAAAATACGGCATGAGTTATCAATCTTTAATGGAACTCAACAATTTAAAAAGTGCTTCACTGAAACCAAAAACAGAGATTATTGTACCTCTTGGCACAGCGACACATTCTTCCGTAACGGTGGCATCAGCAAATAATGTCGAAAAATTGTATGTCATAAAAGCAGGGGATACCATTGAAACAGTATCAAAAAAATACGATATTCCTGTCGCGCAATTGATAAAAACCAATAAGAAAAAGAATGCACTTGTAAAAGTGGGAGAGAGTATTGTTATACCAAAAAACTAGTGGATTGAGCCTTTGTGTTGTAATGCTTTTGGTATTTTACGGATGCGCTTCTAAACACGACTCTTATTCTTATCGCTCCAGGGGAGGTGCTACAATGGCAGCTCCTGATGGCAGTGGCCCTATTAATGATTCGCCTGCAATGCATAAAGCGACGATGCGTCCTTATACGATTGATGGCGTAACGTATACACCGACGATGGTGAGTGTAGGAGATACATTTAGCGGTATTTCCAGCTGGTATGGTAAAGATTTTCATGGTAAGAAAACTTCCAATGGTGAAGTTTATAATATGTATGATATGACGGCTGCACATAAAACACTCCCTATGAATACAATGCTGAAAGTAACCAACCTTAAAAACAATAAAAGTATTATTGTCCGTGTTAACGATCGAGGACCTTTTGTGGGGACACGTATTATTGATCTCTCCTATACTGCTGCGACACGTATTGATCTTGTTGCTAATGGAACGGGTCCTGTGGGTATTGAAGTTCTAGGGTTTGCAGGAGTAGTCGCACCTGCTGGTGCACCAAAAGAGAGTGTTGTTGAAACCGATTATTTCATCCAAATTGGCGCCTTTAGAAATAAAGATGGAGCGACACGGTTTGCTCAAAGCAATATGAATGTCAATAATCGCTACAATGCGGTCGTAAAAGAGGGTACATTTGAAAATAAACCGATGTACCGCGTATGGCTTAAAGGATTTGGCAGTGAAGCTGAAGCCTCAGATTTTATTGCAAAAGGGCCTTTTAAAGGCTCATTTATTGTAAGGGAATAGAATGCAAACACTACAACGCGTAACCAAAGAGACAGACATTAGTGTAGAATTAGAGATTAATGGTACGGGTAAGGCAAACATCGCTACGGGTATTGGTTTTTTTGATCATATGCTAGAAGCCTTTACCAAGCATTCTTTGATCGATTTAACCCTTACATGTAAAGGTGATACACACATTGATTTTCATCATAGTGTTGAAGATGTAGGCATTGTTTTAGGGCAAGCTTTACGTGCTTCGATATACCCTATTGAAAGTGTAGAACGTTATGGTAATGCCGTCGTTGTTATGGACGAAGCAGCGGTTGAATGCGCCCTTGATCTTAGCAATCGCGCTTATTTAGTCTATGAAGTAGCGATGGAAGGAAAAGTTGGCGAATTTGATGTGGAACTGGCGGAAGAGTTTTTTAGAGCGGTCATCAGCAATGCTGGCATTAGTGCACATATTATTGCCCGTCGTGGTAAAAATAGACATCATCTTTTGGAAGCCGCATTTAAAGCTTTTGCTGTAGCTCTTCGTCGGAGTTTAGTCAAAAATGAGCGTGCAGGAATTCCAAGCACTAAGGGTGTTTTATAATGATTGAATTATTGGTTTTTGATGTTGATGGTTGCCTTACGGATGGTGGAATTACCTATGGCAACAGTGATGCCGAAGAGTTTAAAACATTTAATGTCAAAGATGGTTTCGGCATTGTCTCATGGATGAAATTGGGACGTAAAACAGCAATCATTACGGGACGAAGTTCTCAGGTAGTTCATAAGCGAGCCAAAGAACTTGGCATTAATTATTTGTATCAAGATGTCAAAAATAAAAAAGCTGTTTTACAAGAAATCTTGGATAAAGAAGGACTCTCATTCAACCAAGTCGCTGCTATTGGTGATGATTTGAATGATGTGTCATTGTTACGTTCTGTTGGCCTTTCATTCGCTCCAGCCGATGCCTTACCTATGGTTTTGCAATCTGTTGATGTTGTATTACATAAAGAGGGTGGAAAAGCGGCAGTTAGAGAGATGATCGACATTGTGGTCGAGAAAGAAAACTTGAGTGAGGCATTTGTAAACCTTTGGCTGTAAGATTACTGGTATATTCAACACTTCTTTTCTTTGCAATGATGCTCTTTTTAATTATTAAAGAGCCTTATACGATTAATATCGTAGATCAAAATGGAAATTTAGTTCCTGATATAGAACTTTTTAATGCTCAAAATTATCAGATTAAAGAGGGAACGATTGAAAGCATCGTACATGCAGATCGCGTAGCACGTTATAAAGATTTTGATAAACTGTATGTTATTAATGCAGGGCACAAGACTAAAGAGGGATTGCATGGTACGCTTATATCAGATGAAGGCACTCTTCAAGATAATGTCATGCACTTCCAAACCAATTCACATTATGCTAGAGAAGATGGTGTTGCCCTAGATGGTGAAGATATTTTTTATGACCTTAAAAAAGAGATTTTAAGCAGTGAAAAACCCTTTGATTTCACCCAGAAGCAGAGCCGTAGTCATGGGCTTTCATTTGTTTATCAGATGAAAGAGGGCACAATAAGTGCCACTAATATACACTCATTTATACAACAACTAGGGAAGAAGTAGATGAAAAAACTGATAGCACTCTGTTTATGCGCTTCAAGTATGCTTTTGGCTGCGGAAGTCGAAGTCACTGCTGACAAATTTTTTGCTGATGATAAAAAGAAAATCAGTACCTTTGAAGGTCATGTTATCGTGATCAAAGAGAGTGATAAACTGACAGCGAATAAAGTCGTCATAGAGTTTGATGATAAAAAACAACCTTTACGCTATATTGCAACAGGTAATGCCAAGGGCAATTTAACGATGAATCAAAAAAAGTATTATGGCGAAGCTGAAAAAATGACCTATGAACCATCAAAAAGCCTCTACACTTTAGAGAAAAAAGCCTTTTTGCATGAGATTGAAACAGATAAAAAAGTGTATGGTGATTTTATCCGAGCGGATCAAAACAGTGGGCAGTATCAAGTGGATGGAAAAGGGGCTGCACCTGTGAAATTTATCTTCAAAGTTGAGGATAAAAAACAGTGATTAAAGTCAAAAATGCCTTCTTTGTGAAGTCTGCTTCCAAAATGGAAGAGACTACACCCGAAGGGATGAGCGAAGTTGCTTTTATTGGACGTAGTAATGTGGGCAAAAGTTCCATTATTAATGCACTTACCAATAAAAAAGGGCTTGCTAAAAGCTCTTCAACACCAGGCAAGACACGTCTCATTAACTTTTTTCAAATCGTCTTGGACAAAGACGGTGAAAGTTACCATGCGCAACTAGTGGATCTTCCTGGCTTTGGATATGCCAAAGTATCGCATAGCCTCAAAGCAGAGTGGCAAAAAAACCTGACAGATTATATTAAAAAGCGCGTTTCAATCCGTGTTTTTGTCCATCTTGTTGATTCTCGTCACCCTTTTTTAGAGATAGACCAAGCAGTACACACCTATTTAAGTGAAATTGTAAGACCCGATCAGACCATTTTGCGTATTTTTACCAAACTTGATAAATTAAAACAGAGTGAGATTAGCCTGATTAAAAAGAATTATCCGGATGCTATTTTGGTCTCAAGTAGTAGCAAAAAAGGGGTAGATAAGGCACTTAACGCTATTTTCTTAACGCTTTTTGGAGAAGAGTCATGATACGTTATACGAAAGCAAAACTGAGTGATATTGTCCATATGCAAGAGGTTGTAAAACCTGAAGTCGAAAAAGGAATTATTCTCTTCCGCAGTTCCGATGAAATGGCAACCAATATTCGTTCGTACATCCTTGCCAAGGAAGATGACCAGATTATTGGATTTGGAGCTTTACATTTCCATGCAGATAATTTAGCAGAGATTAGAAGTCTTGTTGTCAAAGAGGGGTTTAGGGGTCATGGCGTTGGAAAAGGAATTATTCAAAACCTTTTGATCGATGGAGAAAACTTAGGTGTTAAGAAAGTCTTCACTTTGACCTATCAAAAAGCTTTTTTTGAATCTGTTGGTTTTTCTGAAATCCCCAAAGAGGCACTGCCTACTCATAAAATATGGGCAGATTGTATTAAATGCAAACATTTTCCAATATGCGACGAAATAGCGCTCATCAAAACTATTTAGTGACCTTTTGGATCAGTGGATGGCTCTTTTTGAGTCTTGTCATGTCCTCGTTGTATCCGCTGATCCCCTCTTTTGTAGGCGTGGTTTTTTGTTATCTTATTCTTAATTTTAACCGACATGAAGATAATGCTCTTCCTCTCTTTCTGAGTTTGGGTTATGTGTGTTTATACGATCTTACTAAAGGGTTTTATCTCTTTTCGTATGTTATTTTATTTGTAGTGGTTTACCGCTTTGCAATCTATAAAATTCAAAATGTTATTACATGTAATAACTGTATTTTAGCGGCATACGTGGCGATTGCGTATTTGGGGCACTATTTTTTAAATGCTTTTTTTGCCTATTTGGACAATGCACCTTTCCCTTATTTCTCAAACTACTATTTTTACTATATCATCATTGATTCATTACTCTCTTTTATGCTTTTTAGGATTTCACGGTGAGAATTAAGATTGTTCTTGGTATCTTCATTTCGGTGTGGATCGCCCTGCTGGTTAGGGTTTATTATATTAGCATTAAATCTAATGCCTATTATGAAGAGATTGCGAAGCAAAATGCAGTCAAAGTCGATGAATTAGCCCCTTTACGTGGTGTTATTTTAGATCGCAATCTTAACCCACTCTCTGTCAATCGTTTAGGTTTTTCTATTCGGATTAAACCGAGGTTGAGTTACAAAGTCAATCGGGCTATTTTAGATGAAGAAATCGCTTTTTTAGCAGACCTTTTACCTGACTACACTATAAAAGAGATGACCAAAGAGTATCTCAAAGCAGATTCTGCTTACAATCATGACTTTGTGGATGTCATTCCCTTTGTTCCTTACGATAAGCTCATCCCTTATTTTGCAAAAATTTCGCAGCATGAAAATCTTAGAATAGAGATTACTTCTAAACGTCATTATCCTTATGGTGCGTTAGCATCGCATGTCATTGGGTATGTGGGAAAATCGAATACGCAAGATATTTCTGAGGATGAAACAGGTACGGCAAAATTAGTTGGCTTCTCTGGTAAAACGGGTATTGAAAAATATTACAATGATGTTTTGCGTGGCGTTAAAGGGGAGAAAAAAACTAAAGTGACTGCATTTAACCAAGAGATTGAGCAGGTCAGTAAAACACTTCCTAAAAGCAATGATTTGGTTTTAAGCCTTGATTTGGAGTTGCAACGCTACATTGCAGAACTTTTTGGTACGGATAGTGGTGCAGTGGTTGTTCTGAATGCACAAACAGGTGAAATTTTAGCCGCGGCGAGTTTTCCAGAATATGATCTTAATAAATTCGTCAGTGGCATTACGCAAGAAGAGTGGGTTGTTCTTGCCAATGATCTCAACCATCCTTTTACCAATAAATTGGTCAATGGACTTTATCCTCCAGGGTCTGTTGTCAAAATGGGCGTCGGTCTTGCAATGATGAATTCAGGCATTATTAACCCAACAACGAGTTTTGAGTCAACCGGTACGATGGAGCTTGGCGGTAGGGTATTTCGTGACTGGAAAAAAGAGGGACATGGTATGATCTCCTATGTTCGTGCTATTAAAGAGAGTTGTGATGACTATTTTTACAAAGCGAGTCTCAAAGTCGGTATTGATAACATTGCTCCTTTTTTAACAAAAATTGGTTTTGCAACAAAAACAGGGATTGATTTACCTCGTGAATTTACGGGAACGGTTCCAAGTCGTGAGTGGAAAAAAGCACGTTTCGGCAAAGGGTGGTCTCAAGGTGAAACCCTGATTACGTCAATCGGTCAAGGGTATTTTCTCGTGACGCCTGTGCAAATTGCTAAATACACCGCTTTTTTAGCAACGGGGAATGGTGTGACACCTCATTTTATCAGCAAAATAAACGACGAAACGATCAATTTCCCCGCTGATCCCAGCATCGTGAGTGAGAGTGAAAAACGCTTTTTGAAAGTTACGCGTGAGGGTATGTTTGAGGTCGCCAATGTTCCTGGAGGAACAGCTGTCAATCACATCAAAGTAACAGCCCCTTTTAAAATAGCCGCTAAAACAGGAACAGCACAAGTTGTGGGTATTTCGCAAACCGATAAAAAACGTATGCGAGAAGAAGATATGGATTATTTCCAACGCTCTCACGCGTGGCTTACCACGTTTGGACCTTATGATAACCCGCAATATGTTGTAACGGTTCTTGTTGAACATGGAAGTCATGGTGGGTCAGAAGGGGGTCCAATCGCCTCAAAAATCTATGATAAACTCTACGAAATGGGTTATATTAAACTTCGATAATGCCTCTTTAATGACTTCAAATCTCAAAGCTATTTTAGGGCAATAAGCTCTATACTATATGAGAAAATTTTTGAAAGTCATAGCTTCAAATAATTTTATTCAATGTAAAGAAAGGTAGAAAATGAAAAAAATAATCTTTGGTTGCATGATGACGGCAATCATGTTGAGTGGATGTTGGTGGCGACCCTATTATGGTGACCATGATAGTGGCAGACATGGTGGACATGGCATGGAAATGCATGAAGGTGGCGAAGGTAGGGACATGCATGGCGGTGAAGACGGTCGTCGATAATCATGTTAGATACCTCGCATAATGCGAGGTATCTTTAAAAAACAAAACAATCCTATAGGGAAAAAGATCTTTACATGTAAAAAGTTAAAGATGCATAATATCGATGGTGTATTCTATTCTTTCTGCCACCTCTTGTGCTAAAGGGGCTCCAAAGAGCTCACGTAAAAGGTAAAAACCTAGCTCCAAACCAGAGCTTACACCAGCAGCGGTAATAATCTTTCCATCACGGACTACTTTAGATGAGACAACATTGACACCATAAGCGGCTAGTTCATCAAAAGCAGTGTAATAGGTGGTTACCTCTTTCCCCATCAGCATACCTGCTTCAGCAAGAAAAAATGCTCCTGTACAGACCGATGTTAAGTAGGTCACCTCTTTGGAGTGCTTTTGGATAAAGTTTTGCATAGAAGTCTCTTTCATCCATGTCATACGCCCCTTTCCACCTGGGAAAAGTAAAATATCTAACGTAGGACAGTTTTCAAACGTTACATCAGGCAAAATTCTCAAACCATTGAAGGCGTGTACAGGCTCTAAACTGGGAGCAATTAAAAGGACTTTTGTGCTGTTAGGTTGCACTTTGTTAGCGTAACTCAGTACCTCAAAAGGTGCTACAAAATCAAGCTCTTCGACGTTTGGAAAGATAACAATACCAATGGTGACCATAGGCTACTCCTCTGTTCTCACGATTAAGCTGGCAGGTAGATTGTACTGCTTAATCCATTCCTCTTCTTTAGCACGCATTTCTCCGTGATCAATTTCATGGTCAAAACCCAAAAGATGAAGCATTCCATGAATAAACAAAAGGGTAATCTCTTCTTCCACACTGTGTCCAAGCTCTTTCGCTTTTTGTGCCGCCAATTCGTGATTGATAACGATGGAACCTAGCGGGGCATGAGGAAAGTCGTCAATGGGGAAGCTGAGGACATCCGTGGTTTTGTCCATGCCACGATGTGCCAAATTAAGCTCCTGCATACTATCCCCATCAATGATAAGAAGCTCAACTTCTTTTGGAGTATGTTCTTCACAAATCTGCTCCAGCATTTTTACATGTAAAGCGATATTGAACTCATTTTCGATCAGTAGCATGCAAATCTCCTTTTAAAATAGGCTTGGTTGGATTGTAAATGATTTGATAAACAGAGGCTCATAGCTCTCTTTATCTCCTAAAATAAGGGCATATGCAAACGATTTTTGCGCTAAAATGGAGAGCTCTTCGATGGTTTCAAAAATAAGCGTTTCTCCTTCAAAAGTGATATTTTGTTGGAGTTGCTTAGGTAAAGCGAGAATAATATGAGAGCTTTCAATCATGGTTTGCATATAGCTCAGTAATGAAGGCAATAAAGAAGATGTAGGCTCAAAAATGAGCACTTTGTCGCTAGAGCCAAACTCTTTTTTACAGAGTGCATGGGTGACGAACTGCGGATAAAAATGTTCACAAAACCCTAAATGCTCTAAATTATAAGTGATTGTGTGAGTATCACAAAAATGAAGTAAACAGAGCAGTTCTTCCACAAAAAGAGAAGGAATTTTTTGCTCATAAAGGTAGCGCTCTTGATGCCAAAAGGAAGAGAGAAAAAGTCCTTTGGAAACAATGAGAGGTTTTACATGTAAAGCGTTTTCAACACGGTGGGCAACGGGAGCAATCTTTTGCACAAGGACGCTATCGCTGAGAGAAAAATGCTCTTCCTCTTTTGCAGTGAGTAAAATTTTAGCAATATTAAAAAGATCGCCACGTAAACGCTTGATGGTTTTAGGGACGTGAATCATCTCTAAAAGTGCTTCTTGCACAGGGGAAAGTAGCACAATATTAAGTGATTTTTGCGTAATGGTATACCGTAAAAGCTTGATCAACATCTGCTCTATGGACGTGACTTCGATCCATGCGCATTCGTCATCCTCATTCAAAAAAGGAAGGGTTGTGACAATGGCATAAGCCCCTTTATCTAGCGCTTGATGAATAGATTCGCGTGAAGTCGTATCTATGAAAAAGATCGCCATGAGAGACACGCGAACTCTCAAGCGATATAGAGGCAAACGCATCAATGGGAGGCAGGGTTGCAAGCTTCCCATCAATGATGCGTACAAAGTTATCTATTTTCATCCAATCGAAGCGCCGCTTTGGCGAGGACGTTCTGGGCGAACAAGGCATAGACCTTCTTTATCTTTCGCCGCTAAAAGCATCCCTTGACTAAGGAGCCCTTTGATGGTGGCAGGTTTGAGGTTGGCAACCACACAGACTTGCGTGCCCACCAGCTCTTCAGGGGTATAATATTCACGAATACCCGCAACAATTTGTCTAGGCTCACTCTCACCTAAATCAACTTTGAGTTTTAAAAGACGATCACTTCCTTCTAAAATACTCGCTTCTAAAATCGTTCCCACTTTTAAAGCCGTTTCGAAAAATTGATCAATCGTAATGATGGATTCTGCTTTATGCTCTTTTTTAGTGCTTTTTGAAGGTTGCGCTTCTACTACTGCTACGGGAGCGGTAGGTTGTGCCATCAACTCCTCTTCAATGCGAGGGAAGAGGGGTGGTACTTTTTCGATGGTAAATTCATCTAAGAAGTCTTTGCGAACAACCAGTTTGTCAAAGTTCGCCGTATTAATCTCAAAGCCCATTGCTTTGGCAATCGTCGCTGTTGTTTTTGGCATAACAGGGTGGAGTAGGACGGTGACTCGTGCCAAAATATTGGAGACGAGTGCCACAAGTGCTAAGGCTTGTTCGGTCTTCCCCTCTTTCATTTTCACCCATGGCTCATGCACGGTAATGGCTTGGTTAGCAATACTAAGCGCTTTCCAAAGCTCTTCAAGGTAACGGTTCGTTTGAAGTTCTAAAAGGTTACTTTCCACGTTTTTCAAAATTTCATCGACGGCGTTTAGTTCACTCTCATGAAAGGTACTGATATCTTTGGAGTTAACCACACCATTGCTGTATTTGCCACTCATTCCGATGATGCGGTTGAGCAGGTTCCCCAGTTCATTTCCAAGATCAGAGTTGATACGATCCATCAAGGCTTTTTGGCTGAAGTCGCCATCTTGTCCAAACGGTACTTCACGCAGCATAAAGTATCTAAAATTCTCCAAACCATAGGCATCAGCGACCTCTTTGGGATTAACGACATTGCCTTTACTTTTACTCATCTTCTCGCCATTGCGTGTCCACCAACCGTGTGCCGCAACGTGTTTTGGCAAAGCCAACCCAAGGCTCATCAAAAACGCTGGCCAGTAAATAGCATGGAAACGAAGAATATCTTTTCCAACTAAATGAATGGTCGCAGGCCAAAATGCCATATTTTTTTCATCAGTACCATATCCAAGAGCAGTTGCATAGTTTAAAAGCGCGTCCAACCAAACGTACATGACGTGTTTGTCATCGTTCATAGAAGCAGGGAGTTTCACACCCCAATCAAAGCTAGTGCGTGTAATGGAAAGATCACGAAGTCCTTGTTTGACAAAGCTGATCACTTCGTTTTTCTTACCTTTGGGAAGGACACATTTTTCATCGCTGTTGTACCATTTAATGAGGTCTTCTTGGTATTTGGAAAGTTTAAAGAAGTAACTCTCCTCTTTCACTAAGCGTGTAAGTTTGCCACAATCTGGGCATTTATCTTCATCGACCAGTTGTGTGTCGGTAAAAAAGGTTTCACAACTGACACAATAATGTCCTTCGTATTCACCTTTGTAAATGTCGCCTTTGTCAAACATGACTTGAAATGCTTTTTGCACACCCGCTTTATGATCGGCATCGGTGGTACGGATAAATTTATCATAACTGATCTCAAACTCATCCCAAAGGGCACGAAATTTGCCACTGATCTCATCAGCATATGCTTGAGGTGTTTTATTGCGTAATTTAGCAGCTTCTTCGATTTTTTGACCATGTTCATCGGTTCCGGTTAAGAAAAATGTCTCATACCCTTTAAGGCGGTAATAGCGTGCCATCGTATCGGCAATAATCGTTGTATACGCATGTCCGATATGCGGAACATCGTTAACATAGTAGATGGGAGTGGTAATGTAAGCTTTTTGGGACATCGTTTTTCCTAATTAAAATTGATTCATTGTATTGTTAAAACTCAAAGCCGCCACCTTGTCCTTTAGCCATACTCTCGTAAACGGCTTTCACATAGGTTTTGCGGGTTTCACATTCAAACATTTTTTCACAGTCACTACAGGTCACAAGATTTTTGTCTTGTTGACACACTTGCAAGAGTGCTTTTTTTTCTTGCAAATCTTGTTCGTAAATGTCACTCGTTTCACTACTCATAGCACTTCCGAACACGTTCTATCTCTGCATGCGAGCCAAAGAAGCATGGTGTGGTGTCATGAGGATGTGATGGTGCCAGCTCTAAAATTCTACGTTTTCCATTGATCGCCGCACCACCCGCTTTTTCATAGACAAACGCAAAAGGGAAGACTTCAAAAATCATGCGTAGTTTGCCTTTGGGTACGTCACTCGTTGCAGGGTAAGAGAAGAGTCCGCCACCTTTGAGAAGAATCTGATGCAAATCGGGTACCATGCCGCCAGAGTAACGTAAACGGTAGCCATCTGCAAAAATGGCATCAATCATTGCTTTGTGTTTTGGCTCCCACCCCATTTGGGTTGCTCCAGGTGCGTTGAGTTTACCTTTTTCTTTGAGCTTAATTTCTTTAATGAAAACGAATTCCCCCGCTTTATTTAAACGGTACATCTTGACATCTTCTTGCGCGATCACGAGCTCAACACGTGGTCCATAAACAACATACACCGCTGCTTTAAGGTGTTTCCCCTCATAGCCACCTTCGTAGATGCCAAAGATGGAACCAACACTCAGATTAACATCGACAAGGCTAGAACCATCCAATGGGTCATATCCCACACCGTAAATCCCGTTTACATGTAAAGGGGTTTTACCTTCTTTCTCTTCACTGACAATCTCTTTAATCGAGGCAACTTTTGCAAACTCTTCTTCGATGATAAGATCGCTTTTAATGTCTAATTTAAGCTGTGTGTCGCCTGTGGAGTTAATATTCTCAGAATATCCTGTGTCATCAAACTCAATGGCCTCTCTGATGCGCTTTGCTGAGCGCTTGATTGCTTCATAAATTTCTTGCATATTATTTGACCTTTTTGGCATTTTTTTGTATCCAAGCAACGACTTGCTCGGGGTTATTTAAATCTAAAATCGCAATATGTGAGGGGATCGCGTAGTCACTTAATGTCACACTCTCATCAACGGCAATGGCATCGGAACAGTCAAAATAGTCTACATTCAGTTTGTTACGAAAAATAGCAATGCGAGGGAGTGGGAGGGTCTTGAGGCCTTCAACCAATAAAAAATCAAAATCGCCAAGCAAGGAGATAATCTCATCTAAACTTTTAGGGTGTTTTGAAAAGAGTGTGGTACGCGTGGGAGAGGTGACGACGACTTCAGCTCCTGTTTGGGCAAATTTCCAACTATCTTTACCCTCAACATCAAAAATAGCTTTATCACTTGGGTCATTTTTAATGATAGCTAGAGTATATTCAGATTTTAGAATATTGGCGACTTTGAGGATCAGCGTTGTCTTTCCGCTATCCGATGGTCCTGTAAAAGCAACGGCTAAGGATTTCATTTTTTCCTGCTTTTTATGTTATTATCATAGTAATAATAGCAAAAAAAGATTTAGCTTTTGATGAGATGCGAAGAATAAGAGCTGAAGATGGAGAGCAATAATGCGATATGGTTTGATGGTTTTGGTTGTTTTAATACTGCAAGGATGTGCTACAAAGTTAGCCGATGATCAACATGAAAAATTGATGGATTATGGGATGTTCAACTCTAAAAAAATTGAGATCAAAAATTCTGAAACATCGAAGACGTATGTGACGATTACCTATTTAAACCCGATCAGCCATGAATTAATTACACAAGAGAGTGAAAAATTTATTGTCGGTACGTATATGGCGACGGGGGATGGCTCTTTTGAAAAAGTGACACTTGGTGGTTTTAAAGTCAATGGCTCAGATGAAAATCTCACCGTGACACCTCTTCCCCAAGAAGCGCCGCTCCTCAAGCTTGTTTCAAGTACAAATGCTTGGACCAACTATGTGCTAGTCCAAGCGCCTAAAACAGAACAGATTAAAATGGAATTTAGTTTCGAAAACGATCAGTCAAAGAGGGTGACAACAAATTTTCAAAAAGATTACTAATAGAGACGTCGTCACCTAAAAGGTGGCGATAGACCACATAATTTGCAAGCACCTTTTTACCGTACTCGCGACTCTCTTCGTTAGTCATCGTCTCCATGCTCCAAAATGGTTCATATTCCCCTTGAGAAAACGCTCCACCTTGCAGATGTTTTTTGGTAAATCCCATGCCACCATTGTAGGCATAAGCCACAAAAAGAGGATGGTACAAGCTTTTTTCTAAGAAATTGAGGTGAATATTTCCAAAAAGATACGCAATACGAGGGTCGAACATATTGGAGATGGAAAACTCTTCAAGTTTCTCTTTTTTAGCAATATCTCGTGCCACAAACGGCATAAACTGCATCATGCCTAGAGCATACGAAGTCGAGACAACAGAGGGAATAAAACGACTCTCTTGACGCGCGATAGCAAGCATCAACGCTTGGCGGTGTATTGAGTAAGTGCTCAGCTCTTCAGGATAAGGAATAGGGTAATAGCTTTTTGTATAGTGCGTGACACGTTCCATCAAATAGCTGTAATGCGGTAAGGTATTGGCATATTTAAAGCTTTGCGCTAAGGCTTCAACTTCTTCAGCACTCATTTTATAGACTCTGTTCATAACACGTGGCCATGCAAAAGGATCACTGATATTAAATGTCGGGTGCGTTCCTTCGAGTACAGGCGATACAATGTTCTGCACAGGACGATCCAATTTTTCATAGGCGTAAAGAGCATACATATTAATGTCACTATCGTGTATGATACGCTCTAAAAAGTGGCTATCTTTGGTCACTAAATATTGCCAAAAGAGGGCTTTGTCTTTTTCTTCACCTCTTGTAGCCCGTTCATTTGAAAGTTCAAAAAAGTGGAGAGCTTGCTCTTTTTCTTGGTATTTAAGGGCATTAAGACCCAGATAAAAAAGTGATTTAGCGTTTACATGTAAAGATGGATTTACATGTAAAAGTGATTTTTGGACAGTGTCAAGTTTATCGTTTTGGACGGTGCTATACACGAATTGGTTAAATTTTGGCGAGTTCGAAAGCCTATCTATCTGAGCTTGGGGAATGAGCTGTTGGTTAAAAATAGCCATCTTGTACGATGAAATACTTCCATTGAAAAGGCTTAAAAATGTGTTTTCACCACTGTTCAGTGCTGCTTCATAAACATCATCACTTTCCATCAATGTAATGAGATTAACAAGCTCATTATTGTGTTTTAGGCGAGGTTTAATAAGTTTCAGTTGGCTTTTAGGAAGTGAAGTGATTTTAGCAGTGTTGATGCCGATATTAAGGCATTCATCATCTTCTTTCATTAATGAATTAATGTCAAGATCAATACATTTTGAAATTTTTTTGTATTCTAGATTATCCATTTTTTTAGCGAAAAGGTGGAAAAAACGGATGTTCATCGTGTGGACCATCCCAAAGAGCGCTTTGGCTTCTTTGGGAGTTGTCTCATCACGTTGAAGGTATTCGTAAATATAAAAATCTTTGGCAAGGCTTCGTGGTTTATCAGCAAAAAAACTAAAATTCACAGCTTCTTCAGCAAAAAGATCGACACAGACGCAAAGGCAGAGGAAAAGTCCAATCAGTAATTTATAAAACATTGGCAAGTGCGAACAAAAGTTTAACTGCGAACAGGTCTATAAATTGAAGTGCTAAAATCACAATGAGAGGCGCAAGGTCGATACCACCAATTAACGTTGGAACCAGTTTACGAATAAACGCATACACTGGATTTGTGAGCCGAAAAAGGATCTGCACAATCGGATTGTACGGATCAGGGCGTACAAAGGTAATGAGTGCTGCAATAATCACCACCCATATGTAGATATTAATCAAGGTATGCAAAATAGTGGCAAAAGCTTCAATAAGTGTTGCTAAAACGATCATCTAACAATCTCCTTCAGATAGGTTTTAATCAGTGGATACAATAAGACAAGCTCAGGGCTATTATCTGCGCCACTCAGCCAAAAACGAAGCGGTTTAAAGAAAGGTTCTCCTTTGATGCCGCTTTTTTCGATGAGATATGTTTGAAATTCATCAAATTTCTCAAAATAAGGTGCTTGTAAAATCAACTCTTGTAAAAGTTTACTCTCTTTTTCAAACGCTGCATGAAACGATTTTTTGGCAAAAATAGCATCAACTTTTTGCTTGATTGCACGCGTGGTACTTACCTCTTCGGTGAAAAGTTTTGCCAGCTTTCCAATGTTGTCACAAGCATAACCGATACGTTTAGAAAGCTCCATATCGGGGATACGTTTGATGTGCTCACGGTTAATCAAACGAAGTTTTTCAATGTCAAAACGCGCAGGAGCTTTGGAAATTACCTTGAAGTCAAACCATGTTATCGCTTCTTGAACAGTAAAAATTTCACACGGAGTAGGGTGACTCAAAAGAATCAGATAGTTTAAAATCGCTTCTGGCATAAAACCTTGATCTAAAAGCCATTTCACGTTTGATGTATCATCAGAGGGACTCATTTTTTGACCCTCATCGTTAAGGATGCTTGGCACGTGAGCGTATTGAATTTCTTGGTCGTACCCCAAACTTTTACGTATGAACTCTTGTCGTGGCGTATCAAAGAGATGATCTTCGCTTCGGATGATGTACGAGATACCTTGAAGCATATCATCGCATGCACAGGCAAAGTTATAGGTCGGATATTTATCCGCTTGCATAATCACAAAAGCGTCAACCGCATCAGGTTCAAGGCTAATCTCTCCTTGAATTGTATCGGTAAACGAAATAGTCGCTTCTGGTTTTTTCATACGGATAACAAACGGCTTTGGATTGTTTAAAATCTCTTCGCTGCTTAAGTGCTCACACGTTCCATCGTAACAGTACGTTTTGCCCTCTGATTTGGCTTTCTCTCGTTTTATCTCAAGTTCTTTTTCATTGCAAAAACAGATAAACGCTTTTTTTGTGTCTAAAAGCGTGGAGGCAAATTGAAGGTGGTATTTAAAATTTTGACTTTGGTAATACAGTTGCGTGTAAGAAATACCAAAAAGATTCAGCATATCAAGGATGTCTTGGTCTTTGCCTTCGATGTTCTGCTTTTTGTCCCTATCTTCAATGCGTACCACCATAGAGTCCTTGGTTTGAATAGCATACATGTAATTAAACAGTGCGATTCGTAAGGATTCTATATTTAAATCTGCGCTAGGAGTGGGTGCAAATCTAACCATTTTTTAATTTCTCTGCTACCAGTTCATTCACGACGGTTGGGTTCGCTTTGCCACCGCTTTTTTTGATGACTTGTCCTACAAAAAAGCCAAAAAGATTGGTATTGCCTGCTTTATATTTTGCGACACTCTCAGAGTTTTTGGCGATGATTTCTTCAATCATAGGCTTTAATTTTGCAGGATCACTGATCTGTGTGAGCCCTTTGGCTTCAACAATGGCTTTTGGATGATCCCCCGATTTTGCCATCTCTTCAAAGACTTGTTTTGCAATTTTAGTGGAAATTGTTCCTTCATCGATCATGGTGACAAGCTCGGCGATCTCTTTGGCGCCAAAGTTTAATGCACTAGCACTTTTGAGTTCTCTTGCCACTTCATTGGCGACACTATTCGCAAGGCTTATAGGACTATGGATGTAAGAGAGCGCCTCTTCATAAAAAGCAGAGAGTTGTGTATCGCGCGCTAAAATATTGGCGATTTCATTGTTGAGTCCAAGTACCATTGTGTACTTCTCAAAGAGTGCCTGTTCTGCTTCGCTCATAGGCGCTACTTCACCTTCTACGATAGGGAGCTTTTTAGTCTCAGGTTTAGGAGCAGATTCGGTTGCTTCAACCTTTTTAGCCCATGAGTCTTTAAGCCCTACAATTTTGTTAAAGACAGGCTTTGCATCGGTGTAATCAACGGGGTCTGCGTAAAAATACCCTTGTCTTTCAAACTGAAATCTAACATCAGGTTTTTCGGTAATCACGGCAGGTTCAACAAACGCATTTGTGATTACATGTAAAGAATCAGGATTGAGATCTTCTAAGCCATCAGGGGCATCACTCGAATACAACCGCTCATAAAGCCTGACTTCGACTTTTTTGGCATGCTTTGCACTGACCCAGTGAATAGCACTTTTTGTTTTAATTCCACTGGTGTCTTCACCACTTTTGGAGTTGGGATGATACTCCGCTTTGAGCTCTACGATGTTGCCATGAGAATCTTTGATAATCTCTTTACATGTAAGAATATATGCATGTTTCAAACGCACGGATTGCTCCGGTGTGAGACGGTAATAGCCAGCTGGAGGATTCTCCATAAAATCATCTCTCTCAATGTAAATTTCCCGTGAGAAAGGCAGTTTACGTGAACCCTCTTTGGGGACATCATGCGGGTAGTAAGAAGCATCAATCTCTTCAACGCCGTCATAATTTTCGATGGTCACTTTAAGCGGATCAAGCACACACATCACACGCGGTACTTTTTGATTGAGATCGTCTCTGATGCAAAATTCAAGTTGCGCTACATCGACCATGGAGTTTGCTTTGGCAATACCAATTTGATCGCAGAAATTCAAGATGGATTCAGGGGTGTAGCCTCTTCGTTTGTAGCCTGCAATGGTCGGAAGGCGAGGGTCATCCCAGCCATTGACATAACTACCATTAACGAGTTCTAAGAGTTTTCGTTTGCTCATCACCGTATAGTTGATGCCCAGACGTGCAAACTCATATTGGTAAGGGCGAGGGAGTTTTAATTCGAGTTCATCTAAAACCCAGTCATAAATCTCACGGTTGTTTTCAAACTCTAACGTACAGATAGAGTGCGTCACACCTTCGATGTAGTCGGACAAGCAGTGCGCAAAGTCGTACATCGGGTAGATGCACCACTCATCACCCGTTCTAAAATGATGTGCATGGCGAATGCGGTATAAAAGAGGGTCGCGCATTTTCATATTGGCAGCACTCATGTCAATTTTGGCACGTAAAACGTGTTCGCCATCTTTAAACTCACCTTTTCTCATGCGTTCTAACAGGTCAAGATTTTCTTCAATGCTACGCTGCGCAAATTTACTTCTACGACCTGCTTCTTTGATCGTACCGCGGTATTCACGGATTTCTTCTTCATTGAGGCTGTCCACATAGGCTTTACCCATTTTGACCAGTTGTACGGCATAGTCGTAAATTTTAGGAAAATAATCAGAGGCAAAGCGCACGTGATTCGCCCATTCAAACCCAAGCCATGTCACAGCATCTTTTAGCGCTTCAACATATTTCATATCTTCGGTTGTGGGGTTTGTGTCATCCATTCTGAGATTACAATGCCCTTTATAATCACGCGCAATGCCAAAATTGATACAGATAGACTTAGCATGACCAATGTGCGGGAATCCATTAGGTTCTGGAGGAAACCTGGTGATAATTTCATGATACTTTCCAGACTGTAAGTCCTCTTCCACAATGGTACGTAAAAAATCTTTGCTCTCACTCATGTTCTTAAAACCTTTTGTTTTATTCCTCTTATAAACATGTATTTTATCATGCTCTTTATTAATTAATAGGATTTATGGGTATTGACAATTTTATCTTATGTGCGATAAGGAGTGTATTAAAGAATCCAATTTTAAGTTGAGATCGCAAGATTAAACCTGTTGGTGAGATGCTTTAATACCCCTCAATGATAGCAATCACTACGAAAATTTAAATTTTATGAGCATGTTGCACTTATTCCATTAATGACACAAAAAAGCTTGAGATCAATGTACCGTATAATCTTTAGTGTTTGAATTTTTGGAAGTAAATTTCACTATTTATACAATCCTTACATGTAAAATATTTTGAAATTATTAAAGAGGAATGTCTTTGAATTTGGTGATTAAAAAAGAGAATAGTGAGACTACATTCATTTACTTTGCCTGTGAATGATATTTATAATTCATAATAGCCCAAGTGATTAAGATGATATTAGCGAGCACAATAATGCCAATGAAAATATTCATGTTCGTCAATTCTCCTTTTAAAATTCTAGGAAAGGAAGGATGAAATCCTTCCTTAAAAAACGGCTAACGTGCTGGAACGCGCGTTGAAAGTGCTAAGGGTTTAAACTCAGGCACAATACGACATTCATGGCTTGGATCCCATTTTGGGTCGAGTGCTTTACACTGCTTTTCAACATCATTTGGTGTTGGTTTTTTACCAGTATCAACCCATGAAAGAAGTGCATTCATAGCAGCCACATATTGAGCATCACTCAGGTAACTGTGTTCTTTGTCATTGGTGTAGAGTTGAACCATATTCCCTGCATGTCCCGCTTTTGCAACCGTCTCTTCCCAAGTATTTGCAAGTTCCACAAAAGCGATAGGGTCATTCATACCGCGCATCGTTAAGATTGGAAGAGCAATATTTCCCGTTGGATTAGTGTCCTTTCCAAAGTCAGCCACTGCGGTTGGGTCTGCTTTGTAACGAAGGACTTTTGTGTTCAATGCTTCATCATTGCTTGAACCAATATATTTTACCGTGTCGTTGCTAAAGGGATTTCTGCCTTGTAAACGCGTAAAGACAATATCTTGGAAATGGTGTGTTGCCCAACTCATATGTCCTTGAATACTTTTTTCAGGAATTCTAATAACATTAACAATCGTTTTAAGATTCTCTTTCTGCTTTGCTGAGCGATTAGCTTCCGGCATATTCAGTCCTAAACATTTAAAGAACTGAGAAGAGATTGGTATGATCCAAGATCAAGACCATGGTACAGTAGTGGAATCAGTGCTGATCAACCTCTTATTGCAGATCCTTTTGTGGGATTTGCAAGCAACCAATTTACGATTGCCATTGCCTCACCTGTAATGGTCGATGGCAAAAAACAAGGCGTCGTAGCGGCCTCTTTTTATGTCAATAAACTGTACCGTAAAATCAAAGCGATTCATGCTGAAGAGGGGTATGCTTATGTGGTTGATGCTTCGGGTAAAATACTTTTGCACCCAGACAAAGCAATGCTCAATCTCTCTTTACCCGAACAGATGTCAAGCGAAGCGCAGAACTGGTCAGTTTTTAGTGTAAAAAAGTTGCGAATTGAAACTTAAACCACCTCTTGATTTTGACCTTCTATGTTTGAAGATTTAGCTTCAAACTTATAGATTTCTGAGTGTAAAACTCCTGTTTGTTTCTTCTCTTTAAGTCGGTAGCTATCTCCTTGAATATTGATGATATGTGAGTGATGTAACACTCGATCTAATATAGCGGTTGTAACGATTTTATCTCCTGCAAAGACTTGAACCCATTTACTAAATACAAGATTTGAAGTAAAAATGGTAGAGCTTTTTTCATAGCGTTTAGAAATAATTTGAAAAAAGTGATTGGCTTCTTCTTTGCTCATATTGAAATATCCAATCTCATCAATGACAAGTACCGATGGAGAGGCGATAGATTTCAAGAAGCTATCATATTTTTTCTCTTTTTTGGCTCTATTTGCATTACTTAAAAGCTCACTTATGGTGGTAAATCTTACTTTATAGCGATGTTGCACCGCTTTGAGTGCTAGCGCAATAGCAAGATGTGTTTTACCCACACCACTTTCACCTAAGAGGATGATGTTCTCATACTTTTTAACAAATATTAGGCTTGAGAGTTCTTCAATCTGTTTACGGTTCACGCCAACGGAGAAAGTGTAATCAAACTGCTCTAATGTCTTAATAACTGGGAATCCTGCGAGTTTGGTCAACATATTTTTAGACCTTCCTAGTCTATTATCTACTTCCACTCGTAATACCTCCTCCAAGAACTGTGTATATTGCCAATTCTCTTTAGCTGCCATACTGGCAATATCATGATATTTTTCGCCTATGATAGAGAGCTTGAGTTCTTTACATAACTCATCGATAGAGGTATCTAACTCCATAATGCACCACCATAAAATCCAACAGGAAGGATGATGTTTGCAACCATGGGTATAAACTCATCGTAACATTGAATGTCTCTATTGGGGATATATAATTTTTCCAAGTCTTTGTGAGAATTGATTGGGGAATATTTTTTAGCTACACTTTCAATCAAAGCTTTAGGGTGGATTCCTTGATAGGCTTTAGGCACAGGAAGTAGCTGTAACTGCTCCTGTGCTAACAACTCAAATGGCATCTGTAATGTCGTTTGGTGGATGCGTTTATTGGCGGTATTGTCCAACCATTTTAGAACTTCCGCATTTGCATTATCAAGCGTTAATGTGTAATGTTTCATAGAGAGTCTCACTCGTAATCCATTATGAAAGTTATACCGCAGATAATGGTTAAATCTCTCAACTTTTCCTTTGGTTTTAGCGCGATAGGGTTTGCATACTTTGATACTAAATCCACAGTGTTTGGCAAAGTCAGCAAACAAGGGATTGAATCTATGATCACCTTTACCATAGTCATTTCGTGACAATATGACAGTTTTCATATTGTCATATAAACACTCTTTTGGAACACCACCAAAGTAGGCAAAAGCGTTCATATGGCACCCTATCAAGGTCTCAATCTTCTCATTATTAACGTATTCCACATAAGATGCTCTAGAGTAACCCATCGTCGCTACAAAGGCGGATAAATTATCCTTGGGAAACTCTACCCAGTCAACTTGCATCTGCTGGGCTGGTTTGGTTTCAAAGCGTATAATAGGCTCATCTAATTTGGCTCGAGCTCTAAGCTCATATCTTAGTATGACTTGTTGAAGCCACCTTAGACTTCCATCATATCCAAGCTTCTTAATCTCTTCATAAATGACGGTTAAGGGTATTTCACTTTTCTGCTGCTCTGCCGTCTCTAACATCTTGGCGATATGTGGCAAATAAGGATCAACACTGTTAATCACAGGAGGTCTATTGATATGGGGAATATAATCATCTGGAAGATTGGCATAGCGCCTTACAGTTTCTCTTGAAATACCTAACTTTCTAGCAATGGCACTTTTACTAAACCCTTCAGCTAAAAACTTCTTTATCATTTTAATTTCACCTTTTTTTAACATTCAACTCCTTTCCAAAAAATTGAAAATGGAGTTTAACCAATTTAACTTGGTTCTTTAAGGTTTTAAATCAAAATGCAACTCTCAAATTACATTTTCTACTGACCAGTTTAGCAGTTCGTTTGACACGTGCTTCTTGCTCTTTTGATTCAAACGCCTTTATGGTGTGAGAGTGACTATGTTCAAAACTATTTGCAGGAGCATCAGGCTAAGAGCAAAGCGGTAAGTGATGCGTTTGGTAAACTCGTCGTGCAATCGCGCATGGGGCGAATGAAGCCTTTTGATACACTCAGCCAAGAGGTACTTTATAAACTCAGTGGTAAAAGCAGCCTGTACGATATGGATGCGATGCAAGTAATGCTTGGAATGCTTTCCCATCCCACTTTGTGGAAAACACTGCCGATGATTCAGACCAAAACGCCACGACTTAGGGATTTTATCGGTATTGCGAAAGAGCAAAAACTAGCAACTTTTGAAGATTTTTTCGACGGACATCGTTACAAATTAGACGCTGAACTTCAAAAAGCTTTGGCGATGAAACCCAGCCAGAGAGGCACCTTTGAGAACGATCTGATCAAAGTCGATGAGCGTTTGAGCATTGCGTTTATGCTCTACCAAGGAGTCCTCTTTAAAATCTTCCCACTGCCCAATGATGCGAACCACACATGGCTTGCCTTCGAGCAGATGTTTGCACAACTTCAAGGTGAAGAGGCAAAAAAATTACAAGAGAGTTCCACCGCTTTTATTGAAGCACTGTTTGAGCGAAATTACGCCAAAGCACTTTTACATGTAAAGACGTTTTCACAGTTTCAAACCCACTATGGCGCGGATATTATGCCTTCACCCACACACATCAAAGTGGAGATACTCTTCAATAAACTGATGATTTTTGAGCGTTTAACCTTGGCGTATGTACTCTTAGGTTTGGTGCTTTTAGGCGTTGCATTTGGGCATGTTTTTGCTCCCAATACCTTTACATGTAAACTGAACCGTCCGCTCTTTTTCAGTGTCGCAATGCTGTTTGTCGTGCATACGTGTGGGCTCGCTTTGCGTTGGTATGTGAGCGGTCATGCGCCTTTGAGTGACACGTACGAGTCTATTGTTTATATCGCGTGGTCGTGTCTGCTTTTTTGCATGCTCTTTATGCGCACTTCGCTTTTTGCACTCTCTGGCTCGGTGATGATGGCGGGCATCTTTATGTTTGTCGCACACCTAGGGCACATTGACCCAGAGATCACCAATCTTGTGCCCGTTTTAAAATCGTTTTGGCTTAGCGTACATGTCTCCATCATCACCGCCAGTTACGGCTTTTTAGCCCTGGGTTGTGCATTGGGATTTTTCACGCTCATCCTCTTTACATGTAAACCTTCTTCTAAAACCATTGCGACCATCAAGCACCTTACCTCCATCAATGAAATCACCCTGATTTTGGGCTTGAGTCTTTTGGTCATCGGTAACTTTTTAGGCGGTGTTTGGGCGAATGAATCGTGGGGGAGGTATTGGGGTTGGGACCCGAAAGAGACGTGGGCGTACATCTCTATTTTGGTGTATACCATCATTTTACATGTAAGGCTTGTACCACGGATTTATTCGCACTATTCGTTTGCGGTGCTTTCACTTTTAGGGTTTGCCTCCATCTTGATGACGTACTTTGGCGTGAACTTTTACCTTGCAGGCATGCACTCCTACGCTACGGGCGATCCTGTGCCAATTCCACTTTGGGTTTATGTATGTAGTGTCGTGGTCGCAGGTTTGATTATAATGTCGTATAAAAATAGATTTTTAAAGGAAGAAAAATGAAGAAAGTATGTTTAACGATAGCGGCTTTGACCTGTGCGCTAGCCCTTCATGCGGGCGATATCTATGAAGGTACAGTGGTCGATACGCTCGATGGGGGTGGTTACACCTATATGCAGATTGACGATACCAAGAAAAAATACTGGGTCGCTGTTGAGGGAACGAAGGTTGAAAAAGGAACAGAGGTTCGTTTTACCGAGGAATTACGTGCTAAAAACTTTGAGAGTAAATCCTTAAACCGTACCTTTGATGAGATTGTGTTTGCTTCAAACCTTCAGTACCGCACTAAAGTACCAGAAGCTGGCAATCTTGCGCTCATTAGTGAGCAAGTGAAAGAGTCTCCTTACAAACAAAAGGATACAATGAGCGTCAAAGAGGCATGGGAAAAACGCGCTAGTTTGAAAGACAAAACAATTAGTATTCGTGGTAAGGTTGTCAAAGCTTCGCAGAACATTATTTCACGCAACTGGATTCATATTCAAGATGGAACGGGCGAGGGAAGTGAAGTAGGGCGCATTGTCTTTACGTCAAAAGAACTTCCAAAAGTGGGAGATATTGTAACTGCTACGGGTGTTGTTACGGTTGATAAGGACTTTGGCTCGGGTTATTTTTATAAAATTATTGTTGAAAATGCTACATTTACTAAATAAATTATTTTAAAGAGAGTGCAATGGCAAATGATTCTTTATCTCTGATCGCTTCATTGCCACTGTTCGATGCGCTAGAACATGAAGACATCGAGAAGATCGCCTCTTTTTGCAGTGTACGTCATCACAAAGCAGGTGACGTGCTTTTTTATGAGAAAGATACCAAAGATTCGATCTATTACATCATCAAAGGCTCTGTAAAATTTTACAAAGTGGATCGTTTCGACAATGAAATCTTCCTCTACAAACTCTATTCCAATTCGCTCATTTTCAATGTCTCCAAGCTGATCGACAGCTTTTTTATCAGCTGTTACGCGAACGCTGAGTTTTTGGAAGACAGTATGGTGCTTTCCATTCAGAGTGAGCCCTTTCGTGAGATGATCTATACCAATCACCGTTTGATGACAAAGATTTTGGAAGAGTCGTTTAAGATGATTCAGCAGATGCAATGTATCATTAGCCGTGATGTTGTGTTTGATGGAACGGCAAGAGTGGCGCACATGCTTGTCAATGAGCTTGACACGTTTAATCGCCTAAAAAAACATGAAATTGCCTATATGCTGCATATTCAGCCTGAGACACTTTCCCGTATTTTAAACAAACTCACCCGTAATGAAACGATAGAAATTGAAAAAAACAGTGTTGTAATCTTGAATATTCAAGAATTAAAAGAGATTTATGAGTAGGACATTATGATTAAACCAACAACCATTAGCACCAAAATGAAATTAGCAGGTGGACTGCTCTCTTTCGTGATTATTTTCATCATCTCACTCACTGTGATGATGAATCAGATGAGCAAAAAAGACTCGTATATCATCAACATCGCAGGTAAGCAGCGTATGCTTTCGCAAAAAATTAGTAAAGAGACTTTTTTCATCGTGCATCGCCATACCAATGACTTTCGAGAACTCAATACGGCTGTCAACTTGTTTGAGAGCAGTCTTAAAGACCTTTTGTATGGAAATGATACCAAAGGCATTTATGCTCCACAAAATGAACGCATCCAAGCCAAACTGGAAGAGGTGATGAGCTTGTGGGTTCCCTTTCGCTTGGAAGTAGAAGCGCTTAAAACAGGCATCGAAGATGTACGTCCCGATATGGAAGTGCTCACGCCGCGCATCGAAAAACTCCTCATCCTTTCCGATAACGTTGTTCAACACATGGTCATAGCCAATCTTAGCAATATTCACATTGATCTCTCCGGTCGTCAGAGAATGCTCTCACAACGCATGGGACTTTACGTCAATCGTTATTTGAGGACAGCAAATGCCCAAGATTTACTGGTCTATGCCGATGCTAAGGCACTGTATAACAAAACGATAAAGAGCTTTTTAGATGATCCTGCGGTCAAAAATGTTCCGGCTGTCTATGCGATTGTGAAAGAAAATAACGCCTATTGGGAAGAGTACAGTGTTTATTTAGACCATCTTATTGCTGTAGAGAGTGAAATCAACAAACATATGGCGTTTGTGTATGAAAAAA
Source organism: Sulfurospirillum diekertiae (assembly GCF_011769985.2). Classification (NCBI taxonomy): domain Bacteria; kingdom Pseudomonadati; phylum Campylobacterota; class Epsilonproteobacteria; order Campylobacterales; family Sulfurospirillaceae; genus Sulfurospirillum; species Sulfurospirillum diekertiae. Next base: position 778,094 of record NZ_CP039734.2, read on the forward strand.
ATGTTCAACTGCTCAATGCCATGGATGATGCTGTTTGGCTCTATACCAATCACAGTGAAGCGAAGAACGATATGTTCCTCAAATTTCAGTACATTGCACTTATTATTGGGCTCATCATTATCGTCTATGCGTTTGTGATGACCAAAGAGGTTATTGAGCATTTAGAGGGGTTTGTGCAAAAAGCCAAAGAGTTGGCACATGGCGATATTAATAGCTTTACTGGACACAATGTTACGCTCTCTGCCAACGGTGAAGATGAGCTAAAAGAAGCCTCTTCACATATTTCACTCTTTGTTCAAAAAGTCAATCTTGCGATGAAAGACTCCGAAGATGCGCTTAAAAAAGCGGAAAATGCCGTCTCTCAACTTCAACAGCTTGCGGAAGATGTGGAAGATGTCATCGAAGATATGGGGATTGATGAGCATGATAAAAAAACATTTGACAAAAATGTTAATGCCACGGAAGACATCGCTATTCAGTCCGCAGAAAATCTTATCCATGTCAATCGCATGTTGCAAAAGCTTAAAAAAAGCCTCAATGCGATGGTCGATAGCGGCAATCAAGTGGACGAAAAAAAGGACGTGTAACAATTTATTTAAACTCTTAATGTATCATATTTAAAAGATTGCACAAGAGGCTTGAATGAAAAAAATTTACATTATTCATGGTTATTTTGCTTCACCAACGGATCATTGGTTTCCATGGTTTGTCGAAAAAGTTCATGCCGATTATGGCATAGAAGTTGAAGTGTTGCGTATGCCAACACCCGATACTCCTGACATGGATGAATGGCTGGAAAAACTTCACGATAAAATCGGCATGCCGAGCAACGAGACGTTTATCATCGCGCACAGTTTAGGCTGTATCACCCTTTTGCATTACCTAGATACGCTTCAAGAGAATTTTGCCCTTGGCGGTATGATCTTAGTCTCTCCTTTTGATAAACCGCTCGAAGTTTTTCCCAATCTTAATTCGTTTGTTGATATTACGCTGGATTTTTCCAAGCTCTCCCGCAGTGTCGCTCAAAAGTATGTCATCTTCTCCGACAACGATATGTACGTACCGCCCTTTATAAGCAAGACCATAGGTGTTAAACTTGACAGCGCCCTTCTTGAAATCCCTCGCGGCGGTCACTTTTTGGGCATAGAAGGGTTTGAAACATTTCCTGAATTGTATGAAATTTTTAAAACGATGCTGGCAAAAAGATAACTTTAGTTCAAAGTTCTTCGTGTAAAAGTTTGATACCAAGCGCTAAAAAAAGCGCACCAATACTTCTATTGAACCAAAGTGCAAAGGTATGATGCGCTTGTAATTTTGAGATAAAGACCATCGACAACCACGCGACAATGATATTCCAGACTGTGCCATTGATGTCAAATAAAATACCTAAAAACAGCATACTCAATGCCTTGTTATTGGATGCAATATCTACAAATTGCGGTAAAAATGCAAGGAAAAAAAGTGCTACTTTGGGGTTGAGCATATTAGTAAGAAAGCCTTGCCAAAAGATATTTTTTAAGGTTTGATGACCGGTTTTTGTTTTTACATGTAAAGGGGTTTGCGTTGAGCGTAATATCGTGATACCAATGTAAATCAAATAAGCGGCACCGATGCTTTTAATAATGCTGAATGCCATTGCCGAGGTTGCGAGCAAAGCTGAAAGTCCAATCGTTGTTGCGAAAATATGCACCAGGCATCCCGTACCAATACCAAGGGCTGCAAAAAATCCCGCACGAAATCCTTGCGTACTGGAACGTCCGACAATATACAGCGTATCAACGCCTGGTGTCATATTTAAAAGCAAGCCTGAAAGGATGAAAAGCCAAAGATCATGCGTACCTAACATGGATCATCTCCTATTAATAAAAATATGAGTTAATTATACTCAATTTATTTTTGGTGTGTTTTATAGCGTTTAACCAAATGTTTTGGTGAAACACCACACCAGTATAAAAAGCTTAAAACACGATTTCTAAGGGTGGTGTAAAGGATGCCTTCTTTCTGCCATCTTCTGGATGAAGTTAAGGCTTTGGGCTTTAAAAGGGCGATCTTTTCTCCTTGTTTTTGAATGTGTTTCATGATCTCCACATCTTCCATGAGTGGTATTTCTGCGTAGCCACCGAGGTTTCTAAAAAAAGAAGTTTTAAAAAACTGGGCTTGATCGCCGTAGGGAATGCGGGTGATCGAAGTTCTAAAATTTGCCATGGTTTCGATGAAACGAAAGACAATGTTGGCATCATCAATTCCCAGTGAAAAAGCGCCCGCTTTGTTTACATGTAAAGACTCTTGGATGAGCGTGTCCCATGCGTTTGGAAGCAGAGTATCGGCATGTAAAAAAAGCACAATTTCTCCCCGTGCTTTGCGTGCGCCTTCATTCATCTGGGAGGCTCTTCCTTTGGGGGCAAAGACGATGTGAACATCTTGTAAGGCTAAATGCTCCACCGTTGTTTTTTCCTGTGTGTCGGCCACGATAATTTCGTAGTTTTGGCTTTGCGCCATCTCTCTCAAATGTGTTAGGGTTTTCAGCAGTGTTTCGTCTTCATGGTACACGGGGATGATGACACTGATGTGGGGCAATGTGCCTAAAACACGCTGTGCAAAGTGTGCCAGAGGTGTCGTGAACGCTTTACATGTAAAAGCACGCAGGTCATCCAATGTGTCGATGTCAGAAAGCATCGCACCTTTGGCAACGCGAAGATGTGCCATCTTTGAAAGCGTTTTAGCATAGACATCGTTTTGGCTGTAGGTAATGCCTTTAAACGCTTCTTTGCAAAAGGTGTCAGCATGAAAACCAATGAGATAATACCCGCCATCTAGCGTAGGAGAGAGTAGGGCATCGTTGGAAAAAAGTAAGTCAAACGCTTCTTTTAAAAGGAGCTCATCCACTTCGGGAATATCCGAACCCACTAAAATAGCACTCGCATATCCTTGTGCAAACACTGCTTCAAAGGCATTTTTCATGCGCTCACCCAAGTCCTTGCCGCTTTGATACAAGAGAGGTTTATGTTCCACATAAGCAGGTAAAGGCATACGTGCTTCATTATCATACGCCACGATAATATCGACATCGCGTGGTAGCGTTATGCTGAGCAGTTGTTCACACATAAGACGGTAAAGTATGGTAGCGTTTTCATCGCCAATATGCTCAGCAAGGCGTGTTTTTACTCGACCAACAAGAGGCGCTTTCATAAAAAGAATTAGTGCGTTTTGGCGCATAAATGCCGCTCCACAATAGCGATAAACTCTTCCACACTCTTTACATGTAAAAAGTGTTCAACCAGCTCTATGCTCAGATTTTCACACAGTGCGTAGGCTTTAGTTTTGGCTCTCTTAGAATGAATTGCCTCAAGGGGCTTGGCTTTGGCAGGGACGACCAAACGGCGTGAAAGCTCTGCTCCGCAAAAGCCGACACTCTGCTCTAAAATATGCTCAGGTACGCCACCCATTTTCTTTTCAAATGCGTTCCAAAGCGCAGAGAGGGTGGGTTTGAATTGGAGAGGTTTTTTCTCAAAAAGATTGTAGATTTCACCTAAAAGAATGTGCGCCAAAAGTGTTCCAACATCAAATCCTAAAGGGGCAAAGCAGGAGAACTCTGCATCGATGATGGCGAGGTTTTCATGCTTGATCATGATCGAACCTGTGTGCAAATCGCCGTGAATCAAACACTCTTTTTCCTGTTGGAAGAGGTTTAAAAGAAGGCTAATGTTGTGCAGAAAAAGCGCACTTTTGGGTTTGGGGCAAAAGTAAGAGGGCAACACCAAAGCAGGGTGATTGGAAATGTAGGGGAAGATGAAAATATACTCTTCGCTGATGCGTTTAAGGGTGGCATTTTCATAGTAGCCCTCATCCTTCTTTGGCGGTGTTTTGGCGTATAGTGTTGCCAAAAATGTGCCCAGTTTCGTGTAAATAGAAAGCGGAATAAACTGCTCAAATTGGGCAGTTTGCAAGAGTTTATACTCCACAAGATCTTCCATAACAAAGCAAAATGCTGCTTCATCACAATGGTAAATATTTGGAATGAACGATGGCGCGATAGTTTTAAAGTAAGAGAGCGTGTGCATCTCCACACAAATACGGTTTTGTGGAAGCGGAAAATCTTTACCTAAAAGCCTAAGATAGGGCGCTGCATATTTGAGAATCAGCGAATTTCCACTCTCATCCTCAAGGCGAAAGATAAAATTTAAGTTACCGTCTCCAATTTCGCTGACATGTAATGGAGGCGTTTTGAAAAAAGTTTTTAATGCGGTCGTTCTTTGAGCATAATCAATAATCTCATTTTCCGTTTGCATGCCTCAAATCCTTACATGTAAAAGCGCCATTATAGCAAAAACAGTCAACAAGCATTGACCCTGTTAACCTTTTTCTAAGTCGTAACAGTTTATCATACCGCATAACTCATGTAAGGGCTTAAGGTTTAAGCATACATCAAAAGTGACATGAAACTGCTCTTTTTTGATACTTCCCCCAACCTTTACATGTAAAATCCCTTTTAGGAGAACAGGATGAAACTTGCTTCATTTTTTGTGTTGCCGATTGCGGCTTTATTAGTGATTGGTTGTGGTGGAAAAGTGAAAGAAAACTCAAAATACAACTACATTACAGCGGATGAGACCGCAAAATTGATACGTGAAGATGCTTCTAAGATCGTTCTTGTTGACATTCAAGAAAAGCCTGATTTTGATGAAGAACATTTAAAAGGTGCCCTTGCAACCTATGCGTACCCTGTCAAAACAGAGGATGAAAAAGCAAGACTAGCCACCCTTCTCCCCGAGATTAAAGAGGGTCAAAAAGTGATTATTGTCTGTCCAAGAGGCGGTGGAGGAGCTGATCGCGCGTATGATTTTTATCTTTCAAAAGGTCTTAAAAAAGAGCAACTTTTAACCCTCAAAGATGGACAATACGGTTGGCCACGCGATAAAGTCAAAGACGTTTTAGCCGTCAGTAAATAAATGCTTAAGCCACGCAAAATAGCGATACTGCTCTTTGTCGGTATCGCGCTTACCTTTCTTTTTTCCTGCCCCCAAAGTCGAAACTATTTTTTTGATGTGGTGGGGTTGTTTGAAGGGCTTGATATTGAAAAAATCAAAACGTACATTCTCTCTTTTGGCATTCTAGCACCTCTAATCTCTTTCGCGTTGATGGTCTTTCAAGCCATTGTGGCTCCTTTGCCCGCATTTCTTATTACCTTTGCCAATGCAGCACTTTTTGGTTGGGTATACGGAGCCGCACTTTCATGGGCAAGCGCCATGGTGGGCGCACTTTTGTGCTTTTACATCGCCAAGTTTTTAGGACGTGAAGTGGTTGAAAAGCTCACCAGCAAAATGGCGTTAGAGAGTGTCGATGCTTTTTTTGAGAAGCATGGCACGTATGCGATTTTGATTGCACGTCTTCTGCCTTTTATCTCGTTTGATGTGGTCAGTTACGCCGCAGGACTGACGTCTATGAGTCTTCGTTCTTTTTTGATCGCCACGGGCGTGGGACAACTGCCTGCAACATTGATCTACTCGTATGCGGGAGAGATGCTGACCGGTGGTGCTCAAACGATTGTGTATGGACTTTTGATCTTATTTGCACTTTCACTTTTGATTTATTTGATTAAGCGGGTGTATCGTGGAAAATAAAATCAAAGCGTATGAGCGTGAGTGTGTGGATTGTAGGAGTTGTATGAAGGGTTGTCCGATGTTGTACAGCTTTACTATCTCTCCCAAAAAATTGCTCACCAAATTTACCACGGAGATTCCAAGCTCTCAGATGGCGTTTTCATGCGCAAATTGTGGTCTATGTGCGCACACATGTCCTCATGATATTGACTTTGGCGCGATCTTTACAGCTTCTAAGAAGAACTACGCTGAAGATAAAAAAGTGTTGAAAAAGTATGGCTATGGTGGCGTGATATTCCATCAAAAAAGTAGTTTTTCAAAACTTTTTTCTACTACAAAAAAGTTTACAACTGGAGAGTACACCCATATGGCATTTATGCCTGGATGTGCGCTAAGCTCGTACTCTCCGAGCCTTGTTCACACCGTTTTTAATTACTTACAATCCAAATGTTCTGGCATTGGTATCATTCAACAATGCTGTGGCACACCCACTCGTGTTATGGGCGATATGGCACAATTTAAAATCTACCACTCACAGCTTGAAGCAGACCTAGATAAAATGGGTGCGACCACCGTTGTGACAGCCTGTGAAAACTGTTTTATGAGCATTAAAACCTATGCCCCACATATTAAAATCGTTTCACTTTATTCACTGTTAGCGCAGATTGGACTTCCAGAAAGCGCCAAAGACCGCCATAAAAATACCCTGAAAATGGCACTGCATGACCCGTGCCCCACACGGTATGAAAAAGAGATTCATAAAGACGTTCGTACCCTTTTAGCACAGATAGGTTTACCTTTTGAAGAGTTCAAACAAAATCGTGAGAAGACGCTTTGTTGCGGAAGCGGAGGTATGTTGGAGCTGACCAATTCTGCTTTAGCGCATGAGCAAATGCGCACGCGTGCCAACCAAACAGAGTGCGAAAGCATCGTCAGTTACTGCCAAAGTTGCGCGGAGTCGATGAGTCATGGGGGTAAAAATGGCGTGCATCTGCTTGATCTTATTTTTAACCCCACCTTTGAGATGAAGCAAAAAGAGCAGGGAACTTTAAAAAAATGGTATAACCGTTTTACATCACGTCAAATGATCAGCGCTCTAAAGGATAACACATAAAAAAGGTCATACTTTTTTTAGCCTTTGGCATTGTGATGTTTGTCTTTTATAAAAATGGCGTGCTCTCTTACGCACAAGTTGAGTCCATCAAAACGTTTGTACTTGGCTTTGGTATTTACGCACCGCTTATTTTCATAGCTCTTTTTACGCTTGCACCGCTTATCTTCTTTCCTGATGGTATTTTAGCACTTGCGGGCGGGCTCATTTTTGGCTTTGCATGGGGGAGTTTTTACATCATTTTAGGTGCACTGTGTGGCGGTACATTGTCGTTTTACCTTGCACGACTTTACAGCCATAAAATGCGTGAAAAATTGGCACATGAAAAGCTGATACACTTTCAAAAAAGCGTTCAAAAACATGGTTTTGTGATGATTTTGTTGTTGCGATTGGTGCCCTTAGTTCCGTTTAACATCATCAGTTACAGTGCTGGGTTTTCAACGATTCGCTACCGTGATTTTTTCTTTGCAACGCTTTTGGGTATGATGCCAGGAGTTTTAGTGTACGCCAATATAGGTGCGCAATCGCTGAGTTTTGGAAGCCAAGAGTTTTACCTCTCGGTGGCATTATTGGTTGTGCTCGTGGTGGTTTCGATGGTGTTAAAACACCGTGTAAAAAAGAGGTTGGAGAGGTATGAAAAGTAATTGGCAACGTATTGTTTTTGAAGAGAGTCCTATTTATGTGCATCGCCACAGTGCGGACTGGTTTGTGCCCAATTTTGCGGCGGATAGGTTATTGCAAAGCGATGAAAAAAGCCTTGCATATGAGGCGTTAAAACATCGTATTTCTGAGCCAAATCCTTTGGTTTATAGACCAAAACCAACTTCTAAAACAGCGCTGCAAGAGTTTTGGATCCATCTGACCAACCGTTGCAATCTCTCGTGTACGCATTGCCTTTTTACCTCTTCACCCACAGAGAAAGATACACTGAATTTTGAGTCTATTTCTTTACATGTAAAAGAGGCGTACGCACTGGGTTGTCGGCTTTTTATCATCAGTGGTGGTGAGCCGTTGGTGCATCCTGAACTGCTAGCGTTGGTTGAGATGATTTTAACACTCAGTGACACCGAAGTGGTCATCTTAACCAATGGCATATTGCTTGAAAAAGTCTTTACATGTAAAGAGTTTCCAACCTCACGTCTGCATTTTCAAATCAGCCTTGATGGTCTGCCCAAAGAGCATGATGCCATTCGTGGGCAGGGAAGTTTTGACAAGCTTGAGCACAATATTGTTTGGCTTCAAAAAGCGGGTTATTCGTTTTCATTGTCAGTGTGTCTGCATCCTCTGAATATTGCGAGTTTAGAAGCGATTGTGGCATTGGCAAGCGAACTTAAAGCGGGACATCTGCATTTCTTATGGTATTTTTCGCGTGGACGAGGCGAAAATGAAGGTTTAATAGACCAAGACGTACTCTTTCAAGCGCTGATCAATGCCTATGAAAAAGCGCAACAATTAGGCTTAGTCATTGACAATTTTGAAGCGCTCAAAACGCAAATCTTTGCCCCCAAAGGTACGGTACATGACGGCTCTAGTTCGGGGCGAAGTTCCATCGCTTTAGGCTACGATGGACACTTTTACCCCAGTGCCGCGATGGTAGGTGAGAGTGCGCTTTTAATGGAAGGTGAGAGCATCGCTAAGGCGCTTGAAAGTAAGGTGGCTCAAGCGATTTGGGCGCAGTCCATCACCGCACTCTCTTCGCCACTTCGTTTTTTACTGGGTGGTGGCGACTTAGACCACAGCTTTTCTCATGCCAAAACCTTGATGGGCGATGACCCGTATGAACCCCTTTTGGAGAAGCTTGCCTTGTGGATGATTTCACAAGAGGCGAAGCGATTTGAGCCTTTACATGTAAAGCCTGCTTTGTGTTTGGAAATGGGTGACATCTTGCAGAGTTGCGGCGCAAATGAAGGTGTGGCGCATACCCATGCGAACTGTCTGCTTGCCACAGGTGAGAGTGAATCGTTGCGCCTTGTGAAAGCCTTTTACCATGACGCGGCATTGGAAGATAAAGAAGACATCCTCAACCCTGCATGCTACGAAGAGCAGTACCTTTCGCACATTCCCTCCCATTTGCGCTTTCGAGGGTACGGCTGTGGCAGTCCTATCTTAGATGCGAAGCTCAAAATGGGTGAATCCATGCTTGATCTTGGTTCTGGCAGAGGCATTGAGTGTTTTATCGCCTCAAAACTTGTAGGGAAAAGTGGGCGTGTCGTGGGTGTCGATATGCTCGACTCCATGCTCAAAATCGCGCGAAGTGGCGCAGAAGAGGTGGCGCAAAGTTTAGGTTATAAAAATCTCACATTTGCCAAAGGTTACCTTGAAGCATTGCCAGAGGACGATGAGCGTTTTGATGTCATCACCTCCAACTGTGTGCTGAACCTCTCCAGTCACAAACGCAAACTCTTTGCCGAAATCTTTCGGGTGCTTAAAAAGGGCGGAAGGCTTGTAGTTTCCGATGTTGTGTGCGACGAAGAGGCAAGTGCACTTATCCGCAATGACGCAAAACTAAGTGGTGAGTGCATCGGCGGAGCGCTGACACAAGCCCATCTTTTAGGACTACTACGTGAGAGTGGCTTTGAAAACGTTGAGCTTATCAAACGCTTTTTTTACCGTGAGGTGCAAGGGCATATGTTTTACTCGCTTACGTTTGAGGCACACAAGCCAGACACGCAAAAGCAGGTCGAAGTCATCTACAAAGGTGTAGGCGAAAGCCTTGCATTAGACAATGGTATTGTGCTGTTTAAAGGGGGTAAAACACGCATTGATGAGGCTTTGGCAAAGCGGTTGGAAAGCGAGCTGTTTACTGGACGATAATGGTAATGTCACCAATCAAAGAGGGTCAAAGCTGTTGTTGTGCGACACCACCTGAGTCCAAACCAAGTCTTTTATTGACGACAAAACCGACAGCGAAAGTTTCGTTTAGCATAGCACCTTCTAAGAAAAACCATAACTGCATGGTCTGCGCATCGGCGCTTGTTTACACACCCTCACCGCACGAAGTGACATGTTATTATTGCGGAAGTGTGAGCGTTCAAAGCGTTACATGTAAAGAGGGGCATTATGTGTGCGATGCGTGTCATTCCAAAGAGGCACTAGCCGTCATCAAACACATCTGCGCTACGTCTAAAGAGCGCGATATGCTCAAGCTTTTTCAGCAGATACGTGAGCATCCCAGCATCCCAAAACACGGGCCTGAACATCATGCCATGGTACCTGCCATCATCGTTACTGCCTATAAAAACAGTGGTGGGAAACTTCCCGAAAATGCACTTAAAACAGCGCTTTCACGCGGCTCTAGCATTATGGGTGGTGCCTGTGGATTTTTAGGGATTTGCGGTGCGGCTTCGGGGGTTGGCATTGGCTTTGCGATTGTATTGGAGGCTTCACCCGTTGCCAAAAAAGCACGTTCTGCGGCTCAAAAGGTCACATACGCAGTGCTCGGTAAAATCGCTGAGTACGAAGCGGCGCGTTGTTGCCATAGAGAAGTCTGGACAGCCCTCAATATCGCTTCATCGCTCTCCGAAACCTTTTTACATGTAAAGCTTTTGGCACAGATGGAAACGAAATGCGATCAGAAAAAGTTTAACCAATATTGCTATGGAAAAGAGTGCCCGATATTTTAAAAGTAGGTAAGAGCGAATGATGAAATATAAACGTGAATTTATGGGTGAATGCTTAGGAACGTTTATGATGGTGATGTTTGGATGTGGTTCTGTTGCGGTGTCGGTGTTGTTTAATGCCCATCAAGGATTGTTCCAAATAGCGATGATTTGGGGTATGGGTGTGAGCCTTGCCATTTACGCGGCACGTCATTTATCGTGCGCGCATCTCAATCCAGCCGTGACGTTGGCAATGGTGATCAGCCAAAGAATGACGATCAAAAAAATGCCTATTTATCTTTTAGGGCAGTTTCTTGGCGCTTTTGGTGCAGCTGTGATGGTGTATGTGCTCTTTAATCCTTCTATTGTGGCTTTTGAAAATGCGCATCACATCATTCGTGGTACGCAAGAGTCCATTGCAATCGCGAAAATGTTTGGTGAATATTATCAGTTCCCTAACAGTAATGCCATCGTCTCGCTGCCCTTGGCGATGATCGCAGAAGGATTTGGAACGTTCTGCCTTGTGATTATCATTTTTTGTTTGACGGAGAGCTGTAATTTGGGACGACCCGATGACAATATAGCCCCCATTCTCATAGGGCTTGCCGTCACTTCCATCATCTGCCTTATCGCCCCTTTAACGCAAGCAGGACTGAACCCTGCACGGGATTTTAGCCCTCGTATGGTTGCATGGATCTTTGGGTGGAAAGAGGCTTCTTTTCCTGATCAAGTTGGAGGTTTCTTTTGGGTTTATATCTTAGCTCCTTTGCTTGGAGGCATGAGTGCGGGATTTTTATTTACACGCCTCATTGAGCCTCTTATGCGTAACAAATGTGAAAAATGTGACTGCCAATAAAAAGGATGATGATGAAAACACGTATTATTTTAGTGGGTGGATTTTTGGGAGCGGGTAAAACTACGCTGTTGTGTGAGTCGGCACGAATGCTGAGTGAACAAGGCAAACACGTTGGTTTAATCACCAATGATCAAGCCTCAGGACTGGTCGATACAGCGTTTCTTGAGCACTCCATCCGTTCCGTTACAGAGGTGAGTGGTAGCTGCTTTTGCTGTAATTTCAATGGGTTTGTAGAGGCTATCTCTCACCTCAAAGCAAAAGGTGCTATGGAGATGATTATTGCTGAACCTGTAGGCAGTTGCACGGATCTTTCTGCCACGATTATGCAGCCTTTAAAACAAAAATTCGAAGAGGATTTGATCGTTTCGCCGCTAAGTGTTTTAGTCGATCCCGAACGGTTGAACGCTATACTCAAAGGTGGTACATCGGGGTTTCATGAAAGTGCGGCGTATATTCTTCAAAAACAGCTTGATGAAGCCGATATGATTGTCATCACAAAAATAGATTTACTCTCACGTGATGCGCTTGAAACCTTAAAAAGACGAGTTGCCAAGAGGTGGCCATTAGCTAAAATCTTCTCCTTAAGCGCTAAAAGCGGTGAAGGCTTGGAACTGTGGCTCGATGAAGTGAGCCATTCTACAGTAGCAGGAACGCACTTAGCCGAAGTGGATTATGATATTTACGCGCAAGGCGAAGCCGTGCTTGGATGGCTTAACACGACAGTCACCCTTCAAGGTCACTCAGTAAATTGGGATGCGTTCACGCACAAAATGTTAAAAAGCTTGGCAGAGCGGTTTGATGCTTTAAACTTAGCCGTTGGGCATGTCAAAGTGTTACTCGAAGCCGAAAAAAAGTATGTGATAGGCAATGTGACAGGAAAGAGTGAATCTCTTAGCATAAGAGGCAGTGCAGGAAGTGGAAATCAGGCTCAAATGACGTTAAATGCGCGTGTTGAAATGAATCCAGCAGCGTTAGATCGTATTGTAACAGAGGTCCTTTCTGAGGTATGTGGCAATGAGGTTACTCAAAAAATCGAAGCTTCCAAATGCCTGCAACCCGGACGACCAAACCCAACCTACCGCTACGATTATGTCGTATGATAGTGCTTCATAAAAAGATGATGTAACCACCATGAAAAGGCAATAACCCCGCTTCCCAAAGTCAGTAAGAGATAATTGGTCGGCGTTCCCCAGATGAGAATGTTTACAATCAACCCTGCGGGAACGTGCACGTTGTTCATGATGGCAAGCACTCCTGCATCGACTTCACATGCGCCTTTGTTCCACAGAAAATACCCAAGACCCGAAGCGACAACCCCCAGCCACACTAAAACGCCCCATTGTATCAAAGTGGGTGAGAGTTTATCGGTGTTGGCAAACAGTCCAAAAGCAACGATGCCGATAATCAGCGCTCCAAAGTGAAAGTAACCAAATACATCACTTTGTACAATATTTGTATTGGATTCCATTACTTTTTTATAGGCAGTTTGCCCAAGCGCAAAGCAGATATTTGCCCCTTGCACCATCAAAAATCCTGTGATAAACTCAGAATTGACGTTTTGATAACGAATAATATACGCCCCCAAAACCGCCACCCCTGTGCTGATAAGATACAGCGGTTTAAACTGCCCCTTCAGTCCATCATAAAGCAGTGTCACATAGATAGGTGTAAAAATAGTGAAAAGAATCACCTCAGGAACGGTGAGAAATAAAAATGATTGATAGAAAAAGATATACATGAAGCCAATTTGCACACCGCCAATCAGCATGATTTTGATCTTTAATGTCGTGGGAACGCCTCGAAATTTCGTAAACGGTAAAAAAACCAGTGATGCAAGCCCAATACGCACCAACACCGCAAAATAACTATCGACTTTACCTGCTAAAACTTCACCAATAAAGCTAAACGAAAACGCCCAAATCAGCGTTATCAAAATCAAATATCGCATAGATGTCCTTGTGGAAATGAAGGTGTTATTATAGTATGGAGAGGATTAGTTTAAAAGAAAGGAATTGGGGAAAATAGAGGGGAGAAGGTGTTTTTTAGGTTTACATGTAAAGAAAATAATTGCCTACCGCCTTGATGTTAAACTTTGAAAATTTAGCTCAAAATCCAATTTCTATTTTTCTATCTCTAACATCTCTTCGACATTAAAATCGCAATTCTCTTTTTTATAATCTCTTATTAATGGGATAGCGTAACTACCACCACTTAAAGCTTCATTGAATTTGATATAAGCTTTGATTCTCTCTTTGGTATTCATATAGGCATTGCTTAAAAATTTAAGACCTTCAACATTTGGCATTTCTATCTTTTTAACTACTTCTAAATATCCGGAACATGAACCTTCCTTCCACATTTCATCTTGTGTTTCTTGTGCTTTAGCGCTAGCAATAGGGTCTTCTAAATATTTAGGATATGATTTGGCACTTTGCATCATAAATGCTTGGATGACGGGCTTTTTATATCGGAAGTAAATTTTTCTCTCAACATCATCTCTAACGCCATTGTGATTACTGTCGATGCCCAAAAGGGTTGCGTTGTTCACTTTAGCATCAGGCTCTGGAGGAAGTCTATGTCTACTAATTTCTAGATAGACGGTAATGTTCAATGTATTGGAGAGTACCTTACCATAGCGTGCTTGAAGTGTTGTTGTTCCTTCTTTAAGAGCTTGAAGTGTGTTATTGGATATAGTAATAATCGTAGGATTTGCCACAATCCACTCTATATTTTGAGTGATGACTTGAGTGGAATTATTGCTCAAAAGGGCATTGAGTTCTAAGCTTGTTTGCGTCGACACTTTAAGTTCTAATGTCTTGGAAATCAAGGTTAAATGTTTAATTTCGGAAACACTAATATCAGCAGAGTCAGAAATAATAGTGTGAGTTGAAGCTAAATGCTCTTGTGGAATAACATCATCAGCGTAAACATTGAGACCCATGATGACCGATAGAAAACCCATGATACATCGTAATATCGTTGACCATCTTAAACGTGTAGCTTCCATTTTAGACCATATGCTCCATGCACTCTGTTGTGTCATCTTATCACCTTTTAAAAACATATTTGCGTTTTCTAAGCCGTAGTATAGCAAAATGAGATTGTGCCATGAGCGTATGAGCTGATACGTATTTTCTAAATAGAGGCAAAAAATAAAAGCAGTCAAAAGAGGGAAAAGGGGAGGTAACATTTCCCCTTTTTATTTTGTAAACGTTTTTTTCTATTTCACTATGCACCTAAAACAATACAGCCCTCTGTTGGACAGGCTTCCATACACGCTGGTGAGTCATGATGACCTACACACTCAACACATTTGTCAGCATAAACATAATACGTATCTGCACCTGTTGGATTTTCGCTATCATCTACAATAGCTTCTACAGGGCACTCATCGATACAAGCGCCACACGCGATACAAATATCGGTAATCTTCGCTGCCATAATATCTCCTTCTTTTTTTTGTTTTTTGAAAACATTTTCATGCAGCATGCTACTGTAACAGTGTAGCATGAAAATAGCCTGCTTCCCATGTAAAAAAAGAGTTAAAAAGGTCTGCTCTAAGCAATAGTATAGCAAAATGAGACTATAAAGGCAGGATGAAAAAACAAGGAGCTGTATGCAAAACAGTAATGAACTTGGTCTCACTGATGTGACCGCATGGACGGATAAATATTTTTCCAATACCAAAGCAATCATCGAACATTTTGGCGATACTGAAGTCACGTATGCCTTCTTTTTACGCCGCCCAGTGCTTTGTGCGACACGTTTAGCCACGCAGTGGATTCAAACACAAGCGACAAGTCGTGGCATCAACGTTATCATCGAAACGACGCACGAGGAGGGTGAATGGGTAGGTGCTGGTGAGCCTTTGTTTTATCTTAGTGGTTCGTTTATGCATTTAGTAGAATTAGAGACGATCATTTTACAAAAATTAGGCTCGGCATGTGTCGCTGCTTACAACGCCTATGAAATGTGTCAAATGCTTCCACATGTCTCATTTTTAGCGATGGACGCGCGTCACTGTGCAGGAACTGAGATGGCTGAGATGATGGCGTATGGGGCATCGGTGGGTTCACGTGTGGCACAACGTTTAGGTGCAGTGGGTTTTATTGGCAATGCGACCGATGCAACGGCGCATTTCTTTGGATGTGAAAAAGGCTTAGGCACGGTTCCCCACGCGCTCATCGGCTACGCAGGCTCAACGCTTCGTGCGGCTGAAATGTTTCATGAATGTTTTCCAACGGAGAACATCCCTATTTTGGCGGATTATTTCGGTCGAGAAATCACCGACACCTTAGAAGTATGCCACGCTTTTCCAAAGTTTGCACGCGATGGTAAGATCGCTGTTCGCCTCGATACGCATGGCGGACGTTTTTTAGAGGGGCTTGATACACAAGAGAGCTATCATGTTTTAGGACGGCATGTTCCTGACGCGGTGCGTGACTACCGTACGGAAGCGGAACTCCATGACTTGATCGGCACAGGCGTTTCGGCGGCAGCCATCTGGAGCATGCGAGAAACGCTTGATCATGCGGGATTTTCCAAAGTACGCATCATCGCTTCTTCAGGTTTTACGCCGCAAAAGTGTCGTTCAATGGCATGCGCAAAAGCGCCCATCGACATCATCGGAACAGGTTCATTTCTACCCGAAAAATGGAGCGAGACCAATGCAACCGCTGACATCATTGCTTATGGTGGCACACCAAAGGTTAAAGTGGGGAGGGAGTTTTTGCTCAAAAAGAGCCACTAAATTTCACTTTTTATTTTTACATGTAAAGGGAGGGCTTAACGTTTAACTATCTTTACATGTAAAAAGCTAGTAATGTCCATCCACTTTTTTTTTGTATCTCACTCATCAAAAAACCAACCCGTACCAAAGCCTTTATACACTAGACTGCATCACATTATAAAGGCATCATCCATGAATCAAGATTTACTCACTCTCCAACCCGATAAACCGCCAATTATTACCTCCGAAATCGAAGTGATACGTTTTTATCACGACACGGATGCGAAGGCTGCCGTGCAGGAGATGATCGTAGGGACGTATGTTCTTGTGGAAGAGTTTTACAGCAATGGTTTAGAAATTTTGGCTGAACTCAAACGAACGCTTTTAGTTTACTATACCGATAAAAAATTTCAAGGACAACGCGATTTTCGTAGCGCCTTTAGAGAGGCATCGCACCGTTTGTTAGTGGAAGTCAAAGGTCATAAACTAGTTGTGAAGAAGGCTCCCGTGATTGGTTGGTTGAAAGTGCTATACCCCGAAATTGCTGACTTTTATGTCTCTTTCCCTGAAGTTCAGGGGATGAATAGCGCGTGGCAGTGGTACCAAAAAGGCATTGAAGTGAAAACTTTAGGCATCACGCTTCACCCTTTTTATGGGACGTATTTTCCCACACGATTTGAGCATTTAACGCTCTTTGATAGGTGGCTTAAAAAATACATTGGTTCAAAAGAAAAAGCCATAGAAATCGGTGTAGGAAGTGGTATTTTATCGTTTCAACTCATTCAAAATGGTTTTAAAACTATCTTCGCATCCGATACCAATAAAAATGCGATTATTGGCGTGGCGCAAGAGTGCAAGCGATTGGATTATGAAGCAAATATAACCCTCAATCATGGTGATTTATTTGAAAATTGCGATGTTAAAGCGGATGTGATTGTGTTTAATCCACCGTGGTTACTGGCAAAGCATAGCTTGGAAGAGGGGCTTGATAAAGCGATTTATTATGAGAAAGAGCTCTTTCCACAGTTTTTTGAACAAGCCCAAAAACACCTTACATGTCATGGGAAAATAGTGCTTCTTTTCTCCAACCTAGCGCAAGTTATTGATGCAAAAAGTCCCCATCCCATCATCGAAGAATTACGCACTAACGGCCGCTTTAAAAAAGAGTTACACCTCAGACGAGACGTGAACGCTTCCTCAAAAAAAACAAAACGTACAGATTCAAGAGAGAATGAAAAAGTTGAGCTGTGGGTTTTAACGCCAAAAGAAATGGTGTAAAAGTGTGAGTTAATTTTTATATACTTAAAATATACTTAAATTTTTATGCTATTTCCATGCTATATATTTGATGTAATATTTTAACAGACTTCTTACATAACTTAGCATAATACTATCATGTCAGGTGATGCAAGAAGTCTAATCTGCTTTAAGGAGGAAATATGAAAATAGCTAAACTTAGCTTGGTGGCTATTGTAGTTGCGGGCCTCGCTTCTAGTTCTTTTGCGGCATCAGATACACTTGCTGACGCATTTAAAAATGGAAAAGTAACGGGTGAATTAAGAGCTTGGTACTTTGATAGGGATACAGGTTCTTCTAACCCTACGGTATCTATACCTGGCAAAGATGGGACACTTGGCAAGGGTGATGCTGACATTTTCTCTACAGGTGTTATGTTGAGTTATGTAACAGATTCATTGTATGGTTTAACTCTTGGGTTAACAATGCAGTCAAGTTATGCACCGTTTGCTGATGACGATGCAAAAAATCTTTATGCTACCGATATGTACGGTTCAGGTGCGGTACTTTCAGAAGCCTATGTAGCGTATACGATTGGTAAGACAACGGCAAAAGTGGGTCGACAATTTATTACAAGCCCCCTTGTTAACAGTTCTAGTTCACGTATGATTAAAGAAGCATTCCAAGCAGCAGTTCTTGTCAACACAGACCTTCCAAATACAACCTTAGTTGCAGGTTATTCTGACAAATTTCAAGGTAGAACATCTGATTATGACGCAAGCGTAGCTGGTGGTGAATCAGGGATTCCTAACTTTAAAAAAGAAGCGGTATTTTACGGAACCGGTAAAGCTAATAATGGATCAAATGTTTTTGGATTTGACGGAGCATACACTGCTGCTGCTATCAACACATCCATCACAAATTTGACATTAACAGGTCAATACTTATTTGTAAATGATGTTGAATTAACCAATGGTGGCGATGCCAATGTTTTCTATGCTGAGGGTAACTATGTTGTGCCTTTAAGCACTATGAAATTACTCCTTGATGCAACCTATCGAGGGTCAAGAACATCAAATGCTACATTTGATAGTTTCCATGTTGAGGGTGATATGTACCAAGGACGTGTTGGCTTTAAAGAGCTAGCAGGCTTTAATGGATCTTTTGCCTATAGTACCGTATCAAGTGGACAATCTGTTCTCCTAGGTGCAGGAAATGGCCCTACAACGTATACTGCTCCATTGATCAAAGGTGCTGAAGTAACTTCAGGTGCTAACACAGATGCTTACAAAGTTGAAGTGGGTTATGATTTTACAAAAGTTGGTGTTACGGGTCTTAAAGTCTTAGGACAATATGTCAAAATCAATCAAGATGCTTCATCTGTCGCTGTAGGTTATATCTTGAATCATGCAGAGAGTGATACGAAAACTAAATACTGGGAAGGACAAATTGCTTATGACATCCCTTCACTTAAAGGTTTAACGCTATCTCTTGAGTATGAAAATGCTACAAAAGATGTTGCCGCATTGGGTGCGACAGCTGCTAGTTCAACAGACTTTAATGAGATGAGATTTAGAGCTAACTACAAATTCTAATTGAAACTCCGTCTCTTTTGAGGCGGAGTTTTCCCCTCAATTTCTCTAAACAGGGGATATTCCTTTTATTAAGTATATGAATATTTTATAAATTATTTAAATTTTAAGTTATAATCATTATAATGTATTCATTATATAAAATTTTATACAATGAATACATTATACAAATTTTTTCGTTGCACATTGATGGCGTATGAATATTTTTTAAAGCCTCTGCTGGATGTTATGATTTATTAATACTAAAGAATTCATAAAATATTTTAATCAGATATATCGTTATATATATAAAAATACTACAACTTAAAAGAGGGGCAGGGATGAATGTAACAGGGAAAAGAACATTAGTGTTTAGTCTTATTGCACTATGCAATTTGTATGGGCAAGATTCTTATCAATTAGAAGAGGTTATTGCAACGGGGAAAACAGGGAGTGCCACAGCTTTTGAAACGGGTGGCAAAGAAAATGTTAATTCGCAAGGATACAATAAAGACGCCATTGATCTTTACAGTGGTCCTATAGGCATTTCAGCTCTCAAAGTCGTAGGTATGTCGCCTTCAGTCGATTATCAACCTGCGGAGGTTTTTGGTTCCAACGAAACATCGTTCCACGATCCTTTGCGTATCAGGGGTAAAAATCAGTCAGGACCGGGCGGTGTTTACATGTTAGAATCACTCCCCATCAGCGGCAATCCAGGTGGTGGAAAAACCATGTTTGATATGGAAAATATCTCATGGATTGATCTTTATAAAGGGTATATGCCTGCGGATAAAAGCCTTGGTTTTTCCAACCTGATCGGAAAAGTCGATATGATTGTCGATCGACCCAAAAAAGAGATGGAAACAACGGTATCACAAACGGTGGGCTCAGACAATGCCCTCAGAACTTTTTTACGTTTTGATACAGGACAAATGGGCGATGTCTCAGCGTTTGGATCGGTTTCTAAAACCAGCGGCGATAAATGGAAAGGCGAAGGTGATTTGGATCGCACCAACGTGATGTTAGGCATGACCTACAAACCAAATGATAACTTTAAAAGTGAACTATTTTATGCTCACAGCGAAGACGATCATCACAATTATTATGGGCTTTCCTATACTGAAGCAAAAGATTTGGACGCGAATTATAAAAAAGATTGGAATACGGCGTATCCTACAACAAAGAATGCTAATTATTATGATTGGAATAAGCAATCTTTTACCGATGACGTCGTCACGGCAAACCTAGAATACCGCTTTGCAAATGACTCTGTTTTGAGTTTTAAACCGTACTATTCAAAAGACAAAGGCGAATATTGGTTCACCAATATGCCAGCAACTCCAGCAACATCGCCCGTGACCCAATGGCTCATTGATCATGACAGGTATGGTGCCGTATTGGCCTACGAGATACCGATCATTGAAGAAATGGCGATGAAGATCGGCTATTGGTATGGAGAGCAAGATTTACCAGGACCTCCAACGAGTCGAAGAATGTACACGGTCAGCAATACGGGGCAATTAACATACAATGGCTGGAACATGTTAGCCGAAGAGGCAACGCATAAGTTTAGCTCTCCATTTGTACAATTTAGTGGTGACATTAAAGATTTTAGCTATGCGTTTGGCATACGATACCTTGACTTTAAACTCGCAGGAATTAACAGTCACACGGCAGGTGCAAATAGTGCTTCTATAAGCTCTGATTACGATACGGCACTCAGTCAAGTTGCGCTTGATCCGTGGTCAAGTGTCGCCTCTAAAACCTTTACCGAATGGTTACCCAGTGCCTATTTAGGATATAAAGTAACATCCAATACGGAAGTCTATTTTGATTACGGTCGAAGCTATGGTTACGATGTTAATCTTTTTCCAACGTACCTCTCCAATCGAGCAACTTATGTGAGTAAAGGTGTCACCCTTCAGAAACTATGGGATAAGCAAAACCTAGAGATTTCCGATAATTACGATGTCGGTCTAAAGTACAGAGTTGGAAGCATTGTTTTGTCACCAAATCTTTTTTATACCAAAGTATCGGGTAAACAAGCCACCATTTATGATACCCAATACGGCATCAATTATCCTACCAACAACCTTGATGCCGAAAGTTACGGTGCTGAGTTTGCCATTAGTGGTGCAGCCACTGAGTCTATAGATTTTCTTGCCAGTGCTTTTTACAATCGCTACTACTATACAGAGAACTTTCAAACCAGTGCGCTAGCAACAACGTCGACAAAAAACAATCAAGTTCCTGATGCTCCGATGCAAGGGCTTAAAGGTTCTATGACATATAAAATAGGTAGCTTTAAATTCACACCTATTGTTCGCTATACGGCTAGTAGGTACGGTAATGTGGAGCATACGCAAGAAATTCCTTCGTTTACGACAGTGGATTTTAATGTTGATTATAAATTGCCTAAAATCCAAAGCATTAAAGAGAGTAATATGCAGTTAAGTTTTGTCAATCTTTTGGATAAACACTATATTGCTTCCATCATTACACCTGATAATGCGCTTGCAGCGGATACAACACAACCAACCTATTTGGCGGGCATGCCATTTGGTGTCTACTTGACGCTCAATATGAAATTTTAAGTCAGCACTTTTTCAAAAGTTTTGCCCATGCTTACGTATGGGCAAAACCTGAATGCTCTGCTTTAGAACTCGTGGATTTCTACATCCCCGCAGTCTCACAAAAAACGTACCAATTCTTTTTTACATGTAAATACAAATAGCTATTGGTTTACATAAATTTCAATGCGTTCTTTGCCTTTGCCGATGTTCTTTCGTTTTAAGCAGAGTCGCCCCACTTCACCTGTGTGTTTCAGGTGCGTGCCACCGCAAGGAACCTGTGCGAAACCGTCGATTTCCCAGTAACGTCTTTGGTTTGCAAGATCGCTGTAGTCGCTTTTAATGGGTAAGTTTTTATTGATTAATTCTGTTGCTTTGTGAAGAAGGAGGGGAAACAGGTTGCTAATGTTTTCCTGCCAAAAAAAATCAATGCGGGCTTTATCTTGGGCGATGTGCGCGCCGATTTTTTCCACCGAACCTAGTTCTTGATAAAGTAATTCCAAGATTAATTCTGCAGCAAAATGGTGTTGCATCAGGCTATAACGTCTTTGCCAGTCGATCTTGACTGCTACTTCTTGCCCCACGTGAAGATCATGTTCGCTCGCTAGAGTGTAACGTATATTGGTACCTTCTTTGGTTGCTTCTAAGACTTCAACGCCACCAATGGTTCCAAAATCACTCTCTTGACCGCCTGAAAATGCGTAAAAAATGGTTTGGTCTAAGTAAATACCATCACCCTCAACCGATGCAATTTTTGCTTGAATTTCGCTCGAGTAAGGATCATCCCAAAAAAGTTTATCTAACATAACGTTCTCCATGGTTTAATGCATGAATATTATATAGAAAATTGAAAGGAAAAAACTGAACTTTTATGCTTACATGTAAAGAAAAAATAACCTGTTCTCTTTATGTGTATTTACTTAATCTAACATAATAGAGAGAGAATTATGACCTGTAAAATCTCTAATTACAAATGAACTTATACATTGTGCCAAAACATATCCATTCCATAACTCCAAGAAAGTCAAAGTTTGTTCTTCATATCTGGCTTCAATATTTGGTAAATTTTTTAATCTATTGCGAAGTAAATCAAGGCTTTTATTACCAGATATTTTAATTGTTTCATCAAATGGTTTAAAAAGATTGTGGTTAAACTTTTTAGCTTCTTTTTCAGTTAATCCTCGTTTTAATGCAATATATGCTTTTAAACTTGTTTCTACAGCCGCCCTACAATTCAGTATAGCTCTCTTTTGGACGGGGAGGCTTAGAAGGTTGTTGGTTGCAGATCGTAATTCTTCATTTGCCGAAAGTAAAAGACTTTTTCCAAATGAATCTATATCAGTTTTTTGACGAAGTTCTGAGAAGCCCATCGCATAGTCAATGCAATCTGACCAAAATGCAACATAATCCAATTTTTGTTTTTCATTCTTTAAAATTTTTTCTTTGTCAATATCAGATATATCTTTCAAGCTATCAAGTGAATTTAGTTTTACTGTTCCAAAAAAAACAGGAATTGAAAGTTCCCAAAATTGTGCATCATAATAATATGCAGAAGTATAGAGACTTCCTATACTATGGGCACCTTCTTTTGCTCTTTTTTCAAACCATTCAAAAATATATTTTGCAAAGTTTGATGACAGATTAACTGGCTGATTAAACTCTGTGGAATATCTAGAAATAAACTCGAATGGTCTTCTTTTATGTTCAATATGCTTTTGCTTAAATTCTTCATTAAATGTTTCCAAATATCTTTCAAGGTCTTTATGTGGCAATTTTAATTCCTTTCCATAATTGTTCATCTATATTTGCTAGCTAACTATATTGTTCATAGAACATTATATACTACAGTACTTGATAAAGGATACGAGCTATTTTTCTCTTGTCTCAACTTCGCTCACTCTCTCCAAAAAACTCCATCAATACACTTTTACATGTAAACCCCAAATCCCCACAAAATTAAATTCACCAAACTAAAGTATTGACTTAAGTCATAGATTGTCTTTTTGCTTAGTGATAGAATGACCTCGTAACTCAAATCAGGAGGTTTCAACATGTCGCTTTCAAGAAGAGACTTTTTAAAAACATCTGCCGCTGTGAGCGCTGCTGCTGCGGTGGGCATTAGCGTGCCTTCCGAGCTTAAGGCCGCAGGGGAACACGCCGAAAAAGATTGGCGTTGGGACAAATCTGTGTGTCGATTCTGTGGTACCGGTTGTGGTATTATGGTGGCGACCAAAGAGGGTAAAATTGTCGCGGTCAAAGGTGATCCAGCGGCTCCCGTCAACCGTGGACTTAACTGTATCAAGGGCTATTTTAATGCCAAAATCATGTACGGTGCGGATCGTCTTAAAGAACCACTTTTACGCATGAACGACAAAGGTGAATTTGACAAACACGGTCAATTCAAACCTGTCTCATGGAAACGTGCGTTTGACGAGATGGAAAAACACATGAAAGCCGCGATGAAAGCGGGCGGTCCTGAAGCGATCGGCGTGTTTGGTTCCGGTCAATACACGATTCATGAAGGTTATGTCGCCGCAAAATTGATGAAAGCGGGCTTTCGCTCCAATGCCATCGATCCTAATGCGCGTCACTGTATGGCTTCAGCCGTTGTTGGCTTTATGCAAACCTTTGGTATCGATGAGCCGGCAGGCTGTTACGATGACATTGAACTGACCGATACCATTGTTACTTGGGGTGCCAACATGGCGGAGATGCATCCGATTTTATGGTCAAGGGTGAGTGATCGAAAACTGACCTCTCCCGATAAAGTCAAAGTGGTGAACCTCTCTACGTATACGCACCGTTGTTCTGACCTTGCGGACACGGAGATTATCTTCTCTCCAAGTACCGATCTTGCGATTTGGAACTACATTGCACGTGAGATTGTTTACAATCATCCAGAAGCGATTGATTGGGATTTTGTGAAGAAAAATACCATTTTTGCAACCGGTTTTTCGAATATCGGTTATGGTATGCGAACGGAAGCTGAGGCTAAAAAATTAGGCTACTCCGATAAAGAACTTGAGATTATTAAAAAAGAAGAAGCGAAAGTTATCTCTGCAAAAGAAGCTCCAGGCCTTGCACACTTAGGTGTTAAAGCGGGCGATACCATGAAAATGGATAAAGCAGATGCTGCGATGCTTCACTGGGAAATTAGCTTTGAAGATTTTAAAAAAGGTTTAGAGCCTTATACTCTTGATTATGTTGCAAAAATTGCTAAAGGCAATCCTGATGAGACCATCGAGAGCTTTAAAGCAAAACTGCAAACACTTGTAAGCCTTTACATTGAAAAAGAGCGTAAAGTTGTCAGCTTCTGGACAATGGGCTTTAACCAACACCAACGAGGTACATGGGTAAATGAACAAGCGTATATGGTTCACTTTCTCCTTGGCAAACAAGCCAAACCCGGTTCTGGAGCATTTTCTTTGACAGGACAACCGAGTGCGTGTGGAACAGCGCGTGAAGTGGGTACCTTTACACACCGTTTACCTGCCGATATGGATGTTTCGATTCCTGCACACAGAGCCGTGAGTGAGAAAATATGGAAATTACCAGAGGGCACACTCAATCCAATGGGTTACCAACATATTATGAATATCCACAGACAAATTGAGAGTGGAAAAATCAAATTTGCATGGGTCAATGTCTGTAATCCTTACCAAGACACAGCGAACGCTGAACACTGGATCAAAGCGGCTCGTAAAGCTGACAACTTTATCGTCTGTTCTGACGCGTATCCAGGAATTTCTGCCAAAGTGTCTGATCTGATCTTACCTTCTGCGATGATTTATGAGAAATGGGGCGGATACGGTAACGCTGAGCGAAGAACACAACAATGGAAACAACAAGTCATCCCCGTTGGCGATGCGATGAGTGATACATGGCAATGGGTTGAGCTTTCAAAACGCTTTACGATTGCAGATGTTTGGGGTGAACAACCAATCAAGGGTGGCAAATTACCAAACGTTATCGAAGCGGCAAAAGCGATGGGCTACAAAGAGACCGATACTTTGTATGACGTTTTGTTTGCTAATGAATTTTTCAAATCATTTAAAGCACAAGACCCTATTGGTGAAGGCTTTGATAACACCGAAGTCAACGGCGATAAACGTGGTGTCATGGGCAGTGATGGTAAAGAGTGGAAAGGGTATGGCTTCTTCTTGCAAAAAGCGATTTGGGAAGAGTACCGCAAGTTTGGGGCTGGTCATGGACATGACTTGGCTGACTTTGACACCTACCACAAAGTAAGAGGACTTAAATGGCCTGTTGTCGATGGTAAAGAGACACAATGGAGATTTAACGCTAAGTATGATCCGTATGCTGCAAAAGAAAACAATGGTGAGTTCGCATTTTATGGAACATTTGCAAAAGCGATCAAAAAAGGCAACTTACTCAAACCAACCACCGAAGAGACATACCCGCTTAAAAATAAAGCGAAAATTTTCTTTAGACCGTATATGGATCCATGCGAAATGCCAGATGCGCAGTATGATACATGGTTGTGTACAGGGCGTGTGCTAGAGCACTGGCATAGTGGTACGATGACGATGAGGGTTCCTGAGCTTTACCGTGCTGTTCCTGAGGCACTTTGTTATATGCACCCAGAAGATGCAAAAGCGAAAGGCTTTATCCAAGGCGAATTGATTTGGATAGAGAGTCGTCGTGGATCATGTAAAGCGCGTGTGGAAACCAGGGGACGTAATCGAACACCACGTGGGCTTGTATTTGTTCCTTGGTTTGATGAGAAAGTTTTCATCAACAAAGTATGTCTTGATGCAACATGTCCTCTTTCTAAACAGACGGACTATAAAAAGTGTGCGGTCAAACTTTATAAAGCATAAGTAATAAAATGGAAACAACAGATAAAATCGCAATCTCAGACCGCCGTAAATTCCTCGCTTTGATGGCTCAAAGTGGTGGATTCATGGCGTTGGGTGGCATGGTTTGGACAGGGTATTTGGAAGAGGCAAAAAGCGCTCCGTTGGTTTTACGACCACCTGCTGCAGTCTTGGAAAAGGACTTTATGCGCTTGTGCATCAAGTGTGGGCAGTGTGTTGTCGCATGTCCTTACCATACGCTTAGCCTTGCCAAACCAGGTGACACAAAGCCGTTGGGAACACCGTTTTTTATTCCTCGTGAAGTACCGTGTCACATGTGTACGGATATACCGTGTGTACCTGTCTGTCCCACGGGAGCATTGGATGAGAAGAGTGTTTCTAAAATCACTGAAGGTGTCTTTGAACTTGACATCACCAAAGCGCGCATGGGACTTGCCGTCGTTGATGTCCAGTCCTGCATCGCATTTTGGGGAATTCAGTGTGACGCGTGTTACCGAGCATGTCCTATTATGGACAGTGCGATTAAGTTAGAGTATAGACGCAATGAGCGAACAGGCAAACATGCCTATTTGACACCGATAGTCAACAGTCTTACCTGTACGGGATGTGGTTTGTGCGAGAGAGCCTGTGTCACTGAAAAAGCAGCAATCCATGTGTTGCCTTTGGAAATCGCCACAGGAAATATCGGCTCACACTATATTAAAGGCTGGGAGCAGGGGGATGAGCAACGCTTAGAAAAAGCGAGTGGTGATGTTACAACGCATACCAAACGTAGCGAGAAGTCTGCGACAGACTACTTGAATTCGAATGAGGAGATGTTCAAATGAGAGAATGGATCAGAAGCCACCGTTTTATGATGGCACGACGCTTCACTCAACTGAGCATTCTTGGTTTGTTTGTGGCTGCCAATGGTTATGGGTTTAGGCTACTCAATGGTGATTTAAGCGCCTCTTTGGTGATGAAAAAACTTCCTTTAGCCGATCCTTTTGCCTTATTGCAGATATTAGCGACGGGTGCGATTGTAGGCATAGATGTACTTACGGGTGCAGCTTTGATCCTACTGTTTTACATGGTTGTCGGTGGGCGCGCATTTTGTTCATGGGTTTGTCCTCTCAATATGGTAACCGATGCTGCAAATGGAACACGAAGAGTCCTTCTTTTGGATAAAACCGTTGAAAAGAAGGTGTGGATGAGTCGTAATGTAAGGTATTGGGTGTTGGCTCTTAGCCTTATATTATCGTTCATGACAGGCGTGGCTGCATTTGAAATGGTCAGTCCTATTGGGATTTTAAATCGGGGTATCATCTTTGGGATGGGCATGAGCGTGGCTCCTATACTTTGCATTTATCTGTTTGATCTTTTTGCCGTAAAAAATGGCTGGTGCGGACACATTTGCCCTTTGGGCGGGTTTTACTCTCTTGTTGGGCGTTTAAGTCTGGTACGTATTAAACACGACCACACGAAGTGTACTTTGTGCATGAAGTGTAAAGAGATTTGTCCTGAGAAGCAGGTTCTTGGCATTATCTCCAAAAGGAGCGGTGCCATAACTTCAGGAGAGTGTACCAATTGTGGACGATGTGTTGAAGTGTGTGAGAGTGATGCACTCTCTTTTGGTGTGCGGAATTACATTAACACAAATGTAGGAGAAAAAGAATGACTAGTATAAAAACGTTGATAATAGGTTCTTTGATAAGTATTATTGTGGCAAGCGGATGTGCGGTGTCACAATCATACAATGAAGAAGATTTAGGGCTTAGAAAGGTGGATCTCTACAGCGAAAAAACCGTTGTGGGTGAGCCAACATCATACTCAACAGTGTCTGCTGGTGAGTCAAAAACGATTCAAAGGTCGTTTGAAAATGCACCTCCGTTGATTCCACATGATGTGGAAGGAATGCTCGATATGACGAAAGAGAACAATGCGTGTACGGGTTGCCACATGCCTGAAGTTGCTGAGGCAGTGAAAGCGACTCCGATTCCGAAGTCTCACTTTTTCGATATGAGAACGCAAAAAGTGCTTACAGAGATGAGTTCTGCACGCTATAACTGTTCAGCATGTCATGTGCCTCAATCTGCCAACGAGCCTTTGGTTCAAAATAATTTTAAACCAGACTATCGTAAAGAGAGTGAGAAAAGTCGTTCAAACCTCATTGATAACCTTAATGAAGGTGTGAAGTAGCCATGACAAATGGTAGCAGAAGAGGGGTTTTTACCTCTCTTTTTGGTAACAAAAAGGCGCAAAAAAATCAAAATGAGTTGTGTGTGCGCCCTCCTTACCATCATGTGGGGTATGACTTTTTGGATCATTGCGTTACATGTAAAGATACGCCTTGCATGAATGCGTGTGAAGAAAAGATTATCGTCCTCTCTGCTGCCACCCATATCCCTTACTTAGACTTTACCAAAGGTGGATGTACCTTTTGTGAAGCGTGCGCAAGGGCGTGCCCAAGTGGTGTTTTAAGTCTTACATGTAACGATGAAAAAGATTTACATGTAAAAGCGAAGATTGATATAATAGCCTGTATGGCATGGCATCAAAGTCTGTGCAATAGCTGTTTGGATGCGTGTGAACCTAGAGCCATTCAATTTTTAGGGCTTTGGAAACCGCAAATAGAGATGGATGTCTGTAATGGATGTGGCATGTGCGTCGGTATCTGCCCCAGTAGTGCGATTATAATCCAAGAGGAGAAAAAGACATGAAATTATTTCTGTTTCTAAATCTCTTGACAAGTGTGCTGTTAAGTGCAGCGTTAGTACCAGAACGAACAATAGAAACTGCTGGAACGGTGCAGCACATAGCTTTGGTTGAGGGAAAGATCATCGCAGGAACAAGCGCAGGAACTCTTGAGGTGTATCAACTGAGTGATGCGACCAAACTTTCTCAAACCAAATTTCCGAATATAAAAGATTTTACTGGCGATGAAGTTGCTCCTAAAGTTTTTTCAGTTGATATGCTAGGCAACACGCTTCTTGCTGTCGTTCAAGCCAGTAACGGTGCGCGTGAGTTATACCTTATAGAAGAGGGTAAGCCTAAAGTGCTCATAGACGCTACGGCTAATCTTTTCATCTCCAAAGCACAATTTGTCGATAAAAAGCACATTTTGGTGGCACTTCTCAGTAATGAGATTTTTTTGTGGGACATTCAAACGAAAAAAGAGATTTACCGCATTCAACCTTCCTCTTCACACTTTAGCGATTTTGCATTGAATGAAACAAAAAGTAGGGTTGCAAGTGCATGTGAGTCGGGTGAAATCACTCTCTTTGATGTTTTAAGTGGCAAAATCACTCAAGTGCTCAAAGGCGGTAATGTGGACAATGTTTATACTGTGGATTTTAAAAAAGATAAAGTGCTCTGTGCGGGTCAAGACAGACGTGGCATTGTTTACACTCTTCAAAATAGCACGTATGAACGATTTGATGGCTCGTTTCTCATCTATGCGGGAGCACTGAGTCCTAGCGTAACGTTGGGTGCGTTTGCCTTTAATGAACAGAATGATATTGTTGTGTTTGATCTTGCCACAAAAGCGAAAGTTCATACGCTTAAAGGGCAAAAAAGTACGCTCAATACCATCATCTTTGCGACGGAGAAAGAGCTTGTCAGTAGCAGTGACGATCAATTTATTATGATTTGGAGAATCCCATGAATATTTCAAGTATTGTGATACAAACGAAGCCTTTACATGTAAAAGAGATTATTGCGATTTGTGAGGCGAGTGATTTTTGTGACTACCATTTTCATGACGAGCAAACTGGCAAAATTATTGTCACGATTGAGGGTGCAGACCTTGACGAAGAGATGGCGAAAATGAAAAAAATTGAGCAGATTCCTCATGTCATTTGCGCTGATATGATGATGGCTTACAGTGAAGATGAGCTCGACGCGGAAAGAGAAAAGCTAGCGCAATCCCCTAGTGTACCAGATATTCTCAACGATGAAACGGTTGCCCTCAAAGATATTGTCTATAAGGGTGATTTGAAAAAGAAAATCAACTAAGGAAGGGTTATGCAAACGACGTATCAGATGTTTATTGAAACTATTGTGCCAAGTGATGAGCTTATTGTCTCTCGTACCGATTTGCATGGAAACATAACCTACGCCAATGAAACGTTTGCCCATATTTCGGGCTATGAGATTGATGAACTCATTGGAAAGCCCCATAACATCGTTCGTCATCCCGATATGCCTCATTCCGTTTTCAGGACACTCTGGCAGACTTTGAAGCAAGAGCAGATGTGGAAAGGGTATGTCAAAAATCTGCGAAAAGATGGCGGTTACTACTGGGTTTACGCCGAAATTTCGGGTGTCTATAAAGATGGCGTATTGGTTGAATACAAATCATTGCGAGCACCTATAGAAGAAGAGACGAAAATTAAGATGCAGCGCGAATATGATGAAAAATGTGAAAAAGAAGAGGGAAAAAGCCGAGTTGTTGTCTATTTGAAAAGCGATATTGTTCATAAAGTTGAAACACTTGCACGTGAAAAAGCCTGTTTAGGCGATACGATCATGAATGACATTTTAAGCGATTCCCTCTTTTAATTCCTCCCTCTGGGTTGAAGTTGACCCTTCAATCCTCCCCATGATTTCATTAAGACTAAATCCTAGCCATTTTTATTTATGATTTTATAATTAATAAAAGTATATTCTTATAATTATATTTAGTATAAATTATAATTAGGAGTGTCAATGGATGAGGTTCTTACGTGCGAGAACAGTAGAGTAAAATTTTTCCCTATCATGATGTATGCGATGGTTATGGGAATGAGTGGTTTAACGATTATGTACCAAAAAGCTGCCCTTTGGTTAGGCTTTACGGATATGATTGGTCATCTCTTAATGATGGTTTCAACCACATTATTTGTTGTTATTTCTCTCATCTATCTTAGTAAATACATCAAATATGCACCCATGGTAAAAAAAGAGTTTTCACACCCCATTAGACTCAATTTTTTTGCAGCGATTTCGATTTCTATGTTAATGCTAGCGATTATTTATAAAGAGGTCAATGTCAATGTCGCTTCCATGTTTTGGTATGCAGGAACGGTTTTGCATTTTTACCTTACCATGTACACGATCTCTTTTTGGATCAATAATAATCAAGAACTAGACCACTCTAATCCTGCATGGTTTATTCCTGTGGTGGGCAATGTCCTTGTTCCTGTGGGCGGTGTAGGGTTTGCAAGCCAAGGGGTTCTGATGTACTTTTTTAGCTGTGGTATCTTTTTTTGGGTAATTCTGTTTGCTATTTTGCTCAATCGTATTATTTTTCACCATCAATTAGCCGTAAAGTTTATGCCAACGATGTTTATTCTTATCGCTCCACCCGCGGTTGGCTTTCTGGCATACTACAAAATGTACGGTGTGATTGATGTTTTTGCCACGATGTTGTTCAATCTTGCCCTTTTCTTTACGCTTTTGGTCGCTTTTATGTACAAAAATTTCATTAAAATCAAATTTTTCATCTCTTGGTGGGCCTTTGTTTTTCCCCTTGCAGCTATGAGTATCAGCGCGATGTTAATGTATCATGAAACTAAAGATGTTATACTTTTATCACTCTCGTATGTGATGGTTGGTGTGACAACAATGGTCATCTCTGTTGTGATGTATCAAACGGTATCGCATGTGCTCAAAGGTGAAATCTGCGTACAAGAGTAAACAACACTTTACAAGGAAAATTAGATGGAAAAAACACTTTTTTTAGATCAATATCCTATTCATTCACTAACCCTGAAGAAAGAAGGATTTCGTTATCAGCATATGTCTCAAATCGTTGATTATTTTAAAGAGAAGATCAACGCTGATCCTGTGGCGCACTTTATCGCAATTTTTGACCATTATGCCCATACAAAAGCACTGGGTGGAGAGATGATGGAAGGGCTCAAAGATGTTCAAAATGTTATTTTTTGTTTTGGAAAAACTATCCAAAATACCAAAATCGTAGCAGTCCGTCCACGAAGTATCGGAATCTGTGAGTTTGAAGATCGCTTTGTGATTGAATTTATGGAAGCACCCAAAGAGGAGATTCATACGATTATGCAACTGTGGATAAAAGCCTTGGTAGCTTAAACTACCAAAGTGCCGTAATCTCTTCGTCTGTAATTTCTTCTTTTAAAAGCACGGGTATTCCTTTTGTGGAAAGCATGCTTTTAAATCCTTGCCCAATGGTTCCCGTGACAAATACATTGACACGTTGATTGACAAAAAGCTCTGTTAAGACTAAAGGGGGTTTCATCTGGTTAGATGTCAGAGGATTTGGAATCATCTGGTGCTCACTAATGTGGTGATTTTCAAGTGTAAAAAAATGAATATATCTACTTTTAGGGCTCAAAGAGCTATAAGGGGAGGTTTCATTTTCACTGCAGAGTGCAACCACATAACGCTCTTTCGTATTTTCCAGATGTAACGTATGTCCACCCAGTAGTGCTAAAGCCACCTTATTTCGAGCAGATTTAATAATACGTGCAAACGTAGGGCGAGAAACTTCCATCTTTGCTGCAGCCTCTTCTTGATACAACTCCAATAAATCCATAAGATAAAGCGCTTCCACCTCTTCGGATAAAAGTGTGATCGTCTCTTGATGTGTTTGAAATTCACGAGGGTTAAATTGGCAACACGGCGGTCTGAATGAAGTAAACCGTTTGCATTTTTGCCGTGGCATAATTCTCCTTTACATGTATAGACTTTTTGCATAACCCATTGAAAAAAGAGTATCGCTTATAGCACATCACTTTTTAAAACTAAAAACATCGCTGAAGCTAAAGGCTATGACTCAATTTTGAGTTTTAAAAATTAACGCACTCTCAGCAAACTCTTTATCTTTTCAAGGGTCATACAAAAAGTTTAATATGCTCATTATAACATGATTTAAAAATACTTGACATATGTCCATTATGAGAGTATTATTTTGAACATATGCTCATTAAGGAGTTTCAATGATAGCAGTACCTGTTAAAACAGAAAAAGGCGATGTGATAGCACCCCTTTTTGGAAAAGCAAACTATTTTAGTTTGATCGATGCGCAAGGTCATATAGCAACACGCGAATGCAGTGTTCAAGGAGGCATGAATGTTGTCCCTTGGTTACAAAATTTGGGCGTTAAAACGGTTTTACTCAATCACGTGGGCGAAAAACCTTTTCATGCACTTTTGGGTGCAGGCATCGATATTTATTATGTCGGTAAAGAGCGAATTATGCTCAAAGAGGCTTTGGATCAATTATATAAGGGCACACTTGAAAAAGTGACAGTTATGAATTATATGAAGCTTTTAGGCGATGACGGAGATCATCATGATAGTGGTGGTTGTGGCTGTGGGCACTAAACCATAAAATACAAAACTCTATTAACATAAAAAAGGATCGCAAATGACAATTATATTTCCAACCATGAAAGACGAAGGGATTGGAGCAAAGAGAGGCGCACATTTTGGTAAGGCAACTTTTTATACAGCCGTTACGGTTGAAGATGGTGCGGTGAAAGAGGTCAAGGTGCATAAAAACCCTGGTCACGTAACGGGAGGATGTGCGAATGCTGTGGCAAACATACAAGCTTTAGGTGCTGATACACTGGTAGTTTCAGGCATCGGTGGAGAGCCTTTGAAAAAGTTTTTAGCGGTGAATGTTTCTGTCTATTTTGATGATAAAAATGAAACGGTAGAAGATTCGTTAAGAGATTTTCTAGCCGGGAAAACAGCTAAAATTGACCCAAACCATACGTGTGCTCACCATTAAGTATTTTTGAATTTCTGCAAGGAAGTGTTCTTGCAGAAATTTTTTGGATCACACTTTATAACCAGATAACAATGTGTATTTTTAATTAATATTTATTATTATTTAGTTATAATTTTGAAAAGGTTGATTTAAAATGCAATGGGTTAAACAGATCGTTTTTTTCTACCGTGATGGTTTTAAACAGATGCGCGTTGGCAAACAGCTCTGGCTCATTATTGCCATCAAGTTTTTCCTTTTTTTTGTTGTTTTAAAGCTCTTCTTCTTCCCCAATATCCTCCAAACACACTTTTCAAATGACATGCAAAGAGCAGACTCCGTGCTGGAACATTTGATGCAAAAATAAAAGGTATTTCCGATGGATCACACACTTCTTGTTGAGTTGTCGCGTGCGCAATTTGCGCTTACGGCACTGTATCACTGGCTTTTTGTCCCGCTTACGTTAGGACTTTCATTTATTATCGCTATTATGGAGAGCATTTACGTCAAGACAAAAAATCCTGAGTGGAAAAAATTGACGAAATTTTGGATGGCGCTCTTTGCGATCAATTTTGCGATCGGTCTTGCGACGGGCATCATCTTAGAGTTTGAATTTGGTACCAACTGGTCAAATTACTCATGGATCGTGGGTGATCTTTTTGGCGCACCGCTTGCGATTGAGGGCATTATGGCATTCTTCTTGGAATCAACCTTTTTTGCCGTCATGTTTTTTGGTTGGGAGAAAGTTTCGCCTAAAATGCACCTTTTTTCCACATGGCTTGTGGCGATTGGCTCGAACCTTTCAGCACTTTGGATTTTGGTTGCCAATGGGTGGATGCAACACCCTGTGGGGATGGAGTTTAACCTTGAGCGTGCGCGCTTTGAGATGAAAAGTTTTGCCGATGTTCTCTTCAACCCAAACGCCGTTTCCAAATTTTTACACACGATCGGCAGTGGTTATGTGATGGGCTCCCTCTTTGTCGTGGGGGTAAGCAGTTGGTTCTTACTCAAAAATCGCCATACGCTTTTCGCCAAACGCAGCATCATCGTGGGCGCTTCTTTTGGATTTTTGGCTTCCATTTTCTTGCTGGTTACAGGCGATGAATCCGCGCATCAAATAGCACAAAGCCAGCCGACCAAACTGGCTGCGATGGAAGGACTTTACGATGGAAAACATCGAGCAGGCATTGTGGCGATCGGTCAGTTGAATACGAACAAAAAAATTGGCGATACGCAAGATGAATTTATCTGGTCGATTGAGATTCCTTACGCACTCTCTTTTCTAGGCTTTCACAACATCAACGCATTTGTTCCGGGCATTGATGACCTCGTACTTGGAAACACAACACTGGGTATTGAACCTGCTCAAAGCAAACTGGACAAGGGCAAACAGGCGTTAGAGGCGTTGCGTACCTACAAAGAAGCGCAGCAGATGAACAATGTTCCAACTCAAGAAGAAGCTTTAGCACTGTTTCGCACCAATGAGTCTTATTTGGGCTATGGCTACTTAGACAAACCCGAAAAAATCATCCCGCCCGTTGCGTTAACGTTTTACAGCTTTCACATCATGGTGGGGCTTGGCAGTTGGTTTTTGGCACTCTTCTTTTTCGTACTCTACTTTAGTATGATCGGCAAGATTGGGAGCAAAAAACTCCTGCTTTACGCGGGGCTTTTTTCCATTCCGTTGGGCTACATCGCAGGTGAAGCGGGTTGGATTGTCGCAGAAGTTGGCAGGCAGCCGTGGGCGATTCAGGGCATGCTTCCTGTGGGCATGGCAAGTTCGCACATTGATGAAGTCTCAGTCATGATCACACTAGGGCTTTTTGCGATTATCTTTACCGCACTTTTAATTGCGGAAGTGAAGATTATGCTCAAACAAATTACAATCGGACCTGAGGAGGCATAAGATGTTTGGAACTTTATCTCTTTTAACGCTTCAACAGTATTGGTGGTTTTTGGTGAGCCTGATTGGGGCGTTTTTTGTGTTTATTACCTTTGTGCAAGGAGGACAAACCCTACTTTACGCCATCGCCAAAGATGACAAACAACGCAACATGCTCGTCGCCTCACTGGGTCGCAAATGGGAACTCTCCTTTACCTCATTGGTTCTTTTTGGAGGTGCGCTTTTTGCGGCATTTCCTCTGTTTTATGCGGTCAGTTTTGGTGGAGCTTATTATGTCTGGATGGCGATTTTGTTCTGTTTTATCCTGCAAGCGGTTTCGTACGAATACCGTGTAAAACCCAACAACTTTTTAGGCAAACGCACGTATGAAGCCTTTTTGTACATCAACGGAAGTGTCGGCATTATCCTCATCGGAATTGCGCTTGGTACACTCTTTACAGGTGGAAATTTTATGCGCAACAGCATGAATTTTTCGGCTTGGACACTGCCAAGTTACGGGCTTGAAGGCGCACTCAATCCCTTTAATGTGGCATTTGGCTTGAGCCTCTTTTTCTTAGCGCGCGTACAAGCAGCGCTTTATTTTATCAATAATATTGAGGATGTTCATATCATCGCCCGTGCCAAACAACAGCTTTTTAAAGACGCTCTTTTGTTTGTGGGCTTTTTTATACTGCTTGTGGTGATGCTCTTGGTGATGAACGGCTTTACGTACCATATGGGCGTGGTCTTTCCCGAATCGCATAAGTTTTTGAACAACTTTTTAGCCACGCCACTGCTTATCGTTACCTTTCTTAGCGGTACACTTTTGGTATTGTATGCCATCTTTAGTACGCTTTTTAAAGGAAGCAGGTGCGGCATTTGGTTCAGTGGTTTTGGCGTGATTTTAGTCGTAACGAGCCTGCTCTGTCTGCTTGGTTTTAACGCCACACCTATTTATCCTTCGCTTTCCGACTTGGCGAGCTCGTTGACCATTGAAAACAGCTCCTCTTCACACTATACGCTCAGTGTCATGAGTTATGTCTCGTTGGGCGTTCCGTTTGTCCTTGGCTATATTTATTTTGTATGGCGCGCTATGGATAAAACCAAAATGACATCAGCCGAAATCGAAGCTGATTCACATCATTATTAGGAGTTATTATGGAAGCAATCAATTATACCTCAGGGTTTTTGTGGCTCTGCACATGGCCTGTTATTATTTACGTTTCATATCGCTTCATTGCGCTTAATATTGACCATTTTGAAGCGTATTTGAAAGAGAAATAACCTTTACATGTAAAGCTCAAATCCTATACTTGTAGATTGAGGACATATGTCAGTTTTTAAGACGATTTAAGGTAAAATCCCCCTTAAAAGTTAATTAAAAAGGTCAATCTATGGGTTTAGGTGTCGGTATCGTAGGACTCCCCAATGTCGGAAAATCAACCACGTTTAATGCGCTGACTAAAGCGCAAAATGCAGAATCTGCAAACTATCCTTTTTGTACCATCGAGCCTAATAAAGCCGTTGTTCCAGTTCCTGATCCAAGACTTGAAGAGCTGGCTAAGATCGTCAATCCTGAGCGTATTCAGCACTCAACGGTCGATTTTGTCGACATCGCAGGACTTGTAAAAGGTGCGAGTGCGGGCGAGGGGCTTGGCAATCAATTCTTATCAAACATTCGTGAAGTCGAAGTTATTTTACACATGGTACGTTGTTTTGAAGATGAAAACATCACGCACGTTGAAAACAGCATCAATCCGCTTCGTGACATCGAAATCATCGAAAGCGAACTCATTTTTGCGGACGTTCAACAACTCGATAAAAAACTCGATCGTCTGAAACGCCAAGCGAAAGTCGACAAATCGGCCGCAGGTATCGCTGAGATCGCCGAAGCACTTCGCGCACACCTTGATGAGATCAAACCGGTCAGTACGTTTGCTAGGCGTGATGATGAAAACTTTCAAATCCTTGATAAAGAGCTACGTTTTCTTTCCAACAAAACGATCATTTACGGTGCCAATGTCGATGAAGCAGGACTTTTAGAAGAAAATATTTTTGTCAAAGCCGTCAAAGAACATGCTAAAGCAGTGGGTGCGGACGTTGTTGTGCTTTGTGCCAAAGTTGAAGAAGAGATGATAGCACTTGAAGAGGATGAGGCCGAAGAGTTCTTAAAAGAGCTTGGCATTGAAGAATCAGGACTTAAACAGATCATTCGTCTTGCGTTTGACAAACTTGGACTTGCATCTTACTTCACCGCAGGGGTTAAAGAAGTGCGCGCATGGACGATTGAAAAGGGTTGGAAAGCACCTAAGGCAGCTTCTGTCATTCACAACGACTTTGAAAAAGGATTTATCCGTGCCGAAGTCATTTCTTACAATGATTTTATCGCGTACAAGGGTGAGGCTGGCTCAAAAGAAGCGGGTAAAATGCGCTTAGAGGGTAAAGAGTATGTCGTCCAAGATGGCGATGTAATGCACTTTAGATTTAACGTTTAGTCTGCTTTAAATGTTTACATGTAAGCTTTTACATGTAAACATTCTTCTTTTTTATTTCAAATTTTTTTTAGGGAGTTATTCATGAAATTATGGGTTACTTTAATGTTTTCAGCAATGGTTCTTTTGGGTGCTGAGACACATTATGCAGTCGAGGATTTAGATGTCAGGGAAGATGGCACTTTAATAGAGGTTAAAACACAAAAACTTGCCAATGGTATCGGTCAATTTTTCTATGAATCGGGAAAAATTAAAAGTGAGACACCGTTCAAAGAGGGCTTACGTGATGGTCTTGGTAAGATGTATTATGAATCAGGAAAGCTCCAAAGTGAAACGCCGTTTAAAAACGATAAGATTGAAGGACTCAAAAAAGAGTATTATGAATCAGGAGTGCTTCGAACCGAAGTTACTTTTGTTAATGACCAAGCCGAAGGTGTAGGCAAGTTTTACTATCCCACAGGTAAACTTCAAGGGGAAACTCCTTTCAAAAAGAACCAACCTGATGGCATTACGAAGCTTTTCAATCCAGCAGGTAAGTTGATCCGTACGATTGAGTTTAAAGAGGGCAACATCGTCAAAGGCTATGATTATAATGATCAAGGAACCAAACTTGAACTGAGCCGTGAAGAGCTTTTAGAAGCGACGAAGGAAGTATCAAATCCAGAAGAAGCTACGAAGTAACTTCTTCCTCGATAGAGTGTTACTCTCCGTTTTCACATTCCCCATCATATGCCATAATACCGTGTTCAAGGTTGAGCACGGTTTTGTAGCCCATTTGCAGTAATATGCGCTGACAGTATGCGCTTCGACTTCCACTGTAACAGTATAAAATAACAGGGATGTTCTCTTTGCCACTGAGTTGGGAGAGCGCGTCATGAAAACTGGTAGTTGGGATGAGGAAGTCCGTTCCTGTGATGCGATTGCTGATCCATTCCATCCATTCACGAGTGTCTACAAGATTAAAATTCACAACGCCATGCTTTCGTGCTTCGAGCAACGCTTCAAGTTCATTGCCATCAATCTGCTTTTTCTTCATTAACGCGTCACACTCTTCTTTGCTGAGTCCTCTGGTATGCGTATGCGCTATCTCTTCCATATTTTCTTCTTTTGCGAGTTCTCGCGCATGTTCAGGTGTACAGAAGATCGTGCAGTGGCATTTGCCCGTTTGGGGAATTTCAACGGTGAGTGCAGGCGTGCAAGGACACAAGCGGTTACCCGCATTAGCTTGTTCTTCGGGTGTGCTACCTATCACCATAAAACAGGGACAGTAACGTTTGCCATAGATGAGTTTATTGCGGGTTAAGCCTTGTTGAATGGACTCTTTGACTTCATCAAGGGGTGTGTAGGCAAATCCAAATTGTTCGCAAACTTTATCGGTAAATGCTTCTGTTTTTTCAAATTCGGCTAAAAATTCGGGAGAGTTCATATCTATTTTAGTTATCAAAGATATTCCTTTTATTTATTTTTATGCACCATTATAAAGAGTTTGCATTGGAAAAAAATTAAAGAAAGGTTTTACATGTAAAGCATCAAGAAAGAGAAGGGGTTACGCTTTACATGTAAAACGATTGTGTTCCTTTTTGACTCAGTTACCTCCTTTACTTTAAAAATGTCAAATTCTTACATGTAAAATCTTTCTTGCGATTTTTTTGCTCTTTTTTTGCTTTACCATTTCCCTAGTTGGTTAAAAAAATAAATTAAAAAAAGAGTTTAAGATGCAAACTTTTCAACCGCAAACGACTTCCAGACTCGATGACATCAAACACCTTCGTGATATCTTTAATGCCCAAAATTCTAAAGAGCTAAAAGTTGCGTTTGATGCGCTGAATCCTTCCTTCACTATTTCAGAAGAGGATTTAGAAGTGCAGTTTAATCGCTACTTTGTAGGTCCCATGGAAACCGTTGCCGATCCATTTGCTTCCGTTTACCTTGATAATCCTGATGTTTTTATGTCTAAAAGTACCTTACATGTAAGAGATTTGTACGAAACAATGGGATTTTCCTATTCGCTTAAAAACGTCATACCAGAGGATCATTTAGGCGTTGAACTTGACGCGTATTACCAACTACTTTTTCTAGAAGAGGCTAAAGAGATAACTTATTTGAGTGACCTTCGTCACTATTTTTTACACGAACACTTAGCCCTTTGGATACCGCGCTTTTTGGAGCGTGGTTTAGCGCAGAGTGAGAAAGATGCACCTGCTATTACCTTTATTTTACAACA
This sequence comes from Sulfurospirillum diekertiae, assembly GCF_011769985.2. Taxonomy (NCBI): domain Bacteria; kingdom Pseudomonadati; phylum Campylobacterota; class Epsilonproteobacteria; order Campylobacterales; family Sulfurospirillaceae; genus Sulfurospirillum; species Sulfurospirillum diekertiae. The sequence continues at coordinate 818,506 of NZ_CP039734.2, forward strand.
GCTCAAATCGTTACTGATAAGAGAAACCACGACAACAAGGAGTTCTTGAATGAGTTATTCCAAAGAAAAAGTTGAGAGCATTCTCAACAACGGCATCAGCCGAAGAAGTTTTCTAAAAGGCTTAGCAGCCAGTGGTGTATTATCGTCACTTCCAGGAGGCATTCTCCAAGCCAATGAAGACCTTAATACTAAAATCCCCTACCTTGGGCAAAAAAATTATCAAACCTTCCGCAATGCGTGTCCTAGAAACTGTTACGACACGTGTAGTATTAAAACCTACGTTAAAGATGGGGTTATGCAGTTTATCGAAGGTGCAACGGAATCCACATACACCCGAGGTGGTTGTTGTGTGAAAGGAAATTCGTACGTTAAGAGAGTTTACTCAGCACGACGTCTTAAATTTCCGATGATGCAAGTGGGCGGCAAAGGTTCAGGCAACTGGAAACGTGTCTCTTGGGATTATGCGATGGAAACGATTGCTAAAAAATTATTAGAGATGAAAAAAGAAGATGGAACTTTGTTGGGGGCAGCACTCACCAAATACTCTGGTAACTTTGGTATCACGCATTATGGTGTTGAGGGAATGTTTAACTCTATTGGCTATACGACACGCCTTGCAGGAACGCCATGCTGGCCAGCGGGAATTGACGCGCAAAACCTTGACATGGGTGATATGTGGTGTAACGATCCTGAAGAGATGAAAGACAGTAAATTTATTATTCTCTGGGGTGTTAATCCTGCGAGCAACTCGGTTCACTCGATGAAATACATCTATGAAGCCAAGAGCAAAGGGGCAAAAGTTGTAGTGATTGACCCTGTATTTACCGAAGCCGCTTCAAAAGCAAGTCAGTACATTCAGATTAAAACAGGTACAGACGGCCTTTTAGCGCTTGGAATGGCAAAAATTATTATTGATGCCAATTTACACGATCAAAAATGGCTCGATGCAAACTCAAAAGGGTACAAAGAGTACAAAGCGTATTTGGATAAAGAGATTAAATTAGACAACGTTTCCAAAATCACAGGTATTCCTCTTGCAATGATTAAAGAGTTGGCTTTATCATTTGTAAAAGCAAAACCTGCGACCATTTGGATGGGCTATGGTATGCAACGTCACACCAATGGTGGCTCAATGATTCGTGCGATTGACGCGTTGGTGGCGGTTTCTGGCAACATCGGCAAATACGCAGGTGGTGCTCGTTATGGACACCTTAGCACATGGGGCTTTAATTATGCGGCACTCAGCCAAACTAAGCCAGAAGGTAGTGTAGGGTACACAGGTCCAGAAGGGGCTAAAGGTGAATTTGCTCAAGTGGGTGGTGAAAAAGCGGCGTATACCGATCGTTTCTTAAACATCAACAAAACGGCACGTGAACTTCTCAATGCAAAAGAGCCAAAAGTAAGACTCTTGTGGGTAGCGTGCAAAAATGTCTTTTCTCAAGATTTTGACCGTAATCAACTCATTCGTGCCTTTCAACAACTTGATCTCGTTGTCGTTGCCGATCAGTTCTTTAATGAAACGGTGAAATGGGCAGACATTGTCCTTCCTGTTGCGACACAGTTTGAAGAGTACGATGTCAATGTCTCTTACTGGCATTACTGGTTGAGTCTTAATGAACAAGCGATCAAACCTCTTTTTGAAGTCAAATCGGACGTTGAAATCGCAGCACTGCTTTCCAAACATATGAATAAACTAGAAGCTGGCTCATGTACCTTCCCTCAAAGTGTTGATACCAAAGCGATGACGATCAAAGAGTTTAACCCTGGCATTTACGAGCAATTTGGCATCAAATCATGGGAAGAGCTTAAAAATGGTTCTGTAAAAGCTAAAGCGGTCATTCCGTATGCTGATGGCAAATTTAAAACACCCAGCGGTAAGTTTGAGTTTTATTCAGACAAAGCATTAGAGCTTTTTGGAAGTGCATTGCCAACCTACCTTGAAGTGCGTAAACCGTACGACAAATTCCGTATGACGTCACCTCACAGTAGATGGAGCTTGCACTCACAGTTTCAAAACTTAGAGTGGATGGAAGATATGCATCCAGAACCGTACGTGTACATCAACCCTGATGATGCTGAAGCCAAAATGGTTAAAGAGGGCGACACGGTAGCCGTTTTTAACAAACAAGGACTCTTACGTGTGAAAGCCAAAGTGACCGATAACGTTCAAGCAGGTACGGTTTTGATGTACGAGCAATGGTACAACAACAATATTTACAACGTCAATGAACTCGTTGATGACACCAGTTCAGACATGGGTGCGTTTAAAACGGGAGCACCAGGTGTTGCTCTTCATGATACCTTTGTCAATTTTAGAAAACTATAACAGGAGATTGTGATGCAAAAAGCTTTTTTAGTCGATGGCAGTATCTGTCTAGGATGTAATACGTGTGCAATGGCCTGTAAAAATCAGTATCATCAAGACGATGGAATTTTATGGCGCAAAGTAAGAGAGATTGGGGCAGAAGATTATTTGATGGATAACAACAATATCTTGCCAACTTTAACGTCGTATCAAAAAGCACCCAAAGTGAAAATGCCGATGGAGCGTTTCTACTTTTCACTGGCGTGTAACCACTGCGAAAACCCAGCCTGTGTGGCAATTTGCCCTGTGGGAGCGCATACGAAAGACCCTGAAACGGGTATCTGTAAACACGACCAAACGATTTGTATTGGTTGTGGTGGTTGTGTCAAAGCGTGTCCATTTGGTGCGTCTAAATTCAATACCAAAATGGGACAAGCTGAGAAGTGCAGTATGTGTTGGGAGAGACAAGCTGATGGTAAAACAACGGCATGTGTTCAATCATGCCCAGTGCATGCCATTACGATTATTGACTTGCATGATCCAAAATACAAAGAGTATGCCAATGCGTCTCCAATAGGAATCGACTATGCGATCAATGCGGAAACACATCCAAGTACACGGTTTATTCTTCCTCATATGCCTAAAGAGGTTTACAGGCAAGCAAAAGGATAGTCTCATGAAAACAACGCTGCGATGGATTTTGAGTCTTTGTGGTGTTTTTCTTTCACTCGCTTGGGGGCAAATTGCCCCAAGCACCTGTAGTTTTGGTGATCCACTTTTTAGTGAATTGTCCCATCAAAAAGCTGTTTTGATTGAGCCCAAAAACTACGTGGTTGGCGAAGAAAACTTCGTTATAATACAACTTGAAAAGCCAAGTCTTCCTTCGGGCTACATGGTGAGTGTCTTTGTCGATACGATTCAATCACCCAAGAGTGAACCTGAAGTGCAAGGGTGGTATCCAAAAACAAATATCAAGCCTTTAAAAGAGGGATTTTATGAATTATCGGTTCGCGTGAACCTCATGTATAAAGGAAGTTGAGGCGGTATGTTGGTTGCAAGTCTTGCAAATACGAAGATTAGCTTTACCGCAAAGAAATCTAAATAACACTATGTTCAAGGAGTCTCAAACGTGGATAAACCCTTTTTAGAACGATTGAAGACGCTCACAATTCTTTATGCTGAAGATGAAGAGGGTATACGAAAAAATATTGCCGCATCGCTTCGCTATTATACTAAAGAGGTGATCGAAGCAGAAAATGGCAAAATTGCCTTAGAGCTCTACAAAAGTGAAAAACCTGATATTGTGATTACCGATATTTTAATGCCTGTGATGAATGGCGTTGATCTTGTAAGAGAAATTCGTAAAACCGATGAAATGACTCCCCTTGTCATTATTTCGGCACATACGGATAGGGAGTATCTGCTCAAAGTCGTGGATCTTCATTTAGAGCAGTACATCATCAAACCGGTGACACTCAATGGCCTTTTAGAGGCACTTTCACGCTGCCTCAAACGTATTACTCAAACGCATACGATTGTCTATGAACTTCCTTGTGGCTACTTGTACGATGTTGATCATAAGTTACTGACGTATGAGGGAGAGATCATTCATCTCAATAAAAAAGAGGCGGGATTTTTAGAATTACTGTTGCATAATAAACAACGCATTGTCTCCTACGATGAGTTACAAGCCCATGTGTGGCAAGACGATGTGATGACCGATAGTGCGCTTCGTTCACTGGTGCGTAATTTACGCAAGAAGTTACCGAAAGATTTTATTACCAATTTATCAGGGGTTGGGTACCGATTTGAGATGTGCTAAACTCTTACTTTTAGTGCTTGTGTGTGTGACCTTTGGTAGGGCACAAGAGTGGAAAAATCCTTTTTATTACCGCAGTGATGATACCACTTCGGTACTGATTAATGAACGCGTTTCGGGTTCTCACATCAAAGTCTTTTTACCGACCATGCCTTATTTGTATGTCTCTAAACTGGTCAATGGTACGCTGGTTCGCTCGAGTGGTAACCATGAAGGATGGGAGTATATGATGGCAACATCGTATACCAAGATAGACGATCTTACTTATGAATTTTCCCTGCGAAAAGGAGTGCTTTTTCAAGATGGAACGCCGTTTAACGCGGATTCAGTGGTCGAAAATTTCACCTATTTTATGAAAGATCCTGTGGTTTATTCGGATATTCATAAGCGACTTAAAGGTGTGAGTAAAGTGGATGATCATACCATTCGTATTCACCTGTATAAACCCTATGGGTTGCTCTTTAGCGATCTGACTTCTATCAATTTGTACACATCCGCCTACCTCAAACGTTATGGATGGAGTACGAAAGAGGGCTCTACGTGTAACAGCATGCAAGCTCCAGGTCCTTATGGATTGGGTCCGTATATCTTAAAGCAAGGCTACGCAACAGGGCGGTTTCAAACGCCTATTTTAGAGCTTCAAGCCAATCCAAACTATTATGAAGCGGGTTTGCCTTACATTGAGAATGTAACCATTTATACAGAACTGACATCTGCCCAATCGGTCAGTATGGCGTTGGAAGAAGAGCGTTTGGATATAACACCGATTCCTTTCAATAAAAAAGTAGAGACGGTTCTTTCTAAGTATGCAAGACTCTATACGAAACCTTCAACGCACAGTATTTCGATCTATTTTAACCTGCTTAAGCCCAACAGTAAATTGAGAAATCAAAAAATACGTATAGCGCTTAATAAAGCGGTCAATCAAGCCAATTTGCTTAATTTTGTCTACAAAAAAGAGGGTGAGCTTGCACCTACAGAAGCTTCCGTGAATTATCGTTCTGTAAAACTGGCAACGGCAAACCTTCAAACATGGGGTGAACATACACTTCATAATCCAGATGAGGAGAAGGAACTTAAAGCGATTTTAAATGGGTTGGAGCTGGATGTCATTACGATGGATCGTTTTATGTTTTTATGGCGAGGCATTGAGTATCAGCTCAAAAAATACGGTGTTACGCTTCATTACACCACAACACCCAATGAAAAAGAGATCTATGAGCAACTTCTCACGAACCGTCAGTCACCTAAAACATGGGATATTTTAACATGGGGTAATGACGATTGGAGCAGTAACAATCCTTGGACAGCGTTCTTTGCGTACCGTATCTCCGATAAATGGTCGGCGATTGATAAAGATGATATCATGCAAGAATACATTGAACATTTTTTTGATGTTGAATTTCAAAGTGAGGCTTTTGATGAGGTCGTCGCAAAGATTGTCAAACGGGCATATGAAAAAGCGTATATGCTTTTTGTTCCATCTCCAAACATTGTGTTAGCGGTCAATAAAGAAGTACGTTATGAGCCTTCATCGGTTTTATTGATGCCTCTATGGAAGGCAAAACTGACCAAGTATCACTGGTCGATTAGGGGTAATGCTGCTTATCCTAAAGAGCGTGAAGCACCCATGTTACCTTTAAGGTTTGATTATGATTAAGTATCTTTCCATGCGTTATAAATTTTTTCTGATGGCCTCTTTGGGCATTTGTGCGATTGTTACGCTCTCTTTTTTAGCGTTTGACATTACTAACAAAGGGGTCGTGAATGTCAACAATGTTTTTGAAGGCTCGAAGCGGGTTCAAACGATTCAGCAGACCTACATTTTACCACTGTTTAAACTCAGGGAACAATCCCTTTCATTGATTATGGCGCCGAATGAAGACTTACGTAAGGATATTCTCAAAAAAATCAATGAGATGCACACGCAAATGGAAGAGCCCTTTAGTAAACTGCCAGCAACGCTCTATTATCAGTGGAAAAACTATGTCACACTCATCTTAGCCAACCAAGCCTACCTCAAAGATGACTTTGAAGAGGGCGCATTTATCAATGCCAATACGGTTGAACGTGATCAGTTTTATGCGCTGATGGATTCACTCGAAGTATTACAGCAAAACGAGCTGACACACTCTTCTGAGACCTATGCCAAAGCCAATAAAGAGGCGATCAATTCGCGTTATTTTATTGCCACTTGGTTGATTATTATTGTGCTTTTGACTTTTTTGGTGGGCTTTTTTATTGCCAAAAATATTGTCGATTCTATTTTACATGTAAGGCATGGACTAAGAGAATTTTTTGACTATCTCAAATCTCCTTCCACTGAAGAAGCCACACGTATTCATATTCCTCTGACGAACAAAGATGAGTTGGGCGATATGGCAAGGCAGATCAATCAAAACATTGAGATCATTCAAGCCAATTTGGAACAAGACAGCCAACTCATTGAAGATGCTACGAATGTCGTAGAAGATTTAAAATTAGGCAATCTCAACCGCAGACTCGTGGCTTCAGGCAATTCCGATCAGCTTAACTTACTCAAAGCTGTGATGAATGAGATGCTGGATAATTTGGAGCTTCGCATTCAACAAGAGATCGATGAGCGCACCCGTCAAGAACAGCTCTTAATTCAGCAAAGTAAACTCGCCGCAATGGGCAATATGATCGGCAATATCGCGCATCAATGGAGACAACCTCTTGGTGAGATCAATGCGCTTTTGATGATCATTCAAGTCAGGCAACACTTTGATGACTTTAATGAAGCCTTTTTAACAGAGAAGATTGAAGAGTGTAATCGCATCACGGCGTACATGTCCAACACGATCAGCGACTTTCAAAACTTTTTTAAACCCTCTAAAGATAAAGAGATTTTTGAAATCAATTATGCGTGTGAACGGGCGAGCTCCATTATCCAAGCTTCGCTTCGTTATCACTCCATTGAGTTCTCATTTAAAGCCACTGAAGAGATCAAAGTCCTTGGCTATCCCAATGAGTTTGCTCAAGCATTGTTAAACATACTCTCCAATGCCAAAGATGTTTTAACCGACAGGCAGATAGAAAACCCTTTCATTCGAATGAATGTCAAAAATGGGGAACAATACACGCTCATTAAAATCGAAGACAATGGCGGTGGTATTTCTGAAGAGTATTTGGAGCGTATTTTTGAGCCTTACTTTACGACCAAACACGCTAAGCAAGGTACGGGAATTGGACTGTACATGACCAAGATGATTATTGAAAACAATATGAATGGCATCGTGACCGTTAGTAACACAGAGCATGGTGCACTCTTTACGATCAAAATAAAGCACCATTAACCTTATTAAACGCTTGACACGTCTTTAAAGTAAAGTTTCAAAGATTACGTTAACACTGCGTACACTTGGGCAGAGTGTCCACTCACTTTTGTGCTCTATTAACTTAAAAAGAAGAATTAACTTCTATTTTTCATCTCAGCCACATTTTTTTGCCACTTTTTTTCACTACTATTCTCGAAACATTTAAGGAGTCGTAGATGAAAATTATCTCAAAATCACTTATTATTGCCACAACATTGGCAATCAGTGCACAAGCAACCCCATTGTACACCAAATGTGTTGCGTGTCATGGTGCTGCGGGTGAGAAATCTGCTTTAAACAAAAGTCTTATCATTAAAGATATGAGCAAAGTAGATTTTATCAGCGCTATGAAGGGCTATAAAGATGGCAGTTATGGAAAAGATCAAAAAGCGTTGATGAAAGTCCAAGTGGCACCACTCAGTGATGCTCAGATTGAAGAGATCGCCTCTTTTATTACAAAAAAATAGCGGTCTTTACGATGGAAACTTGTCAAAAAAGACGTGATTTTATTGGCATGGCACTCGCAGGCGTTACCGCAGTGGGCGGTGTCTGTGCATTGAGTGCGATGAAAAAGAGTTGGGATCCACTCCCAAGTGTTCAATCGGCGGGCTTTGTTACGGTGGATATTTCCACGATAGAAGAGGGTGAAGCGCGCAGTTTTGCTTGGCGTGGGAAGCCCATCTTTGTATTGCGCAAAAGCGCAGACACCCCTAAAAATGCAAGCCGTGATGTGGTCATTGGCGAGAAAGTCTTTACCCTCGTCATTGGACTTTGCACCCATTTAGGGTGTATTCCTTCGTATGAAAGCAGTTCTAAAACGTTTAAATGCGCATGTCATGGTGGCGTTTTTGATGCTAGTGGCATTAATACCTTTGGCCCTCCACCTCGCCCTTTGGATATTCCTCCCTTTAAAATTGCCGGTGAAACACTTGTCTTAGGCGAGGAAGGCGAAGAATACAAAAAATTAACCGCGAAAAAAGCGTAGGAGTAGGGCATGGCAGAAATTAGAAAAAGCGAAGGCTTTATGGACTGGCTTGACCAACGTCTCGCGGTCAAAGCGTTTATGCGCGTGATGATGACCGAATACTGGATTCCTAAAAATATCAATTTCCTTTGGGCGATGGGTGTCGTTTTGGTGGTTCTTTTTGGCGTGTTGTTGGTAACGGGGCTACTTTTATTGATGTACTACAAACCAGACATCAACCTTGCGTTTGACAGTGTAAACTATACGATCATGCAAGAAGTAGAGTACGGTTGGTTGTGGCGCCATATGCATGGTGTGGCGGCTTCAGCGACGTTTCTCATCATCTATGTTCACCTTTTTACGGGTATTTACTATGGTTCGTACAAAAAAGGGCGTGAGATGATTTGGATTACGGGCATGGTGCTGTTTATTGCGTTTTCCGCTGAAGCGTTTAGTGGTTATATGCTTCCGTGGGGACAGATGAGTTACTGGGCGGCGCAAGTGATTACCAATCTGTTTAGCGGTATTCCTGTGATTGGTGATGACGTCGTCATTTGGATACGCGGTGATTATGTGGTGGCAGATGCGACGTTGACACGTTTTTTTATGCTTCATGTGGTACTTTTGCCTTTGGTCATTATTCTCGTGATTGCGGTGCATTTTTACTCGCTTCGCTTCCCGCATGTGAATAATCAAGATTCTGCTGAGTTTGACTTTGAAATCGAGTCCAACAAGTTTTTAGAAGGGCGCAAAAAAGAGTCCAAGGTCGTGCCATTCTGGCCTGTTTTTCTCTCAAAAGACTTCTTTGTGGTTGGCTTTTTTATGACATTTTTCTTTTTCCTTGCATGTTATCAGTTTGATTTTGCGATGGACCCGATCAACTTTGAGCCTGCCAATTCGATGAAAACACCGGCACATATCTACCCTGAGTGGTACTTCTTGTGGAACTATGAAGTGCTTCGAGGCTTTTTCTTTGACATCGGTGGCATTGCGGCAATGAATATTGGTTTGGTTGCTTTTGTGATCGCTAACATCGTCTTTATGATTTTGCCTTTTTTAGATCGCAATCCGATGAACACAGCCCCTGCGCACAAACGACCTATCTTTAAATACTGGTTTTGGCTTTTGGTGTGCGATATGATTGTGCTCACCGTCTATGGAAAACTTCCTCCCACAGGTATGAACGCATGGGTTGGATTTGTCGCAGCCGTTATTTTTCTAGGATTGTTTATCGCCCTGCCATTTATTACCAAGCACGAAGCCAAAGGAGATGAACAATGAAAGAGATCAAAATTTTAGCCATTGTGCTCTTTTTTACAGCGGTGACCTATTGGGGTGTGGAACCTTATGCTCATTCACAAATGCACCCACATGTCGCCCCTGCTGACTTTAGTTTTAAAGACATGGAACCTTTACATGTAAACGGAAATATTGACAATGGCAAAGCCCTTGTCGAAGCCAATTGCATCGCGTGTCATAGCATCAAAAGTTTAGGTTTGCAAGCGCCTATGAGCTTTGAAGAGGCTGCAAGTGCCTATGGTGTTGTACCACCGGATCTCAGTCATGCAGGGGTGATTTACGATAAAAATTACCTTGCAGGCTTTTTGAAAGACCCTGTGGGGGCGACCAAACTTTCGCATAAATTTAGCGATGCCAAACCTTACGCGATGCCGAGTTTTGCTTTTTTAAGTGAGCAAGAGATCGCTGATGTGGTGGCGTATCTAGGTAATATTGTCGCTACCAAAGCTTCCAATAAAATGGTGTTTGAAGAGGCATGTGGCAGATGCCATAGTATGAAGTATGATGGACTTAAAGCGCAAACGCCTACACTGTCTATTCAAAACTATCTTGGAGCCGTTGCTCCTGATGTGTCGATGATGATTCGTTCTAAAAAAGCAGAGTATTTAAACACGTTTATCAACGAGCCACTGAAGATGGTTGAAGGCATTGCCATGCCTCGTGTGGGTCTGACCGAAGCGTCTCAAGAGCAAGTGATCGCTTACATGGAAAGTGTGGGAGATCGTAAAAAAGCTGAGCGTGAAAGCTTAGGCTTAAAGCTCATTGGATTTATGGCTATTTTTACCCTAATAGCGTATCTGTGGAAAGTTCAAATTTGGAAGGAGGTGGAGTAATCCACCCCCTTTTACTTCGTTTTCTCATTAGAGTTCTTACAGAACTCTAAACACGCTTTTAAAGCCAAGCTCTAAAAGCTACGCTAACACTGTGTTTTCTTCGGCAGAATGCCCACGCACCTTGGGTGCTTTTACTTCTTCTAAATTTAATTTTGCAAAAAATCTACTATTTTTTTTCGTCAATAAAACTCTTTTTTCCTGCGATTATTTTGCTCTTTTTTTTATTTAAAATTTTCCTTGAAGCTTCAAATTAATTATTAAAACAACGGGCATATTAAAGGTTTTAGGCAGATGCGTTTATGGGTCTGTCTGGATGCGGTTTTGATTGAAAATAGCGCATCGTTTTTGGCATAAATTAACGTCATAAATACTTTACATGTAAAGTGTTTTTACTACAAAGGAGAAACGGATGAAATTGGCAAATCTTAGCTTGGCAGCTCTTTGTGTTGCAGGACTTAGTACCTGTTCTTTTGGTGCCGATACGTTGGCGGATGCTTTTAAAGAGGGCAAAATAAGTGGCGAGTTAAAGGCATTTTACTGGGATCGTGATCGCAATCCATCCATTCCGAGTGATTCTATTTTTAATATGGGTGTCATGCTCAATTATAAAACAGGTTCTTTGAATGGCTTTAGCCTTGGCTTAACGGGACAATCCAATAATGCCCCCTTTGCGAGTTCCAATGCAAAACAACAATTTGGTTGGGATGAATACGGCTCTGGCGCACAACTTTCTGAAGCATATCTTGCTTACCATACAGGTAAAACTACCGTTCAGGTGGGGCGTATGTTCTTAGATACGCCACTCATTGCCTCGTTAGGTAATCGTATCATCAAAGAGTCCTTTGAGGGTGCAAGCATCGTCAATACCGACCTTCCCAATACGACATTAACCGCAGCCTACGTTCAAAAATTCCAAGCGCAAACCGATGGGGCTGGAAACGTCGGCAAATTTACCACGTATAACAATCCTTACGGAACATCCCCTCTTTTGGAAGATGGCGCATATACCCTCGTAGCGGTGAATAAATCCATCACTGGTTTGACGTTAACCGCAGCGTATGCGGAAGACATTAACACCAAAGGATCCATGGCGTATGCTGAAGCGGCGTACAGTGTTGCTGTGAATGCGTTTACCTATGGTTTGGCGGCGCAATACTATTACAACGACAAAGAGATTACGGGTACGAAAAGCTCTGACTTGTACGGACTCAAAGCAAGCCTTGGATACGGTGCTGTGAGTGGTTATGTAGCCTACACCAGTGTCAGTAACGACGCAACCGTCACACCGGGCATTGGTTGGGGTGCAGACCTTGCATATACGGGCACGATCATACTTTCAAGCAGTTATCCTGCCAATACCGATGCTTATGCCATAGGTCTTGGATATGCGTTTACACCAACGACGACGGTGAATGTCGCTTATACGGTAACGGACGATGATGACCTCTCTTACGGCAAAGCAACCTACATTTCATTGACGGGTAATTATGCCTTTGATGGAGCGTTAAAAGGGCTTAATTTCTTAGCAATGTACGATAAAGAAAATCGTGATTATGCAGGTGCTAAAGATAAAGATGAATTTAGATTTAGTGCCGTGTATAAGTTCTAAAACCAATACACTCTTTTACATGTAAAGTTTACATGTAAAAGAGTCTTTTAAAACATTTCAGGTCTTCCGAAGTAATAGCCTTGTGAGTAATCAATACCCATTTCACACACAATCTCATAAATTGCTTCATTTTCAACAAATTCAGCGACCGTCGTGAGATGCTGTTTTTTTGCAAAAAGAACCATTGTCTCAACAATGTGTTGATTGAGTTCGTTGTGTTGAATATTTTTAATGATGCTTCCATCAATTTTCAGGATATCAGGCTCATAAGAGAGCAATCGCTCAAAATTTGAGTAACCTGTGCCAAAGTCATCAATCGCAATTTTGACTCCTTGGGCTTTAACCGTTTGAATGAATTTCTTAATCATTAAAAAATCTTTGATATCTTCGCTCTCTAATAGCTCGAAAATAATGCGATGTGCTTCTGTATGGTGTTGATGAAGAAGGGTTAAAATGTACTGGGTAATCTCTTCACGTTCAATGTCATGCATGGAAAGATTGATAGAAATAGAAGCTTCGGGTATTTTGTAGAGTGCTGCAAATGAATTGTCTAAGACGATTTTAGTAATTTTAGTATAGTAACGCCCTTTTTTGGGCGGTTTCTAAAAAGTACGCAGGTGTTAAGAGCTGTCCATCTTCGGTAATAAGGCGCACTAAAGATTCGTATTTTTCAATTTTTTGGGTTGTATTGTTGATGATAGGTTGAAAATAAGAGATGATTTTACCTGTATCAATCGCTGTTTTGATCATATGAATGGTCTCTATATTTTTCAGAGCATTGTCATACTCAATACCTGAGAGTCCATCGGCATAGACGATAGATTGTTTATTTTGAATTGCATGGTCGATACCGATTTTAGCGTCTTCAAAAACTTTAAAAATGCCATACGTGAAACTGCAAATAACGGAAATGTCATACTCGATAGAATCGATTTTGACGATGTGTTCTTTAACATTAAGAAGAAACTGCTCTAAAACTTCATAGATTTCTTTCTTTTTTAGCACGGCAACTTCGCCTATCGATGGCAAAGGCATAAAGACCATTTTCAAGATTGTAAACGCGCTGAAATCCCCAGCGATTAGGCATCAGATAGAGCATAACTCTACCAAATGTATCTTCGATTTTACCGACACTGGCTTTGTCGTAAAACTTTTCCAAAATAGGATAGTCTTCAATTTGCACTAAAATGAGAACGGAAAGACGGTTCGCTTCCAAAAAATCAAAAAGCTGTTTTTTATCGCTCATAATAGCCGTAATGTCGTGGCGCAAGGAGATGTACTCTTCAACCTCGCCCTCTGGGTTTAAAATGGGCTGGACGGTTGTTTTAACATAGTACGTATCGCCGTTCTTTGCGCAGTTTTTGACAATGCCTTGCCATGTTTGTTTCTCATCTTTAATTGTTTTCCAAAGGTCTCGAAAAGCAGCTTTGGGCATATCGGGATGACGAATGACGTTATGCGATTTACCAAGAAGCTCTTCTTTGGAGTACCCTGAAATTTGACAAAATTTATCATTGACAAAAGTGATAACACCCTTAGGATCGGTTTTAGAGATGATTGAACTGACGTTGGTAATGTTTTCGTACTGTTTGAGTAAAAGTGAATTTTTCTTGTTTTCATAGCGTAAATGCAGTTTTTCAAGAACACGGTTGAGTGTTTGTGTCAGTTGTGCTTGATGCAGAGGTTTGAGCAGGTATCCATCGACACCTATTTCGATGGTTTGAGTGAAATCATGTGCCTCATCCTGTGAAGAAAGGACAATAATTGCAACTTCAGGATTAACCTTTCGTATACTCTGAATCATCTGAATGCCGTTCATGCGAGGCATCGTAATGTTGGTTATAACAAGATCGATAGTATCGTGGTAGCGTTCATATAAATGGACACCATTTTCTCCATCGACTCCTACGATTATCTTGGCAAAAAACTCTGAAAAAAGGTTTGTTGCTATCTCTCTATCGTGGGCATTGTCTTCAATGTAAAGAAGCGTCTTCTCTTGACTGGTCTGTTGGATGGGCGCTGTTTGCATGAATTCCATTGATTAATCCTCCTATAGGTTGCCCAAACTGGACTTGTGTGATACCACCAAGTTCGAGATTGATAGATTCTTTTTCAAAAAGCATAACAATGGTTGAACCCATTTCAAAATGACCAAGTTCATCGCCTTTTGAAATGAAAAGATCGTCATAAAGATAGCATTGCTGAAGGCTTGACTTGGCATTGGTTTGGATGGTCTTATCAAAGGTAAATGCCATTTTCCCGACATTTAAAGCACCCACAAAAACCATGTAAAAAAGGGTGTCTTCTTTGGTATAGCATTCTAGTACAACACGTTCATTTTCGAGAAACAATCCCTGCACTTTTTTTAACCAACAAAAATTGACAGGATACAGTTTACCTGGAATATGTAACGCTTTTGTAACACGCATATCAATCGGTGCATGGTAACGGTGATAATCACGAGGAGAGAGGTAAAAATTAACATAAGAGCCGCCCTCTAAACGGTCTTTCTCCTGTTTTGCAATGTAATCACCTAGCAATTTTCTTACACTGTAGCTAAACCCTTTAATTTGAAGGGCTAACGCATTTTCTATGGTTCCAAAAGCACTGACAAGACTATCGCATGGCGAGATGATCGTTTCTTTATTGATATTAAAAAGGCGTCTGGTTTTAAATTTTCGGGTAAACAGCTTATTTAAACTTTTGTAAGCAGAAGCTTCTTCAAATTCCATCAGATCAACCTTCATCATGGAAACATAGGTTTGATTAATGATGCGTTGTATTGGACTTGGAAACTCTTTGGATGCAAAAATACCAAAAAGACGAGACGCAATAGAACTTTTAAAATTAGGATAGCGTTGCATATGACCCTTTTATATAACCTTTTTCGCCTTTTAAGAACGGTAAAAAAAGTATGAAATTTTTAAAAGAATAGATTATACCAAATGAAATAACTTTTTTGTTGTTCAAAGAGTATACAGGCTAAAATTATGCTACGATTTGACATCTTAGAAAGAATGAATTTTATTTAAAATTATGCAAAGGTTTCCATGTTTAACGCGTTTATCACCGAGCCTAAAATGCTCCAAAACCTCAATGATTTGGGCTATGTGTCCATGACACCGATTCAAAAAGCGTGCATTCCTTTAGCGCTTGCAGGTCGTGATCTTGTTGCTAAAGCCAAAACAGGTAGTGGCAAGACAGCCGCATTTGGAATACCCCTTTTGATGGCGTTACATGTAAACTCCATGCGCATCCAATCGGTGGTACTTTGCCCAACCCGTGAGCTAGCCGAACAAGTCAGCGCGGAGCTAAGAAGGCTTGCCAGATTTGCCCACAATATCAAGATCGTCACCCTTTGTGGTGGAGCTCGTTTTGTACCGCAGTGCATCAACCTAGAGCATGGCGCGCACATCGTGGTAGGAACTCCTGGGCGCATTTTGCAGCATTTGCAAGAGAAAACCATCAATTTTGAACACATTAAAACGCTCGTACTTGATGAAGCGGATCGCATGCTCGACATGGGTTTTTACGAAGACATCGAAAAAATCATCGCCAAAATGCCAACCAAACGCCAAACGCTACTTTTCTCTGCCACGTTCCCCAAAGAGATCGAGCGCATGTGCAATGAAGTGCAAAATGACGCTTTACATGTCAGCATCGAAGAAGAAGCAACCACGTCTCCCAACATCACCCAAATCTGCTACACCGTCGAGCCACGCGAAAAAGAAGAAGCACTTAAAGGTGTTTTACTGGAAAGCGATGCTAAGTCGGTCATCATCTTTTGCAAAACCAAAATCGGTGTAGCGGAACTTCAAGGCTACCTTTTAGACGAAGGCTTTGATGCACTTTCCTTGCATGGCGATTTAGAACAAATCGACCGTGACGAACACCTACTTCTCTTTGCCAACGGCAGTGCGCAAATCCTCGTAGCGACCGACCTTGCCTCACGTGGCTTGGATGTCAAAGATATCGAAATGGTCATCAACTACGAACTCCCCCAAACCATGGAAATCTACACCCATCGCATCGGACGAACAGGACGCATGGAAAAAGAAGGCATGGCAGTCAGCTTTGTCACGCCACGCGAAGAGAGCTTCCTTGAAGAGCTTAAAGAAGCCAATTTTGCCTTTACATGTAAAAGCCTCAGCGACTTAAATCCAACCCTATCAAAGCCCAAAAAAGCCCAATACATCACGCTTTGCATCGATGCAGGCAAAAAACAAAAAATGCGCGCCGGCGACATCTTGGGCACACTCACCAAAGACTTGGGACTAGAGGGCAAATTCATCGGCAAAATTGACATCTTAGAAAAATTTTCTTACGTCGCCATAGCGCGTGAATACGCCGATAAAGCGTTTGATGGACTGTGCGCCACGACGATTAAAAACAGACGGTTTAAGATATGGAAGTTGGGGTAAACCAATGAAAAAAACGCTTGCCGATTTTCAGCCTTTAAAACCTGCGGAACAAGAACTTTTTGAGTGTTGTCAACGTGGAGATATTGCTATTATTGGTGAAGAGAGACCAACAGAAAAAATAGAAACGAATGAAATACGAGCAGAGTTTTTACGATGGCTTATCCTTTTTTCAAAAATAGACATTAATCCAAAAGGTATACAACTTTATGGTGCCTGGATTAGTGGCATCCTTAATTTAGATAATGCTCAGTTTTTAAATGTTTTGGGTTTTTGGAAATGTGTTTTTGAACAAAAGCTCTCTATCATAAGGACTACTATAAAAGACATTTATATGGATGGTTCTTTATGTGAACAAGGTATTCGTGCTGATGGATTTAGGTGTCATGATTTACATTTACGAAATGGTTTTGAAGCAAAAGCAGAAGTTCGTTTTGCAGGTGCTAAAATTAAAGGAAATTTTGATTGTACTAATGCAATCTTTAAATCACTAGATAAAAAACAGAAAGCTTTAGATTGCAATGGCATATATGTTGATGGGCATGTATTTTTACGAGATGGTTGTAGTGCTGACGGAACAGTGCGCTTTTCAGGAGCAAAAATTAAGGGTAATTTTTCTTGTTTAAAAGCAACATTTAAAGCTTTCACTGAAGAAGAAAAAGCTTTAAATTTTAATGGAATGATTTTAGGAGGGGGGTTACAATTACGTGATAATTGCACAATATTAAATGGAAAAGTTGATTTAATCAATTTAACTGTCAATGTATTAGATGATAAAGAATTTTGGGAACAAGTTACATTAAAAACGGTTTATCTAGATGGTTTTAATTACGGACATATTTATGGTGATACCTCTGCTTCTTTCCGCCTTAAAAACATGCTTGGCAAAGTGTCAGAATTTAGTCCACAACCATATAAGCAACTTACCAAAGTCTTACGTAATATGGGACATGATAGAGATGCCGATGAGGTAATGATAGCTTTACATGATAAAAAGCTAGAATTTAGCAAAGAGTCTTGGCTGTATAAAGTGTTTCGTAAGATTTACAAATGGACTTCAGAGTATGGCTATCGCCCGATGCGTATCTTAAAAATCATGTCAGGTATTTGGTTCCTTTTTGGATGTATTTATTGGTATGGTGCAAATGTTACTGTTTTCGCTCCTTCCAATCCATTGATTTTTCAAAAGCAAGATTATAACTGCACGATTGATAAAAATGGTACAAAATGGTTTGCTTCTCCCCAAGATTACAATGCTACTAATAACTGGTATAAAGCATCGCCTCCTGAATACACAACGTTTCAACCCTTTTGGTATTCGCTTGACATCATCTTGCCTGTGGTGGATTTGAAGATGGAGAAAGATTGGGGTGTGGTGATTCCTTCGCCTGATGGAAGTTTTTTTACAACCTTCAATTATTTTATTCGTTTTTTAACATGGAGCGAAAATATCATTGGTTGGATACTCAGTTTATTGCTTGTTGCGATTTTATCGGGACTTGCGAAAAACGAAAAAGAGTAATTGCTCTTTACATGTAAAGCGGTGAGTTAACCTCTCACCACCTTCAACCAGTTATAAATCGTAGCTTTCGAGACATTTAACACCGAGCAGATATACCCCACGACGTTGCGAATGGCGAAGATGCCTTCGCTTTCTAAGAAAATCACCAACTCTTTTTTATCGTCGCTTGAAAGACCTGATAGGGCGATGTTTTTACTGCTTAAGTACTTCTCTATCGTCTCCTCGGTATGTTCTCTCCAACTTTGGGAAAAAAGTACGGAAGGTTTGGGCGCGGAGTCGTTTACATGTAAAAAGCCTTTGAGCGATTCAAACAGCGTTTCGATGGGTTCAGTGTTGTAATTAATGCAGATCATTCCGATGGGTTTTTCCTCCATGTCTCGCACGATGATGCTCACCGCCTTAAGGCGTTTGCCATCACTACTGGTTTTATCGTACGGTCCGACCCAGTTTTCTTTGATGCCATCTAAGTCTTTGAGCTCACTAATCATCGCATCACCCACACGACGCTTTGAGAAGGCATTGACGATGTGAACGAGCTTCTTGGCTTCCAAGTCGTGCATGACGACTTCAACATTGGGGTAAAACAGTTTCGTGATGGCATCGCACAAGGCGACATAAGGTTTAAGTTCTTTTTTCATAGGGAAATCATAACACAACTTTTGAAAAATTATCTTGATAAAGTGTCTAATTTAGACTATAATTCTAAAAACTACAACAAGGAATGAACATGGCAATCGGTTTTATAGGACTCGGAAATTTAGGAACGGCGATCGCAAAACGGTTAATGAGTATGAATGAAGAGGTTTTAGTGTGGAATCGCACCAAAGCGAAAGCCGAAGCCAAAGGTTTTGTGTGTGAAAGTTCCCCCAAAGCACTTATCGAAAAATGTGACACGGTGCTCATGTGTCTGTTTGACTCAGCAGGTGTACGCAATGTTCTCACGATGGAAAACGGACTTTTAAGTGTCAATCTCAAAGGCAAAACCATCATCGACCTTACGACCAACCATTTCAACGATGTCATTGAATTTCATGCGATGGTTGAAAAACACGGAGGCAGTTACCTCGAATCGCCTGTTTTAGGCAGCGTTGTGCCAGCCAGTAAAGGTGAGCTCACTGCCGTTTGCGCGGGGCGTGAGAGTGTTTATCTTACATGTAAACCACTTCTTGAAAAATTTGCCTCAACCATTTTTCATCTCAAAGAAGCTGGATTTGCGGCGAAGATGAAGCTGATTAACAACCTCTGCTTAGGATCATTTATGGCGACCATCGCAGAGTGTACGGCTCTTGGTGAGGCGTGTGGCATTGATAAAAAAGAGCTTTTAGAGATTTTGGGCGCGGGTGGTGGAAAGTCATTGGTATTGGCAGCAAAAACACAAAAACTCATCGATGAAGACTTTAGTCCGCATTTTAGCACTTCTGCGATTACGAAAGATTTGCATTGTCTGCAAGACTTGGCGTACAGTCTGAACCGTCCGCTTTACACCGCAAGTGTCACCAAAGAGCTTTTTTCCAAAATGAAAATGATGGGCAAAGGCGATGAAGACTTTAGTTCGATCTATCAGCTTTTCAAAGCGTAATTTCACCCTTCGGAGAGCTTTACATGTAAAGCTCTCTTGCTGGAAAAAGGATGCTCTCTTAGAGTGTTTTAAATTGAGCGAGAGAGAGGTTCAGGTCTTCGGAGAGTTTGGCAAGGTGTTCAGCCGCTGCGGCAATTTCTTCGACACTTCTAGCATTCGTATTTGAGATAGAACTGATGTGTCGAATACGATCAATGACATGAATGGCTTTTTCACGACCCATATTGGCATCACTGGCGGTTTGAATCGCTCCCGTTTTGGCGTTCTCCATACTGGTAACCGTTGTTCTCATCAGCGTTTGTGTCGTTTCCGCTCGATCTCCTAGCTGTTGAATTTCTGTTGCACTCTTACGCATCATCTCTGAGGCAGCACTGACGGATTGAACAATGACGGCAACGGTTGCATTACTTTCCACAAGGCTTTTTTGGGTACGTTCCGCAAGTTTTCTCACTTCATCTGCGACCACGGCAAAACCACGACCATGTTCACCTGCACGAGCCGCTTCTATGGCGGCATTGAGTGCTAAGAGATTCGTTTGCTCGGCAATATCGGCGATTACGGAAAGGACTTGTTTAACTTGCGCAACGTCTTGATCCAAATGTTCAAGTCTGGAAGAGAGGTCTGTTTGATTGACAACGACGTTTTTGAGTTCATCGGAAACGGCAAGCACCTCTTCTGAAGCATTGGTCAGTTCGTTTGAAACATTGGCAATCACGTGACCCGATTGTTGAGAGCTATTGGAACTTACTTCTAAAATAGAGACAACGGATTCTGTTTCTTGTGTGGTCTCTTCAATCTCGCGTGCTGCATTTTCGGTACTTCGACCAATATGAAGTGAAGTGCTTGAAAGCTCTTCTGCCACGGCTGCATTTTCTTGAGCACTCTGTTTTGCTCCATCGATTGCTTTGGCAAGTTGGGCTAAAAGGGCATTGAAGATGTTCATCATTTGTGCAATTTCATCCTTCTCACCCGTTTGTATTTTATAATTGAGATCTTTATTTTGAGCGATGTAGGTGCAACCATCAGAAGCTTTTTGGATTGAAAGACGAATTTTGCTGATAATAAATAAAAAAAGTAACGTGACTACAACCATTAAAATAACAGAAGCTGTAATGCCGATAATTTTTGAGGTTTCCAGTGATTTAAATTCAGACTCTTGAATCGTACTGCTTAATTCTTTGATCTTTGTTAGAAGTTTAAAATAATGCTCGGCTCCTTCTTCACTCAGCTTTTGAAGCAGTTGACCGTCTTTAGAATCGATAAACTCTGGCGCATGGATTTTATACGTATGTTCTTTAATAATACGAAAACGTGTTTCATTGCCTGTATGATAGGCAACCGTGCTCTCTTTGATCGTATCCAAGTTTTTGGAATACACTGGATTTTTGACTTCTTCCCTTAAGATATCAATCGTTTTGATGATTTCTTTATAGGTTAAATCATAGCCGTCATAATTTTTTGTGTCATAGTTGAGTTGATAGCCTCTAGCATAGGTTCCAAGCGTAGCACTTAAAGAACGCAATGCACCGACTGTTTCTATCGTAGTCGCTGTATTACGGGCGATTGTTGTACTTGAAATGAGAAGATAGGTGAGACTTCCGGTACTGAGAAGAAACAGTAATAATAAAAATATCATTTTGGATTTGATCGTTAATAACATGTGTTGCCTTTGTAAAAATAATATAACCTGAAGTGTTATAGATTGACAACACTTCAGGTTATTTCTAACCAGTCAAACTGGAATCTAAGCCCTTTGTTTTTCATATTAGACATCTTGCAAAACTCATTTGTATTCCACAGCAAAACCACGGTCAAAGTTGATTAATCCACATATCAAATTAAAGCGTAGATTGAATCGTTTTCTTCTGTTTCTGTATTTTTGGGTGAGTATCTGAAATGTTTTGATTTTAGCATTCACATGTTCAACACATATTCTAGCACTTGCTTTTTGTCTGTTTTCCTCTTTTTGCTCCTCACTCAAAGGATGAAGTTTGGAGGCTTTATGGGGAATTTGACAATGGCTATGTTCTTTGGCAATACCCAGATATCCCAAATCAACATAAACACAGGTCTTGGGCATCAAGGGGAGATTAGATTCTTGAAACAGTCTAAAATCATGTGTCGTACCTTTAGCGGTATGCACACACATAATCCTCTCCTCTTTATCAATCACAATCTGTCCTTTAAGGGTATGACGCTTTTGCTTACCTGAGTAGTACTCTCTTTGCTTTTTTTGGGTCTTTGACAAGGCGTTTCTGTCGCATCAATGACAACAAAAGAGAGGGCAACATCACTTTTATAGAGTTCTCTCTTGCTTGGCAATGAAAATCTACCAGACTTAATCAACACTTCTTCTACTTCACATACAATCCTTGAAGCCGTTGATTCACTCACACCATAATCAAATCCAATATGTTCAAGGGTGCGATACTCACGATAATAGCCAAGCATCAAAAGTACTTTATTTTCTGGTGAAAGAGATCTCCTCCCTCCTACACCTAATCCTTTTTTACGATTCTCATCGTATTGCCTAAACACCTCTATCATTGCGTTAAATGTCTCTTCATTAACGCCAATATGGCGCTTAAAATCTTTGGGTTTATGCTTTTGCATTTGTTCATATTTTTTCATGCCTCTTGCCAAGCATTTTTAGTGCCTTTTATTTGAGTTTTGCAAGATGTCTATTAAAAATTTTATATCAAATTTATAGCATGAGAATAGCATGCTCAAAAATAGTACCAAAGTAATATTGTTTTAATATAAATTATTTTTTAATGTATTTTGCGATTTTTCAACTTCTGTGCTATACTACGCTTTATAAATTTTCTTAAAGGAGAACAGATGGAAACTTTTATCACCCATCAAACCATACACCAACCTCAGAGCATTGCGCAATTTTCTAACGCATCACTCGTCGTCGTCCTCCTCCTGAAGCTCCGTTAAACCTTCATTCTTAACCCCTTTTTTTTCACTGTTGATTTTTAAATTGGCTTTTTAGCCCTGAGGACACCTCTACCTAATCAGCTCAATTTTTATCATTTTCATTGTTGTTTTTCTTGTCCTAACACAAGATTTTCTGCCTGATTTTGGCATGTATGAGCCTATAGCTCATTTGAACACTTAAGGATATTTCTATGCAAACTGAACAAACTTTTAAAAAATACAAACCGTACCCGTTGGTACATTTAGCTCACCGCGAGTGGGCAAGTAACGTTATCACAAGAGCGCCTATTTGGGTTAGTACGGATTTAAGAGATGGCAACCAAGCTTTGGTTGAGCCGATGAATGCGACCAAAAAATTGGCGTATTTTCAAAAATTGGTCGAGATGGGATTTAAAGAGATCGAGATCGCGTATCCGAGTGCGTCGCAAACGGACTTTGACTTTTGTCGAACATTGATCGAACGGAACTTAATTCCTGAGGATGTTAGGGTTGCGGTTTTGATGCCTTCCATCGAAAAATACATCAGAAAAACGTTTGAAGCGATGAAGGGGGCTAAAAAAGTAACGATGCACCTTTACAACCCAACGGCGGACAATCAGCGCAAAATTGTGTTTGACAAAAGCAAAGCGGAGATCATCGCTTTAGCGGTTGAAGGGACACGCATTATCAAAGAAGAGGCGGCAAAATTTAAAGGTGATGTGATGTTTCAGTACTCACCCGAGAGCTTTTCGCAAACGGAGTTGGAGTTCGCACGCGATGTGGTGAATGCGGTTATCAGCGAGTGGATGCCCACGAAAAATGCACCGATGGTCATTAACTTGCCGAACACCTTGGAAGCCTGCACGCCGAACATTTATGCCGATCGAATCGAGTGGATGAGCAAACAGATGTTGGAACGCGACTCCGTTATTTTAAGCGTTCACCCGCACAATGACAGAGGGTGTGCGGTAGCGAGTGCGGAGATGGCGATCTTAGCAGGGGCACAAAGAGTAGAGGGAACGCTTTTGGGCAATGGCGAGAGAGCGGGCAATGTTGACTTGATTACCTTAGCGTTCAATCTTTACTCGCAAGGGATCGATCCGATGTTAGACATCTACAACATCGATACGATTTTACAGGAGATCATTACATTGACGCACAGTAGCATTCCTCCCCGTCACCCTTATGTAGGTTCTATGATTTACACGGCTTTTTCGGGTACCCATCAGGACGCAATAAAGAAGGGTATGGAGTACCAGAAGGTGGCGTTAGATGGTTATTGGCACGTACCGTACCTTGTGATCGACCCCAAGGATATCAAGCGGGATTATCGCGATGTGGTGCGCATTAACTCCCAATCGGGCAAAGGGGGCGTGGCGTATGTGCTGAAGGAGTTTTACGGCATTGAGACGACCAAAAACATGCAAATTGAAATTGCGTTGGAAGTCCAAAGGCTTTGTGATGAGAAGGGTATTGAAGTTACGGCAGAAGAGATTTTTAAAGTTTTCAGGCAAATATGCAAGCTTTGAGCTTTACATGTAAAGAGGAGAAAATGATGAGTGGACAATGGAAAGCAGATGCCTACGCGGCAAATTCAAAAGGGCAAGCGGTTTGGGCGCACGAGTTAATTGAAAAGATGGAGCTTATGGGTGATGAATCCATTTTGGATATTGGATGTGGCGATGGAAAGATTACGGATACGCTCAGTCGCCGCACCCGTAGTGAAGTGGTTGGCATTGACTTTAGTGATGAGATGATCGCGTATGCTAAAGCGTCTTTTTCAAAGCCTACATTTATGCAGATGGACGCACAAGCTCTAAGCTTTAACGAGCGTTTTGATGTGGTGTTTTCCAATGCCGCGTTGCACTGGGCAAAAGACCATCACGCCATTTTAGAAGGTATCTATCAAGCGCTAAAGCCAAAGGGCAGAGCGATTTTACAGATGGGAGGAGCGGGGAATGGCGAAAAAGTGTTTGAAGCCTTCACCCAAATTCTTCCAGACTATGCAGCATATTTCGGAAGATTTGAGTCACCTTATACCTTTCATTCGGACATTACGTACGAGGCATTGTTAAACAGTATAGGTTTTAGTACGCATCAAGCGCATTTAGTGTTTAAAGATATGGTACATGAAAATCTTAAAGCATTTCGCGGTTGGCTTGAAACCGCGTGGTTTCCATTTATCAATCCTGTGCCACATGCGCTCAAAGAGACATTTGTTGAGGCGTGGATAGAGGCGTATAGTGCGCTTTGCCCACCCGATCATGAGGGTAGAGTGCATGTGGGTATGATGCGCCTTGAAGTGCAATTGAGCAAGTAAAAACGTTTACATGTAAAGATAAGGATTCAAAGGATGAAGCGATGATGATCAGTGAAAGTCAACACGAAAAGTATCTCACACGTTTTACCAATGGTATGTTAAGTGCCTACGCCGATACGACAAAAAATAAAGGAGGTTTAGAGCAAGGCTTTAGACCTCATGAACTCTTGGAAGCGGCGTTGGCGTGTTGTATGAATATGTCACTTAGAATGAATGCCGAAAAACTTTGTATTCCCCTTAAAGAGGTGAAAGTGCAGGTTTCTTTAAATCGAGAAAACTCTGAGCAGTCAACATTTGAATACAGTGTATCGTTTGGAGAATCACTCTTATATGAAGACGAACAAAAACTATTGAGAGCGCTTGAGTGTAGTTCGGTTCGTTCGACATTATCAAAGCCATTAGCGTTTAAGCTCGTCAATGAAAAAGCGAATCTGTGATAAAATCGTTCTACTCTTTTACTCTAAAGGTCGTGTCATGATAAGTGTTGAATTTTTGATTACCGCTTTAATTGTAGTACTAATTCCTGGTACGGGCGTTCTTTTTACGATTTCCACGGGATTAGCGCAAGGGAAAAAAGCGAGTATGTATGCGGCTCTTGGGTGTACAGCAGGGATTGTTCCGCATCTTTTAGCGACGATTTTTGGGCTTGCGGCTATTATGCACACGAGTGCCCTCGCATTTGAAATTCTAAAAATTGCGGGGGTTATGTATCTGTTTTATCTGGCGGTTATGACATGGAGGGACAAGGGTGGTTTTGAAACAGAGGCGATTTCAGCGCGCACCAGTGCTTTTTCGCTAGCGTCTAAAGCATTTTTACTGAACATCCTCAATCCCAAATTAACGATTTTCTTTTTAGCTTTTTTACCGCAATTTATTGCACCAGAGACACCATCGCCAGTGTTGGATATGATGGTGTTAAGTGTTGTGTTTATGCTAATGACCTTTGGTGTATTTGTTCTCTATGGTCTTTTAGCGCACGTCTTTCGCCAGCGTGTCATAGCGTCACACCGTGTCCAAACATGGCTACGACGTGGGTTTGCATTGACGTTTGCAGGACTTGGTATACAACTAGCTTCTTCTTCACAGAAGTGACGAAAAACTTTACATGTAAAGCTTTGTGAGTTTCGAATGATCGTCTTTCAAAGAGGTCAATACCTCTTTAGCATTCTTAATTAGATAGCATAGGTAAGAGCATCTTTAAGACTATCGCGGATGGCTAAAAAATCCTCTTTAGCATTCAGGAAAAGATCAACAATTTGCGGATCAAAATGTTTTCCACGCTCATTTTCAAAAAATTCAAAAATAGCCGCATCTTCCCATGCTTTTTTATAACAACGGTCATGGCTCAGAGCATCAAAAACATCGGCAACACTCACAATGCGTGCATAGAGATGAATCTCTGTGCCTTTAAGATTCATGGGATAGCCTGAACCATCGTATTTTTCATGGTGCTCTTTAGCAATGGTCGCGGCTGCTTTAAGGAGTGGTCGCGTAGAGTTTTGTAAAATGGTGTAGCCAATCATCGAGTGTGTACGCATAACCGTCCACTCTTCGTCGCTTAAAGAACCTGGTTTATGTAAAATAGCATCGGGAATCCCCACTTTTCCTATATCGTGCATAGGTGAAGCTGATGCGATGAGGTCGGATTCTTTTTTATCAAGACCGTATTTTTGAGCTAATAGGTGAGAATAGGCCGCGACACGCCTGACATGATTGCCTGTCTCTTTACTGCGGCTTTCTGCAATCTCGCCCATGCAGTAAATAACCTCTTGTTGCGTTGCTTCAAGCTCTACATGTAAGGTAATGATTTCGCTGACATCACGCCGTATTGCCATATATTCTAAAGGGGTATTGTTCTTGTTGAAAATCGGTAATATCGTTGAATAAACCCAATACGCTTGACCATTTTTCTTCTGATTTTTCAAAACGCCTTTCCAGACTTTGCCTTTTTTAAGTGTATCCCATAAATCAATAAAGACTTCGTTGGGGGTATCTTTATGGCGAGTAATGTTGTGATTTTTCCCAATGACTTCTGCTTCTTTAAAACCGGTTGTTTTATAGAAATTTTCATTGGCAAAGGTGATGTTACCATCCAAATCCGTACGCGTCAGGATGGTACTTTTATTGATGGCATTTTCATATTGTTTGGACATATGGTACGCATCTTCAAAGTTCTTTTCAGAAATTTTAAGTTGATTTTGAAGAGAGTCATGAATTTCACGCACATTGCTAATATCGGTTCGAATGCTAATGAATTCAACAATGTTGCCATTGTGGTCAACAATGGGATTAATCACCGCATTGACCCAATACGCGGTACCATCTTTGCGTCTATTTTTGACCACACCTTCCCACTTTTCACCTTTTAAAAGAGTGTCCCACATCTGTTTAAACGTCTCTTTGGGCACACTTGGGTGACGCACAATGCTATGCGGTTGTCCTATTAGCTCTTCATAACGATAGCCTGAGATTTTACAAAATTTATCATTGGCATAGGTGATAATGCCTTCTTTATTGGTCTTTGAGACAATCGTACTGCGATCAACCGCATTTTTATACTCTTGTAAAATCGTTTTTTGATAGAAATTTTCTTTGGTTTTTCGCCCAAAATCAATCCAATAATCGACTTTTTGTAAAAGCTCTTCTTCAATAAAAGGCTTATGAAAAAACTCATTAGCACCTTGCTTAATAAGCTTTCTCACCGTATGCGCATTGTACTGTTCTGTAAGAATAAAAATAGGGATGTGCATACTTTGGGGCATAGATCGAAACTCTACTAAAATGGCTTCGCCCATAGCGTTTGAAGAGGAAAAATCAAGGATTATAAGATCAAAGGGTGTGTTTTTGAGGAGCCCTTGCGCACTGGGACTATCATATGCAATCTCTACGTGATAGTTTAACGGTTCTAAAAGTTCTTGAATATGCTGTGCACTTGTAGGTGAATCGTCAATGACTAAAATGGAGTTGGTTGTATTTTTTAAAAGGGCTTTCATGGTTCTATCAATCTCTTGACCCACAAATGAAAGGGGGGAAGTTTTACACAAATAGCCTAAAACACCATAGTGCGCCCACTCATCACATTGTTGGGTTGTAGCATCGGACGTATAAACAAGAATCTTATGTTTTTCAAAAATATGAAGATTTTGTAAAATAAGCTCCCCTTCACCATCGGGAAGTGTGAGATCTAAAACAATCAAGTCAAAGGATAAAAAAGTGAGAAGTTCTATCGCTGCGTGTAATGTGTTCGCATGTCGTATTGTGTAACCCAAAGTTTTGAGTTCTTTTTGAAGCATTTTTGAAAACATTCGTGAATGATCAATGATAAGAATTGAGCCAACATTGGCTTCCTTTTGAATTGATTTTAGGTCAATTGTCATAAACATTCCTCATAAAACATTAAAGATAGAAAGCAATCAAATAGGATCAAACGATCATTTGTCAATACGTTTACATGTAAAGTAAGGAGGCTTTCCTTTCTTTACATGTAAAAAATATAATTCTACTGAAACTGTCCTAATTTTAGATTGAGATTTTCGGCCAATTTAGAGAGATGATCCGCAGCAGAGGCGATTTCTTCAACACTTCTCGCATTTTCACTGGTAATGGAGTTGATGTTGGTGACAAGGTCAACAATTTTATCCGTATCTTTTGCAATTTGATGCGAATTATTAGCACTAATAGTGACAGATTCCACGCTCTCGTTCATAACCGAAGTTGTGCTAATAATGCTCTCTTCCACATTGATGGAAACAGAAGCTAATCGCCTGATATTTTGAGCATTCTTGGTCATCTTATCGGAGGAATCGATAATGGATTGAACAATAATATTGATGGTTGCATTAATCTCTTGTAAACTTCGCTGTGTGCGTTCAGCCAACTTTCGGACTTCATCGGCAACCACGGCAAAACCACGTCCATGCTCACCTGCACGTGCCGCTTCAATCGCCGCATTGAGTGCCAGTAAGTTGGTTTGATCAGCAATATCAGAAATGACCGTTAAAATTTCTTTAACCTGTTCTGCATCTTTGCTCATTTGCTCTAATTGTCCTGCTAAAGTTGTTTCTGCTTCACTGGCAAGTTCCACATCGTCTTTCAACATAATGACCTCTTTCTTCGCTGATTCCAGTTTATCTCCAGCAAGTTCAATACTTTTTTTCATCTCTTCTGAGAGAATAGCCGTTTCTTGAACAAACTTTTTAATGGTGACAATCTCTTCAATCGTATTATTGACAATCACGGTGCTGTTTTCAGCATTACGCCCAATTTGCATACTGGTGGTTGAGAGTTCATGAGAAACAGAAGCATTTTCAGACGATGAATGTTTGACATCATCAATAATGGTTTCTAGGGTATCGACTAAACTATTAAAGCTATTGACGATCTCTTGAATCTCATTGTTTTTGCCATATTTTATTCTAAACTTGAGCTCTTTATTTTGAACAAAGCCTGAGATGCCATCACGAATAAGGAAGACTCCATTCATGATGTTATTGCGTATGATAATGACAAGAACAATGACAGCAAGCGTGACCATCAGGGATAAACCTATCATGATGGTTGTTGCACTACTTTTGGCACTCATTGCTTCTTTGGCATCATTTTGAGCTAAAGTTTGGTTATATGCCATGTGCGCTTCAAGTGTTTTTACCATATCACCAACGATTGAGCCATGATCGTAAGCAGATGTTTTTGCTTCAGCATTTTTTCCGTCATCAGAAAGTTTAAAAATTTTATCAACCACGGGAATATAAATAGCCATTATTTCTTGTTCTTTTTTGTAAAATGCTTTGTCTGTATCATCGGAAAGCATGACTTCATATTTCTTAAAATAGGTATCAAAAGAGGCATGATACTCTTTGAATTTTGCTTCAAGTCTTTTTTGTTCATTTCTATCCTCTGTCGCTAGATGTTCCCACATCGTAACACGCATCGTGCTAAAATCCTGTAGCATATTGCCCATTATTAATACGCTAGGTAATGAATTGACATTGCACGTATTTGTCTTTTCGTAGACTTGCTCCATCTTCTGGATACTTATGATAAAAACTGCCCCAATACCTAAAATGGCAATAGCTAATATTGCCATCAACTGTTTTGATATGCTCACAATTGACTCCT
Organism: Sulfurospirillum diekertiae; assembly: GCF_011769985.2. NCBI lineage: Bacteria > Pseudomonadati > Campylobacterota > Epsilonproteobacteria > Campylobacterales > Sulfurospirillaceae > Sulfurospirillum > Sulfurospirillum diekertiae. Next base: position 848,552 of record NZ_CP039734.2, read on the forward strand.
TTTGAATTAGTGTATTTTAATTTTTAGTGTAAGTATTAAGGACTTTGTGAGTTTTTTTAATTTTTAGACTAATGTATTGTTTCGCGAAGAGTGAATTTAAAAAATATACTAAATGGATATAATGACCTCTTATCAATACGTTTCACACTAAAATCCCTGCATCATTGCTAATAAAAAAATAATAAACCTAATAATAATAAAACTGCTAAAATTTCGATTTGCATTTATTCTTCCTGAAAATACAAAATAACGAAACAATGATAGAATAAGAATTGATTAAAAATTAATACTACGTGTATTGTAAGCCAATATATAAAATACATCAATGTCCCATGGGACATTGATGCAAAAGAGTTATCAAAGTAAACTCATAAAAAAGTCTACCTATGTCAGGAACTGTTTAGAAAGAGCAAGAAGGTCATGAATTCATATGATGCTGAAGCAATTCATGCTCAAATACGCCATAATGTAAAGCTATTGAGAGAAAAAAAGAGGTAAAAGTCAGCTTGAGATGGCTTTGGCGATTGGACATTCTTCAGCAGCATTTTATGCCAAGGCGGAGCTTGGTATCCAGCATAAAAAATTTAATGTTGAGCACTTATGTAAAATTGCTAATGTATTGGAAGTCGATATTTGTGATTTTTTTAAAAATATGGAGGAGTAGGGCTTTACATGTAAAGCCCTTGGAAAGGTTATCCGATGTTGGTATAAACGGCTTGTACGTCGTCATCATCTTCGATTTTTTCGATGATTTTTTCGACATCAACCATTTGTTCTTCCGTAAAAGTGATAGGTGTGTTTGCAATGCGCTCTAGGTTTGCTTTGGTTAAGCTAATTCCAAGACGATCAAATGCGGCAGAAAGTGTTCCAAAATTGGTGTAGTCAGCATAAACCAGTACCACGCCATCTTCTTCCTCAATCTCTTCAAGACCTGCATCAATCAGTTCAAGTTCTAATTCTTCAATGTCCATATTTGCAGTCTTAGCAAACTCAAAAACAGCCTTACGAGAGAACATAAACTCCAATGAGCCATTATTAAGCATCTCACCGCCCGCTTTTTTAAAGGCACTTTTGATGTTAGCGACTGAGCGAGTATTGTTGTCCGTTGCACACTCGACAAAAAAGAGTGAACCATGCGGTCCTTTGCCTTCAAACGTAACTTCATTCAGGGTCTGTGCATCTTTGCCAAGCGCTCGTTTAATCGCGGCATCGATGTTGTCTTTAGGCATATTTTCCGCTTTAGCATTGAGGATAGCCGTGCGGAGTTTTGCATTACTCTCAGGGTCTCCACCGCCTTCTTTAGCCGCCATCATGATCGTACGGCCCAGTCTTGGAAATACGCGTGACATATTTCCCCATCGTTTCATTTTCGCTGCTTTTCGGTATTCAAACGCTCTTCCCATAGGGGTCAATTCCTTGTATGATATTCTAAATAGTGCATTATTATAGCTTGTTTAACCCTTGTTTAAAATAAGAGTTTTTTCTATAATGCTTCAGCACTTCATGCATTCAAAGGATAGTAGAATGGAAAATCTCAAAAAAATTTACAAGAAACATGGGTTTGAACTCATTTGTGTTCCCACAAAAGAGGAAGCACTTAGTGTTGCGATGAGTTTCATTAAACCGCATATGAGTATAGGTTTGGGTGGATCAACGACAGTGAAAGAGGTAGGTTTGTACGATCATGTTACTTCTCGTAAGGATATTACACTTTTTAATCAGTACGAATCTGGAATTAGTATGGAAGAGAATAGCAATCGTAGACACAAAGGAATACTGGCTGACTTGTATATTACGAGTACAAACGCACTGACTAAAAACGGTGAGCTTGTCAATGCCGATGGCAGTGGAAACCGAGTCGCAGCACAGATTTTTGGACCTAAAAAGGTGTTAATTATCGCAGGAGTCAATAAACTGGTTGAAAATGTGGAAGAGGGCTTTAAGCGTATTCATGATGTGGCAAGTCCTAAGAATATTGAACGTATCAATAATCTTGCCATTAGCATGGGAAAAGAACCTCGCTATAACATCAATAATATTGGTAAAAAATTCACGTATATCAATGGTGATGATGAAGGTCGTACCACGATTATTTTAGTGGATGAAGTGCTTGGCTATTAAAATGTTTCTATACGAAGCATTTTACATATACTAAACGGGTATTTTTGTTAGATTCTCCAAGGAAATTTGCATTAACGTAAAATTATAAGAAGTTTATTAAGCTCCTATCGTTAGGATAAGACAAATAGGGCTTAATAACTCATTTTTGTAATATTAAAATTTCATAAGGAGTCATCAATGAGAAGATCACTTTTGGTAAGTGCGGCAGCGGTGTGTCTTGGGGCATCTCTCTATGGGGCAGAGTTTATCAACGTTTTGACGGGTGGAACAAGCGGTATTTACTATCCCCTCGGTGTTGCGCTTTCTCAAATGTATGCTAAAGCAATTCCCGATTCTAAAACAGCGGTTCAAGCGACAAAAGCCAGTGTTGAAAACCTCAATCTCCTTCAAGCAGGGCGCGGTGAAGTTGCGATCTCTTTAGGCGACTCTTTTTCGGATGCGTACAAAGGTGATGTTGATGCTGGTTTTAAAGCTCCCCTTTCTAAACTTCGTACTATTAGTGCTTTATATCCTAACTACATTCATTTTGTTGCAGCAGCCGATTCGGGTATTAAATCGTTTGCAGATATTAAAGGAAAACGTATCTCTGTGGGTGCACCAAAATCAGGCACCGCATTAAATTCTAAAAAGATTTTAGAAGCTGCAGGGATTAAATACGAAGATTTTTCTAAAGTTGAGTACCTCTCCTATGCTGAGTCTGTAGAACTTATGAAAAACAGACAACTGGATGTCACTTTACTCTCATCAGGTGCGGGTGTTGCAGCCCTTCGTGATCTTGCAACTTCACAAAAAGTCGTCTTTTTGAGTATTCCTGAAGAGATCGTAAAAAAAATTGACGATCCTGCGTATCAAGTAGGCATTATTCCCGCCAATACCTATGAAGGCCAAACAAGCGATGTTCAAACTATTTCTGTTCAAAATTTCCTTGTAACTCATTCAGGGGTATCTGAAAAAACGGTTTATACCATGACAAAAACAATGTTTGAAAACTTAGACCAGATGGTAGCAGCACATGCCGCAGCTAAAGGAATTAGTCTTGCGAATGCGGCTAAAAATCCTCCGGCACCTTTGCATCCTGGTGCTGAGAAATACTACAAAGAGATGGGAATTATTAAATAAAAATTGTTGAAGGAATCAGTATGTCTGCCTTAGTAACCGAAGAAGTTCACGAAGATACTTCCGATTTTGAAGAGCACGGTCACCAACGCCAACTTATAGGCTGGGCGTCACGGCTAGTGATGTTTGGTGCGCTCGCATTTTCTGCCTATCAGATATCTGTTGCAGCATTTCATCCGTTTTCGAGTTTGATTATTAGAGCTTTACATGTAAGCTTTTTGATGTTTCTTATCTTTATGCTTTATCCCGCTACCTCAAAGGGACGTACACAGAAAAGTATCCCTTGGTATGACCTTTTACTCGCACTTCTTGGCTTTGCGCTTGGTTTTTACCATTTGGTTTTTGAAGCAGACCTCATTGAGCGTTCAGGCGATCCGACAACCGCCGATCTCGTCGTTGCAACACTCGCTTCACTGTTGGTATTTGAAGCGGCACGCCGTGTAGTGGGGTTTGCTTTAACGCTGGTATGTGGACTCTTTTTGGCATATGGATTTTTTGGGCAGTATTTGCCTCTTTCCATTGCACACCGTGGATTTGGTTTTGATCAAATTGTGAGTCAACTCTACCTTGGAAGCGATGGCATTTTAGGGACACCTACATTGGTTTCTGCTACCTATATCTTTTTGTTCATTCTTTTTGGCACGTTTTTGGAAAATGCGGGCATGATTCGTCTTTTTAATGCGCTTGCTCTTGGACTCGTAGGTCGCGCACAAGGTGGACCTGCTAAGGTTGCCGTTATCTCTTCTGGACTTATGGGAACCATTTCAGGCTCAGGTGTTGCCAACGTCTTAACCGTAGGGCAATTTACGATTCCATTGATGAAGCGCTTTGGATATAGCTCCGTTTTTTCGGGTGCGGTTGAAGCGACTTCCTCCATGGGTGGACAGATTATGCCTCCGGTTATGGGTGCAGTTGCCTTTATTATGGCAGAGACGTTGAATGTAGCATATTCGGACATTGTTATGGCGGCGATTATTCCTGCTATGTTGTATTACTTTACCGCTTTTTGGATGGTCCATCTTGAAGCAGGACGTTTAAAGCTTTTAGGAATTCCTGCCGATCAATGCCCAAATCCTTGGAAAGAACTCAAAGCAAGCTGGTATTTAGCGCTACCTTTGGCAGCATTGGTTTACATGCTTTTTCATGGTTTTACACCTATGTTTGCAGGTATGATGGGCTTGACACTCACTTCGGTGTTAATCTTAGGAGCGGCTCTTGCCGCACGCATTTCTCAAGTTGCATTGCGTTATGTCTTTTGGATCGCCATTGCCTTTGGAGCATCAACCTTTTTACAATGGGGCATTGTTCCAGTTTTAGGGGTGATTGCTCTTTTGGTTGTCCTTAACTTTGTGGTTCAAGGGGGGCGTGATACGCTTCGTACCATGAAAACGGCGCTGGTTGATGGTGCAAAACAAGCATTGGGCGTGGGAATCGCTTGTGCAATTGTCGGTGTCATCATCGGTGTTTTAACCCTTACGGGTGCTGCATCAAACTTTGCAGGGTTTATTCTTGAAATTGGAGAAAAAAGCCTCTTTCTTTCATTGCTTTTAACGATGGTGGCGTGTTTGATCCTAGGTATGGGCATTCCAACCATTCCTAACTACATTATCACCAGTTCTATCGCGGCACCCGCACTTTTAAAACTGGGTGTTCCTCTTATCGTCAGTCATATGTTTGTCTTTTACTTTGGTATTATGGCAGACCTTACCCCTCCCGTCGCCCTTGCCGCTTTTGCCGCTGCTTCCATTGCGAAAGCTTCTGCTATGAAAATTGGCTTTAAAGCAACACAAATAGCCATTGCAGGGTTTGTTGTGCCGTTTATGGCGGTGTATGATCCTGCTTTAATGCTTCAAGGTGATCCAACGATTATGGCTGTGGTGTATATTGTTATCAAAGCTTTGCTGGCGATTTATCTCTGGGGTTGCGCGGCGATTGGGTATCTGTGGTCACCTCTGCATGTGTATGAGCGTGTGATAGCCGCATGTACGGCGGCGCTCTTGGTAGCGGCACTCCCTGCAACGGATGAAGCTGGATTTGCGTTAGGATTCCTATTTATTGCATGGAATTGGTGGAAAAATCGTAAACGATGATGGCTTTATGTATGAGTTCAGGAGCAGTTACGGTGACACTGTTTCTGAATTCTTTTACCCTTGCATGGATGCATTCCGTTGAGAAGATTCGTTGGGAAGAGCAGTGGAGAATAGAAGGAAACTCTTTACATGTACTCTCTGCAAGCATACGTGGAAGTGGGGCAGGGATGGAACCACCGCTAGATTCTATTTTCAAAGAAGGTGCTTGGCACTACACGCCTCATGTCCCACCCCAAAAAGAACTTAGACTTGCCCATTCACCTTTTACCAAAGAGTATGAACTCTGCTTTGATGAGCGATGTACCCCTTTAAATGAGTTTTTTACTTCGCTTCCTCAAATCGACACTATTGTTCTTGAAGCCTGCGAACGCTAGAATACCGCCACTTTTTACATGTAAGGCAGTTTTTGTGAAATCAGAATTTAAAAATTACAGTTATATCTTTTTAGGCTCACTTTTTTTGAGCTTTGGCGTGGTCTCTTTATTTATTCCCAATGCGTTAGTAACGGGTGGAACATCGGGTATGGCGCTTTTGGGACACTATATTTTTCAACTCCCAGTAGGTGTGTTGATGGTGGCGATTAACGTACCACTGTTGTTCTTAGGCACCAAATATTTTGGCAAACACTTTACGGTTCGAAGTATCATTGCCATTGGGTTTACCTCTTTGTGTATTGACTTCATGGTAGAGTATTTACATGTAAGTGCTCTCAGCCATGATGTGATTTTGGCGGCTATCTTTGGTGGTATTGCGGTAGGTATTGGCTTAGGATTTATTTTAAGCGGCCATGCTTCAGCAGGAGGGTCGACTATCATTGCTAAAATTGTGGCATCCAAAACGAGTATCAAAGCCTCATCGGTGATGTTTTTTATCGATATGCTGATTATTCTCTCTATTGCATTGATCTCCCAAAATATAGACCTAGCCCTTTGGAGTATGGTGAGTATTTATATTAGTGCTAAAAGTATCGACATGTTTTTAACGCGTGGCCCTTCTAAAAAAGTAGTTCATATCGTCTCCACAAAAATCGAAAAGCTCTGCGCTGAGATCGTACTGCATTTAGGCAAAAATGGCACCATTGTGGAAGGTGATGGTATCTATGCGCATGAAAATAAACGTATGATCTTTTTGGTGGTGGAAAATCGTAAAATTCCAACGCTTAAAGAATTGATTCAAAAAGTGGATAACGAGGCATTTATGGTCGTGATGGAAGCATCAGAACTATTGGGGCGTGGACACTAAAACTTACTTTTAATGTTAATACTAAACTGGTCACTTTGTTTATCAATCCCTGTTTTATCGTACGACAAACCAAGGTTGAGTCCTTTGGCAATTTCATTAAGTTGAAAGTTGCTGTAAACACCCGTGTAGGAAAGATTTGTTTGCACCTCATTGGCGATAACATAGCGAGAACCTAGCGTAATGTCTTTTCGAGGCGAATAGTTGACATCAACAGCATAGGCGGCAGTATTGGGTGTGTAATTGTTGGAGCTGAGCACTGAAGAGGTTGGCAAAAGGTGGTCTTTTCCCTCTAGGTCACCGTTGGCACCGCGAGCACCACTCAACACTTTTGAGTAAGCGATATAGCTACCAAAATTCTCATAATTCATTTGCGCTTTGGTTCCAAATGCGTTGGTTGTTTCAAAACCACCTTGCATCAAACTTTGACGGTAGGTGTCAGCATAATAGTTAGCACTCAGTTTATACCCAATATCTTCGGTATTTCCATGGTAAAGAGCTTCTGTGTAGTAGATCGTATTGTCGGTACTGGTTTGATGTGTTTCTGTGGCAAAGGATTGGGTAGCAACTTCCAATTTCAATCCCCCGAGCGGAGCTGTTTGATAATGAAAAAGAATTTTTTGTGTTTTGGTGCTCGAAAAGGGTGTCTCTTCCTCTTCATCACCTTCTTTGTAATTAGAACTAATTTTATGGGTAAGATTGCCATCTAAGAGAGCATCCATAAGCGAATCTGCTGCGAAAAGGGAATGAGATAAAATGATGAGGAAGAAAGTGAATTTTTTCATGGTATGATAAAGCGTAAAGCCACCGAAATGACTTTACATGTAAAGCAGGAGGGAATGAATTACATCATTCCGCCCATGCCTCCCATTCCGCCCATGCCACTCATATCTGGCATTGCAGGAGCTTTGTCCTCTTTCGCATTGGTAATCGTAGCTTCTGTTGTCAACAGTAAGCTTGCAACTGAAACGGCATTTTGAAGCGCAATACGTGAAACTTTAACAGGATCAACGATACCTGCTTCAAACATATCCACATACTCACCCGTTGCAGCATTGAAGCCATAGTTTGCTTTGTTGCTGACAAGAACGTTATTTGCCACAACTCCGGCATCAAAGCCTGCATTTTCAGCAATTTGTTTCAAAGGTGCTTTAAGAGCACGTGTAACGATGTCAGCGCCGATGGCTTCATCACCACTGAGGTTCAGTTTGATTTTGGCGTTTGCAAGTAAGAATGCAGAACCACCACCCACGACGATACCTTCTTCAACCGCTGCTTTGGTTGCTGAGAGTGCATCATCGACACGGTCTTTTTTCTCTTTCATCTCAGTCTCCGTTGAAGCGCCCACTTTAATGACCGCAACACCACCACTGAGTTTCGCTAAACGCTCTTGAAGTTTTTCTTTATCATAATCACTGCTTGTCTCAGCGATTTGTGCTTTAATTTGTCCAACACGAGCATCAATTCTTGCTTTTTCGCCATTGCCATTCACGATGGTTGTATTGTCTTTATCGATCACAATGCGCGCTGCTTGACCAAGATCTGCCAATGTTGCTGCTTCAAGTGTGCGTCCTAGCTCTTCACTGATCACTTCACCACCACTGATAATCGCGATGTCTTCAAGCATTGCTTTTCTTCTATCGCCAAAACCTGGAGCTTTAACCGCAGCAATATTTAAAACACCTCTAAGTTTGTTAACAACAAGGGTAGCCAACGCTTCACCGTCAATGTCTTCAGCGATGATCAGAAGTGGTTTACCTGTTTTTTGAACTTGCTCAAGGACTGGGAGAAGGTCTTTAAGGTTAGAAACTTTTTTGTCAAACAATAAAATAAATGGATGCTCTAAAACGGTTTGCATTTTCTCTGGGTTGGTAACAAAATAAGGAGAGAGGTAACCACGGTCAAACTGCATACCCTCAACAACGTCTAACTCGTCTTGGATACCTTTGGCTTCTTCAACGGTTATAACGCCGTCTTTGCCCACTTTTTCCATAGCTTCAGCGATCAATTCACCGATAACTGTGTCAGAGTTGGCAGAAATCGTTGCAACTTGTGCGATCTCTTTTTTGTCTTTAACAGCTTTTGCCATTTTTTTAAGCTCAGCGATGATCGCTTCAGCCGCTTTGTCCATACCACGTTTGACTTCAACTGGGTTTGCACCTGCAGTGATATTTCTAAGACCTTCTTTAAAAATAGCATGTGCTAAAACCGTTGCAGTCGTTGTACCATCACCTGCTTGATCAGCCGTTTTAGAAGCAACTTCTTTGACCAGTTGTGCGCCCATATTTTCAATCGTATCTTTAAGCTCAACTTCTTTTGCCACAGAAACACCATCTTTGGTGATGCTAGGAGCGCCAAAGCTTTTTTGAATGAGAACATTGCGACCACGTGGTCCCATTGTAACTTTTACAGCATCATTAAGTTTTTTAACACCTTCATAGAGTGCATTACGTGCAGTATCTGAAAATAGAATATCTTTTGCCATGTTTATTTCCTTTGTCTAGTGATTGATTATAAAACGCCTAAAAGGTCGTCAATGTTCATTACAAGGTATGTTTTACCATCTATGGTAAGCTCAGTACCAGCATATTTAGCAAATACTACTTTATCACCAACTGAAACAAGACCTTTCTCTGCAACTTTTGGACTTATCGCTCTAACAATACCGCTTAGAGGTTTTTCCTTAGCATTGTCAGGGATGATAATACCAGAAGCAGTGGTAGTTGCTTCTTCGATTCTTTCAAGAAGCACTCTTTTTCCTAATGGTTTGAAAGTCATTTGTATGTCCTTTTAACTAAAATTTTTAGCACTCGTTTGTTTTGAGTGACAAAATTTTACACAAATATAGTAAAAAAGTCAAGAAAAAAGAGCTTAACGTTTAGTCCTATATACTCAATGTTTTTTAATTTTTTGCATGTTCTTAGAATGGGGCTATAATTAACCAAAGTATAAGTTTGATGACTATATAATGCCAACCTCTTTTAACCATGTCAAGGTAGCTCAGCTGGTTAGAGCGCTGGTCTCATAAGCCGGAGGTCGAGGGTTCGAGTCCCTCTCTTGACACCACTAAAACCCCGATATTACGGACTTCCAAAGACTTTAAAACTTCACAGTGCCATTATGGTGTCCTTGTTTTCATTCACACTGTATATATCTATTGTCTTATTAAACGGTTTTCGCTCTGCTGATATGCTTCTTGTATAACGTTCAAACAACATTTGTGGTGTCGTATGCCCTAAAACGGATGCAATCTCATTGACACTGTATTGACCGCTCATAAGAAGATTCGTTGCACACGTATGGCGCATTTCATACATTCTTCGATGAGTAAGTCCACATTTTTTGAGAATATCTACCCACTGATTAGAACCTATAGTCTTGTAATCATAAAAAGGTCGTCCAAAGTGATTTACAAATACATATTCTTTGTCACCACTGAACTCTTTTTGACTCTCAATAAAAGGAGCTAATGTATCAATGATCGGGATGTACCGAATACTACTTTGTGTTTTTGTAGTTCCTTCGACACCCATTGACCTTGATGCACATACATAGATTTCTCGTGTCTCAAGATTGACATTTTCCCACTTTAAAGCCACAATCTCACCTACACGCATACCCGTCATAAATCCAAGTGCTAGATAGTTTTTAAACCATCCGTGCGCTGTATCTAAAATGAGTTTGACCTCATGAGGCATAAAAGGTACCACATTGGGCTTTTTCACTTTTAAAGAGTCCAACGCATCAAAGGGATTTTTATTCACTTCTTCATCTTGAAGTGCTTTTTGAAAAATACCTCTAAAGACAATTTGATACTCTTTAACCGTTTTGGCAGTAAAACGTTGTAAAAGATCACTACGCCATTTATCAATATGTGAAATTCTTAAATCCTTAATAGGTGTATCGCCCAACAAAGGTAAAATTCCATTCTCAATAATTGACTCGTAACGTTTATGTGTCTTTGCAACAGTAGTTTGTCGCTTAGATACGATAAATGACTCAGCATAGTAGCGCACCGTTTTAATGCGCTCTTTTTGAAGGGATAACGTTCCTGTCATAACGCCCATTCTAAGCTGTGGTATCAGCTCTTTTTCGACCTTTTTGACATTGGACGCTGTCCACTCCAGACCTGTAGACTTTCTGATTCTCGCTCCATTGGCGAACAAATCTATCCACACCCGATTGTTTTTTTTGAATACTGACATTGTTTGACTCCTGAGTTGTTTCCCAAAGCCAAGTATCCAGTTTCTCTTTTGCAAATAGTATTTTACCTGCTTTATCTGAATAATGAACTCCAAGAATAAAAGTTTGATCGGCAATTTTATGCCTTATGGTATGTGGGGAGAGGCGCAAATAACTTGCCACCTCTTCAACGGTCATTAAGGGTTTTGCATAGCCCATAATGAGTGCTTTTAACTCCTCTAAATCCTCTTTAGTGATAAGTTCTACGCTTGCCATAGTTCAAGCTCACTTTGCTCATACTTACGATTTTTAATCTCTGATTCGATAGTTTTGAGGTTCTTCATAATCAACGAAATATCCCAATCTTTTTCTGCTAGCTCACTGTGTAAAGCTCTCAAAAGCGCTGATTCAAATTGTTTTAACTCATGAGTGCTTATGGGTGATAAATTAGAGGGGAGGGTTTTAATGGGTGTACGATTACGAGAAAGAACATAATTCACTCCATCTACAATCAAAGGAAGAGGCTTAAAAGGTTTTAAGAGTTTTTTAGTGCGTTCAGTAAGCCAAAGACCACTTCGTTTTAATATCTCTTTCACATCCTCTTGCGATAAATAGACATCATTTTCGACACCTTTATTAAGGAGACTTTCAAATTCAGTCATAAAGACTTTAGAATCATAAACGCTCTTTTTAGGGATAATCTTTTCCAATGCTTCGTATGATTGAGGAATGGCATTAAAGGTATAAGATTGGTCGATATACTCCCATAAAGGATGTGTCTTAGCACGATGTAAACGATTTGCTTCTAAGTCTTTTTGAGAGAGGGTTGTTTTATCCACAAAGCGGATGATTTTCATAGAATGATGAAAGAGTGTCTCTACTTTTTTAAGCCCATCTTCTACGGTTCTAATGCCATAGCGTTTGAAAAAATCACGATGCCATTCAAACTCAAAGTTCCAAATGGGTTTATTAAGGTCAAAGCCATGAAACAAAAAATACGTCTCCATTAACGAGCGTTTTTCTTTACCAACTAGCTCTATTCTTTTATCGTAAAAACGTGCTAAAAAAGGATTGTCACCGATTTTGAGCGATTGATAGCCTCTTCGTCCGCCATCTTCTCGTCTATGTTTGCGCTTTTTACTGACAATAAAGTCTTTTTCAATGACAGAGCTTAGATCAAACTGCACAAAAATATTGCCATCAATACGCGTTAATTCAGATTGAATAATTGCTATAGGAAAGAGGAGGGCTTCAATATGCTGTATTAAACCTACAAGCCCTAATAAGTAGATGCCTGTTGCTTCACATTGCACTTGAATATCTAAAAGATTGGTATTTTTAGAGGGATGCTTTAATCCAATACGAACCCAACGAGAGGTATCAATAAAGAAGTAAAAACCTTTACTCATGCCATTAAAGAAAAACTCTTTATCGCCTATAGAGATGCGAAGTGTATCTTTGGGGATAAAGCCACCGTTTAGCTCTTTAGCAGATACTATCTCTTTTTCTAGTGATTCAAAGAAACCACGATATGCTTCATTGCTTGGATAATAACAATACAGTGTATCGACACCGCTTATCGTTTTAAAATCATAGCCCTTTGAAAGGGAAACATTTTTTAGACACCAGTATCTCATTTGAAGTTGAGACAAGACTTTTTTTATTAGACATTTAGACCTCAATAATGAGGCTCCACACAATCCGAGTATTATCTATTTGTCATATGTGTCAAGCGAAGCGCAGAACTGGTCAGTTTATAGTGTAAAAAAGTTGCGAATTGAAACTTAAACCACCTCTTGATTTTGACCTTCTATGTTTGAAGATTTAGCTTCAAACTTATAGATTTCTGAGTGTAAAACTCCTGTTTGTTTCTTTCTCTTTAAGTCGGTAGCTATCTCCTTGAATATTGATGATATGTGAGTGATGTAACACTCGATCTAATATAGCGGTTGTAACGATTTTATCTCCTGCAAAGACTTGAACCCATTTACTAAATACAAGATTTGAAGTAAAAATGGTAGAGCTTTTTTCATAGCGTTTAGAAATAATTTGAAAAAAGTGATTGGCTTCTTCTTTGCTCATATTGAAATATCCAATCTCATCAATGACAAGTACCGATGGAGAGGCGATAGATTTCAAGAAGCTATCATATTTTTTCTCTTTTTTGGCTCTATTTGCATTACTTAAAAGCTCACTTATGGTGGTAAATCTTACTTTATAGCGATGTTGCACCGCTTTGAGTGCTAGCGCAATAGCAAGATGTGTTTTACCCACACCACTTTCACCTAAGAGGATGATGTTCTCATACTTTTTAACAAATATTAGGCTTGAGAGTTCTTCAATCTGTTTACGGTTCACGCCAACGGAGAAAGTGTAATCAAACTGCTCTAATGTCTTAATAACTGGGAATCCTGCGAGTTTGGTCAACATATTTTTAGACCTTCCTAGTCTATTATCTACTTCCACTCGTAATACCTCCTCCAAGAACTGTGTATATTGCCAATTCTCTTTAGCTGCCATACTGGCAATATCATGATATTTTTCGCCTATGATAGAGAGCTTGAGTTCTTTACATAACTCATCGATAGAGGTATCTAACTCCATAATGCACCACCATAAAATCCAACAGGAAGGATGATGTTTGCAACCATGGGTATAAACTCATCGTAACATTGAATGTCTCTATTGGGGATATATAATTTCCAAGTCTTTGTGAGAATTGATTGGGGAATATTTTTTAGCTACACTTTCAATCAAAGCTTTAGGGTGGATTCCTTGATAGGCTTTAGGCACAGGAAGTAGCTGTAACTGCTCCTGTGCTAACAACTCAAATGGCATCTGTAATGTCGTTTGGTGGATGCGTTTATTGGCGGTATTGTCCAACCATTTTAGAACTTCCGCATTTGCATTATCAAGCGTTAATGTGTAATGTTTCATAGAGAGTCTCACTCGTAATCCATTATGAAAGTTATACCGCAGATAATGGTTAAATCTCTCAACTTTTCCTTTGGTTTTAGCGCGATAGGGTTTGCATACTTTGATACTAAATCCACAGTGTTTGGCAAAGTCAGCAAACAAGGGATTGAATCTATGATCACCTTTACCATAGTCATTTCGTGACAATATGACAGTTTTCATATTGTCATATAAACACTCTTTTGGAACACCACCAAAGTAGGCAAAAGCGTTCATATGGCACCCTATCAAGGTCTCAATCTTCTCATTATTAACGTATTCCACATAAGATGCTCTAGAGTAACCCATCGTCGCTACAAAGGCGGATAAATTATCCTTGGGAAACTCTACCCAGTCAACTTGCATCTGCTGGGCTGGTTTGGTTTCAAAGCGTATAATAGGCTCATCTAATTTGGCTCGAGCTCTAAGCTCATATCTTAGTATGACTTGTTGAAGCCACCTTAGACTTCCATCATATCCAAGCTTCTTAATCTCTTCATAAATGACGGTTAAGGGTATTTCACTTTTCTGCTGCTCTGCCGTCTCTAACATCTTGGCGATATGTGGCAAATAAGGATCAACACTGTTAATCACAGGAGGTCTATTGATATGGGGAATATAATCATCTGGAAGATTGGCATAGCGCCTTACAGTTTCTCTTGAAATACCTAACTTTCTAGCAATGGCACTTTTACTAAACCCTTCAGCTAAAAACTTCTTTATCATTTTAATTTCACCTTTTTTTAACATTCAACTCCTTTCCAAAAAATTGAAAATGGAGTTTAACCAATTTAACTTGGTTCTTTAAGGTTTTAAATCAAAATGCAACTCTCAAATTACATTTTCTACTGACCAGTTTAGCAGTTCGTTTGACAGTACCTGAAGGTCAAGTAAGGCTTTACGTTGAAAATAAAACAGATCCAGCAACACCGATGGAAAAACGCTATGTACGTGTTTCGTGTCAGCAGTGTGAAGATGCGCCCTGTGTTGCAGTGTGTCCTAGTAAAGCATGTCACAGAGATAGCAAAACAGGCATTGTGACGATGAATCCAGATGATTGTATTGCCTGTAAATACTGCATTGTAGCGTGTCCGTATGATGTTCGTTTTATCAATGAAAAAACAAAAGCAGCGGAGAATTGTAATTTCTGCCTCAATACCAATTTGGCAAAAGGGCAAGCACCGGGCTGTGTGGAAGCTTGTAAATATAAAGCACTGGTATTTGGTGATTTAAACGATGAAAATGCGTACATCAACCAAATTTTACAGGTTAAAGATTCGGTACGTATGAAGCCGACGTATGGAACAAAACCGAGCTTGCGATACATACCTGTTGTAAAGGTGGGGGTGTGATATGAATGGAGCTATTAATTTTACACATGGATTTTCACATGGCGTTGAGTGGGGATGGCCCATCGCGGTGTATCTTCTCCTTGCGGGTATCTCAGGGGGTGCATTGATCGTTGCTTTGTTGGTACGTTTCTATAAAAAACAACATGAAGATACGCCACTGCTCAAAGCGGCTTCTTTAGTCTCCTTTGTGACGATTGCGTTTGGTATGGTCTTTTTGGTGGGTGATCTTGAAAAACCACTCTATTTTTGGAAAATTTTGATTCATTATAATTTCACATCGGTCATGTCCATTGGTGTTATGGCGATTTCGATCTATATTCCCTTAACACTCATTATGTGTCTTTATATGTTTGAGAAAGAAATTTCAGTGGTGCTGGCAAAGAAGAGCCAACTGGTAAGCTATTTTGCGATGATTATGGCTGTATTGACGCGATTTCGCCCTTTCATTGAAGTGTTAAGCGTCATTTTTGCAGTCGTTATTTGTGCTTATACCGGTTTTTTAATTTCAGTTTTGGTACGCTTTCCTATCTTAAATACAGCGATTTTACCAGCCCTTTTTGTGGTTTCTGGACTTTCTGCTGGAACGGCGTCAGCGAGTATGGTAGCTTCGTATCTATTCAAAGAAGATACGCACTCCTCTGATCTTAAAACACTCCATACGATTGAATGGCCTATTATGGCAGTTGAGATTATGTTGATTGCGATGTTATTTGTCTCTTTATTGGTGGGCAATGAGTTTCAACAAACGACCACGGTTGCCTTTAAAAGTGGTATCTATGCAACGTTGTTTTGGGTCGGTGTCATGGGAGTTGGTTTTGGACTTCCTCTTGTTCTCAACTTTGTTTTAGGCAAAAAAATTGCTTCGACACACATGGCGTTTTACCTTTCTGGGTTGGCAAGTGTTTTAGGTGTTTTGTGCCTTAGAATGTTTATTATTTACGCAGGACAAACGTTTGGCGTGTAAGATGTATCAATTTGATTTTAAAGGTTTAGCATGAAGTTCATCAGCATTTTAGGAAAACTCTTTTTTTCGTATAAGTTTATCCTCTTCATGTTATTTCTCTTAGGTTTGGGTGCGGGTGTTGCGACGTTTATTGAGAGTGTTTACGACACCCAAACCGCCAAAATATTAGTCTATGATGCTTCATGGTATGAAGCCGTGATGCTTTTGTTGACGCTTGCCCTTATAGGGATTATCTACAAAAATAAAATGTGGAAAAAGCTGGGTGCTTTTATCTTGCATCTTGCATTTGTTGCCATTCTCATTGGTGCAGGATTGACGCGTTATACGGGATATGAGGGCATTATTCACATCAGAGAGGGACTCAGTGAAAATGAGATGCTCAGTGTTAAAGCCTACTTACAAATTAAAACAGAGAAAGAATCCTTTGAATATCCGCTAGCCTTAGCGCAAATGGGCAATAATAGCTTTTCCTATCGTGAAATAATCGATGGGAAACCTTTACATGTAAACTACAAAAGCTATCATGCAGGCTCCAAAGGGGAACTTGGTACGCTGATGGTGGAAGTCACCTATGATAATAAAACAAAAACAGCCAAGATAGAAGGTGGAGCAGGGTGGATAGAACCTCCAACACTGCTTCATTTTGATAATGTTGAAATAGCGCTCGCTTGGGGTTCAAAAGTGGTCGAACTTCCTTTTGCCCTTAAATTGGTTAATTTTCAACTAGAGCGATATGCTGGCTCACAAAGTCCCTCTTCGTATGCCAGCGAGATTGAAGTGCACGATAAAGCAGAAGAGCGCACCTTGCCTTACCGCATTTTTATGAATCATCCTTTGCACTATAAAGGGTATACCTTTTTTCAATCTTCCTACGATACCGATGAAAAAGGAACGATTTTGGAAGTCAATAAAGACCCTGGCAAATGGCCAACGTATTTTGGGTATTTACTGCTTTGCGTAGGATTTATCGGTAACTTTTTTACCAAAGGAAGCCGATTTTTAAAATTGCGCTCTTTCCTTCAAAAAAGCGCTTTGACCCTTTTCTTACCGCTACTTCTTTGTTCATCTACTTTTTTAAAAGCAGATACCGCCGATTCGCTTGAGCAGTTTCGCAAAAACTCACGTGATCATGCCAATGGAGCGTTTAGTGCTTTATTGGTGCAAGATTATATGGGACGCATTAAGCCTATTAGCACCGAAGCGGTTGAAATTGTCAATAAAATAGCGGGCAAAAGCTCTCTTTTTGGACTCAGCCCTGAGCAGGTGATCTTAGGGATGAGCTCCAACGCCGTTCTTTGGCAAGAGCTTCCTATCATCAAACTCTCCAACGCTAACATTAAAAAAGCGCTCAATCTACCCCCTGAAACAGAGTATGTAAGTTTTGCTTCTATGTTTGATGCAGAAGGCTACTATAAACTGGCAAAACAGGTGGCAAGTGCCAATCAAAAAACGCAAAAAAGACGGGATACCTTTGATACCGATGTCATTAAATTTGATGAAAAACTCAATGTCGCTTACCTTACGTTAAAAGGTGTCTTTTTTAAATTTATTCCGATTCCCAATGATCCTGCGCATAAATGGATCGCTCCGAATGACGCCTTTGACCATCCGATGATTAGTAGTGACGTTAAAAGCATGCTGAATGACTACTTTGTAGCGCTTCAAGACGGTGTGACAAATAACCACTGGGAGAGTGCCAACATAGCACTTGCGAAGCTCAAAGAAAATCAACGCAGTACCAGTGGCGATATGTTGCCAAGCGATACACGCGTACAGGCTGAAGTGCTTTATAACCATATGGGGCTGTTCCAAAAACTTGTTGGATTTTACTTTGTGCTTGGCATTGGTGCATTCATGTTGGCTGTCTTTTCCATCTTTACATGTAAAAGTTATCCAAAGCTTGAAAAAGGTGTTCTATACCTCTTTTTGGCAGGATTTATCGTGCATACATTAGGGTTGGCATTGAGGTGGTATATCTCAGGACATGCCCCATGGAGTGACTCGTATGAGTCGATGGTCTATATCGGTTGGTCAGCAAGTTTTGCAGGTGTGATGGTCTTTCGCAAATCCATTCTCTCCCTCTCAGCAGCTGCCATACTCGCTGCCATCGTGATGCTGGTCGCACACATGAGTTTTGTCAACCCTCAAATCACCAATCTAGTTCCTGTTTTAAAATCGTATTGGCTGACGATTCATGTCTCGGTGATTACGGCAAGTTATGGCTTTTTGGGCATGGGTGCACTGCTTGGTTTAATGGCTTTAGTATTGATGCTCTTTAAAAATAAGAAAAATGCGTTACGCATTAACGAGCAGATCAGGCATATCGCCGCAATCAATGAAATTAGCCTTATCATCGGGCTTTCCATGCTTACGGTTGGAAACTTCTTTGGGGGAATTTGGGCAAATGAGTCATGGGGACGTTACTGGGGTTGGGATCCTAAAGAGACATGGGCATTTGTCTCTATCATTGTGTATGCCATGATCGTACATCTTCGTTTTATCCCAAAACTGAACTCCATCTATGTCTTTTCCATTGCGTCACTTTTGGGTTATACGTCCATCATTATGACTTATTTTGGGGTTAATTTTTACCTGACGGGTATGCACTCGTACGCCGCAACGGGTGAAAGTCCTGACGTTCCAAGTTTTGTTTATTATACGTTGATCATGCTTCTTAGTCTTTGTGCGTTAGCGTATAAAGGTAGAGATGTTAAGGGCATTTAGTTTTACATGTAAAGGATGCGTGATATGATCTTGTCAAAAATTGAAAATACAGCAGGGATTAAAAAGGAAGAAAAATGAAAAAAGAGCTACTGATCTTAATAGCGTGTGCCGTGATGGCTCAGGCAGGTTTTATCAAAGAAGGTATAGAAGCCAAAGAGAGTGGTGATCATCAAAAATTGGTTGAAATTTACGACAAAGCGTGCAATGAAGGCAAAGCTTCAGGGTGTTATAACCTTGCGGTACTTTATGCTGAAGGTACTGGCAATGTCACCAAAGATTTTACAAAAGCGGTTAAACTGTATGAAAAAGCGTGCGATGGCAACTTTGCTTCTGCTTGTTACAACCTAGCGCTCTTATATGCAGGTGGCACGGATGGTGTGAAGCAAGACTTCACAAAAGCAAGCGAACTGTATGAAAAATCGTGTGCGGATAATGAAGGATGTACCAATTTAGGACTCTTGTATGCCAATGGCGCGGGTGTCAAACAAAGCTATACCAAAGCGGCAGAACTGTACACCAAAGCGTGTAAGAATGAAGATTTGATGGGATGCAATAACCTAGGCTTCCTGTATGCTGGTGGAAAAGGGGTGACACAAGATTATAAAAAAGCAAGTGAATACTACCAAAAAACCTGCGATGGTAATGTGGCGGTAGGATGCGATAATCTAGGGCTTTTATACGCAGCAGGAAAAGGGGTTGCGCAAGATTATAAAAAATCAAGTGAATTATACGAAAAAGCCTGCAAGAGCGGTTACGATCAAAGCTGTAACAATCTTGGTATTTTATACGCAGAGGGTAAAGGGGTAAGCGTGGATAACGCAAAAGCCAAAGAGCTCTTTAAAGGTACCTGTGACAAAGGACTTCAAGTCGGTTGTGAAAATGCTCAACTCTTAGAGAAAATAACCAAAAAATAAGTTTACATGTAAGGAAGAACAGATGATGTTACGAGCGGTTTTCATTTTATCTATTTTACTCAATATTTCCTATGCGCAGATGTTTCAAACCGTTCCTGAAGTCAATGCAACCCTTATCCAATCTGGAAATGACAAATACGCGTGTCCGAATTGTGGGATGCATTTGGTCAAGTTTTACAAAACCAGTCACACCCACGCCAACCATCAGTATTGCTCCATTCACTGCCTTTATGAAGCGACCCAAGGGGTAATCCCCGAAGATGCCAAAGTGGTCGATACGATCACGCTAGAGCTCATTGATGTGAAAAAAGCGTTTTACGTTGTGGGGAGTAAAGTGCGAGGTACGATGACGCGCACGAGCAGTTACGCCTTTGGAAGCGAAAAAGACGCACAGACGTTTGCCACAGACAATGGCGGTAAAATCATGAATTTTGAGCAAGCGTATGCGGTTGCGGCAGAGGATTTTCCCAAAGATTTTGCCAAACCAACACCTTCCAAATTAGCGTCAAGTGCTAAAATCGAAGTACCTCAAGATGCCAAATGCCCCGTGTGTGGCATGTTTGTTGCCAAATACCCGCAATGGGTTGCGATGATTGAGGGTGAAAAAACGTACTATTTTGATGGCGTGAAAGATATGATGAAGTACTATTTTGCGCAAAAGATCAGTGCGGAGAAGCTTTTTGTGAGTGATTATTACAAGCTTTTAAAACTCGAAGCCACCAAAGCGTTTTACGTCCAAGGCTCGAATGTGTATGGACCAATGGGCAGTGAACTAATCCCTTTTGCCACGCAAGAAGAAGCGCTTGGTTTTGCACATGACCATGATGGTCAAAAGGTGCTTCCTTTTGAAGAAATTACCGAAATGATGGTCAAAAACCTATGAAATTTTTAGCAATGCTTGCCGCCTCTTTCTCCATCATTTATCTGGTGTTGGTGGTGCATGCATTGCATTATCCAAGTCAGCAAAAAGCCGAAGAGATTGAAGTACTCTCTTTACATGTAAAAGATACCAAAGCTTCTTTGAGCTTTCCAACACCTGCGTATCAAAGGTTTGTGTATGCCCAGTAAAAATTTTATAGAGTATGCGATTTTACTGCTCTTTAAAGACCGCAATGATCATCTTTTTAGCTTTTTGATCTTCTCTTTTATTGTCTTTATTTTAAGTTCGGTGCTCTTTATCTCTGATTCGCTGCAATACGATCTGATTCAAAGTATCAAATCACATCCGCAGATTGTGGTCGAAAACACCAGAGCGGGGCGTGCGTATGAGATGCACGATGGTTATGTCTATGATATTACGCAGATCACGGGAGTGAGCAACGTCGAGGGCGTTGTGGACGGGTACTATTATTTTGCGCAAAAACGGGTGTGGTTTCACGTCATTGGCGATGCTCATTTGGCTAAAGATGAGATGGTCATCGGGCAGGGCGTGCAAAAAGAGATGGCGGAGCTTTACTATAAAGATGTGTTTCATTTTCTCAACGAAGAGCGCATGATCGCCGTCAAAATCGATAAAATTGCTCCCAAAGGCACCAACATTATCTCCAATGATGCGATTTATCTCAATCCCAACACGGCGCGTGCTGTTTTGGGCATGGAGATGGATGAGTACTCAAAGCTCTATGTCACCGTTCCCAATCCAAATGAAGTGAGCGAAATCGCACTCAAAATTGTCGAGCTTTACCCCAGTGTCAAAGCCACTTCGCAAGCCGATGCCATCGGTGCCGTGCGCCATTTGTACTACTACAAAGGGGGCATTTTTATGATTCTCTACGTGATTGCAATGGTTTCGTTTTTCATTCTGCTTAAAAATCAGGTCGGGTTGGTTTATGGTGAGAAGAAAAAAGAGATTGCGATTTTGCGCAGTCTTGGTTTTTGCATTAAAGACATTATCGCGCTCAAATTCATTCAAAATGCCGTGGTTTCGATCAGTGCTTATCTTTTGGGTGTGGCGCTGGCGTATGTTTATGTTTTTGTCTTCAATGCGCCTTATCTGCGCAATATTTTTCTTGGAAGCGAGCTTGAAAACAGCGTCTTGCTCACCCCTGTGGTCGATCTGAATCTGCTCTTTTTGATCTTCCTTTTTGGCGTGATTCCGTTCTTGGCATTTGTCATTTTACCTGCATGGAAAATCGCCATCAGCGACATGAGTGAGGCGGTGAAATCATGAGTAACATTGTCATTAAAAACCTGCATAAACTCTATAACCTGGGCAAACCCAACGCCTTTTCAGCACTTAAAAATATCAACTTAAGCATCGACGATGGACAAATCGTCATCTTAAAAGGGGTGAGTGGCAGTGGTAAAAGTACGCTACTTTCACTCATCGGCGGGCTAAGTAAACCCAGCGAAGGGGAGATTTTGATTCATGAGCAGAACATCGCTAAGTTGCCTGACATCATGAGCTCTGCCTTTCGTCATAAAGAGATTGGTTTTATCTTTCAGTCGTTCAACCTTTTAGAAGGTCTCAGCGTTTATCAGAACATTTTAGCCCCTTTGTCGTTGACGTCTTTGAGTAAAGAGGCGATCCATGAGAGCATAAATCGTGCGATGAGCCTTGCCAATATTGAACACAAAAAAGATCAAAAAGTGGGCAGTCTCAGTGGTGGTGAGAGACAACGTTGTGCGATTGCACGCGCTGTTGTCATGAACCCTGAAATCATCTTAGCCGATGAGCCAACGGCGAATTTGGACAAAGAAAATTCACTCATGTTCATTGAGATTTTGAAAAAATTTAAAGCGCTTCATAAAACGGTCATCATCGCCACACACGATATTTTGTTTGACGACCTTGAGTGCATCGACAGATACGTGCATATGCGCGATGGTGAGCTGGTGGAATGAGTATCTTTTTATCCAATGAGATCATCGTTTTTTTACTGATCGAGCTTGTTCTCATTGTGTTAATGGCCATTTCGCAGGTGAACATTGTAAGTATTGTGCGCCATTGGGATTTTAACGCGACCA
This sequence comes from Sulfurospirillum diekertiae, assembly GCF_011769985.2. Classification (NCBI taxonomy): domain Bacteria; kingdom Pseudomonadati; phylum Campylobacterota; class Epsilonproteobacteria; order Campylobacterales; family Sulfurospirillaceae; genus Sulfurospirillum; species Sulfurospirillum diekertiae. Next base: position 871,176 of record NZ_CP039734.2, read on the forward strand.
CACCGTTACAATACGCGCTTGAGAAAAAGAACTATCTGGTCAATACAATTCTTTATTTTACTGTTACATGTAAAGTGATTTTATTCCTCTTTTTCATCCAATCGCTCAATGCTCTCTCAGGCATCGTGCCAGGTGCGATGTGCTCAGCAGGTGTTGTGGGCTCAAACCATTATGGCAATGCGCTTTTGCTGTTAAAATTACTGCTCATTTTTGGTTTTGGACTCTGGTTGATTGTCAATAAGCTGGACCTTTCTTCCATCACGTTTCCCTATTTAAAGCGCAAATACCTTCTGTTTACACTGCTGTTTGTCGGTGTTTTGGGAGAATTTGTACTGGAGCTTCTCTACTTTTCCAACATTCCTTTAACCGTTCCTGTCTTTTGCTGTTCGGTGGTGTTTCAAGCGCCCAGACTGCCTTTTGGTTATACGCAAACACTGTTAGTCCTTTTCTTTTACCTTCTCTTGGGTTCGATTTTACTTCTAAACTTTCTCAAACAGACGATGGCAAGCTTTACATGTAATCTGCTTTTTTTATTCATCGCGTATTACGCCATCACCTATTTTTTCGGGCTTTACATCTACGAAATGCCCAATCACAAATGTCCGTACTGCATGCTTCAAAAGGAGTATTACTACATCGGGTATCTCATTTGGGGTTCGCTCTTTTTGGGAATTTTCTTTGGGATTATGCCGTTTTTGATTGAGCGAATTACGAAAAAATCGTATGTGCATCTGCTCAAATACTCTTCTATTTGCCTCATCATTACTGCGATTGTGTGTAGTTTTTACGTGGTGCGTTACTACCTTATGACGGGTGTACTGCTATGATGAAATCTAGCTTTGCAACCTTGTTACTTTTAGGGGTTGTCGCACTGCTGATTGTAACGATGGACATTAGCGATACGCGTGTTCTAGTACGTCATGGCAATATGCAAAAAGAGCCTTTGGAAATTGTGTTAGATCAGTACCTTTGCTCGGAGAGTAAGCTTCCTATCAAAGAGCTGTTTAATTCCGCACAAGCGGTTTTACCCAATGGCGATACATACTTTTTTAATGACATTGGCAATGTTCTCCTGTGGCTAGAGCGCCAAAAAGATCACGAGAAAATTGTCGTGTGGGTCTATGCACAAGATACCAATCGCTACATTTTAGCGAAAAACGCATGGTACTCACGCGTGGAAATCACCCCGATGGGATATGGCTTTGGTGCGTATGAATACCGCCTTTACGGGCAATCGGACTACTACTTCAAAGAGGTACAACTCTTCGCACTGCGCGGTGAAACCTTGCTCAATCCTTTCATTAATGAACTTCTAACAAACAATAAACTCTAACACTATTCTCTTTACATGTAAAGCTGTTTTGGCAAATACACTTTCATGATTGCATTCAAATTTTTTTGTTACGGAACTAAACTGCCTATGAGATACATGTAATTAACGTGTGACATTTTAAGGATTTATTGGATAAAATCTATATAACAAATTCTATAGAATGGTTTTAGTATGTCTTTTATTCGCACTTTTTTGATTCTTTTTGTAACATTTAGTTTTAGTTCAGCTCAAGATTTGAGTAATGTACCTCTTCGTGTTGGGATTGCGCCTCACTCCTCTCCAAGGATTATCTTTGAATCGCATCAAGATTTAAAACTCTTTTTAGAAGCGTATTTTCATAGACCTGTTCAAATTATGACAGCCAAAAGTTTTAGTGAGTTTTCTAAAAAATGCAATCAAGGTGAGTCGTATGATATGATTTTGACGTCTCCTAATTTAGCACTTTTGGCGCAAAGACTCGCTTCGTATGTGCCTTTGATGACTTATACGAAAGGGCTTGAAACGATTATTTTAAGTCGTTCTCAAGATGTGCTTATCAAAGCGCCAAAACCTTTAAGAGTCGCAGGACAAGATCCTGTTTCTTTTGCAACTCTTTGTGCAGAAGAGTGGCTTGAGAGTCAAGGTTTGCATGAAGATCATGATCTAAATTATGTCTATTATATTAGTGCATCGGATAGTTTGGCAACTATTTTGGTGAGGGACGAAGTGGATTTGGCGATTATGTCTTTGCCTAATTATTTAAAGCTCACGGATGAACTTCGATCCCACGTCACGATTTTGTACCATAGCCCTGCACGACCAAGTAGAATTTTTCTAGCAAAAGAGTCTAATGGTGTGAGCGTAGAAGAGTGGGGCAAAGCTTTGAGTGCATTTTCGAAGAGCCCTGAGGGTTTAAAACATTTGGAAGCGACACAATTAGAGGCATTTAAAATGCTCACGCCTGATGCATTAGAAGATTTAAACGGTATTGCCAACAAAACATTAAAGAGATTGGATCATTAAAGACGCATGAAGGTATCTCTCTCTTGGAAATGGCTCGTTGCAAGCTTGTGTATTGAAAGCCTTATGCTTTCGGTATTGGTCTATAGAAATGTTCAACAGTTAAGTGAAAGCTTATTGGTGCAAACCAGCATGCGATTGGAAACGCAAAAAACACTTTTACAAAGCGCTTTAATCGCCCCTTGGTTACAGATGGACTATGCCACCATTCAGTCTGTTTTAGAAGAATCCCAACAGGTTCAAAGTATCAATTACCTCGTCGCACTTAACACTCAAGCTCAGCCTATTGCAAGTGTTGGTTGGTCTTTAGATCAAGAACTTCCACCTATCAACACGAAGCCTTTTGGTCAAAGCTCCCTTCTCAATGGACGTTATGATACAAGCATTGACATTGTCGTATCAGGTCAAAAATTGGGCTCGGTTCGTATTGGATTATCGACTCTTTTTTATTCTCAGGCGCGAGACTCAATGATCTTAAAAAGTATTGGCATTGCCCTCATTGAAATCTTTTTCTCGGCACTGTTACTGATTACCCTGAATCGATGGATTATTCGCAATTTAACAAAGTTAATGCAGAGTGCTAATGCAATCGCACAGGGTGATTACAGTAAAAGACTAGAACTTAGTGGAGACCAAGAGACAGCAGAACTTGCATGTGCCTTTAATGCGATGGCAAATACAATCCAAGAGAGGATTCATTCCCTTGAAGAAGTGCATCAGGAAGAAAAAAAACTTTCGGATAAATTGGAGCGTATTGCACACTATGATACATTAACCAATCTTCCTAATCGCGTTTTATTAGCGGATAGATTACAGCAAGCGATGGCGCAATCAAATCGCCATAATCGTTCATTAGCCATTATCTATCTTGACCTTGATGGGTTTAAAAGCATTAACGATACCTATGGACATCATATAGGCGATATTCTTCTCGTAACGCTTGCGGGGCGCATGGAGCAAATTTTGCGCGAAGGGGATACCTTATCGCGTATTGGTGGTGATGAGTTTGTGATCGTTCTCAACGATATAAAAGAAGTCAAACTATGTGAACTTATTTTGGAACGTTTATTACATGTAACCAATATGCCCGTTATCATCAATGATATTTCCGTACAAGTTTCGTCCAGTATTGGAGTAACCTTTTATCCACAAGATGGTGCCAGTGCCGATCAGTTAATGCGCCATGCCGATCAAGCGATGTATTTAGCAAAGCAGTCTGGTAAAAATAGTTATCGTTTCTTTGATTTGGATCAAAATGTCTCTTTGCAAGCACAACGTGATTATTTCTTTGACGTAGCCAATGCGCTTATTCATAAAGAATTTGTACTCTATTATCAGCCAAAAGTCAATATGAAAACAGGAAAAATTGTAGGTGTTGAGGCTCTCATACGGTGGGAGCATCCACAAAAAGGTTTGGTGATGCCACTCTCATTTTTACCCTTTTTGGAAAATCATTCTCTGAGTATTGAAATAGGCGAATGGGTGATTCACTCTGCATTATTACAAATAAGCCAATGGCAAAAAATCGGGCTCAATCTTCCCATTAGCATTAATATCAGCGCATATCAACTGCAACAAAATGATTTTATGACGCGTTTTAAAGCTATACTTGAAGCGCATCGTGATGTTGATCCTAGCCTCTTAGAAATCGAAATTTTAGAAACAAGTGCTGTTGAAGATATTGTTCATGTCTCTGCCATTATGCAAAGTTGCCATGCTTTAGGGGTGCATTTTGCATTGGATGACTTTGGGACAGGCTATTCTTCATTAACGTATTTAAAACGTTTACCGGCTAGAACACTTAAAATCGATCAAAGTTTTATTCACGATATGCTTGATGATCCTGATGATCTTGCCATTATTGAAGGGGTACTTGGTTTAGCAAGAGCCTTTCGAAAAGATGTTATTGCAGAAGGCGTTGAATCGATTGAACATGGTCTTTGTCTTTTGGCGTTAGGATGTGAGTTTGCCCAAGGATATGGAATTGCAGAGCCAATGCCTTCACAAGAATTTTTATTTTGGGTAGAGGAATGGAAACCAGATGTCCGTTGGATGGCTTGGCAAAATCGTGTGCCAAATTCAGACTCAATGCAATGGTTGTTCGCAGCAGTAGAGCACAATGCATGGGTTAAATCTCTTAAAAATTATATTCAAGAAGGCTATGGTAATCCTCCTCTTCTCAATGAGCATTTATGTCGTTTTGGTTTATGGTTTGATCGTGAAATGCGGGGAACGTACAATGAAGAAGTGTGGTTTAAAAAAATCGACTCTCTGCATCACAGACTCCATACCTTAGGCACAAAATTAGTCAATACTGTTTTGACGCAAAAAGAACATGCCATCACGTTGCATACAATGTCGCAGATCAATCGGATGAATAAGGCGATGATAGCACTATTGTATGAGCGAATCTATAGCGAAGAAAAAGTCAAAGAAAGGGTAGAATAAAAGCGGCAAGTTACATGGGCACAAAATGTAATTATTTATAGTCAATTTTTATTTGATAGCCAATGCCATTGATGTTTTCAAAAAAATCAGCTTCACAGATTTCTCTGATTCGATAGATCACCATTTGAAGTTTTTTGAGATTGATCTCATCGTGCCAAAGGGTCATGTAGAGTTGTTCGTAGCTTACACAACTATTTTTATGATCGCAAAGTGTCTGAATGAGTTTTAATGCATTGGACCCAAGTTTGATGATTTCACCACTTTTATACAATAAATTTGTTTCGTGATTAAAATAAAATCCCCCTACAATTTTACTGATTTTAGTTCCATTGAGATGATTTTGTTTGGCACTTAAGAGTGAAATAATTGCGACAATTTCTCTTTCATTGTAAGGTTTGATAATATAACCATCTGCTTTTGCATCCATCGCATAGCTTATCATCTCATCATCGGCATAGGCTGTCATAAAGACTATGGAACAGTTGCTAATATTTCGAATATCAATAGCGACTTCACAGCCACTTTTTGGACCTTTAATCATGATGTCCATTAAAACTAAATGAGGATTGTATTTGCGAATACTCTCTAAGGCATCTACTCCATTATCAACAATATCAACAACGCTCCAGCCCTTTTTCTCCAAAATCATTTTAAGATATTCTGCTGCGATTAATTCATCTTCAACAATCAATATTCTATACATGCGAGTTTCTCTTATATATTATTTTGTAGCATAATCCATGGTTATGAGAGATTTTGAGAGTACCTTTTAATTGCTTAACGTTTAAATCGACCAATTTTAGACCAAAATTTTGCGTATCTTTTTGATTGTATCCTATACCATTATCAAAATATGTTAATAAAATGTTGTTCTTATGACTGTTTAAACACAATAATTATTTTTGGATTTTTGATATCTTTAAATGCATATTTAAAACTGTTGGTTACCAATTCATTGACAATTAAGCCTATAGGAATGACTTCATTAAGGGAAAGCTCTATTTCTTGAGATTTAAAGACGATTTTGACACGGTCACTAATGGTGCTTTGGATATTTAAATATAATTTTTCTATAAAGCGCTTAGCATTCACTTTTTCAAGATCATTAGAGACGTAAAGCATTGAATGAACCATCGCCATGGCATCTATTCTATTTTTGCTTGCTTGAATAGCATTTTTAGTTTTTGCATCTTCTTTATCTGCTTGGATAGCAAGAATAGAAGAGACCAGATTTAAATTATTTTTGACTCTATGATGTATCTCATTGTAGAGTAAATCTTTTTTGTAATTGGAGTTAATAAGTCTTTTATAGGCATCAATACGAGTGGTTTCATAATAAATAGCAAAGACAAACACAATAGCTAAAATAGATAAAAAATTTAAAATAGCCTCATTATTGTATAAAAAAGTGCTCATAGCAAAAGCGTTTTGATCGTACATATGATAGAAAAAGAGTAGTAGAGCTAAAATAAGTAAAAATATGCCGCTAAAAATTAGTCCTCTTTTCCAACTAAAAAGAGAAAAAATACACAATATAAAAGGAAATATAAACCCAGGCGTATAATCATCAAAGTGAAAAATAAAGACAACGGCAATCGTTTCTATAGAGAGTACGGTTAATATAGTATACGAAGCAAGATCATATTTACCTTTTCGATAAAACATGAAAAAAGATAAAGCAACGAGCGCAAACATTATTATTGTTAATGGGATGATTTGGTAATTCTGATAGTAGGTATCCAAAATAATATGGGTAAGAAAGACCAAAAAGCATACGGCATGAATGACCAATATAATTTTTTTTCTTCTTCCCTCTGTTGCTCTTTTGATTTCGGCGCTAAATGGTGAATTTGATGCTTTCATAATTTAAATTTAGCAAGTTTTAACTTAAATCATACATAGTAAAGAATTTATAATATAATGTGACCAGAATGTGGTTTTTCCTTTATATAATTATTTGAAGAAAGTATATGGTGTCACAATTGTATCTGCTTCAGATGTACTTCAATGTACAGGCATTAAAGACTGGTTGATATGCAATAATTTTGTATATCAAGCAGTGTTGTACAAAAATAATATAATGGAGGTTGACATGTTAGGTAGTTCAAAAAAGAGACTTGTTCGTCTTATGGTAATTCCTTTTTGTTTTGCAGGAGCAAGTACGCTCAATGCTTTAACGCTTCAAGAAGGTGTTGATGAAGTTCTTGCAACACATCCTGTTGTTCAAGAGAGATTACATAATTATCAATCTACACTTGAGGATCTTCGTATCACTGAGTCACAATATCTTCCCTCTCTTGATTACGCAGGAGATTTTGAAAAAGCAAAGACAGAGAGCCCCTCAACAAATTTTGAGAGTCGTTCTTTATATAGTTATGAACATTCTTTGCAACTCACTCAAAATCTTTTTAATGGGTTTGGAACAATTTACGAAGCAGATTATCAAAAAGCACGTATTTTGGCAGCAGCAAATAATTACATTGAAAATGCCAATGATGTTGCTTATAGTTTTATCAATCTATACATTGCAACTCTTAAAGCGCGAGACACATTGGTGATTGCAAAAGAGAGTGTTGCTTTTCATGAAGAAATTTTTCGTAAAGTCAAAAAACTATTTGACTCAGGTTCAACAACACGTTCTGAGTTTGAGAAGATAGATACCTCTTTGTCTCTCGCAAAATCTAATTATATTGTTGCTCAAAACAACCTTGAAGATGCGCAGTTTAACCTTGAGCGTGTATTGGGTCGTTATGTCAAAGCAGAAGAGTTAGAAAAGATCTCTTTTTCAGGAACACTTCCTGCGAGTGAAGATGAAATGAAAGAGTTTGCTCGCCTGTACAATCCTTCTGTTTTAGTAAGTCACTATAATATAAAAGCAGCAGAGGCACAACGTTCAGCAGCGTATAAAAACTACTATCCAAAAATTGATGCGTATGCTCGAAAAAGCTGGGCAGATGATATTGGTGGACTTCCTGGCAAAGATGAAAGAAGCGCAGTTGGAATTAAGATTTCATATAATCTTTACCGTGGTGGCGCTGATGAAGCACAAATTGCAAAAAGTATGACACAAATTTCACGTGAGCAAGACAATAAACGTGATGTTGTTCGAAAACTTGATGAACAAGGCAGACTTTCATGGAGCGCTAAAACTTATATAACACAACAACTTGACTTCCTTCAAAAATATGCTAAAACGAGTGCTAAAACGCTTGAACTTTATCAACAAGAGTATGACTTAGGTCGTAGAACATTGCTCGATCTTCTCGTAGCACAAAATGACTATGTTTCCGCTCGTACACAAGTTATTAAAGCTCAAAATGATCTACTCTTTGCCAATTATCGTATTTTAGATGCGATGGGCACAATGGTACAAAACATTCTTGGTTCAAAAGCTCTAGATTATACAAAGCGTGTCAGACTCGATGTTGTGGATGGAAAATTAGACCATGACAGTAATCTTGGTACACTTCTTTTCGAAAAGCGTGATACAAACGAATAAAAGGTTATTTGATGATGGGGCCAAACGATAATGATAATGGTGGCGAGCAAAGGATAGAGGATCCTCAAGGATTGGCATTTTCAATCGATCCTTTGCTTCAATGCCTGGTACTTTTTACACAACTTTACCATAAGCCTTTTAGTGCTGAAGCATTGATGGCAGGCTTGCCTCTTTCTCCTAATGAAGAGACGCAAGGCTTGTACAATCTCAAGCAATCTAAAGGGCTTTTTGCGCGTGCAGCGAGCAGAGCTGGCTTGAAAAGCACACTTGTAGCGAAGAAAATTTCAGATATCTCTCCTTTGCAGTTGCCAATTATTTTACTACTTAAAAATTCTCAGGCATGCATTTTACACTCCTTCAATGAGGATCACACAACATGTAAAATTGTTTTACCGGGCATTGAAGCCATTGAAGAGGTTATTTCTACTGAAGCATTAACGTCAGAGTATACGGGTTTTGCTTTTCTAATCAAGAGACCTTTTGTTTATGATGAGCATGACTCATTGACACTTAATGTGAAAAATAACCATTGGTTTTGGGACACATTGAAACTTTCGACAGGGTTTTATCGGGATGTTTTATATGCTACAGTTTTGATTAATCTTTTTGTATTGATCAGCCCATTGTTTACGATGAGTGTTTATGATAGGGTTATTCCTAACAATGCAACGGAAACGCTTTGGGTATTTGCATCAGGTGTTTTAGTGGTCTATACGTTGGATACATTTTTGAAGTTTGCCAGAGCGATTTTGTTAGAACGTGCTGGTAAAAAAAGCGATGTTATCATGTCTTCTATTGTTTTTGAAAAAGTGCTCGACCTTCAAATGGCTTCGCATCCAAAATCAGTTGGTTCGTTTGCCAGTAACCTTAAAGATTTTGATATGATTCGCTCTTTTTTAACCAATGCAACATTGACAGTTCTTGTAGATATGCCTTTTGCTCTTCTTTTCTTATGTGTTATAGGCTATATTGGTGGTTGGATGGTCATTGTACCGCTTCTTATGATGATTGTTATTTTAGGATATACTTTTTTTATGCGTCATATGTTACGTGAAAGTATTGAGGAATCTCACAAAGCTGCTGCTGCTAAGAGTTCTATTTTGGTAGAGACCCTTCAAAACATTGAAACACTTAAAACACTAGGTGTCACAGGTCACATGCAGTGGGCATGGGAAGAAGCTACGGGAGAAATTGCTCAAAAAAGTTTGAGATCTCGTATGATTTCAACTTCTATTTCAACGATCACAGGCTTTTTAGTTCAATTAACCACTGTTTTACTTGTTATTGTGGGGGTTTATCTCATCGGACAACATGATTTGTCAATGGGAGGGCTTATTGGTATTATTATTATCTCTTCACGAACCGTTGCCCCTATGGGACAAGCTGCATCTTTAATCGCAAATTATTCAGATGCAAAATCTGCCTATGATGTGATCAACAACATCATTTCTCAACCCTCTGAGCGTCCCAATGGAAAGAAGTTTATCACACGTCCAGCTTTGCAAGGTGAGATAGAATTCCGTAATGTCACTTTTTCATACGATGCCAATGAGCATCAATCTTTGAAAAACGTCTCTTTCACTATCAAATCTAAAGAAAAAGTTGCCATTATTGGACGTATAGGTTCGGGTAAAAGCACGATTGCAAAACTTTTGCTTCATCTTTATGAGCCACAAAGCGGCTCAGTCTTTTTAGATGGCATTGATATTAATCAAATTGATCCTATTGATTTGCGCAAAAATATCTCTTATGTTTCCCAAGATATTAACCTTTTTAAGGGTAGTGCTAAAGACAATATTGTTTATCGTTCGTCTCGCGTTGGAGATGAGCAGATGTTACGTGCTTCCATGATTTCAGGAGCAGATGAATTTATTAAAAGACATCCTTTAGGGTATGAAATGCTTATTGGAGAGCGAGGAATGGGGCTTTCTGGAGGACAACGGCAAAGCATTGGTATTGCACGAGCTATTTTATTTGAATCTCCTATTGTTTTAATGGATGAACCAACCAATGCAATGGATCAGCTCAGTGAAGCACGACTGATTGTCAATCTAAAAAGTTATATTGAGGATAAAACAGCCATTTTTGTAACACAAAAAAATACTCTTTTAGAACTTGTTGATCGTATTATTGTTATGCACGAAGGACAAATTTATCTGGATGGTCCTAAAAACGAGGTTTTAGCAAAATTATCAGGAAAAAGTCTATGAGTAAAAAAATATTTTCATTTGATGCTCGTGACTATGCATTTATGCGCAGTCTTTCGGCTGCTGTTTTAGAAGAAAATCCTAAACAGTTTCGTTGGGTGATCTTTTTTTGGGTTTTTAGTGTGACACTCTTTTTAATCTGGGCTTCTTTTTCTCCGATTGATGAGATTGTTAGAGGCGAGGGTAAAGTTGTTCCTGGTGGTGAAAACCAAATGATTCAACATTTGGAAGGTGGTATTTTAGAGGATATTTTAGTCAAAGAGGGTGAAACGGTTAAAGTAGATCAAGTTTTGCTCAAAGTCAACAACCTTAAATCAGCTTCTACGTATGAAAGTATGGGCTATAAAGCGGCGCAACTTCGAGCAAAAATGGTGCGTCTGAAAGCTGAAATTACGAACACGGCGTTTATGCCTTCACCTGAGGATATGAAAGAAATTCCTGAACAGATTTTGCAGGAGAGAAATCTTTTTACGTCAAATCGTGAACGTCTTAATGCACAACTTTCAGGACTTAATGAGCAATATGTGCAAAAGAAAAATGATAAATTAGAAACTCAAGGACGAATTACAGAGCAAAAAAAAGCACTCTCTTATATTAAGGAAGAGGTTAGAATTTCTGCACCTTTGGTAGAGCAGGGCGTTAAATCAAAAGTAGATTTTTTAAAGCTTCAAAGAGAACTAAGCACGTTAGAAGAGCGTTGCAATGGAATGATCGCTTCTATGCCACGACTGGATGCAGCTATCTCTGAAATCGAAAATAAGATGCAAGAAGTGCGTTCTGAATTTACAACAAAAGCTCAATTAGAGCTCAATGACGCTCAAACGGAATTTAACCGTATTACCGCAGAGAGTGCTTCCTATGCAGACCAAGTGGTTCGAACAACAATCAAGTCACCTATTAATGGGGTTGTTCAAAAAATTTATGTCAATACCATTGGTGGTGTTATCAAACCAGGTGATAATCTGATAGAAATTGTTCCAACGGAAGATGGTCTTTTGGCGGAAGTTAAGGTAAAACCTTCAGATATCGCATTTTTATACCCTGGACAAGAAGCGATTGTCAAAGTAACCGCATATGATTTCGCCATTTACGGTTCACTCAAAGGTAAAGTAGTGACTATCAGCCCAGATTCTATGACGGACAAACGCGATAATACCTATTACATTGTGAGGGTTCAAACGGATAAAAAATATTTTGGAACAGAAGCAAAACCACTCAATATTACACCGGGTATGACACTCAATGTAGATATTATTACAGGTAAAAAAACAGTTATGCAATACATCTTAAAGCCGATTTTAAAAGCGAAACAATACATGTTTACGGAGCGATAAAATGACACTTTATATTATTTCAAAAAATACACTTTTACAAAAAAGATGGTCAACTATTTTATCTGTATTCCACCCTATTTGTAGAGAATCACTTCCTGCTACGTTAGGGAATGATTCTCTGGTTATGATTCATGATGATATTTTATGCCAACTAAATGAGGAACAAAAAAAAAGACTTTTTGCTTTACATGTAATGGTACTTTCTACAACGCCAACGTTTGAACAAGCGCGTTTAGTGTTAAGCTTGGGTGCTAAAGGGTATGGTAATACGATGATGCATGAGTCTTACTTAATCTCCGCATGCCAGGCAATACAAGAAGGCAATGTTTGGTTATCACCAGAATACATTAACTTGATGATTCAAGAACTCCCTATGATGCCTAAAAAAGCGACAAATCCACTTGAATACCTGAGCCATCGTGAGGCTGAAGTGGCTATTTTACTCTCACAAGGTGATTCTCACAAAGAGGTCGCTGAAAAATTAAATATTACTGTTCGTACGGTAAAAGCGCATGCGACGGCTATTTATTCTCAATTAAATATCAAGGATAGACTTGCCCTTGCTCTGTTACTTCGAAAGTAGTACCCAAGTACACTAGTATTGTCTTTTTATCTCTGTTAGAATTATTTTGTAAAAAAATTCTAGGAAAGGATAAATCATGGCACAAGTAATTGGATACGTTAAATCACTCCAAAATGGCATTTTTTTTGCAAAAGATGCACATGGAGAGATCAGAGAACTTAAAGCTGGTGATCAGGTATTTAAAGATGAGCTCGTTTATGGTGCTCCAAACAATCCTCAAAATGCACAAGTGATTATCGATGTAACGTTAACCGACGCTAAAGATATTACCCTCTCCGGAGCTGAACAGCTTTATACAGACATTTCAGTCCTTGGTGGTACATTTGACAAAGAGGATGCAGTTGTCTCAACAGATACGATAGAAAATGCATGGAAACTCAGCACAAATACTTCTACTCAAGATACAACAACTCCATTAGATGCAACCGCAGCAGGTGTTGAAGCACCCGCTGCTGGTTTTGTACCAACTGACACCGAACGTCCTAGCAATACACTCTTTTTTGATAGAACGGGTGGAATTGGTGATGTCCGAACCGTTCTTCATGACACTGTTAATGGTGGAACTGTTCAAAACATTACGGCAGTCGACAATCCAACTCTCAATGACCAACCAGTCGTAGCAAATGTGATGGGGACAGTCAATGAAGCGCTTAACGGACTCAATCAAATTTCTGGCCAGCTCGTAGCAACAGATCCTGATGTGGGTGATACCCATACATTCTTTGCCGTGAGTGGTACATTACTTCTTAATGGTCAACCAGCACCTGAAGGTATCGCATTTGTAATGAATCCAGATGGTACTTACTCGGTTACTGGCGACTTTAATGCTCTAGCCACAGGTGAAAAAGCAGTTGTTTCATTTCAATACTATGCTGTCGACAATGGTATAGAAGCAGGTGCACCTCATGCTTCGTTACCAGCAACCGTCACTTTAACGATAATCGGCACCAATGATCAACCAGTAGTCAGTGATGTGAGCATCACACAAGCAGAAGCACTTAATGGCGTGAATACGTTTGCAGGAACATTGAGTGTCAGTGATGATGATACAAGCGATACACATACGTTCCAAATGGTTGATAATAGTTTACATGTAAATGCAAATGTTGAATTATCACAACCAACACTTCTTCTCAATCCAGATGGTACTTACAGCATGAGTGGAGATTTTAATGCACTTGCCGCAGGTGAAACAGCAACCGTAACTTTCCAATACTATGCTGTAGATAGTAGTAGTAATCAAACTAATGGCGAGTCAAATACTTCTGAGGTTAAAACGGTTACCTTGACCATTACAGGAACGAACGATCAACCTGTTGTCAGTGATGTGAGCGTCACACAAGCAGAAGCACTTAATGGTGTGAATACGTTTGCAGGAACATTGAGTGTCAGTGATGATGATACAAGCGATACACATACGTTCCAAATGGTTGATAATAGTTTACATGTAAATGCAAATGTTGAATTAGCAACACCAACGCTTGTGCTCAATCCAGATGGTACTTACAGCATGAGTGGAGATTTTAATGCACTTGCCGCAGGTGAAACAGCAACCGTTACTTTCCAATACTATGCTGTAGATAGTAGTAGTAATCAAACCAATGGCGAGTCAAATACTTCTGAGGCTAAAACGGTTACCTTGACCATTACAGGAACGAACGATCAACCAGTAGTCAGTGATATTAATGTTAATGATAATGCAGGTAGTGGTATTGTTGGATACTATGATATGGTCAGTGGACAAGGGGTGAGCGCACAAGTGAATGGCATCATAACCGCTAATCTAACTGCTGCGCAACTCTTTACACTCAGTTCGGAAGAACTTTCAGGCATCAATACCCTTTATGTTCAAAATCCAAGTAATGGTGACTATGGCGCAGAATACATGAGTCAACTCAGTGCGATCGAAAACGCTGTAAATAATGGCATGACTTTAATTATTCATGATCGATATGTTGCTGGGGGTGAGCAAATTCTTCCAGGAGGAGAGTCTATTGTTTTCCACAGAACAGCAGGGAATGGTACCAATATTGACATAACAGACACTGAACTTGAAACAGGTCTTGGTGGAACGATCAATGATGCTTCTTTAGACAATGGAAGTTTGTCAAACCATGGATACGTTGATCTTAATAGTTTACCAGAAGGGGCAAAAGTTCTTATGACGGATGGCGATTCTACGCACGTTGTTACTTTTTCCTACCAATATGGTGCTGGTACAGTTATTTATTCTACTATTCCTTTAGACTTCTATTTATCAGGTAATGGTAATACTGTTTTAGATGCTAATATGCAAATTTATGCTGCAAATCTTCTTGAAGATTTTGTTAAAAATGGTGCTATCTATGAAACACATGATAACGGAGAAGCAACCCCTCATATTAATGATGGAAATAATGTCTTAACAGGTAATTTATCTGTTACGGATGATGATGTCTCTGATACGCATACATTCCGTGTAGTCGGTGATAGTGTTCAAGTGCTTGCTCCAACGGGATCAGGGGTAGACACCAATGATGTAACGGTTTCTATTACAAAAGGTGACAATGGCGTATGGCATTATAATATCAATGGAAACTTTACAGAACTTGCCGCAGGCGAAAAAGCAACCGTAACATTTCAATATGTTGCTGATGATGGACGTGGATTTAATGGTGCAGATGGCATCAATGAAAGTTCAATCAGTGCACCAAAAACCATTACACTTACCATTACGGGAACCAATGACCAGCCTATTGTCAGCGATGTTACGCATACGACACAAACAGAATCAATGAACGGAATCAATACCTTTGAAGGTACTTTAGTCGCAACCGATGATGATACCCACGATACGCATACTTTTCACGTAGTAGGTGGTGGAGATTTTGGTCCAGCTTTACATGTAGAATCTCCTGCAGAGATTGGAACGCCAGTTCTTCACCTTGATGAAGCCACTGGTCAATATACTGTTACTGGAGACTTTAATGCTTTAGCCGTCGGTGAAACAGCAACCGTAACTTTCCAATACTATGCGGTTGATGGTAGTAGTAATCAAGCGAATGGTGAGTCCAATACCTCTGAAATTAAGACAGTCACGATGACCATTACAGGAACAAATGATCAACCTGTCGTGAGTGATGTAACCACAACGGTAAGTGAAGCATCATTGGCGGAAGTTCATGGGAAAGAAGATTACCAATATGCAGGGCAACTCCATGTAACTGATGATGATCTGAGTGATACCCATACCTTTAGTATGGACAATAGTACCATCCACGTTAGTATTACAACTATCAATGATGGTGTACCTTCAACAATTACACTCAATGCATTGGAAGTCAAATTGTTAATGTTGACCAATCAATTAACAATAAGTCTTGACGCGAATACTGGGGAATATACAGTTTCTAGCTCTTTGTTTAATGCATTAGGTTCAAACCAAAGTATGAGTGTTTCATTTGATTACAGTGCAAACGATGGTAGGGGATTTACTGGATCTGATGGTCTTAATGAATCTTCTACAAGCACAGCAGAGACAGCAACACTGATCGTTAATGGTACTAATGATCAACCTGTCGCCTATGCAGATAGCATTTCACAATGGGAACCATTCTTAAGTAATACACCAAGTGAAGATGCTACATACAATGGCAAACTTCCTTATGCAAGTGATGAAGATATCTTCACGACACATATTGCCTATGCAGGCGTAGATGCTGATCAAAATGGAAAAGTAGATGTGAGTGTGGTTTCCCCATCAGGTGTCGTTGATGCATCGCAAACTATTGTTATTGTAAATGCAGATGGTACTTATAGTGTCAGTAACCCAACATTTAATGCACTGGCTTTTGGAGAAAAAGCGACAGTAACATTCTCTTATGTTGTCAATGATGGTTCTGGCGCTACAGATGAATCTGCTCAAAGTGCGCCAAAGAATGTTACACTCACCATTTATGGTACAAACGATCAGCCGATGGTGGACAATGTATTCATTACTGGAAATGAAGCAGATACTGGTCGTAATACCTTTGCGGGAACTTTACATGTAAACGATGAGGATATTAGCAACGGACATACCTTTGCAATTAAAGCAGGTTCCATTACATCCTCTAATCCTTTGGTTTCTGGACTTTCCGTAAACTTAACCAGTACAGGTGACTATACCGTAAGTGGCGATTTCAATAAACTAGCCGAGGGGGAGAGTGCAACCATTACTTTCCAATATCGTGCTGATGATCACTCTGGTTTTTCACTTCTTAATGAGTCTCGTTATTCAGATTATCAAACTGTAAAGATAACGGTTACAGGTACGAACGATACACCAGTAATTACTAATGCTACGGGTGCACTTGTTGGTACTGTTGTGGAAGCTGGAAATTACGATGACGGCTCTGCTTTTGCAGGTACACCATCTATTTCTGGACAACTTAGTGCAAGCGATGTTGACCATGGTGCAACGAAAACATGGAACATTGTGGGAACACCATCAACAACGTATGGCTCTATTGGCATTGATTCAACAGGAAAATGGACATATACACTTGACAATTCACTGAGTACAACACAAGCACTCAAAGAAGGTGAAACAGTTACGCAAACCTATACGGCTCGCGTGATGGATGATAAAGGTGCTTATGTTGACCAAACGATTACTATTACGTTAAAAGGTACTAATGATGCCCCTGTTATTTTGAAAACATCTAATATTACGGGCGATGCAACGGAAGCTGGAGTTGTAACTATTAATGGCGTAACGTCACCAGTAGCAGCCGTGATTGCAACAGGAACTCTTAGTGCATCGGATGTTGATCATGATGCAACACAAACATGGTCAGCTATTACGACATCAGCAGAAGGCACAAATTATGGTACATTTGCGATAACAACAGCGGGCTCTTGGACGTATATAGCAGGCGAAGCAGCAAATCAATTGGCTGAGGGGGAAACGAAAACAGAAACCTTTATGGCAACGGTTACAGATGATAAAGGAGCCATAGCTACACAAGCAGTAACAATCACCATTTATGGTACTAACGATGCGCCCGTCTTTGTTGTTGAAGGTAACCAACCAGCTTATAGCTTTAACTATAATGAAAATAGTACGACTGCAACGGTACTTGGTACAGTCCATGCGACGGACGTTGATAATGGAAGCAGCGTTTCCTATTCTATTCAGAGTGGTAATGATGCAGGCTATTTTGCGATCAACTCTACCACCGGGGCGATTACGCTGACAGAAGCAGGGACACATGCTTTCACCAATGATTTTGAAGCACTGAGCAATGTCCATAATCTTGTGGTGGGGGCGAGTGATGGAAGCGTTACAACTTCTATCAATGTTGTGCTCAACGAACAGAATGTTAATGATGCGCCAGATGCGGTAGATAACACATATAAAATTCATGGTTTAAGCGGTCAATATTATGCCTATCATGAAGGGGCTTTGTTAGATGGTTCTAACTTAGGTAGCATTGCACAAGTGGAAAATTTTATTGCTACTCATAATGCAGATGCAACCTTTACAGCGACTGCGATCAATTATGGCCTTCTTCCTGGTGGGGACTTAGGTGGTGATGGCAATTTGCAAAAATTCTTAGGGATCATCGATGCTCCATCTTTGTCTACGAATCCAGAAAACAGTTCTGACGCTATTATTAAACTTAGTGGTTCTATCGAATTAGCAGCAGGTAAGTATACGTTTAAAGTAACGGCGGATGATGGGTACAGCATTGTGATTGATGGTAATGTGGTCGCAAAATACGATGGCAACCAAGTTCCATCAACGAATTATGCCTCATTCAATATCGCTCAAGGTGGCGAGCATAGTATTAGCATTGTTTATTGGGATCAAGCAGGACAAGCTCAACTTAAAGTTGAACTCAGTAGTGATGGTCAACCTTATAGTGTACTTACAGGTAGTGCCAATGCTCTTGATACCTTAGTAACAAATGAAGACACGCCTCTTATCATTGCTTCAAGTACATTACTTGCCAACGATACTGACCAAGATGGTGATACCCTTAATATTATCAGTGTTACACAACCCGATGCAACACAAGGTACAGTTACGACGACAACAGACGGAAGTGGACATATTACTTCTATTCTCTTTACGCCAACGGCGAATTACAATGGAGATGCCACTTTTAAATATACTATTAGCGATGGACATGGCGGAACAGATACTGCTACCGTGACATTACATGTAAATCCAGTGAATGATGCTCCAACTCTCTCAGTTGATACAGGTAATGTAAACAATGGCAATGACATTGTTCTTGAGTCTGGGTTATCCACGGGTTCAAGTCCATTTGTGGATCATACACAAGCGAAAGGAACCTTCACTATTAGCGATCCTGATGGATTGAATGACATTACTTCTGTAACCGTTGGGAATAAAACATTTGTGGTAGACGCATGGAATACCGTTGGAGAGATTATCACTGATCATGGTACTGTAACGATTACGGGGTATGACAACGGTGTATTTAACTATACCTATACCTTAATATCGGCAAGTAGTGCAACGACTGATAGCTTTAATATTCGTGTTTCAGACGGACAAGAAAGTGCTAATAGTACTGTAACGATTGGTATTACCGATGATAAACCGATTGCTTACGACAATACTATTTCTCTTGCTGAAGGGACAACAACACACAGTGGAACAACCAATTTAGTCTTAACGCTTGATGTTTCAGGTTCGATGAACAGCAACGTTTCAGGTTCGAGCCAAACACGATTTGAAATTGCTCGTGACGCTTTGGTAAACATGATTAATCAATACAAAGAGCAAGGAACAACGGATGTTAATTTAACGTTATTTGGAGACAATGCCTTAAATGTTGGATGGATGTCAGCTTCTTCTGCGGTCACTTACTTAAATTCATTGTCAATGAATTCTTGGGACTACCTATACAGCAACTCTACCTATGTCAATGTAAATACAGGTAGTACGGATTATTATGATGCCATTAATGCTACAAAAGCAATTAGCTTTACTGGGCATACAGCAGATCAAACCATTGTTTATTTTCTATCAGATGGAGAGCCAAATGAAAATACCTCTTCTGTTGATCAAGATACTGATGCAACAATTAAAGCGTGGAAAACATTTATTACAGCCAATGCTGATGATTTACATGTTATTGCCATTGGTGGTAATGTAGGTGACCCCGTTTATTTAAATACGGTGCAGGTCTTAGATGGTAAAGCGTATACAGATAGTGCACACCATGTACAAGAGTACATTGAAGTGAGTAATGTGACAGGTTTATCGAGTACGTTATCAGGCACAGTTACTGTACCGCATGTTGAGTCTGGTAGTGTTATCACTGAAGCTGGTGTATTGAACTTAACAGATGTTGCTGGAGCTGATGGTTGGGCTAATCCTAAATTGGTTTCTGTCACGTATGATGGAGTAACTCATACATTTGATAGCACACATACAACCTTTACCATTACGACAAGTGCTGGAACGGTTACAATAGACAATCAAGGTAATTACAGCTTTACATCATTAACCAATGTTGCGCATGATGTAAGTTCAAGTATTACCTACACAGTTGCAGATAGTGATGGTTCCACGGCACAAGCGCATTTGACGGTTACAACACTTGATAGTGTCCCAACAGCTGTAGTAGATACCAATACTGCGACTGAAACTTATTTGCATGCAACAGGTGGTACCGTTAATCATGTTACCTATAGTACAGTGCCTGAAAGTTGGAGCACTACAACTACACCTCTAACTGATCTTGGAAAGAATAGTAATACAAATGGTTGGAGTGTAAGTAGTGGTGGTACAGTATCTGATACTTATACTATTGCTGCAAATGGCACTCATGCCACTACCGTTAGTTTTACAATGGGGACTACTAATGGAGGTGGTACAGCTACGCTATATAGTAGCACAGGCACACTCATTAGCACAGCAACTTTCACTAGCAATAGTGATTATCAAACGATTAACTTTAGTAATGCCATTACAAGCAGTGGTGACTACTATGTTAAATTTATGCGTACTAGTGGTACAAATGTTACTGTTAAAAATGTGACCTATAGCACCTATGCTCACACCTCAGAAACAATGACTCCAATTACGATTACAACGCCAGAAGTCGAATGGGTTGCTGCGCTAGCTGTTGGTAATGTTTTAGATAATGATACAAAAGGGACGGATGGTAACTTAAGTGTCACATCGGTAAGTATCAATGGTTCTGATGTAGCTGTTGTTGCTACAGGTGTTGATATCGCTGGACATAATGGTAGTTTACATATTGACGCATCTGGTGCATATACGTATACTCCAACGAATGCAGATATGACAAGTGCAGCACTCAGTACACCTGATGTCTTTACCTATACCATCAAAGATGCCGATGGTAGTACTTCATCTTCAACCTTAACCATTATGACGACAGACCATGATTACACGACAGGTACCAACAATATTATTGGTGGAACAGATGGTAATGATATGCTTACTGGAACGAATGGTAATGATGTCATTTATGGTAGTGCAGGAGATGACCACTTAGTTGGTGGAGCTGGTAATGACGCTCTTTACGGTGGTGCTGGCAATGATATTCTTGAAGGCGAAGATGGCAATGACTATCTTGATGGTGGTGCTGGAGCGGATAAACTTTACGGTGGAGCTGGTAATGATATATTGGTTTACGATGCGGCAGATACCGTCATCGATGGTGGTACGGGTACGGATACTTTACTCTTTACTGCCAATACCACTATTGATTTCAGTAAACTCGATAGTAGCAATGACCCAATTAAAAATATATCGAGGTGCTTGATCTTACACAACCGAATGTCAATGTCACTCTTAAAAATCTTTCATTGAATGATGTCCTTGATATGACAGAAACAGGTACTACCCATACACTAACGATTTTGGGAGATTCTGCGGATAAAGTAACGGTTGATAGTTCATTAACCAAAACATCTTCTACGGAAATAAGCAATGGGCATACATTTGATATTTACACCAATGCAAATGCAACGGACCCAACGGTTATTGTGAAGATCGAGCAAACTATTCAACATAGCTAAAAAAACGTTATAATAGGGCATGAAAACAAAAGTCCTTGCATTATGTTTTGGGGTGATGGTTCTTACCGTCACCCTTTTTAGTACTGCTGAATTCATACTTACCGGCATCTCTTTGGAGAAAGTCGAGAAAGAGTATGGAACATTCGCCAAAAGGCGTGTCTTAGCGCTTGTGGAAATGATGAACCGTGCCAAAGATGAGAGCGATCTTGAAAAACTTGAAAAAGTGAATGATTTTTTTAATGCGACTCCCTATCATAGTGACAAAGAAGTTTGGGGTGTGGATGACTACTGGGCAACACGGTTGGAGTTTATTGGAAAAGATAAAGGTGACTGTGAAGATTATGTTATCGCGAAGTATTTTACACTCAAAGAACTCGGTGTTCCACCTTCTAAAATGTATATGACGTATGCAAAATCGCTCAAATTTAACGTAGCGCATATGGTGCTTACCTACTATGCAACTCCAAAATCCATACCATTGGTTCTTGATAATTACAATTACAAAATACTTCCTGCGAATGAACGCAATGATCTTGTTCCGATCTACAGCTTTAGCGGAGATGATCTGTTCAATGCTAAGCAAGTTCAATTGGGTAAAATGCTTCCAGCGGCGGCAAAGCAGAAGCGTGCATGGGATGAACTCAAAATAGAGAAAAAGGAAAAATGATGACTCTTTTTAAACAGATGGCGGTAATGCTCAGTCTTTTTTTAAGCATAATCTTAGCCTGTGTCATGGTACTGAACTTCAAAACAGCTACAGCGTTTGTACAAGATCAACTCTATACCAATGCCCAAAATACGGCGCATTCTCTAGGGCTTTCTCTCTCCAAAATTGCAGATCCAAAAGATACTGCTACCATGGAGACGATGATCAATGCGATCTTTGATAGTGGCTACTATGAAAGAATTGCTTTGATAGGTGTAGAGGGGAACCCCATTTATGTGAAAGAAACCGATGTTTTACTAAGTGATGTGCCACAGTGGTTTATTCATGCCGTCACCATTAAAAACGCTTATGCAACGAGCGATATTATGATAGGGTGGAACAGGCTTGGTACGCTTGAAGTGAGTGGTCATATGGGTAATGCTTACAGACAACTGTATAAAACATTGATTGACCTCATTGAGACATTTGTGGGGATTGGTTTGGTCGTTTTAGGGGTACTGTATCTTTTGCTTACACTGAGCCTTCAATCTATTAAACAAATTCGAGACCAAGCGCGAGGCATCATTGAAAATCGTTTTATTATTGAACCAAAAATGCCTTTTACAACGGAGTTTCGCTCTGCTACCGTTGCTATGAATGCCATGGTTTCAAAAGTAAAAGATATTTTTGAGAGAGAAAATGAGACACTCATTCAATACCAAGAGCTACTTTACAAAGACACAGAGACAAAACTTTACAACCGTCATTATTTAGTCACCAAACTTCCTGAATACCTCCAAGGCGATACAAAGTTATCCCAAGGTTTACATGTAATGCTAAGCATTGATGAATTGGATCGCTTTAAAAAAGAGTATGGTTATGAAAATTATATAAAATTGATCAAGAATGTTGCAGAAGCATTAACAAATTGTGCGCGTTTGAGTGAACATACGTTATTTGTAAGACTCAATGAGAGTGATTTTTCCCTTTTGATGCCTTTTCGAGATGAAATTTTACTCAAAAAACATCTTGATGAGATGCTGTTAGAACTTCAACGCACGATTAGCACACAGGCATTAGACTACTTAGTGATAGGTATTGGTATTGGTTCATACAATGAACACGATACACTCAAATCACTGCTTTCAAAAGCCGATTTAACCGTCTCCCAAGCCAAACAAAATGGTAATTTTACATGTAAAATGGCATTACAACAGCAACACTCCTTAATCTTAAGTCGTGAGGAGTGGCGTCAAGAATTGGTCAATGGTCTAAACGAATCTCGTTTTGTTTTTGCGACACAAAATGTCATCCACTATGAAAGTACCACTTCGAGCATTGTTCATGAAGAAGTTTTCATCCGACTCAAAGGCAGTGATGGTTCTATATACTCTGCAGGCTATTTTTTACCGATGGCAACTATTTTAGGATTGGCAGATGAAATTGATCGTTATATGATTCAAAAAATGCTTCAGCGTTTTACATCACAAGAACTTCATACACCATTAGCACTCAACTTAAGCGCTGAATTTGTAGGGCATTATGCCAATATTCAATGGCTGAAAGAGCAGTTGGAAAAACTCTCTCCGACTGAACGTTCCATGGTGTGGTTTGAAACGAGTAATGCTGTTGCCCTTCATAATCTAGAGGCAATCGTTTCGATTAGCAGTCAACTCAAGATGTTAGGTTGCCGTTTTGGTATTGATAACTTTACCATTCCATCCGAAGGGGCGTATTATCTGCAAGCGATACGACCTGATTATATCAAGTGTACGGTTGTCTATCTCAAAGATATTATGCTAGATGCAACAACAGGAAAAAATCAAGAAAGTCTCAATAACATTGCACGAAGTCTTGGAATTTCGATTATTGCGACCAATATTGAAGAAGAACAAGACCTCTCTACCCTCAAATATTTAGGAATTGCTTATATGCAAGGAAGATTTATTGCACCGATTGCATTACTCGAAGAATAATCCAACTCAAAGGCCAATGTCACCACAAAACATAAAATTTTTAGGGTGACATTGGCTTTTCTGCAAGCCTTTACATGTAAAAAGATATGCGTTAAAGCTAACCTAAAGATTACTGCTTAATACATAGCCAAATACCCATCACAAACCTTTTACATCATGCTATAATATTTTTACATGTAAAGATTTTTACTTTCTGTTTTAAAGGATTATTATGTCACTTAAAGTTGTTCTCTCGCATAAAACAGAATACCACTACGACCGCTATGTAGCGCTCTCACCGCACATCATCCGTTTGCGTCCCGCCCCACACAGCAGGACACCCATCGAGGCGTACTCCCTTAAAATAAAACCAGAGAACCATTTTATCAACTGGCAACAAGACCCGTTTGGTAATTACCTTGCGCGCATTGTATTTCCAGAAAAAACGAAAGAGCTCTGCATTGATGTGGAGATTATTGCTGATCTTATTACGATCAATCCGTTTGATTTTTTTGTGGATGATTATGCGAAGGATTTCCCGTTTATCTATCAAAAAGAGCTTCAAAAAGAGTTGATCCCTTACCTTGAAGAGAGTGAAGATGGTGCGTTGTTGCGCGCTTTTGTGCGCTCATTGGACTGTAAAAAACGCCCGATTATTGACTTTTTAGTCTATCTTAATTCTACGATCAATCAGCATTTAAACTACACCATCAGGTTAGAGCCCGGTGTGCAAAGCTGCGAAGTGACGTTGGAGAAAAAACTGGGCAGTTGTCGTGATTTTGCGTGGCTGTTTGTGCAAGTGCTTCGTCATTTGGGGCTTGCGGCACGCTTTGTCTCTGGCTATCTCGTACAACTCAAAGCCGATGTGGCTTCCCTTGATGGTCCTAGTGGTCCTGAGGCAGACTTTACCGATCTTCACGCGTGGACAGAGGTGTATATTCCAGGCGCTGGCTGGGTTGGACTGGATGCCACGAGTGGACTTTTTGCAGGAGAGGGGCATATACCGCTTGCGTGTACCCCTTCCTTTGAGAGTGCCTACGCGATAGAAGGGCTGAGCGATAAATGTGAAACTGAATTTGTCTACGACAATACGGTCACGCGTATTTTTGAATCGCCACGTGTGACCAAACCGTACCGCGATGACCAATGGGATGCCATTTATAAACTGGGTTTTGAAGTCGATAAAGCCTTGGAAGAGAGCGATGTAAGGCTTTCTATGGGCGGCGAGCCGACGTTTGTTTCCATCGATGACATGGAAGGCGACGAATGGAACACCAAAGCCGATGGAGCGCACAAACGCACCCTTGCCGACACCCTTTCACGAAAACTCTTAAGCTCCTTTACCCAAGGTGGCATGCTTCATTACGCACAAGGCAAATGGTACCCAGGCGAGCCGCTTCCGAGGTGGCAAACCTCCATCATTTGGCGCAAAGATGGTAAGCCCATCTGGCACAATCCCGACCTACTTGCCGATATGAACGCTCAGTATAGCTACACCAACGACGATGCCAAACGCTTTTTAGCCAAACTGGCGCTCACGCTTGGTATCAGCGATCAAAACATCGTTGAAGCTTACGAAGACCCATTGTATTACATCATCAAAGAGTCTGAACTGCCCATCGACATTGACCCGATGAAGTCCGATTTGTCCGATTCGCTAGAGCGACAAACCATTGCCAAAGTGCTCTCAAAAGGGCTCAATAAGCCTGTGGGTTACGTGCTTCCACTCAATTTTGGAGCGACACAGTGGATGACTTCTGCGTGGGAGCTCAGACGAGGGTATTTGTTTCTCAGTGCGGGCAATTCTCCCCTTGGCTTGCGACTACCGTTGAGTTCTTTGGCTGAAAAACCGCACGCTGAGCTTGCACTTCGTTTTGAGCCAGACCTGTTTGCGAGCTATCCAAACCTTGGAGAGTATGCAGAAAATGCTAAAAAACGGTGTGAAAAAGCGGATGCAACCCTCTCAAAAAATCACACCTATAACACCTTTGTACGCACCGCCCTTTGCACGGAAGTACGAGACGGCAAGCTCTATATTTTCCTTCCACCGCTCAATCATTCGGAGGCTTTTTTAGACCTTATTGCGTGCATTGAAGCGGTAGCGGAATCGTTACATGTAAACGTTGTTTTGGAAGGTTACGAGCCTGCTCATGACCTTAGACTCGATCGCATCAAAGTCACGCCAGACCCGGGTGTCATCGAGGTGAACATCCAACCTGCCACCTCATGGAAGATGCTAAGCGATAACCTTTTCTTGCTCTACAACGATGCGCGTGAATCACGCCTTGGGACAGAAAAATTTATGCTAGATGGCAAACATACGGGCACAGGCGGGGGCAATCACGTCACCATTGGAGCACTTCGTCCCGAAGACAGTCCACTGCTTCGCAGGCCTGATCTGCTTCGCAGTCTTATCACCTTTTGGCAACACCATCCGGGGCTTTCGTACCTTTTCTCAGGCGCATTTATCGGCTCAACCTCGCAAGCTCCTCGTGTGGATGAGGGCAGGGTGGAAAATCTGTATGAGCTTGAGATCGCTTTTTCGCAGATTCCTGAGGGTGAAAGTGTTCCTTTTTGGCTGACCGATCGCCTTTTTCGACATATGCTGACCGACATTACGGGCAACACACACCGAAGCGAATTTTGCATCGACAAGCTTTACTCTCCCGATTCGTCTAGCGGACGACTGGGCATTTTGGAGCTAAGAGCGTTTGATATGCCACCGCACGCGCAAATGGCGTTGTTGCAGATGCTTTTGGTGCGCACACTGGTTGCTGTGTTTTGGAAAAAACCGTACAAACATAAACTTGTTCGTTGGGGTACACAGCTTCACGACAAGTTTTTACTGGAACATTACGTCAAAGAGGATTTACGTGATATTGTCGAATTTTTACAAGCAGAAGGTTATGCGTTTGAGCTTGGTTGGTTCGATCCTTTCTTTGAGTTTCGTTTTCCGCTTTACGGTATGAGTACGATTGAAAATATACATTTAGAACTTCGCGCCGCTATCGAGCCGTGGAATGTGTTGGGCGAAGAGAGCAGTTCGCAAGGAACAGCGCGTTATGTCGACTCTTCGCTAGAGCGCGTACAGGTCAAAGTGCAAAACTTTACACCAGAGCGCTACACGCTTACATGTAACGCCGTGGCGATTCCGCTTGCGCCTACAGGAAGGGAAGGGGAGTTTGTGGCAGGCGTGAAGTACAAAGCGTGGGAGCCGTACTCTGCGCTTCATCCAACCATTGGCGCCGACACCCCTTTGGTCTTTGATGTGGTCGATACATGGAACAAACGCTCGATTGGGGGTATGACCTATTTTGTCGCACATCCGGGCGGTCGCAATTACGATACGTTCCCTGTAAACAGCTATGAAGCGGAGTCTCGTCGCATCAACCGTTTTTGGGACTTTAACCATACCCAAGGCGAGGCGGAGTACCAAAGTAGTGCTGTGATACCCCATGTTATTGAGGGCAGTGAGCGAACCGTTGTGGTGCATAAACCAACAGCACTGAAACAGTTTGTGTTTCAAGAATTGCCGCTTAGCAGTGAGTTCCCTCACACGCTTGATCTTAGACGTAAATGGAATACCAAATAGATGAATTTTTTAGATAATTACAGCTCAGCTTCGCTGTTTGATGAGATGCTCGATGATCAATTACGGGTCAGGGAGCATTGGCAGCCGCTTCTTGAGCGCCTTGAAGCGATGAGCAGTGAAGAGCTAGAAAACAAACAAGCGGAAATTGCGTGGCATTTGGAAGACAATGGTGTCACGTACAACGTCTACAATGACCCAGAGGACAATGGCAATCGCCCGTGGAGTTTAGACCCGATTCCTTTTATTATCACCAAAGAAGAGTGGAAAGGGATCAAACAAGGGATCAAACAGCGTGCCAAACTGTTCAATCTCATTTTAAAAGACCTTTACGGTGAGCAGAAGCTTTTAAAGGAAAATATTATTCCCGCCGAAGTGATTTACGGGCACAAAGGATTTATTCCTGCTGTTCACACTTTGGGCTTGATGGAGGATTTTCAGCTCTATTTTTATGCACTCGACATGGCACGAGGGCCCGATGGTAAAATGTGGGTCATCAACGATCGCACCCAAGCTCCCTCAGGTTTGGGGTATGCGGTGGAAAATCGTCTGACGATGAACATTGTCTCCAAAGACCTCTATCCCGAACACGAGATCAAAAAGTTGCTTCCCTTCATCGATGAGTTTAAAAAGCTGTTGAAAAAACTCTCCAAAGGTGACATCTCTAAAGCGGCACTTCTCACCCCAGGCCCTCGCAATGAGACCTACTTCGAGCATGCCTATTTGAGCTCTTTTTTGGAGATCAACTTAGTTGAAGGCGATGATCTGCTCTCCAAAAACGGCGCTTTGTGGCTGAAGAGTTTGAGTGGACTTAAACCCATCAATACCCTTTTGAGGCGTTTGGATGACCGTTTCTGCGACCCGCTTGAGCTTCGCAGTGACTCAAAGCTAGGCGTTGCAGGCTTGGTCGATAGCCTAAGGCAAGGCAATCTTGCGATGATCAATCCCATCGGCAGTGCGATTGTGGAGAACATCGGGCTCAACCCTTTTATGGAGCGCATCTGCCATTACTTTCTCAATGAAGAGCTTTTACTCCCTCAAATTGCGACATGGTGGTGCGGACAAAGCCATGAGCTTGAGTATGTCTTAGAGCATTTTGAGAACCTTATTATCAAAAAAATTGATCGTACCGAAGCGATTCAGACGCATTTAGTCAAAAAACTCTCCAACGAGATGCGAACACAACTTAAAAATAGCATTATCAAAAATCCGCATCAGTACGTTGCGCAAGAAGAGATCAATTTTTCGACCACGCCCTTTTATGCCAATGGAAAAATCGAGCCGCGTAATGCTGTTGTGCGCGCCTATGCTTTGAAAAAAAGTGAAAACTATACGGTGATGAATGGAGGCTTGGTGCGGGTGTCTTCCTCCAAAGATGCCCTTTTAGTCTCCTCGCAAAAAGGTGGAACAAGTAAAGATTTGTGGATTTTAGGCGAAGATGAGACGATCGATATGAGCTCCATTTTTAATACATTGCCTTATGTCGATGTTTCGATTCACACGATGCCAACGCGCAAAGCCGAGAACCTTTTTTGGTTGGGGCGTTATTTGTGCCGCACCATCACGACCATTCGTCTCATTCGCTATGTGGTCAAAAAGATGACCAATTTTAGCCGCTATGAAGGGGCTTTGTCGTATGAGTCGCAACTGATTTTAGAAAAATCTTTGACGCACTTAACGATGACGTATCCAGGCTTTTTAGATGAAAAGATTGCGCAAAATCGCATGAGTGAAATCGAGTCGCTGATTAAAGACAAGAGTAAACAAGGCGGGCTTTCTTTTACGATGGAGATGCTCTTTAATGCCAATGTCTCGATCAAAAGTCTGCTTGCGATTGAGGCATGGAAACTCTTTGATAAGATGCAAAAAGAGTGGAGGGTCTTTATTCGTAAAATCAACTCTCCCACACAGACCATTTTAAGTGAACTCGATAAATTTTTACTCTACCTTGTCGCGTACAAAGAGTTGGTGGAAGAGAGTATGTACAAAGAGCAAGGCTTGATTTTGTATGACATCGGCTATAAGCTCGAATCGGCACTGCTAACGATCTCTAAAGCGCGCTCGATGCTCTGTGTCAAGCATGAAAAGTCAGCCAGTTATGACATCTTAGAGGGCATGCTCAACTCCTGTGAGAGTTTTAATGCGTACCGAACGCAGTATAAAAGCTCACTCCAGTTGGATAATGTGTTGGAGTTTTTGATTCTCAGCCCTCAGTTTCCAAAGTCGATTGCTTATTTGACAAATGAACTTTTGGAAGATTTAAAAGCACTTCCGAAGAGTAAAAAGTACCTCAGTAGCTACGAAGAGCCTATTTTTCAAGCGTTTTCATCGCTGAAACTCACCACCGTTGCAACCTTGATGCAGATCGAAGAGGGCGGAACTGTTTACACGGTGCTCGATGAATTCTTAGCCACGCTTACGACGCATTTTTCGCTCTGTTCGATGGAGCTTTCCAAAACCTATTTTTCACACTACGATGAGTAAGCCATGATGTACGAAATCTACCACAAAACCGCCTTCAAATACGAAAGTCTTGTCACTTTTAGCCATAACATTGCCCGTCTCAAACCTAAAGACACACCGTTTCAACGCGTGGTGGATTTTACGATGGAGATCACGCCCAAACCATATGAACTCAGCGAGTTCGATGATGTCTTTGGCAATCACACGACGCACCTTTTAATTCGTGAAGCGCATGAGTCGTTATCCGTCATTGGCAGGTCACGCGTTGAACTCGATGGCGATGCGATGCGTTTACATGTAAACACACTGCGTGCTCAAAGTACCACGTATGAGGCGTCGCTTGGCTTGTTGCAAGCGTTTGATCTTTTTGATCTGACGGCAAAGCCTTTTATGTTTGACTCAGAGCTGATTCCCAAAGCCTCACGTGGCATTGTTGAGTATGCGAAGCGTTCCTTTTTACCACAGCGCAATCTTGTGGATGCCGCACAAGAGTTTATGAACCGCATCTTTCAGGACTTTGCGTTTGTTGCAGGTTTTAGCGATATTACGACGCCGATTGAAGAGATTTTTGAGGCGAAAAAGGGTGTTTGTCAGGACTTTGCACAGTTTGCCATCGCCGCCCTTCGCTCCATTGGCCTGCCGGCTAAATACATGAGCGGCTACATCGAAACACTACCAGCCCCTGGCAAGCCCAAACTTTTTGGTGCCGATGCGTCGCACGCATGGTTTGCCTTGTACATCCCACGTCTTGGCTGGATGGAGTTTGACCCAACCAACAACATCATCCCCGAAGATCAGCACATACTCCTTGGAAGCGGCAGAGATTACAACGATGTCGCACCCCTTAAAGGCGTCGTTTTAAGCAGCGGACAGAGCGAACTTTCCATCGAAGTGAATGTGCAAAAAGTGTTTTAAAATCTTTACATGTAAAAAAGAATAGACAAGAATTGGAATACTCAATAAAAATTGAGCTCCAATTTTTTTATTCTTCTGTTTTAAGTTTTTGCAAACCTGCAAAATATTTTTTTGTCGGTATAAAAAAGATTATAAAGATTACACTATAAAATATAGTATTGTAAACAATCCCAATTAGATTAAATCTTGGTAGTATATTTATAATCCACATTGAAGTGATTAAGATTGCAAATACAATGATTGAATATTTTGAACTTTCTTTAGGCTTTTTGACATCAATATTTTTAGCGATATAAGAAATTGAATATTTGACACCTAGGAAGAAAAAAATGATATAGACAATATCCTTTAAAATTATTAATAAGCCTTTATCTAATGATTGACCTAGAAATTTATTGACAAAATATCCAGCCAGTAATCCAAAAAATGGAATGACAATTGAAGTTGTCAATATATGCGTAAACACAATACTGATAACAGATTTTTCTTTTTTCATACTGACTCCTGAATACAAACTTTATTTACATGTAAAGTTTAAAGATTATTTTGTGCGGATTCGACTTTGACGATGCGATAGGCAATCGCGTTTTGGAAAATGAGTGCATAGTCGTATTTGCAGGAGATGATGCCATCACACGGTGAGATGATCGTTTGAATGAGTGTACCATCCAGTGAGTTGAAAATGCGTGCTAAGGGTTGACCATGTACGACAGAGTCACCAATGTTAGCAAGCGTATCAAAGAGTCCTGCAGCGGTACATTTAATTGCTTCAATATCATTTTGCATCACAATATTGCCGTGTGAACCTTCAAAGGTTGAAAAGTCAATCAGCTCTTTTTTCACTAAAAAGCGTACAATCGCATCAAAGACTTTGTTGGCTTCATGCTTGCGCAAAGTTCCTTTTTTCCCTGAAACGAGCGAAAATGCTTTGGCATTCCAGACTTGCCAGTTGTAAGTTAAAGAGACCGTGTCATTGGGGCTCTCTTCTTTGACATGAATAAAATCAAGCCCAAAAGCTCGTGCATCATCCACATAGTTCAAGCTTGACTGTAATATCTTGACATAAGGAATACACTCGGAATGATCCTTCCTCGCTTCCAGTAAAATCGCGTAGTCATAGTTATTGGTTTTTTCAAATAATCGTGCAGCAATGCGTTGGGTGGTTTCGCCTTTTTCGTAACCTGGAAACATTACATCAATATCGGTGTTATCCAGTGGCCAAAAATTCTTCCCCATATTAAAGGAGTAGGGGTTGACTGTGGGCACAACAAGAATTTCACCTTTAACAAAAGCGGCATTGGCGAGTTCTTGTTGACGTAAAAAACGTACCAACTGTGATGCAACCCAAAGCTGATCAATGGCATTGCCCATCATAGGGCCTACAATAACGCAACTGGGTACTGTGCCCTCTCTTCCAAAACGGAAGCCTTTGACTTTGAGAGGATTGCGACTTAAAGAACTTATCTCAAATAAAACTTCTTCTTTCATAGGGTAGTATCCTCTTTTGGGTCTTCAAGTATACGTGCAAGAAGTGAGCCTTCATACACAACAGGGTATTCACGAATGGTAAATAATAGCCCATTACACGGGCTAATAATCGTCTCTTCAATCGTTCCAGAGAGTGGGTCTATAATCTCGCCGAGTTTTTCGCCTTTGAGAACGGTGACATTGTGTTCTAAAATAGGGATGAAAATACCCGGTTTTGAAGCGTTGACAAAAAAGACTTCAGAATGTAGGTTTGAAACCATCGTTTTAGTCGTTGGAAGCACAGGTCTATCGATGATACCCACATGTGCCAATAGGTTTAAAATACCTTTGGTTAGGCTTTGTCCGTACTCTTTGGTGATGCGCATTCCTACACCCATCTCTACAACGAGTGTTTTAGTTCCAAGTGAATTCATTGCATGGGCAAAGGTAGATTCTAAAACAGTGACAGCATCGTACACCCAAATAAACTCAATGTCGAGTTTTTCTGCTAAGGGGATAAGTTCATCGGCGGTTGAGCGACTAATGCGCACTTGAGGAAGTTCGCGTAAAAAGATGTTGCTCGCATGAATATCGATGGCAAAATCACTGCCTCTAACCGTATCAACAATGGCACTCGCCACTTGCGCAGGCAAAAAATCAGAGGTATTCCCTGGAAAATTACGATTGAGATCGACATCGTAAAAAGGAAAACCTCTCGTGATACTGTCGATGCCCATAGGGTTCATGGAAGGGTAAATGTCCACAATGCCTTTAATGCAATGTTTATTGGTATTGAGCCATTTTGCAAGCAGATAACAGACGTATTGTCCTTCGATCTCATCGCCATGAATACCTGTGACAATAGAGATGCGTTTGGTTGACGTGCTAATGTCTTCCGGCGCAAAACGGTTACGTCTAAGCGTTAAGGTTTCATTGACCGGCAAGTTAACATTAAAGATCTCTTCAATCATTGCTCATCCTTACCAATTCTGCCTGTAATCTCTAAGATATGCTGACGTTTACCAATGTAACTGCCTCGATGGGTTTGGCACTCAGAAAAATCACGTCCATGGGCGATCTTAATATAAGGTTCATCATTAATCAGTGTGCCATTGAGTGGGTCAAACCCTCTCCAGTCTCCATCAACAAACGCTTCAACCCATGTATGGGTTTTGTTGATACCATCGATAAAGCCGTTGACAAAGCGTGCAGGTATATGACTTTGTCGTAAGAGCGCAATTAAAAGATGACTAAAATCTTGACTCAATCCCTCTTTATAGAGTAAAAAAGTCTCCAGTCCTTTGGCTTTACTGATCTCAATGGGTTTAAACTGCTCAAAAAGTGTTTGAGTTAAGAAATACGCTTTTCGAAAATCCGTTACAGGGAGTTTGAGTGAACGGGAAAAATCGTGCAAAACCATGCTAAATGGAGCAAGTGTAGAGTACGGAAGATAAAGCTCTACTGGCTCATTATCATGATAAACATAAGGTAAAAGTTCAATCTCACCTTCCATGCTCGCTTTAAGCGCACGATGAGGTTTTCCGATAAACCCATAGACCAACTGGTTACCAAAACCATCTCGTGTCTTTTGATAGGGAATCGTATCATTTAAAGTGAGCTTCCAATCAATAAGCTGTTGTATCGCATTGGTGTGAGGCACTATGCGTAGACAAAAATGATGGTTGCGTACTGGCTCATCAAATGTGAGCGTAAAATCATAAGAAAAATTAACTTTCATGCGTTGTTGTCAATGCCCCAAATACTGAATTTATCGTTTGTAATGTTTTATATCGATTGCTTGAAGAGAGCGCCACACGTTTATGGTTTGGACGCACTTTTTCGGCAATGCTGTTGAGTTTTTCAACATCCAGTAACGCCGCTTCAATGCTATCGTAAAGGCGAATATTTAAATCCATACGTTCCACTACTTTTCCCAGCTGAATCAACGGTGCTTCTTTGGCTTCCACCAGTGAAAGCTCAAAATTACCCCAAATAGAATCAAGCTCTTTTAAGGTTCCCTCTAGCCAATACAGTGAAACGGTACGCTCTTCTTTGGCTTTTTGATACGCCAAATAAAGAGCATTAATACGACTAAACATACGGTTCGAGAGGTGAGATCGCGTCAAAATAGCATTTTCACGTGCACTATTGACTGTATCGCACAGGCTTGCATACTCCAAATCAAAAACAGTTTTGCGCAAAAACATTTGCGCTGAGTCATAGCTCATTTCAATGCCAAGTTTCTCATAAAACGTTTTGGCTTCATCAAAATTTTCATCTAAAATTTTATCAAATAACTCAATGATTAAGCGAGTCATACTCTCAGCTCTTTGGATATAACGACCCATCCAATAAAGATGTTCAGCGCTTTGTGGTGCAATAAGAATCATCGGTTATCCTTTAAAATCCACGTATCTTTAAAACCGCCACCTTGAGAAGAGTTGACAATGTAACTGGTTGGATCCATAGCAAAACGCGTGAGCCCTCCTGGCCAGACAAAAATATCTTCGCCGTAAATTGAAAACATACGAAGATCGGCTTTTCGCGGTGAAAAAGATCCATTGTCATCTAAGCATTCGATGTCATAAAACTCAATGACCTCTTGTGCAATGAAACGTCTTGGTTCTGCAATAATAGCATCTTTTAATTTTTGACGCTCATTTTTGGAAAGGTTGCATCCAAAAACAACGCCATATCCACCCGCTTCGGCAACATCTTTGATGACTAACGTACGCATATTTTGCAAGATATGGTTACGATCTTTCTCGAAAAATGCCAAATAAGTAGGGGCATTTTGCAAGATCGGTTCTTCATTCATATAGTATTTAATCATCGCAGGCACAAAGTAGTAGATACCTTTATCATCCGCGATGCCATTTCCGATGCTGTTCATGAGGGCAACATTGCCTGCACGATACGCTTGCGTAATGTTAGGCACACCAATTAAAGAGTCTGGATGAAACTCAACAGGATCAAGCGCTTCATCATCAAGTCTTCGATAAATAGCGCCTACACGTGCTTTTTTACCATTATAGGTTTTAAGATACACTTTATCTTTTTCCACTACCAAATCTTCACCATTGGCTAGAATAGCTCCGCTGGCTTTGGCAAGGTAAGAGTGTTCATAAAATGCAGAATTATAACGACCCGGTGTTAAAATGACATTAATACCACCCGTGTTGACATAGTTCATCGCTTTCTCAAGCTTTTTAGGATAATCCTGTACCCCTTGAATCGGCAGTTTTTCAAAAAATTCTGGAAAGACTTTACGTGTCAGCATACGAAGTGAAAGTGGGTAACTCACACCACTGGGAACTCTGAGGTTATCTTCGAGAACAACCCAGCCATCGCCAACGCTATTTTTGACAAGGTCTATGCCGCTGATGTGTACGCGAATGTTCTTTGCCACAGGGGTGTTGGCAAAAGCGGGTAAATAAGCTTTAGATGAAAAGACAAATTCGCTAGGGATGATGCCATCTTTAAGAATTTTTTGCGCTCCATAAATGTCTTCCAAGAAGAGATTGAGAGCATGAATGCGTTGCTGTATACCTTTTTCAAGGTAGGTAAACTCTTCGTGCGAGACAATACGTGGAATAATGTCAAAGGGAAACTTACGCTCTATAAAAGCGTTGTTTTTGAAAAGGTTGAAGTTGATTGCTTCGGTGTTCATGTACGTGAGCAACTCTTGGACGCGGTTCTTATCGATTGTATTTAAGATGCTTTTAAAGGCATCATAAAGGGGACTTTCTGATTCAATCATAACGATGGCCCTTACCCTTTCACTTAAATTGTGATAGACACAGTTTAGCACAAAATTAAGCACAGAAAGAGGAAAAGGGAGGACTTTTTTGATTATTTTTTAAACAATAACAAAAGTGTGACAAAAGCACTATTTTATCCATGCCAAACATAGGCAAAAATAAGTCCTTCGATTAAAAAGATCGTGCAAAAAAGGAGATTCCATTTCAAAGAGACTTCCATTGGCGTGACGTTTAAAAATTTAGCGGTCATGAGTGACATTCCTGCAAACGGTGAAATGATAAACGAGATAGATGCCGATAACGTCAAAATGAGCGCAATGGAAACAGGCGAGAGTGGAAGCGAAACGGCGAGTAAGATTTTACCAAACATCACCGCAAGCACCAAAGGATGGATGCCACACACGGCGATGAGTATAAATACAAGCGGAATAATAAGGATGGAAAAGATGCCAAGATGGTTGACGCTTCCTTGCAAGAGGGGTTGAATGTGGCTTAAAATACCGCTATGATCCACCGCACCTGCAAACAGTCCCACCGCAATAAAAAAGACTGAAAAATCGGTTGCCTGTGTGATGCCACCTTTCCAATAGAGACTCAAAACGTTCTTGAGTTCTGCATTTTTGAAAAAAGAGACGATCCAAATTGTTGAGACCAGAAGTCCAGAAAGTAAAATTCTCCCTGTTGCTGAACCGATAGAAAAGGCTTCAAAAAAAGAGATAAGCAGCAAAAGAAAGATAACGACAAGAAGAATATGCGCTGTTTGTTTTGGGGCATTTTTTGCAATGCATGAGCTTGTAGGCAGAGGTTCCGTGAGTATGGGTTTATTTAACCCTGAAAAATGCTCAAGCAGATACGATGTGAGTAAGCCAATGATACTCAAAAGAAGTCCCGGTAAAAAAAGTTCCGACCACGAAACATGGGTCACTTGCATCACCAAAAGCATGATCACCGCCCCAGGAGCCCAAAAAAGCACAAGTGCATACCCTCGCATAATGGCGGTTGCAAAAAAGCGTTGGTGGTCACGTACATTGTTTTTAAGTGCTTTATTAAATAAGGAAACCATCACTGGCACGGTTCCAAAAAGCAAAAAACTGGAAAAAAGGTTGGTGACAAGCATGGCAAAAAGGTAGAGTGAACTCTCTTTCTTGAAAAGCTTTTTGAGCCAATACTCAATCGTGTCGCTGTAATGCCCAACTTCAATGGGAATGGCAAAAAGTTGCATCACTACGATGATAGCGATAATGTTGGTCATCGAAGTGAATGAGCTCATCCAAAGAGAAAAAGGCAGTTTATAATAAACAAGTATGCCAATGCCTAAGGCAAAAAAGATCAGGGTAATGGTACGAAACCCTTTGCGTTGCATGAAAAGCCCCAGCACAAACAAAAGCGCTGTAAAAGATGTTAAAAGCTCTAAATTAACCGGCATAAAAAGTTTGATGACATGTAAAAGCGTAATGACCAAAAGAGCCATTTTACAGATGGTTTTCATCTACATTCCAAAATTAAAATGCGTTATTGTAGCGAAAGGAAGGTTAGAAATGTGAAAAGCGTCGGAAGAGAAACTCTTTACATGTAAAGTTAAAAAACAAAATAAAAACAGCTCCATCTTTCATAATAAATCTCCCTTTTTCCCCTCTAAGTTTATGTTATAATCTCCCATCATTAGAATTCAATTTCAAAGGAATAGCAATGGGATATTGGAGATGGGACGCATCTTTTTCGGTTGGTATTGCAGTTATTGATAATCAGCACAAACAAATGATTGAGTATATTAATGAACTGGGTACGATTTCGATTTATCACGACAAAGCAAAAATTCGTGCAGTGCTTGTGGCGTTGAAGGATTATACTGTTTCTCATCTTGCATTTGAAGAGAGTTTGATGGAAGAGGCGGGGTATCGCAAACTAGAAGCGCATAAGCAGATTCATCTTTCGTTTATTGAGCGCATTCATTTCTTTCAAGAACGTTATGAAAACGGTGAAGATATTGCACAACAGCTGATGTTAGATCTTCAAATGTGGCTCATCAACCATATTCAACACGAGGATACGGACTATAAAGAGGCTGTTCAAGCGATGCTGCACAAAAGAGAAATTTCGCCTATGGAAGAGCATATTAAAGATGGATGGCTCGCAACACTTCGAGATAAATTTTTTAAATAGCGTTTGCGTTCACGGTTAAATTTTTAACACTCAAAACGTTTTACATGTAAAGCTAAAAAGATTCATTCTCTTAAGTTTTAACCTAATTTTAACTATGATGCTTTCCAGAGAATGTTAAAAGGATTTCCCACGATTTCAAAGGAAGAACAAACCAGGATCACTACGGTTGTTGTCAGAGTTGCTGCAATGCTTCTTGAATACGGAGCAGAAAGCCGTTTGATAGAGCAACTTTCCTCTCGTTTGGGTGTAGCACTTGGGTGTACGTCTATTGAGATTTCGCTGATTCCCTCTGCTATTGTCCTCACAACACTCATTGGTGACTCTTCGGTTACGACCACAAGACGTGCGCATGAGCAACCGATTAATATGTCCATTGTACATCAAATCGTCACGATCTGCATTGCAGCGGAGCAAAACCCTCGTGATATTATGATGGTGGAGACAAAGCTTGCCAACATTCATTCCAATCCGTATCCTGCATGGGTGATTATTCCGATGATTGGGCTTTCATGTGCGGCATTTAGCCATTTACAAGGTGCGGATTGGGCGGGAGTTTGCATCACTTTTTTAGCCGCTTCGGTGGGAATGATCGTACGCAGAGAACTCTCCTCTCGCAACTACTCTTTGCTGATTGTTTTCGCGTTTACCGCTTTTGTCTGTACCATGGTCGCCAGTCTCTCTTTTTACCATGGTTTCAGTAGCACAGGCAGTATCGTTCTCTCTTCCAGTGTATTATTGCTCGTTCCAGGGTTTCCCTACATCAACTCGATGCTAGATGCGTTTAAAGGCTATATTAGCATGGGCTGGGGGCGTTGGACGCAAGCGACGCTTTTGACGCTGATGTCTTCCCTTGGTATTATGCTTGCCATGGGACTTTTGGATATTAAAGGATGGTAATGATGCTTTGGGTGACGCTTTTACTCAATTCTTTGTGGGCGGCGATTCCTGCTGTGGGCTTTGGAATGATTTTTAATGTTCCGCGCTCTGCATTGCCATTGTGTGCCGTGGGTGGCGCATTTACGTATGGCTTCAGAGAAGTATTGATGTACAACCATCTTTCCATCGAACTTTCAACGTTTATTGCCGCGACGGCTATCGGGATTATCGGTGTTTTTTGGTCACGCAGATACGCCATGCCTCGCCCCGTTTACACCGTGCCTTCCATTATTCCTATTATCCCAGGTACGTATGCATATGAAATGATGATAAGCCTTGTTTCGATGAATTCCGATGGCGTGACCGATGCTTTGCTCTCTAGTTTTATCCAAAATGGCTTGCATGCCGTGAGTATTTTATTTGCGATTGCGTTTGGCTTGGTACTTCCTTCGATGTATTACACGAAACGTCAAAAGCCGATTATTTAGTGGTTTTGATGTTTACATGTAAAGATTTTAGATGCCAATTTCTTTACATGTAAAACGAAAAAACGCTCCTCATTGTGAAGAGCGTTTTGAAAGATTATTTATGTGTTAAAACGCGTGTGGCATTGAGTACAGCGATGAGCGCAACACCGACATCACCAAAGACAGCTTCCCACATCGTTGCAATTCCCATCGCTCCCATAATCAAAATAACCCCTTTAACACCCAGTGCAAAGATGATGTTTTGCCAAACGATGGCATGGGTTTTGTGCGCGATTTTTAAGGCAGTGGCGACTTTGCTGATCTCATCGGTCATAATGACCACATCCGCCGCTTCAATGGCAGCATCTGAGCCTACGCCACCCATTGCAATGCCGATGTCCGAGCGTGCAAGGACTGGTGCATCATTGATGCCATCACCGACAAAGACAGTTTTACCTTTGCCACTTTTTCGTACCATCAGTTCTTCAAGCTTTTCAACTTTTTGATGCGGTAAAAGCTCCGCCTCAACGTGAGTGAT
The DNA here is from genome assembly GCF_011769985.2 of Sulfurospirillum diekertiae. Lineage (NCBI taxonomy): Bacteria > Pseudomonadati > Campylobacterota > Epsilonproteobacteria > Campylobacterales > Sulfurospirillaceae > Sulfurospirillum > Sulfurospirillum diekertiae. The sequence goes on from NZ_CP039734.2 coordinate 911,467, forward strand.
GCCTAGCTCTTTGGCAACTTTATCAGCAGCTGCTTTATTATCACCAGTGAGCATCACAATGTCTTTGATACCAAGGGCTTTAAGGGCTAAAATAGCTTGTTTACTGTCTGTTTTGGGCTCATCCGCAATGGTAAGATAACCCGATAAAATACCTTCAACGACGATATAAACAACGGTATCTGGAGTGTCAAGTGTCTCGTGTGCAATGCCTTGCTCTTTGAGCAGTTTATCATTTCCCGCAAGAACAATTTTGCCATCAATGGATGCTTTGACGCCATAGCCTGCAAGTTCTTCATACGATGACACAACTGCTTCTAAAGGCTCAGTGTATGCCCGTTTGATGGAAAGTGCAATAGGATGGTTCGAGTGCATCTCCGACAGTGCGGCAAGATGGAGTATCTCCGCTTCTTGAAGCCCTTTGAGTGCCGTGATGGAAGTGACACTAAAAATGCCTTTAGTGAGCGTTCCTGGTTTATCGAAAACGACCGTATCAACGCCATTGAGGGCTTCTAAAAAGTTACCGCCTTTGACCAAAATGCCATTTTTGGATGCACCACCAATACCTCCAAAAAAGCTTAAAGGTATGGAAACAACCAATGCGCACGGGCAAGAGACAACCAAGAAAACTAAGGAGCGTCTAAACCAGTCGCTGAGAAGCGCGTCTTGTATCAACAGTGGTGGTACGAACGCGAGGAGGGCAGCAGAGATGACGACAAGCGGTGTATAGTACTTGGCAAACGTGGTGATAAACTGCTCTGTTTTAGCTTTTTTTGAGCTCGCATTTTGCACAAGGTCTAAGATTTTTGAGACGGTGGATTCGGAGAAAAGTTTAGTCGTTTCAACAACAATCACCCCCGTTTTGTTGATGCTTCCAGAGAGCACTTCATTTCCTAATGCAACCTCTTTGGGTAAAGATTCTCCCGTAAGCGCGGAGGTATCGAGTGTTGAACGACCCTCTAAAATGATGCCATCCAGTGGAATTTTCTCTCCCGGTCTGACGATAATGCGACTTCCTAAGGCAACATCACTCGGGTTTACTTTTTGCTCGCCAGTGTCACTTTGAAGGTTTGCAAAATCGGGTCTAATGTCCATGAGTTTGGTGATGGATTTGCGTGAGCGATCCACGGCTAAGTCTTGAAAAAACTCTCCAACACGGAAGAAAAGCATGACCGCAACACCCTCAGGGTACTGACCAATACTAAACGCCCCGACGGTTGCAAGACCCATCAAAAAGTTTTCATCAAAAAGATGCCCTTTAAAAAGGTTGGTGACTGCCATGTAGAGAATCTCGCCACCGACGAGAAAAAAGCTGATCAGATAGGTCCAAAACATCAGTGGATTGCGCTCGTCCATCAAAACAGCAGAGATAAACAATACTGTACCGATGCAAAATGTAATGAACTGCCATGATTTGAACATTTCCATCAAACTCGAATCGTCAAATCCTTCGTGATGGTGGTCATGACCATGATCATGTAATTGTGGTTCGATGGGGGCGCATCTGCTACAACAACTTCCCGTTGTCGCATCGCAGGTTTGGGGTGCTTTTTCACTGAAGTGCATACTCAAATCCTCGTGGTTCTAAAATGTGTTCTAAGCCTTGGTTAAAAATGGTTTTGATGTGTTCGTCATCAAGCGAATAAAAGACGACTTTTCCTTCTTTACGGTGCTTGACAAGACGTGCTTGACGAAGGACGCGTAGCTGGTGAGAGATAGCAGACTGCGTCATATGTAAAAGTTCTGCAATGTCGCAAACACACATCTCTGCTTCAAATAGCGCTGAGATGATCTTCACGCGCGTCGTATCGCCAAAGACTTTAAAGAGCTCGGCAAGGTCGTAAAGCTTCTCCTCTTGAGGCATCTTTTTTCTAACCATTTCGATGACGTTTTCATGCACAATGTCGCAACTGCAAAATTCATCGCTCATCGGTTCCTCCTCTTGAAATTATGTACAAATGTTCATATGAACAATTACTCATATATTAAAACAATTCAAATGAGAGAAAGCTTAAAATGATAGACAAACTCAAAAAGTTTTACATGTAAAGATAAAAAGAGGAAAAAGGTCAAAAGATTTGCCCCTTTTCCCTTTTTTAGGATTTAGGAAAGCAATTCTAGTTCATATTTTTGGATTAATTCTTTCCTGTATTCAGGGGTCCATTTTTCTGATTGATAGATTCGCTCAGAATCAGGAATTGTTATATCCCATATTTTTATAAGATTTTCGTAATCTGCTTTATGAAGAGTTTCTTTGAAAGGTGTGTAATCTCCAAGAATTTGTATTTGCGTTGCAATGTTTAACAATTTTTTAAATGCTTTGTCATCTGTTGCATATATAAATTCTTTTGTTTTTTGTTTTGGTATCCAATTACGTATAAATGAATTCATAATATATAAATCCCATGTCATATTGAAAATTTGCTGCTTTTTTTGTTCAGGTAAGTTGGTAGCTTTGTACTTCATCATTTTTTTTAACGGAGTTTTACTAAAAAAAATAATGGCATAAACAAAGCAAACTAAAGATTGTCTAAAATCCTTGAGCATCCAATATTTAAATTTTTTCAATTTTTCGTATGAACTTATTTTTTCTTGGTTAATCGCTATACAAACAAGTACAATCAAGTATATAGAATCCCATTCTGTAAGCCTATTGTATTTAATAAGATTATTTTTTAAGACTTCTTTATCGATATTTGGATGTTCTGCTAAAGGATACTCATTTGAGTTACCAATGGCATATGCCATTAGTGCATCATTTTTTGTATTATCTATTCTATAAAAAAGCATTAAATCATCGACGACTTCATTTGCATTGTCTTTAATGTAATTTATTTTTTCATATGCAGCAAGGCTAGGTTCTATCTCAATATCACATAATTGGCAAAAGACAAGTAAGGCGACAGCATCGCGTGTTTCTTTTGTAGGAGATTTTTTATGGCTATTGAGTAAATATTGATAGATATTGGTATCTAAATAAAGTATGTATTGAATTCTATTAATACGATTATTGTATAAAATATCTGGAATACTTTCAAGCGTATAAATAGCATTATGGTCTTCTACATTAAAAGCATGGATAATCCAATCTCGATTTAAAAGTTTTTCAAGGATTTGAATAGTAGTTTTTGGAAGAGTAACATAAAGTTCATGATTCATTAATCATCCATATAGTACAAATTGTGGTAAAGTATAACAAAGATTTCATTTAAATTGAATGCCAAAATAATGTTTACATGTAAGGATTCATGCGACAAATTTACATAGGTATCTTTTCTCTTCCTCTACGACTGTAGCGCTCTTTTTGTGTAAAAATGTTGAGAGCAATTTTGTGTGTATACCCTCAAATATATTAGGATTTACAGATAGTATCTTCCGATGCACTCATTTATATTTATTCGAATAACAGCAGTACCATTCACCATGTTTTCAGGTAGTTCTTTATCCATCAAATGCGGTGTAAATTTTTTCACAATTTTCGACAGTGCTTCTTTCTTTTCGTCCAAATTATCTACAATTTTTGCCTCTCCTTGTGCGATAATACTGTTAAACGCTGTATTGACATCACAAGGGTTCTCGACATTCTTATCCAATAATGTGATCATCTCATCTATCTCAAAACAGACGTATGGATTGGATGTGAGAATGTCTATTTTTTGACCTTTGGGTAATCCATGCAGATAGATTTTGTGTTCACTATAGACAAAGTGCATGGGGATAACGTAAGGGTAACCATCGTGCCTGACGCATCCTAGCCTGCCAACGTTTGCTCTTTCAAATAATGCTCTGATCTGCTCAAATGATAATAGATGTGTTTTGGTTCTATGTCTCATACGCTCTCCTTTTTTGCATCATTGTAATGGAATCATCACAATACAACAATCCAAAAATTGCTCTGATGAAAATAAGTTGGCAATTTTTGGATTGAGTGAAAGGATATTTATGGCTAAACTGTCTTCAATTAACTCCAAAGGAGATCAGATGAGTTTTATCACTAATGATCGTTTAGCCTCAGCCGATGACGCCGTTTTTAAAATTTTACAACATGAGTTTACGAGGCAAGCCACGCATCTTGAGATGATTGCGAGTGAGAATTTTACCTCGCGTGCGGTGATGGAAGCCACAGGAAGTATTTTTACCAATAAATACGCTGAAGGTTACCCACACAAGCGGTATTATGATGGTTGTGAATGTGCCGATGAGATTGAGCAGCTTGCCATTGATAGACTCTGCGCAATTTTTGGATGCAACTATGCCAATGTGCAACCGCATTCAGGTAGCCAAGCCAATGGTGCGGTGTATGCGGCACTTTTAAACGCGAATGATAAATTATTGGGTATGGATTTACAGCAAGGTGGTCACTTAACGCACGGTGCGAAGGTGAGTTTTTCGGGTAAAAATTATCAATCGTTTAGCTATGGTGTCGATGCGAATGGTTATATTGATTATACCAAAGTTCTGGAAATTGCGAAGATTGTCAAGCCTAAGATGATTGTTTGCGGTGCTTCGGCGTATGCGCGTGAGCTTGATTTTGCTAAGTTTCGAGAGATTGCGGACGCGGTGGGTGCGATATTATTTGCCGACATCGCGCACGTTGCGGGTCTGGTGGCTGCGGGTGAGCATAAAAGCCCTTTTCCGCATGCGCATATCGTCACTTCAACGACGCACAAAACATTGCGCGGTCCTAGGGGTGGTGTCATTATGACCAATGATGAAGCGCTTGCAAAAAAGATCAATGCCGCTATTTTTCCAGGCATTCAAGGCGGTCCTTTGTTGCATGTTATCGCGGCAAAAGCGGTGGCGTTTGGTGAAGTGTTAAAGCCAGAGTGGAAAGCGTATGCCAAGCAGGTCAAACGCAATGCCAGCGTTTTGGGTGAAGTTTTGCTTGAAAGGGGTTTTAATTTGGTCAGTGGTGGAACCGATAACCATCTGATTTTGGTATCATTACTGAATAAAGAGTATTCAGGCGAAGAGGCGAGCACCGCTTTGGAAAATGCTGGTATAACCGTGAATAAAAACAGTGTTCCAAACGATACTCGAAGTGCGAAATTGACCTCAGGTATTCGCATCGGATCTGCGGCTTTAACGACGCTTGGGTTGAGAGAAAAAGAGTTTGAACTGATCGCGCATCGCATTTGCGATGTGTTGGAAAATATTCACGATTTATCTTTACATGTAAAGATAAAAAAAGAGTTGGTGGCGCTTTTGCAAAACTTCCAAGTGTATGAAAGCGCGACCTATTAAAACCTAGTGTTAACGTAGCCTTTAGAGCTTTGCTTTAAAGGCGTGTCAAGAACGCTTATAAAAAAATGACGAAGGAGGGTGTGATGAGAGAGATGGAAGTGTTGCATACCCATTATCAACTGATTGAAAAAGCGATCAAGTACATTGACGCGCATTTTAAAGAACAGCCCTCCATCGATGTGATTGCCAGCAGTATTGGCATGAGCAAGTACCATTTTATCCGCGTGTTTAAAGAGTATGTGGGTGTGACACCCAAACAGTTTTTACACTCGGTGACGCTCAATTACGCCAAAGAGCACATCAAAGAGTCCAAGTCCATTTTAGACAGCACACTGGACATTGGGCTCTCGAGTGTCAGCAGGCTGCATGAGCTTTTTATCAATCTAATCGGCGTGACGCCCAAAGAGTGGCGTGAAAAGGGTAAGGATGTCATCATTACGTATGGTTTTGGCATCACGCCGTTTGGGGAAGCATTGATCGCTTATACCGACAAGGGCATTTGCTATTTAGGGTTTATCGACCAAAACAAAGAGGCGATTTTTACACGGTTTCAAGAGCTGTGGGAAAATGCCAATCTGATCCATGATGATCTTAAAGCACAGACCTATCTGGAAAATATCTTCATCAACAATAAAAAATACAATCTCTTGGTCAAAGGAACGAACCTTCAGATCAATGTCTGGAAAGCGCTTTTAAACCTTCCTAATGGGGCAGTCACGACCTATCAAGATGTTGCCAACTTCATCGACCAACCCAATGCAGTGCGCGCCGTTGCCAGTGCCATTGGAAAAAACCACATTGGCTATCTCATTCCCTGTCACCGTGTCATTGCCAAAAGTGGTGCGATGAGTGGGTACAGTTGGGGCATTGAGCGTAAAAAAATCCTCCTAGCCTATGAATCTGCTTACAAGCCGAATGCTACAGCGTTTAAAATAGCGACACTAGAAGATATACCCAGTATTGACCAGTTTCTGCATGCTACGTTTCCAAAGAGTGCGCACAATCAGGCGAAAATCGTCTCCGAGATGATACACAACGCAACGACTCACTCGCTTTTTCTTGCCCTAAATGAGACAAAAATAGTAGGAGTGCTACCTGTCCTCACCCATGTATCGGTTGTATCAGGGGAAAAAGTAGCGATGTTTGAAGCGGTGATCGTGGATGAAGCTGACAGCGACCATGCTATTGAAAAGGAATTACTTGAATATGCGCTCACTTCGTGTACAAAAACAGGATGCAAAAGGGTGGTACTCTTAAGCGAAAATTCCTCTATACCGTATGAAGAATTAGGATTTGAACACTCTGCTAAAGGGCTTTTTCAAATACGATTTTAAATCTATCCACATAGTGTAACGCAGAGTTGAGTGCGTATTTGTCTCTTTTAATATCTCTTGCATTCTCCCAAAAATAGATCCATATCAAAAATAGTGCTTAAAGTATGACTCAATCTTATGGGCAAAAAGTGAGCAACGCTGCATTAGAGCAAAGTATTTTTTTATATATAATGTCTCACAGCTTTTTAAGGGGGAACACATGTCATTTAAAGGGAAAGTCATTGGAGCACTCTGTGTTCTAATGTTTTTAAGTTTGAGTATCTTTAGTATGATTAGCTATTTTGATACGAAAAAAAACAGTGTAATACAGATTGAAACTACGCTTCACATGGCTTCACAATCGTTATCTGATTATATTGATCTATGGATCAGCACCAAGAAAAATGGCGTTGAGAGTACGGCGCGTTTTATGCAAGACATCGACTTGATGACGCCCAATGATCTGATCGCAAAGTTACAAGAGACTACTAAAGTGTTGGGGGCAATGGACTCTTATGTTGGACTAGAAGATGGCAGTATGACGATGGGTTCTGGTTCTAAACTGCCTGCGGGGTACGACCCACGTGTGAGACCATGGTATACAAAAGCCAAGCAAACCGGAAAGTTGGGTATTACCGACGTTTATATTGATGCTACCACCAACAAACCTATTGTTACGGTGATGGCTCCGATTTTGAGAGAAAAAGTATTGATCGGTGTTTTGGGGGTTGATATCAGTTTAGATGCTCTGGTGAAAGCCATTGGTAATGTTAATTTCCGTGGAGGGTATGGCGTTTTACAAGACAGCCAAGGGCTGATCATTGCCCATCCTGATGCTAAGCTTTTAGGGAAAGCGTTTAGCACGATTGCGCCCAGCGTATCTGAACAATTTGGCACCAATAAAGAAGGGCTTATCTACTATTCGTATCAAGGTGATGAGAAAATTTTTTCCTTTAATACCTCTCTTGAGTCATCGTGGAAAATGGGCATTATTTATGATAAAAATATTGCTTATAGTTTTTTAAATCAGCAGATGAGTGAACTATTCATTGCAGGGGTAGTGATGCTTGCTTTCTCTATAGGGATTATGGTTGTATTGATTAAAGTATTGCTTCGTCCTTTGGATCGGCTCAACAGTGTAGTTGAAGAGCTCTCAAGCAATGAGGGTGATCTTCGCCATAGGTTGAGTACCACTTCCAATGATGAATTTGCGCGTGTTTCAGGCAATATCAATAAGTTCATCGAGAAGCTTCACGAAATTGTGAAAAAATCGAAAACTATCAGCCATGAAAATGCTTCAATCTCAGAAGAGCTTTCACGAACGGCTTCTGAAGTGGTGCGCAATGTCGACAGTGAATCAAAAATCATGGAAAACACGAAAGAGGATGGAATCGCTTTAGTAAAAAGTCTTGAAACCTCTGTAACGAAAGCTCAAAGTTCACAAGAAGCACTCAGCCACACGCAACATGATATTGCAGAAGTGAAAACTAAAGTGGAACAACTCGAAGTAACCATGCAAGCCACGGCAGCCAAAGAGCAAAATTTGGCAGAACGTCTTAGTCATGTCAGCCAGAATGCTAATGAGGTCAAGGATGTCTTGAGTATTATTCGTGATATTGCGGATCAAACCAATCTATTAGCCCTCAATGCTGCCATTGAAGCAGCTCGCGCTGGGGAACATGGACGAGGATTTGCCGTGGTTGCCGATGAAGTGCGAAAATTGGCAGAGCGTACACAAAAAAGTTTAGTAGAAATTGATGCAACGATTAATGTGGTGGTTCAGTCTATTATGGATGCTAACACGGACATCGCTCAAAATGTTCAGGAAGTGCAAGCTCTTGCGACCATTACAGCTGAATTGCAAGAGGGTATGAATAATGTTTCAAAGATTATTCATGCGACGATTGATGAGAGTCATTATACCGTCAATGACTTTGTGTCCACCTCAACAAAAATTAAAAAAATTGTCGATGAAATGGGACAAATTACGATGATTTCAAAGGAAAATGTTGGAAGTATCGACAATGTTTCTAAAGCGTCAGAACATTTACATGTCATGACGGAAAATCTCAATAATGAACTGAGTAAATTCAAGTCATAAGATATTCAAAGTGCTCAAGTAAAGCAACATTACTTGGGCACTTTAAGCTTTTAGTCTGTACAATCTTCGCAAAAATACAAAGAGTACCCATGTTAGAAAAAGAACAACTCAGAGGACTTTATGTCCTGACCGATGCAACACTCACCCCAGCAGAGAGCATGCTTGAACAAGTCGAACGCGTTTTAAAATCGGGCGTTAAAGTCATCCAATACCGTGATAAATATGCCAGTGATGAAGAGGCAGAAAAACAGTGTATCAGACTTCAAGCGTTGTGCGATGTGTATGAAGCGATTTTTATCATCGATGATCGTTTAGAAATTGCCTATAGAATCAATGCCGATGGGTTACATGTTGGCGAGGATGATGTCAGTTACGAAGAAGCACGCGCACTGCTTGGAGACGATAAAATCATTGGTGTTTCGTGCTATGGTGACTTAGAACGTGCCAAAAAATACGCCAGCCTTGGAGCAGACTACGTTGCCTTTGGCGCATTTTTTCCTTCACCCACCAAACCTCACGCTACAATGGTAGCACCTGAAATCCTTCAAAGGGCAAAAGAACAGTTGAGTGTGCCTATTTGTGCGATTGGGGGAATTAATGCGGAAAATATTGAACAGCTTTCATGCTACGATATTGCAATGTACTCACTTATTAGTGCGGTGTACAAAGACGATGCTATCGAGGAAAATTTAGAAAAATTACAAGCGAAAATTTAGAGGAGCGGGCATGGTTTTAGAAAAGTTTGATGTCTCCATCACCAATGCAAGTAAAGGAATGGCACTGATGCTGATTTTGTGGCATCATCTTTTCTATGAAAAACCCGAAATGGGTCTGATCGTTTTTCAAGCAGCACTTTTAGCCAAAGTGTGTGTGGGTATTTACGTGGTGCTCAGTGGTTATGGCTTGTCAGAATCTGTTAAAAAAAGAGGGCTTGAGCTGGGCGCTTTTTACAAACGTAGAATGCTCAAGCTTTACATGAATTATTGGCTGATAGCGCTTCTTTTTGTGCCCATTGGTGTATGGTTTATGGACAGATCACTCTCGAGCGTTTACGGAGAGCATGTATTTCAAGGCTTTTTACTTCAGATGCTCGGTGTTCATATGTTTACGTGGGTTGGCTATGGTTATAACGCGACATGGTGGTTTATGAGCCTTATTATCGTGCTGTATGCTATTTTTCCGCTGGTTTATACACTGATTAAAAAATTTCCTCTTAGCTTTTTAGCGTTCAGTGCATGGCTGATGTTTGTACCAATTCCCTTGGTCAATGACTGGATATTTCCTTTTGCGGTGGGGGTTTATCTTTCGCAAAAAGATGGGTTTGTCAAACTTTTGGTTTGGCTTGACAAGCAAGGCAAAGCTCGCTTTATAACGCTTCTCATTTTAACCATAGCGGTTGCATGGTACAGACAAAATGGTTGGTTGTTTGATAGCACCAGGGCCGATGCTTTCTTTGCAATTTTGCTAATTCTTTGGACGACAGAGTTGGTTGTTTTTTCTTCTATTGCCAAAAAAGCGTTTGAGTTTGTGGGCATTCATTCCTTTAATATCTTCTTGTTTCATACGTTTATTTACTACTATTATTTCCCTGATTTTATCTATAGCTTCAAATATCCGGTGCTCATTTTTGCAGTGCTTTTAGGAATTTGTTTGGTGATTTCAGTGGGGATCGAAAAGTTTAAGGAAGAGATTGGATTTGATAAATTAATTTAAAAAAACGATTTAGAGATGTCTTTTGACATCTCTTTACATGTAAAGATTATAACGTTGCTTTTTGAACAAATTTATCGCTTAAATGGTTAAATTCGGCACTTTCTACCCAGCTTTCAGGTGCACTGACATATTCAACTAAATTTTCTAAAAGTACAAGATGCGATCGCTCTTCTTCTGCAATGCGTAAAAATGCTTTTTTTTGTTCGCCATCTTCTAACATCAAAGCTTTTTCAGTATAAAACTTGTAACTGCTGTCTTCAGAGCGTAAAGCACTTTTGTAAAACTCTATTTGATCTTGTGTAAAACGAGGGGAAGTGTTCTCTTTTCGCATTTTTTGAAAGATGTTTTGCGTATGTTTAAAAATATCCACAGTAGGTTGTGTTGGTATCACTTGATTTTTATTCATTTTGTCAAAGACAACATAGTGTTTTGCCTCTTCATCTGCCAGCATCGTGAGGATTGCTTTTACGCCTACATTATCTGTTTTAGACGCAAGTTCTCGGTAGTATCGCTCACCATCTTTTTCGACATTCATTGCATATTCATAGATATTCATTGCACACCCCTTTTTGGTTTATTGTTAAGATAAGTCCCTCGTTATTTTATAGAGAATAAATGATAAAGAGTCGATAAAGAATTGCAATTAATCCAAGATAAGAAATAAAACTGCGAAGAAATGAAGCACACTTCCTCCTAAAACAAAAAAATGCCAAATTGCGTGGTTGAGGTAAAGTTTTCGCCACACGTAAAAAATAACACCTACCGTGTATGTAAGACCACCTGCTGCTAGGAGGGAAAGGGTGAGTGTATCAAGATTGGCAACGAGTGTCTTAACCGCACCCACAACCATCCACCCCATGAGAACATAGAGAACCAAAGAGGGACGACGAAAACGCTGAGGGAAAAAAATATTAAGGCTGACACCCAGTGCGGCAATACCCCAGGCAATACCAAAAAGTATCCAACCCGTCTCACCTTTAATGCCGAGTAAACAGATCGGTGTGTAAGTTCCTGCAATAAGAATGTAAATGGCACAATGATCGATTTGTTGTAAAATAGATTTTGTCTTAGGACTGCAAATAGCGTGGTAGAGCGTTGAAGCACCGTACATGACTATTAAGGAGAGTCCAAAAACAAGCGCACTTGCAATTTTTGCGCCATCGCCACTTTGAGCGGCAAACACACACATAATGCTTAAAGCACTGACACTGAGTAGCAATCCAATGCCGTGTATGGTACTGTGCCAAATCTCTTCAATCAAAGAGTAGGAATGTGTATTGTCCATATGTCCTCCTTTATCATTTATGGTTTATTATACTCCGAAATAGTCAATAAATTTTCGGGAGTATCGTCTAAGGCATTTGGCGGTATCATACACTTTTATTTTTACATGTAAAAGGAGAGAGTGATGCTCGATTTTCAAACGATTGTCATGTTTGTAGGTGCTTCAACGCTTTTAGCGCTTGCTCCAGGACCGGATATACTTTTTGTCTTAACGCAATCAATGACCAAAGGAAGTCGCTCTGGCATCGTAATTGCACTGGGACTTTGCAGTGGGCTTGTGTTTCACACAACAGCCGTAGCACTGGGTGTTGCTGTTATCTTTCAAACGTCCATTATTGCTTTTAGCCTTCTCAAATTTGTAGGAGCTACGTATCTGTTATACCTAGCATTTATGGCGTTTAAAGATGCCAGCAAGAGTAAACTGGAGTCCGATAAAAGTTCACTCAGTCTTAAAGCGCTTTATAAACGCGGCATCTTTATGAACATCACCAACCCTAAAGTTTCTATCTTTTTCTTAGCATTTTTGCCACAGTTTACGAACGCTGAACTCGGCAATGTAACAGGGCAAATCTTCACACTTGGTGCGCTTTTTATGCTTTGCGCCTTTGTTGTTTTTACGTTGGTGTCGCTTTTGGCTGGTCGTGTGGGTGATTGGTTCAGTAAAACCAAAAATGGCGAGAAAATTTTAAACCGTATCGCAGGTACGATCTTCGCAGGCTTAGCGATTAAATTAGCGCTCTCATCACGATGAAAAAATCTCAACTTTTAGCGGTTATTTTAGCGCTTATTGCAGGGGTTTTACTGATTGAAATTGTTTTGCAAAGTCTCTTAGGTTCGTAAAATAGTGAATTAGGCTTTTACATGTAAAGCCTAATTGAGTTTCTCTTTTGCCCGAAAGCGTGGGAGCTGAGAGATAATAATACCCCCAAAAATAACAAAGCTTGCCATCATCTCTGTTTGACTTAAGACTTCGCCCAAGAAGAAGTAGGCAAGAAGAACGGTAAATACGGGGATAAGATTGACAAAGACTGAGGCGCGTGAAGCTTCAATGCGACTGAGAGCTAGGTTAAACATGCCATACCCTCCAAGGGTTACTACGATGCCAAGGTAACACAACCAGCCCAACGCTTCCCAAGAGAGATTGAGTGGCACACCCCATGATTCCCACAGCGCCAAAGGGAAGAAAAAAAGTGTTCCCACAAAGGCTTGAATTGCGGTTAAGAAGAGGGCAGAGAAGCGTTGGCTAAGGTAACGTACTGAGATGGCGTACCATGTTCCACAGATCATCGCACAAAATTCTAAGAAGTTTCCTAAAAGCGGATTGGTCGCGTGTTCACTGCTTTGGGCTCCAAGGCTCAGCCAAACAGCTCCTGCAACGGCTAAAGCAGAGCCTATCACCACACGTTTACTGAGGTACTCTTTGAGCACAAAACTTGCTGCAATCGCTGTCATCAGAGGCATCATCGAGGTGATCATACCTGCTTGCGAAGCGGTAGTGAGTTGTAACGCTTTGGCTTCAAAAATGAAGTAAAGGCAGGGTTCAAAAAAGGTCAGAAGTAAAATGTACTTGATATCTTTTTTCGTAAATTCAAACGTAGAAAACTGTTTGATAAAGTAGACGAAGCAGAGACTCGCAATGGACATACGACCAAACATCGCACTCATGGGTCCCAAAACACCAAGAACGGCTTTGAGGGCGATAAAAGAGCTTGCCCATGTCAGCATGGCGATGAGTAAAAATACGATCCCAATTAAATCAATGCGTTCTTGCTTCATTATGTAATCTCTCTCTTAAAAAATGTGTGCCATTGTACCGCCTCTTTGCTAAAAACAGCGATATTTTGAGTACAATGAGTTTATGGAACTATTCAGCTTACGCAACATCATTCTTATCATTCTGATCATCATCGGCATCAACTACTATAAAAGTAGACAAGAAGTTGATGTGCAAAGTCTCGCTTTGCCACTGGATACCAAAGTGCTTGCTTTTGGCGACAGTCTAACCTTTGGCTATGGAGCACCAAGCGAAAAAAGCTACCCTTCTGACTTAGTCGATCTTTTACATGTAACGGTCATCAACGAAGGGGTCAATGGAGAACTCAGTGAACAAGGTTTGGCTCGTTTAGCAGGTGTTCTTGAACGCCACAAACCAGACATTTTAGTTTTATGCCATGGTGGCAATGATATTTTACGTAAAATTGATGTGGCTCAAACGAAACATAATCTCAATGAAATGGTCAAGTTAGCCAAAGAACAGGGCATTTATGTCCTCTTGGTCGGTGTGCCAACGTTTGGTATTTTAAATTTTGATGTGCCACCGTTTTACTATGAGGTGGCGAAAGAGAATAACATTGAGATTGAAGATAGCAGTCTTAAAAAAATCTTTGACAACGAAACCACGCTTAAGTCTGACAAGGTTCACCCAAATGCCGATGGCTACGAATTGATGGCTAAAAGCATCGCTCGAATGCTGAGTGAAAACTACCACCCATCAGCGAAAGCGTTTTAAAATTCCTTTTAAATACTCCTCCGCCAAGGTTGCGATCTCCTCTTCACTGAGGGTAATCGGTTCTGTTTGAGAAGGGATATTGTTGAGTAGAACTGCCATTTGCGTGCAGGTTTTAAAAAGCTCTTCAGGACTCATGGAAACCATGACATGTAAAACGTCATTGGGAAGATTTCGAGGTTCTAGTTGGTGCAGTGCCGTAAGCTTGGCTAAAAAAGTTTCAATGGTAGGATGCAAACGTTTTTCCTTATTTTTTTTTGTGCAATTATGCCACATTCTTTGTTTATCTGCTTCATTAATCTTACCATGTAAGCATATTTTGGCTCGCTCCACGTTACAATCAAAGTTACTCTCATAAAGGGGCTTGGCATGAGTATGTACGATCTTGAGGCGTTTTTGCGCTCTATTCATCCGTTTCAACTGCTTTCCAAAACCGAGATTGCTAAAGCCATCAGTGCGATGAATATCGCTTACTATAAAAAAGAAACCTTGTTGCTTTCACCTTCAAAACCCGCTGAATTTTTATACATTATCATTAAAGGCGAAGTAGGGGAGTTTCATGAAGAGGAACTGCTGAAGGTGTACAGCAAATCCAACTCATTTGATGCCGATGCACTGATTTATTCCAAAAGTGAGAGCAGTTTTAAAGTTTTGGAAGAGCTCATTTGCTATGAGCTGAAAAAAGTCGATTTTCTCGCTTTACTTGACTCCAACGCAGCATTTAAAGCCTACTTCATCCAAGACCTTGCTAACAAAATCCAATCCGCTAAAGCCAAAGAGTACACGACAGAACTCTCAGGATTTATGATGGCGCGCGTGCAAGACAGCTACTTGCATGAGCCGACTATCGTAGAAAAAGAGTGCTCCATTATCGATGCCCTTGCTCAGATGGAGGCGACAAAGAGTAGTTGTATCATCGTTCGAAATGGCGAGGAGTATGAGTATGGCATCGTGACCGACAGCATTGTTCGTCGTCATGTACTTTTTGAGGAGTACGATAAACATGCCGCTATTGGTCCCATTGCTCTACATCCCATTATTACTATCGAAGCGGATGACTACCTTTTTAACGCACTTCTTTCTTTTACAAAACATTCCATTAAGCGCCTTATTGTCACACGCGATGGCGAAATTATCGGCATATTGGAGCAACTGGATCTGCTCAGCTATTTTGCCAACCACACCTATTTGGTCGCCGTTCAAATCCGTAAAGCGACCACGATTGAAGAGCTTAAACAAGCCAGTTTTGATCTGATTAGCATCGTGAAAAAGTTACATGTAAAAGGAACCAAGGTTGATTATATCGCCAAGCTGATCTCTGAGATCAACGAGAAGATTTATGAAAAGCTCTATGGCATGATCGTCCCACCTGAGCTTGCCCAAAAAGCGTGTTTGGTTGTGATGGGGAGTGAAGGGCGCAAAGAGCAGCTCCTTAAAACTGACCAAGACAATGCGTTGATTATTGACGATAATGTCAATGAAAGCCTTTATATTCCCTACATGCGGCGTTTTACTGAAACACTTATCGATTTTGGATTTCCGCGCTGTGAGGGTAACATCATGGTTTCCAATCCGTATTGGTGCAAACACTGGAGTGCTTACCAAAAGGAGATCATGCGTTGGTTTGATGCCCCAAGCATGGAAGATGTCATGAATCTCGCGATTTTTTTCGATGCAATTCCTGTGGCGGGTGAAGTGTCGATGTTGCATAAACTCAAAAATGAAATCTTTGAACATGTCGAAGAGCAGAGTCCTTTTTTAGCCAATTTTGCGAAAGCGGCAACGGCATTTGAAACGCCCATTGGTATGTTTACCAATCTGATTGCTCAAAATCATAAAATTGATGTCAAAAAAGGAGGAATTTTCCCCATCGTTCAAGGTGTGCGTGCCCTTGCATTAGAGCATAAAATCGAAGTGACCGACACGCTTACGCGCATAAAGAAACTTGCAAAGTTAGACGTCATAGACAATGATTTTGCAGGCGCACTCATCGAAGCGTTTGATACTCTTTTGAACTTGCGCCTGAAAGAGCGTTTGAGTTTGGGTGAAGAAAAAGGGCTAGATAACTTCGTGAACATCGAAAATCTCAACCAATTAGAGCTAGAACTGCTCAAAGACAGCTTCAAAATCGTCAATAAATTTAAGAAGTTTTTGACGTACCATTTTAAACTTTCTATGGTGAGCTAATATGTTTGCCTCTTTCTTTGCCAAACGAAATGCCAAAAAACTCAAGGATGAGCAGTATCGTTTTTTATTTGATGAAGCGCCCGTTGATGAGGTGGTAGTGTTTGACACCGAAACGACAGGGCTTAGTCCTAAAAAAGATGAGATTCTCTCTATTGGCGCGGTGAAAATCAAGGGCAATAAAATCTTGATGTCCGAAAAGTTTGAGCTCTTCATCAAACCCAGTCGTGAGATCAATGAAAAAAGTATTAAGATTCACCAAATTCGCAATGTCGATTTAGAACATGGCATCGCTCCACACGAGGCAATCGTGCAGTTTTTGCACTTCATTGGTTCACGCCCACTGGTCGGCTATTACCTTGAGTTTGACATCAAGATGATGAACACTTATGTTAAACCGTGGCTTGGCATCAACCTTCCAAATCCGCAAATCGAAGTCTCAGGACTCTACCACGATAAAAAGATCAAATTCATCCCCGATGGCGTCATCGACCTGCGCTTTGATGTGATGATGAACGATCTTGGATTGCCTATTTTTGGAAAGCATGACGCACTGAACGATGCGGTAATGACGGCGATGATGTATATTAAACTGCAAAATATTGGGAAGATTTAGGTGGCTTTTTTGCTTTACATGTAAAGGTTATGTTATAATTTTTCAAATTCACGAAAGGATAAACGATGGGTTATTTAGAAGTATTAAGCACCTTGGCACAACTCAAAACCAAATACAACATCCCAGAACTTTACCTTTTCGGCTCTTTTGCTAAGCACCAAGATAATGAGAACAGCGACGTTGACATCGCTGTCAAACTCGAAAAAGCAGATGCATTTTTACTTGTACGCATCATCATGCAAGAAGCGCAAGAAAAACTTCACAGAAACGTGGATATCGTGCAACTGCGAGAGCGCATGAATCCTCTACTAAAAAAAGTTATTCTTGAAGAGGGCGTACGTGTCTGAGCAAGAACTTGTGCAAAGCATTCTCGAACAGATGATTCTCTCGTGCGAAAGAGTTGAAAAACGTTTTTCCACTATCCAAACGATTAATGATTTTTTAGACACCGAAGAAGGCATCGAAAAGCTTGATGCCATTTGTATGCAACTCATTGCTTTAGGCGAAAGTGTCAAAAACCTCGATAAGATCACACACAAAACGTTACTTCTCCGCTACCCACAAATCGTTTGGAGCGAAGTAGCTGGCATGCGCGACATCATCAGCCATCACTATTTTGATCTCAACGCTGAGATCGTTTTTGAGGTGTGTCAAAATCACATTAAACCGCTTAAAAATACACTGCAAATGATTCAAAAGGAATTTTGAATGGAAAGTACATCATTAAGTTGTGGAATTATTATGCCTATTTCGGCAATGGATGGATACCTAGCAAAACACTGGGAAGAAATTCAAGCAATTTATATTGATGTTGCACAAAAATGTGGTCTTAGTAATGCAAAGCTTGTCAGCGAAGAGAAATCATCAGGTGTGATTCATACCAATATCATTAAAAATTTATTTGAAAATGATATTGTCATCTGTGATGTAAGTGGTAAAAATCCTAATGTTATGTTTGAACTTGGTCTGCGTATTGCCTTTGATAAACCTGTTATTGTTACAAAGGACGATGAAACAAAAATTAGTTTTGATATAGCACCTTTAAAATACCTTGAATACCCTAAAACACAACATCATGGTGGAATAGAAAAATTTAAAATAGATCTTACTGAGTGCTTACAAGCGACATTAGAAAAAAGCCCTTCCTATCTTCAAAGTTTTGGTATCAATTACAGCCGTGTTGATAATAGTGAAGCTTTTTTACAGAAATTGAGCAGTATTGAAAAGGATGTTCGTTTAACAAAAATCTTGACACTTCAGAATCAATCTAACCTTTCAAATCTAAATGATTTAATTCCTTTTGACCCAGTTGCGAGACTCAATAGAAAATTAGGAATAAAATCCTAATTTATATTTTAAATAATAAAAGGCCAGTGTTAAACTTTTAACTTTTTAGTACATAATACTTTGCTTTCTTCATCATTTGCCTGTTTTATATGTTCTGAGTCTTTACATGTAAAGCTATTTATGAGTCTCACCTATTCACAAAAGTTAAAAGTTTGGCTCTCCAATCCTGAGTTGCTCTCTATGAAATCCTTGCAAAAATGCTTTATCTACGCACTCATTTCTTTCACATGAGAACGAAGTAAATAAATTTTGGTTATGCTATTTTCATGTTGCGATCTTGATGTAAAATAGAGTAATGAGATATTTGAAATAAAGTAATTTTGCAATAAGTATACTGATTTTATAGGGTTACATTAACCTATTTTTGGGTCAATTACAAGCAACTTAAATCAATATATATTGATATATAAAGGATGTTTCCATGCAAAATAAATCGACAAAACCCGCTTCAGGTATGGGCTTTTTTGAGCGTTACCTTACGGTATGGGTGGCTTTGTGTATTATTGCGGGTGTGGCCATCGGTCAGTTTTTTCCTATCATTCCTCAGACGCTCAGTCGTTTTGAATATGCACATGTCTCCATTCCTATTGCCATTCTCATTTGGCTGATGATCTACCCAATGATGCTCAAAATTGACTTTGCGAGTATTTTGGACGCGGGTAAAAAACCTAAAGGCTTGTGTATTACATGCACGGTAAATTGGTTGATTAAACCTTTTACGATGTATCTTATCGCAGCTTTCTTTTTTAAAGTGCTCTTTGTAAACTTTTTACCTGAAAATCTTGCCAATGAATACTTGGCGGGTGCTATTTTACTCGGAGCGGCACCTTGTACGGCGATGGTGTTTGTATGGAGCCATCTGACCAAAGGCGATCCTGCGTACACGTTGATTCAAGTGGCGGTAAATGACCTGATTTTGCTGATTGCGTTTACGCCTATTGTGGCTTTTTTACTAGGCGTTAGTAATGTCTTTGTGCCGTATGACACGTTGTTTTTATCGGTTGTTTTATTTGTAGTCATCCCCTTGTTAAGCGGTTATCTTTCACGTCGTTATATCATCAAGCACAAAGGTCTTGGTTACTTTGAAAATGTGTTTATTAAAAAATTTAACAACACCACCATTCTTGGGCTTTTGCTCACACTCATCATTATTTTTACGTTTCAAGGCGACATTATTCTCAACAATCCTTTACATGTAATTCTTATTGCTATTCCCCTCACCCTTCAAACCTTTTTTATTTTTTACATTTCCTATGGTTGGGCACGCGTCTGGAAGCTTCCTCATAACATTGCTGCACCTGCTGGAATGATTGGGGCGAGTAACTTTTTTGAACTTTCCGTAGCTGTAGCGATCACACTTTTTGGTTTGCAATCAGGTGCAACGCTGGCAACAGTCGTAGGCGTACTTGTGGAAGTTCCTGTCATGTTGGCGCTCGTGCGCATTGCGAACAACACAAAGCATTGGTTTGAAAAGTAGCAAGTAGAGAGACACAGGGTAACCACGAGAGGAAAATTCCCCTCGTGGTTATTTTTAGCGTGCTAACTGCACGGCTTTTATCATGTTGGTTAAAGCGGCTTTAGTTTCACTCCAACCTCTGGTTTTTAAACCGCAATCAGGGTTGATCCAGAGTTGCTCTTTAGGCAAAACTTGCAAGCATGCTTTGATCTGCTCGCTCATTTCTTCCACACTCGGTACACGTGGCGAATGGATGTCATACACGCCCGGTCCAATTTGGGCTCTGTAGTTTGCTTTTTGAAAGACTTTGAGCAGTTTATTGCCACTGCGTGACGTCTCGATGGTGATGACATCGGCGTCCATACGTTCTATCGTGTCGATGATGTCATTGAAGTTGCTGTAACACATGTGCGTATGAATCTGTGTTTGATCCCATGCAATCCCTATCGAAGCTTTGAAACTCTCAACCGCCCATTTTTCATACGCTTTGATCTTTTCCTCACGTAAAGGATAACCCTCTTTAAATGCCGCTTCATCGACTTGGATGATTTGGATGTCGTGACGTTGCAGTTCATCGACCTCTTCAGAGATCGCATTGGCGACTTCAAAAGCTACTTCACTTTTCGGGATGTCATTGCGTACAAATGACCAGTTGAGGATGGTCACAGGGCCTGTAAGCATGCCTTTCATTGGTTTCTCAGTCAAGCTTTGGGCATACACTGTCCAGTCAACACTAAGGGGCTGTTTGCGACGAACGCTTCCGTATAAAAGCGGTGGCTTGACACAACGGCTCCCGTAACTTTGAACCCAACCATTTTCACTAAAGGCAAACCCCTCTAAGAGTTCGCCAAAATACTCGACCATGTCATTGCGTTCAAACTCACCATGTACTAAAACATCCAGTCCAAGTTCTTCTTGAAACTCAACGCATGCTTTGATGGACTCTTTTAAGGAGCTTTCGTACTGTTCGCGTGAAATCTCGCCTTTTTTGTATGCATTACGCACCGCTCTGGTCTCTTTAGTTTGAGGAAATGAGCCGATGGTCGTAGTAGGAAAAAGCGGCAAATTCAGCGCTTTTTGTTGTAAGGCAAAACGGGTAGCGTAAGGTGACCTGGTGTAGGCAATGCCACTAGTTTGAAGTGGTGGTACTTTTTGGGTGCATGCACTTATTGTTGGTTTTTCTTTCTTCTCCCAAAGTGTATTGAGCTGCTCTAACTCTACTAGTTTTTCAAGGGCAAAGCTGAGACGACTTTTGACTTCAGGAGCTAATTTTTCTTCAAACTTGGTTGAAAAAGGTACATGTAAAAGCGAGCATGAGGTGGAAAGGATGATATGGTTGTCATCGATTTTTTCGCTGATTTTCTCTAACAATTCATACGTTTTGAAAGCATTGCTTTTCCAAACATTGCGCCCATCAATCATGCCAGCAATCAGTATTTTATTGTTTACATGTAAAAGGGCGTCAAGGTTCTCTTCGCCGTACACAAAATCAAGTCCTATCGCCCAAATAGGGCAATTTCCTAAGATTTCCACCGCTTCATTAGCACGATCAAAATAGGTGACAACCGCGATTTTAAGATTGGGACTCACCACACCTAAACGCTCATACGCTATTTTTAAAAGGCTGAGGAATTTTGGCTCTAACGTTTTGGCAAAAAGTGGTTCATCAAACTGCACAACGATGTTTTCACCTAAACTTGAAATGGCATAAAGCACTTTAACATAGGCTGTCACCACAGCATCAAAAAGGCTGTAAAGATCACTTCCATCGACAGCGTTGGAAAGGAAAAGAAAGGTAAGTGGTCCTACAAGATTTATTTTTGGATGAACTCCTTGCGCTTTGGCTTCTATAAACTCTTCTGCGATTTTAGAAATGTTCACGTGGGAAAAGTTCATATTCGCATGTAGTTCTGGGACAATGTAGTGGTAGTTGGTGTTAAACCATTTGGTCATCTCCATTGCGGCATGGTCATCATCACCCCGTGCCATGGCGAAATAGCAATCTATTTTGTCGTCGATATTTTCAAAGCGCGGAGGAATGGCTCCCAGCATAACGGTCGTGTCGAGCATAATGTCGTAGAGACTAAAATCATTGCATGAAATAAAGTCGATGTGATGCTCTTTTTGGTAGTTCCAATGGCGATTTTTGAGCGTTTTAGCAACGGATTTGACCGCTTCAAAATCAGTTTTACCCGCCCAATAGGCTTCTAAAGCAAATTTGAGCTCACGTTTTTCCCCAATGCGTGGGAAGCCTGTAACGTAGGTTTGTGACATAGTTTTAAGTCCTTAATATCTTTTACACATCAAAAAAGGAGTGCTTTTTTGAGAAAATTAAGCCAGCTTATATGCGTGGCAAAGCTCGGTATTTAGTGGTTGATATAAAGGAAATTGTGGTGGGTGGATACCGGTTCGGCGGAAGCTAAAGAAGCGAGAGTGGCAGTTGCATTGACGTCTTTTTTTGGCACGTTTGATGGCAGAGTGGGCGCGCTTTGCAAACAGTCGACTACATTTGCAAAGCCTTGGTCGATACGATGAGACAAATCCAAGCAGGGCAGGGCTAAGAGGTGGCGGATCGTCCTCAACGGCTTCTTGGTCACACGTATCGGCAAAGAGGTGTGTGGTATGTAGCAAGCGTGCGTGTTGGCGTTTGGTTTTGTATTCAATGGTTGAAGCTTGAATCGAAGCGAGCTTAAAGTAGCCCTTTTTGCCAAAGCCCAGAGGCAGTCTCACGTGATGTGCGTCCTTAAAGTTGATGGCGGCATTATAGCACAATAGACTTCTTGCATAATCTAATAGTTTACATGTAAAAACTATTTACCAAAGTGAGGTAAAATGGAGTTATCAATTTTTAAAGGAGAAGCTCTATGGAAGTGGTAAAAACCGTTGTATTATTGACCTTGATGACACTGTTGTTTGTGTGGGTTGGTGGCATGATGGGCGGAATGCAAGGGATGATGATCGCATTGATACTCGCGGGTGTCATGAACTTTGTGAGCTATTTTTACTCCGATACATTGGTGCTTCGTCACTACAATGCCGTGCCTGTTACGCGCCAAGAAGCACGTGGGCTTTATAACATCGTTGAGCGATTAAGTCAAAAAGCTGCTCTGCCATTACCTCAAATTTATATCATTCCCGATTCCATTCCCAATGCCTTTGCGACAGGGCGCAATCCCTCTCATGCCGTAGTGGCAGTAACCGAAGGGCTTTTACAGCTTTTGGACGATGAGGAAGTGGAAGCCGTTTTGGCGCATGAAATGAGCCACGTCAGGCATTATGATATTTTGGTGGGAACCATTGCGGCAACGATTGCAGGAGCCATTGGCGTGATCGCCAATATGATGCAATTTGGCGCGATGTTTGGAGGAGACCGCGAAAATCGTCCCAATCCGATTGTGATGATTGCCCTTGCCATCATTTTACCGCTTGCCGCGGCGGTCATTCAGATGGCGATTAGCCGTAACCGTGAATATATGGCCGATGAAGGCTCAGCTCGTTTAACGGCGCATCCTGAGTGGTTGCAAAGCGCACTCGCCAAACTTTCAAACTATAATGCACAAGGGATGGTACATGAAGCCACACCTGAAAGTGCGCATATGTTTATCATCAACCCTTTTTCCGGAAAAGATATTTCATTTGCATCACTCTTTTCAACGCACCCTTCGACAGAAGATCGCATTGCGCGACTCGAAGAGCTCAAATTTGAGCTAAAATAACAAACGGATTACACGTTGGTAAGAAGTTTTTCTGCCTCGAACGAGGCAAGCTTCAGTGCCACAGCGGCTTAGCGTAGCTTTTTGGGCTTTGCTCAAAAAGCGTGAAAAGAGCTTGGCAAGAGCTCTATAATTTTACATGTAAAGGATTTTAGATGAAACGCTCTTTAAATGAAATTCCAAGTACGCCGCTTCAAGCAGGTGAGGGTGCGAGTATGCAAATGCTGATTGCACCGAGTGTTGAAACGAACTTTGCGATGCGCAAATTTGTTATTAAAAAAGATGGACATATGCCTTTTCACACCAATACGGTTGAACATGAGCAGTATGTTCTCAAAGGTAAAGCGCGTGTTCGTTTGGGCGATGAGAGTTTTATCGCGGTTAAAGATGACATTATCTTTGTGCCAGCAGGAGTTCCTCATTCATACCATGTGATTGGTGATGAAGATTATGAATTTTTATGCCTTGTGCCTAATAGCGATGATAAAATTGAGATGGTCAATGCCGGCGGTCAAGGTTGCGGTTGTTAATACAATAAGCCTCTTTTGAGGCTTATTAGGCACGACGTAATTGCTCTAAAAATGTCAAACCTTCTTTCCAAAGACCGAGGTTACTGGCGGTATTAATATGCCCTTTCTCACCTACATTGACTAAGGAACTTCCCCACGCATCTGCCATTTGCTTCGAATATGTCAAGCTTGCATAAGGGTCATTGCTACTTGCAACAATAATACTTGGAAACGGGAAGGGTTGAAGCGGTGTATGCTCAAAACCTTCTGCAATGGTTGGGAAAGTTGGTTCTTTTGGGTCGGGTGGCGCTACGATCAAGGCTCCTTTTATAGGTGAATGATGTGCCATTGACGCCCAGTGTGCAACAACTAAACACCCAATGCTGTGGGAAACAATGATAACATCTTTACCTGCATTTTTAACGGCTATTTCGACATTTTTGACCCATTCATCACAGACAGGATGATCCCAATCGTTTTGCTCGATGCGTTTAAAATCGGGATGGTTTTTTTCCCAATGTGTTTGCCAGTGCGTTTCACCTGATCCTTGATAGCCTGGTAATATCAGCACGGATGTTGCCATAAATCCCCCATTTTGATCAAAATAAAAATTTATTGTAATCTAGCATGACTTAATTAAGAGTGAGTAGGTTATGATAATACCTAAAAGTAAGGAGGATTCATGCGCCTTGATTCAAAACAGACGGCTATGCTGCTGGTGGATGTTCAAGAACGTCTTTTTGTCCATATTCACAATCACGAACAGATTGAAAAGCATCTTCTTGTCCTTCTACAAGGGCTTAAAACCTTAGAAATTCCCATTTTATGCAATCAACAATACACGAAAGGTCTTGGTCAAACCATCTCTTCGGTGCACTCCCTTCTGGGTAAAATGACGATTTATGAAAAGTGTACGTTTAGTTGTTATCAAAACAGTGAAGTTACAGAGGCATTGGAAGCTTTACATGTAAAGTGTATGATCGTGGCAGGCGTTGAGAGTCATGTGTGTGTTTTGCAAAGCGTGTGTGATCTTTTAGATGCAGGGTTTGAAGTGATCGTATGTGCGGATGCTATGGGCTCACGAAAAGAGTATGACCACAACATTGCACTGCGTCGTATGGAACAAGAAGGGGCAAGCCTTGCTACTACGGAGTCCCTTCTTTTTGAGTTATTGCAAAGTGCCCATCATCCGCAGTTTAAAGAGATTAGTGCCCTTGTAAAAACATTGTAAATCGTTTTACATGTAAAGAAGTTTAGGACTTCTTTACATAGTAAGAGAGACGATTGTCCGTATGTTTGGTAAAATAGTTATTTTCAGGAATGATGTCCGCATGTCCTAAAAAGAGCTTACCTTCTGGCTTAAGAAGCGTGGCAAAGCGCTCAATGGTTTTAAGGCGAAAGTCATCATCAAAGTAGATGAGCATATTGCGGGAAAAGATAATGTCATACTTTCCTAATGCGAGAAATTCATGCTCAAAAATATTGACTTTCGTAAATGAAACAGAGGTGAAATATTCCCGTTTAACACGATAATAACGCTCTTCTGGGGTAAAAAACTTCTCTTTAAGCCGAGTCTCCAATTTGTGCAAAGAGCGTTCTGAAAAGAGTCCTTTTTGGGCTTTGTCAATCGCTTCCGAGTTGATGTCAATACCCATAATACTGAATTCTCTAGGTTCCCGTCTACGTTCTTGCAACATCATGGAAAGGGAGTAAACCTCTTCACCTGAAGCGCAAGGAGCACAGAGAATTTTGACATTGGGAATGGCAAGTGCAAAGGTAACAGCCATATCCAGTTGCGCCTCTTCACGGTAAAAATAGGTTTCATTAACCGTAACAAGATCAATCAAATCTTGTCTGAGCGCTTTGTCGTGTTGTAGGGTTTCAAAGAGTTTGCGAAAACTATAGATCTCTTTACGTTCACAAAAGAGGCGAAGCTTGGTTTCGATAACACTGTTCTTCGCAAACAGATCCACACCAATCTCACGTTTAATGTAGTGTAAAAGGTCTTGAAGCCCAAAAGTATTGAACTCTTGATGCACTGCAACTTCATTTTTCTGTACGATTTCAGGTTCTTTTTTTCTATTCCAAAACCACATTAGGACTCTCCAAATTTTTTGATGGTTTGTATAATGTCATCAAGTGCGAGTGCAACAATATTGGGGTTGATTTCTACCGCACGCTTTGGCATACCAAAAACGATAGCACTTTTTTCACTCTCAGCAATACACGTTGCACCATTTTTCTGAAGTTCACTGAGCCCATTGGCGCCATCGTGCCCAATGCCTGTCAGCAAAACAGCTAAGATTTCGGTATCTTTGATTTGTGCAACACTGGAGGAAAAAAGGGTGTCAATACTTGGATTATAAGGGGTTTCTCCCTCTTTGACAGGTTCAATACTGGGTGCGAAATCACCCCGAATCAGATGACAATTTTGAGGACAAATATAGATATTGGATTGCTTGAGTGGCATTCTTTGATCAATCGCATGCACGGGCAGGCTCAGCTCATTTTGAAATTGACTGATAAAGCTTGGAATAAAGGTTGCATTCATATGCTGCGCAATCACAATCGCACCCGTATAGGTTGTTGAGATTGCAGAGAGAATTTTTTTAAGGTGACCAGGGCCTCCCGTGGAGGCTCCGATCAAAACAATTTTTAGTTTCATTAGGCTCCGAGTCTATTAGAATTCCTACAGAACTCTTTTGGTAACGGCTTTTACTCAAAGCCAGCAAACTTATATTAAGCCATAAAGGCACTTTGACTATTTTTTATTTTCTTCAAATATCCAGTAAAGATTCATTCGAATGCCAGCACCCGTTGCACCAAATTGGTTATAGCCCCATGCTTTTTCAGTATAAGCTGGCCCTGCAATATCTAAGTGAAGCCATTTGTCTTTATTCTCTTCTTCGATGAAATTATCTAAAAAGAGTCCAGCGGTAATAGCGCCACCGTAACGGCTAGAGCTGATGTTCGACATATCGGCAACGGAGCTTTTTAGAAGTTTTTTGAGGTACTTGTTAAACGGAAGTGCACCACTGAGCTCTCCACTAGCGGTTGCCGCTTTCAGCATAGAGTGTTTGAGTTCACTGCTGTGTCCCATAATACCGGTAGTGTATTCACCTAGCGCAACAACGCATGCACCTGTGAGTGTTGCCATATCGACCAAAAGATCAGGTTTAAGCTCTTGTGCATAACACAGACAATCTGCTAAAACCAAGCGACCTTCTGCATCCGTATTGCGTACTTCGATGGTTTTACCGTTCTTTGCGACCAAAACATCATCGGGTTTATAGGCATTGCCCCCAATCATATTCTCCGTTGCACCAATAATGGCATGGATTTCATAGGGAAGCTCAAGAGTCGCAGCTGCTTTTAAGATCGACATAGCCGCGGCTGCACCACTTTTATCTGCTTTCATGGTGACCATGTGCTCGCTTGGTTTTAAGCTAAGTCCACCGCTATCGTACGTGAGACCTTTTCCCACATACACAAGGCGTTTTTTGGCATTTTCAGGCTTATAGGTGAGGTGAATCAAGCGAGGAGGATGTACGCTGGCGCGATTGACAGCAAGAAAGGCATTCATCCCTTGGTCTTTTAAAAATACCTCGTCCATCACTTTACATGTAACGTTTGGAATCGAGGTTAAGGTTTGCGCCACTTTTGCGAGTGCAATCGGTGTCATATCTTCAGGAGTTGCATTGACGATCTCTTTCGCAAAATTGGTTGCTTCTGCAACAGCAGTCGCTGCGCGAAGGGCTTTATTTGCTGTTTCCATTGAAACATCGGTACGGCTATAATCGTCCAAACAGATCGTTATTTTTTCAATTTTAGAAGACTCTTTTTTGCTTTTATACGTATCAAATGAATAGTTACCTAAAATGAAGCCTTCAACAAGTGCTTTAATATTCATGCCAGGACATTCGTGAGAGTATGTACCAATGGCAAGTGTTTTGACATTGGTTTTTTTAAGTGCACCCAGTGTATTGGAAGCCGCTAAACGAATTTCATCGGCATCAAGAGAATCGCACCCGACATACAGTGTTTTGCTTGTTGGTATGAAGAGAGTCTCTTCACTCTCACCTTTAAATCCTAAAAAGTGTAACGTTTCTTGATCGCTAATCCAGGAATGCGTTAAATCTTTATTGATCACAAAGACGATTTTAACGTCTGTTGCTGCCTCAGTTAATTTTTGATTGAGTAGTTCTATTTGCATGTTTATCCTTAAATGTCTTATCAGTTACTTTATGAAAATAATAGGAGATGCCACCTGCAACAATGGCGGCTATTGGAATAGCAAAATACCAGTGTGCTTTTGCCCAATGAATGACAATGAGAATTTCTTGACCAAAATACCATGTGGGAATAATTGTAAAAGATGCCCAAAACCATGCGGAAATAAGATTGATCAACGCAAACATTTTGCCACTATAACGTGTCAAACCTATGGAAATAGGAATAACGGTACGTAATCCATAGAGGTAACGTTGTGCAAAGATAATAGGCCAGCCATGTTTTTTCAAAAGAACATGGGCAAGGGCGAGTTTTCGACGTTGACTCCTAAGTTTTTTATGAACCAATTTTTTATTAAAACGACCAATGTAAAAATAGACTTGATCTCCCGCAAAGCCGCCAAGTCCTGCCACGAAGATGGCAATAAAAAGGTGCATATCGCCTGTATGAGTCAATAAACCTGCCATGACAAGCCCAATTTCACCCTCCAACATTCCCCAAAAGAAGAGAATGATGTAGCCATACTCTTTTAAGAGATAGATAAATTTATTTTCCAATCCACATACAGGTGCTAAGTAGAGGACATATCCAAGCGTTGAGAGTACGATTGTCATAAAGAGAGCAAATAGTTTTCCAGAATGTTTATTCATAAATTCATTCATTGGCTTATCCAATATTCAAAATGGATTTTGCTTGCATCATGTCTTTATCGCCACGTCCTGAAAGATTGACAATAATGACTCTATTTTTGATCTCGTCTTTAGGAATTTTCTTCAAATATGCCACAGCATGTGCACTCTCAAAAGCAGGAATAATACCTTCTTTACGACTCAACCAGACAAAGGCATCGAGTGCTTCTTGATCGGTAATATGATCGTATTTTGCCGCACCTAACTCTTTAAGATACGCATGTTCAGGTCCAATGCCAGGGTAATCGAGTCCTGCTGAAATAGAGTGAGCTTCGAGTATCTGTCCATCATCATCTTGGAGAAGATAACTCATCTGTCCATGCAGTACTCCAGGGCTTCCTTTTGCGAGGGAACAGCCATGTTTATCCGTATCAATGCCAAGACCACCTGCTTCGATACCGACACAGGTCACCCCTTCTTCGCCTAAGAAATGGCTAAAAATACCCATTGCGTTGCTACCACCACCAATACAGGCAACAACCATGTCAGGAAGGCGTTTTTCTTTGACCAAAATTTGCGCTTTTGCTTCATAACCGATGATGGCTTGAAAATCACGTACCATCATAGGATATGGATGAGGGCCTGCAACGGTTCCGATAATGTAAAAAGTATCTCGAGCATGAGTGACCCAGTAACGAATCGCCTCATTCATCGCATCCTTAAGTGTTTTACTACCACTTTTAACGGCGTGTACTTTTGCGCCTAAAAGCTTCATACGAAAAACATTGAGCTCTTGTCTCTCAACATCTTTTTCTCCCATAAACACTTCGCATTCAAGTCCCAAAAGTGCCGCGACGGTTGCTGTTGCAACACCATGTTGCCCCGCACCGGTTTCTGCAATGACACGTTTTTTACCCATTTTTTTAGCGATTAAGCCTTGTACAATGGTATTATTGATCTTATGTGCACCTGTATGGTTAAGGTCTTCACGTTTGAGATAAACTTTAGCACCTAACTCTTGAGAAATATTTTTCGCGAAATAAAGTGATGAAGGGCGTCCTACATAATCTTTCATGTAGTGATCCACTTCAGTCCAAAAATTTTCATTAAAGCGAAGGTTCTGGTACTCTTTTTCAAGTTCTAACAGAACAGGCATCAGTGTTTCAGGAACAAAGCGTCCACCAAAAATACCAAAATGGCCATTGTGATCAGGGTCGAATTTTGAAGCTCTAGGAATATACATTAAAATACCTCTAATACAGAATAGACAGAAGTTGTTTTTTTGATATCAAGATCCCCTTGTAAAAAAGTAAGGTTGATCACAAAGCACGCTTCAACACATTCTTCTCCTGCTTTATTAATAAGATTGACTGCAGCTGTGGCTGTGCCGCCTGTTGCAATTAAGTCGTCGATTAGGAGTACTCTTGGTTTTGATGTGGTTATAGCTGAAAATGCGTCGATGTGTATACAAACTTCATCAACGCCATACTCCAATGAGTATTTTTCGCTGATCGTTGTGTAGGGAAGTTTGCCCGGTTTTCGAATAGGGACAAAACGTGTTTTAAGACGTGCTGCTAATGCAGCCCCAAAGATAAATCCACGGCTTTCGATACCAGCAATATAATCAATTTTCATAGTCGAATAACGATCAACCAAATGGTCTATCAAGAGTGTAAATGCTTTAGCATCGCCTAGGAGAGTGGTAATATCCTTAAATTTGATGCCAGGTTTTGGGAAATCTTCAATTTCTCGAACAGAATTTAAAAGATAAATTTTATCAGCTTCACTTAAATGATTCATAGAAAACCTTTTTCATTTGAATATGCCTTCTAAGCAAAACTTAAAAAGCTACGTTATTTAGCCACTTGGGCGCTAAAGTTTGCCTCTTGAGGGGCAGAAAAATATTTACATGTAAAAGGAGAAAGAAAAAGAGTAACTTTTTAAACGAATTATAAAAGTGCCTCGATCTTTCCTTCAAGCTCTTTAATGTGCTGGCGGAGTTTGTCTCCTTCCATGCGGTACTGACTGTTGCGTGTACGAAGTGATTTTAGGTCATTTTTGACTTTTTTAAGTTCATCACTTAAAATATCAATATTGCCTAAAGAGCGTTGCAATTGCACTTGGTATTTGCGGATAACCACTTCGGCATCATTGAGGGTTTGTTTAACGACAATGTTACTGCGCTTTTCTTTACGTAAAAGCGTTTTGAAGTAAAACACCATAATCAATAAGTACATGCAAGCGGAAAAAAGTACCGTTGCGATAACCCAGTCAAGTGCCATAGTCATAACTCTATTTTCTTAACACGATCAGCGTGTCTGCCACCTTCAAATGAGGTAGCACACCATGCTTTGAGCATGGATTCAATAACACCTAGCCCAACAATACGTTGACCAAAACAGAGTACATTCGCATCATTGTGTGCGCGTGCCATTTCTGCTGTATACGCATCATGACAAAGCGCTGCACGAATACCAATATGCTTATTGGCGGCCAAGCTCATACCGATACCTGAGCCACAGATAAGAATTCCCTGTGTTGTACTGTTATTGAGAACTTCAAGGCAAAGTGCATGAGCATAATCAGGATAATCAACACGTTGATCGTTAAACGGTCCAAGATCAATGACTTCATGACCCATATGGTTTAACAGTGCAATGACATCGGGTTTGATGGCAATGCCTGCATGATCGGTTGCGATAAAAAACTTCAAGGAAATGTCCTTTAACTAGGTAATAGAAATGATTATATCACAAGGATTATTAGAAATTCCAAAAACAGACTCCCCATAGGAAGCCTGTTAATATAACCATCCAATTACGTAGCGAATGGGTAGAAAAAAGTAGTGTGACAGGGGTGTTGCAATGAAAACAATCAGAATGATCATGCCATAACGCTCTAATGATTCATAAAAGCGCACGAGCGCGTTCCATCCAAAGATGATACCAAGATAGGTGAGGGCGTGTGAACCATCTAAGGGTGGAATGGGATAGAGATTGAAAAGCCCTAAAACAACGTTGTAAATCAGTGACTGGATTAAAAAAAAGATGACAAAAACTTCAATAAAGTTGCTTGCATTTCTTAGATCAGGTAAAAAACTCAACATGCCTGCGCACAGAAGGGCTAGCGTGAAGTTGTAAGCAATACCTGCTAAAGAGACATAAATAGCCGCTTTATAGCCACCATTTCTAATGACGGTGGGTATATAAATCGGTACAGGTTTTGCCCAACCGAACATAAAAGGAGCACCACTAAAAAAGAGGACAGCTGGAACAATGATCGTTCCTACAAGATCAACGTGAACGATGGGGTTGATGCTCAAACGACCTTGGTATTTAGCCGTAGTGTCACCATAACGATATGCGACATATCCATGCATAATCTCATGGCCAATGATCGCTACCATAAGAGCTAAAACGGTAGCACTGATCTCAATAATTTTAACTTCCA
Organism: Sulfurospirillum diekertiae; assembly: GCF_011769985.2. NCBI lineage: Bacteria > Pseudomonadati > Campylobacterota > Epsilonproteobacteria > Campylobacterales > Sulfurospirillaceae > Sulfurospirillum > Sulfurospirillum diekertiae. The sequence continues at coordinate 943,759 of NZ_CP039734.2, forward strand.
TTAGAAAAAGTTCTCATCGTATTGCATGGATTCGACAAAGCGACCAATGCGGTTCCATCTGATTTTATAGTCATCATCCCATGAAAAATAGATAAACCAAGGCTTTCCGACAATGAGGCTATAAGGGACACTTCCCCAAAAACGGCTATCGTTAGAGTGGTCGCGGTTATCGCCCATCATAAAATAGTTATCTTTTTCTACTTTGGCATAAAAAGCGTTAAATCCATAGCCAGAAATACTTGGAAGTTCCTGTACTTGAGCAGGTTTCATGAAAAGTTGATTTGCCCCTAAGTGCAGTACCATTTGTTGAAAGAGATCAACGGAGTCATCATAGTGAATGCCATGAAATTTTTCAATATAAGGGTTATTGACCCAAAGTTTACCGGCAATCGTTTTGATTTTTTCAGCAGGATAGTTGGCTTTAATATATTCATCTCCCTCGCTGAAGTGAATGTAGAGATTTTTCTCTTGGAAAAGAATTTCATCCCCTTCTGTTGCGACACAACGTTTAACATAATGAACTTTGATATCTTTGGGATAGCGAAAAACGACAATATCCCCACGCTCAGGTCTATTTCCTTCAATGAGATGTCCATTGCCTTTAAAATCAGGCAAAACAGGAATTTCAAGCCAAGGAAGATGCGGTGTTGGAATACCATAAACAAATTTTTTCACAAAAAGATGATCACCAATCAAAAGGGTTTTAATCATCGAACCACTAGGAATAACAAAGGCTTGTGCGACAAAAAAGATAACAAATAAAACAATAATAAGTGTACCTGTCCAGCTATTGGAAAAGTGGTAAAAACGGTTGAGTAAATTTTTCATAGTTTTCCTAAATTATAAACGCTGTTCGGCAGCTTTAATGGTATTTTCGAGTAACATGGCAATCGTCATGGGGCCAACTCCTCCTGGAACGGGAGTAATGTAACTGCATTTTGGAGCAACATTGGCAAAGTCAACATCACCCACAAGGCGTCCTTCTTCAGTTTTGTTGATACCAATATCAATCACCATGGCACCCTCTTTAATCATGTCGGCAGTAATGAGATTTCGTTTACCTACGCCTACAATGACTAGGTCAGCTTTTTGGGTATGTGCTTTAAGATCTTTGGTGAAAATATGGCAAATATCAACCGTTGCGCCTGCATTTAAAAGCAGATTCATCATCGGTTTTCCAACAATATTACTAGCACCCACAACACACGCATCAAGTCCTTTCGGATCGATATTGTAGTGTGCTAAAAGACGCATAACACCCAGTGGTGTGCAAGGTACAAAGCTGTCGAGTCCTGCGACTAAACGACCCACATTGAAGGGATGAAAGCCATCGACATCTTTTTTAGGATCAATCGCCTCAATAATTTTTGTGGTATCAATGTGTTTTGGGAGAGGAAGTTGAACAAGGACTCCATCAATATTTGGGTTGTTGTTAATCATCGTAATGGTTTCTAAAATTTTTTCTTGTGAAATAGTAGTTGGCATTTTATGAATAATCGAATAAACACCCGCTGCATCACACGCTTTTTCTTTCATTTTGACATAGGTTTGGCTCGCCGCATCATCACCGACTAAAATGACGGCAAGACCGGGAGTAATGCCTTTAAGATTAAGGGCATCGCTCTGTGTTTTGAGCTCTATTTTGATTTGATCTGACAGTGCTTTCCCATCGAGGATCTGCATTCAAACATCCTTTTAGTTCATTTTTGATACTATACCAAATTACGAATAAAGAGAGGATAAAGTAGTTTTGATGCGGTTTTTGCTTACATGTAACGTGTTCCTATTTTTGTCTATAACACCACTTTTGAGTGAGGATTTTATCTCTAAAATGGAGTATGCGAAGATGCTCTATTCTAACCCTAGAGGCATTGGCTGTAACAAATGTCATGGTGAAAAAGCTGAAGGTGCTATTATCTCAAAATACATCTCAAGAGGTAAAGAAGTGACCCTCTCTGCACCTGCGATTACCAGCGTTTCTAAAGAACGCTTTTTTCAAGCTTTGACGTCTCAACATAGAGTCATGCCGACTTATTTTTTAACATGGCAGGAGATTGATAGTTTGTATTATTACGTCTCAAGTGAAGTGAAAAAGTAGTTTGTATAGAAACTTTCTGTAAAATTTTAAAAAATAATCAATGAGGATCATGAAAATGCACTATGATAAAAGCATTAAAGCATATGAAAAAGCTCAAAATGTCATTCCTGGTGGTGTAGATTCTCCTGTACGCGCGTTTAAAAGCGTAGGAGGAACACCTCTGTTTATCAAAAAAGGCGAGGGTGCGTATCTTTTTGATGTCGATCACAATCGTTATGTCGATTACGTCCAAAGTTGGGGACCCCTTATCTTTGGGCATGCTAATAAAACCATCGAAAAAGCGGTCATTAAAGCGGTTAAAAAAGGGCTCAGTTTTGGAGCACCTACGAAAGCAGAAACAAAACTTGCAAGCCTCATCTGCTCGCTCTTTCCTGAAATTGATAAAGTTCGTTTTGTCAGTAGTGGAACAGAGGCGGTTATGAGTGCGATTAGACTCGCGCGAGGCTTTACATGTAAAGATGATATTATCAAATTTGAGGGTTGCTACCATGGGCACAGTGACTCCCTTTTAGTACAAGCAGGCAGTGGCGCTGTGACCTTTGGAACGCCTAGTTCTCCAGGTGTTCCCGCCGATCTTACGAAACATACGCTTTTAGCCAAATACAATGATATTAAAAGTGTCAAAGAGTGTTTTAAAAACTCTAAAAACATTGCCTGTATTATTATCGAACCACTGGCCGGCAATATGGGTTTTGTTCCTGCTGATGCAAAATTTTTGGAAGAGTTAAGAGTTTTATGTGATAAACATGGAACACTGCTTATTTTTGATGAGGTCATGAGCGGTTTTAGAGCAAGCCTCAAAGGGGCACAAGGAATTTATTCAACCGTACCCGATTTGGTAACGTTTGGAAAAGTCATTGGTGGCGGTATGCCCGTGGGTGCCTTTGGTGGACGTGCTGAAATCATGGATAAACTCTCTCCTGATGGTCCAGTCTACCAAGCAGGAACACTGAGTGGAAATCCTGTGGCGATGGCAGCAGGACTCGCTTCATTAGAGCAAATTATGGATGATGAAGCGTTGTATATTAGACTTGAAAAAAAGGCTAAGAGACTGGTGGAGGGACTTAAAGAAGCTGCTCAGGTATCGGGTATTTCGCTTCAAGTTTCAGCCATTGGTTCCATGTTTGGCTTTTTCTTTAATGACAAACCCGTGAAAAATTTTGAGGATGCTCTTAAAAGTAATACTACATGTTTTGCTGCCTTTCATCAAGGTATGCTACGTGAGGGTTTTTACTTTGCGTGCTCTCAGTTTGAAACAGGTTTTATCTCTGATGCTATAAGTGATGAGATGATTGAAGAGACCATTGAGGCAGCGATTAAAGTATTTGAAGAGATTGCATGAGTGAAAAACCAAAATACGGCAAACTGATCGAAGGGGCTGAACAGCTCTCATTAGGCATTTCCATTGTGGTAGCAGTGCTCATTGGTATTGGTGTTGGTATGTTAATGAGCAATGTGTTTAACACCCCATGGCTTTTATGGGTTGGTGTTTTTTGGGGAGTGGGTGGCGCTATTTTAAATGTCTACAAAGCTTACAAAAAAAATGTCGCTTCTTTAGATGAACTCAAAGATGATGTACGTTATAAAAAATACCAACAACCTAAAGATGATGATGAAGATGACGACGACAAGTAGGCTTTTGCGCTTTTATCTTTTAGGAGATGTACTGGTCATTCTTCTTTCGTTGATTCAAGGAGGCGAGTGGCTTTTAAACACGCAAATCGCCTTTGTCTGCTCACTGCTGATTACTTTGGCATCGTTTCGCTCGTACCATACGTTTGTGACACGTCGTGTTGATGCTGGGCTAATTCCTGATGATAAATTTGATAAATACTATGAGGACGATCAAGAAGAAGATGATGAAAAAGAAAATGTTACTCCAAGAGTCGCTAAAGTAGGCTTTAAACAGAGTTTTCAAAATCTTGCTTTAAGCTATAAAAGTGCACTTTCACTGTATCGTATCCTTTCGTATGGTGTACTGTTTTTAGCCGTACTTTTTTTAATTCGCCATGATAATTTGGATGCAATAGCTTTTTTTGTGGGCTTAAGTGTGGTTCCACTCTCAAGCTTTTTATCTGTTTTGTTTGTTAAAAAGGGATTGAATGAAACGAATGAGTAATGAAGAGGCCTTACGTCTAATTCGTGAGGTAGATCTTAATACATTAGGTGAGATGGCGTTGAAGCGCAAAATGGAGCTTCACCCTGAAAATTTGACAACATTTGTTGTCGATCGCAACATCAATTATACGAATGTCTGTTGGGTTGATTGTAAATTTTGTGCCTTTTACCGTCATCATAAAGAAGATGAAGCGTATGTACTCTCCTTTGAAGAGATTGGTCAGAAAATCGAAGAGTTGATTGAAATCGGTGGAACGCAAATCCTGTTTCAAGGAGGTGTACATCCTAAGCTTAAAATTGAATGGTATGAAGAGTTGGTGGAGTGGATTAGTACCAATTATCCTAGTATCACGATTCATGGATTCTCAGCTATTGAGATTGATTACATCGCTAAAATCTCGAAGATCAGTTACCAAGAAGTGCTCTTACGTCTTCAGAAAAAAGGGCTTTATAGCATTCCCGGAGCTGGAGCAGAGATACTCAGTGACCGTGTTCGTGATATTATCGCACCTAAGAAATTAGGGAGCGAAGAGTGGCTTGGCGTACACAGAGCCGCTCATAAAATCGGTATGAGATCAACTGCAACGATGATGTTTGGAACGCTGGAAAGCGATGAAGAGATCATCGAGCATTGGGAAAAAATTAGAGAGCTGCAAGATGAAACAGGTGGTTTTCGAGCCTTCATCATGTGGAGTTTTCAAAGTGATCATACCAAGCTTAAAGAAGAACATCCTGAGATTAAAAAGCAGTCCTCAAATCGCTATCTCAGGCTTCTAGCCGTGAGTCGTTTGTACCTTGATAATTTTAAAAATATTCAAAGTTCATGGGTAACACAAGGCAGTTACATTGGTCAGCTTGCTCTGCTGTTTGGAGCGAATGATCTAGGCAGTACGATGATGGAAGAGAACGTCGTCAAAGCAGCAGGTGCAGCTAATCGCATGAATCAAACGGAGATGATTAAGCTCATCAAAGATATTGGGTCTATCCCTGCCAAACGTGATACATCGTACACGATTTTGGAGAAGTTCGCATGAAAAAACTATTTTTTACAATCATGATTTTGTTACAAGGAGTATTAGTGAGTCAAGAGATTAGTCAAATCAATGTTAATGGTGTTGAAATTCCTATCGTATTTGAAAAGGATGCTTCACTCCCTCTCGCTTCAGTACAACTTGTCGTTAAAAATGCAGGTAGCATGGAAGATGGTACGAATGAAGGTATTGCCAAGTTTTTAGCAGGAATGTTGGGTGAAGGCACCAAAGAGATGGGAGCAACGGCGTTTGCAGAAGAGCTTGAGTTTCGTGCTATTTCATTAGATGCTCATGCGGGTGTTGAAACAATGGTCTTTGAAGCTTCAGCACTTAAAGAACAGTTTCCCTATGCTTTGGAAATGATGAAAAAACTTCTCAAAAGTCCAAATTTTAGTAAAGAGAGCTTTGATAAAATCAAGCTTCTTACCCTTGGAATGCTCTCTAACAAAGAGAGTGATTTTGACTACATCGCCAATCTCAATCTTCAAAAACTCATTTTTGAAAACACCCCCTTTGCTCATGCGTACAGCGGTGATGTTAAAAGTATTAAGGCGCTCAAACTCAAAGATGTTGAAAACTTTTACAAAGAACGCATTAACCTAGAGAGCTTGATTATCGTTGCGGGTGGTGATATTGAACTGGACGAGCTTAAAAAAATGCTTTTACCCGTATTGGCTGAAATCAAGCATGGAAAACGAACGACGACACCATACTTTGATGCTAATAAAAATGCTAAAGAGCTGATTGTTCATAAAGAGAGTGAACAAGCTTACATTTACTTTGGAGCACCTTTTTATATGAAAAGTGGTGACCCTGAAACCTATAAAGCTAAAGTTGCAAGTTTCATCTTAGGTGAGAGTGGTTTTGGAAGTCGTTTAATGGAAGAGATACGTGTTAAACGTGGACTTGCGTATTCAAGCTACAGCCGAACCAGTGTAGGAAAATCAAGCAGTAGTTTTACAGGACACCTTCAAACCAAAAATGAGAACTTGGACGAGGCTAAAAAGCTTGTTGGCGAAGAGATTAAACGCTTTGTAGATCAAGGGGCAACGGAAGAAGAGTTAGCACAAGCGAAACGCTTTTTACTTGGTTCTGAGCCACTTCGCAATGAAACGCTCTCACAACGACTTTCTCGTGCTTTCTTTGAGTATTATAGTGGATTTGAGTTAGGGTATTCTAAAAAACAGCTTGAAAAAATTGAAAAGTTAAGTCTGGAAGATCTTAATAGTTTCATTAAAAAACACGATGAAATCACAGCCCTTAGTTTTTCGGTAGTCACAAAACGTGAAAAACCTTGAATGTGACCCAATAGATCAAGAACGCTTCAAAAAAATAGGAGTAGCGACGCTGTTAGATTTGGCACTACTCCTGCCTTCTTCGTATGAAAATACAACCCTTTCTCCCACGCCTCTGATTGAGCAGATCAATACATTACATGTAAAGGTACTTTCATTCAGGCAAAGTCCTAAAGTCTTGCAAATTGTCTTTTTTTGTGAAGCATGGCAAACCAACCTTGATGGTGTGATTTTTGCCGCAAAACCGTACCATAAAGCACTCTTTAAAGTGGGGAATGAGCTTTATATTAACGGAAAAATCAGTTACAACGCAGGGCGTTTGCAGATGGTGCAACCCAAAACTGTGACGATCATTAACACTCTGTTTCCAAAGTATAAAACAACACTTCAAAATAAAACAGTCATAGAGCTCATGCAACGGTATTTGAGCATTGAATCTTTAATGCATGAGGGTTTACATGTAAACGAAGCTCAAATACTGTTAAGCTTACACAGACCCAGCGCCAAAGAGGCAAGTGCCATAGGTAGCTTTGGGTACTCAGAATCCATTCTTAAAGTGCTTAAATATGTCGAAATTCATAACTACCTCAAAAAACTCTCTGGTAAAAAGGTAAGTTTTCCCTCTTGCGCAAAACTAGATGGAGATGAGCAGCCTTTTATCGCCTCACTTCCTTTTACATTAACTACCGATCAGCAAAAGGTCATTGGTGAGATCAAACGTGATTTTTTAAGTGAAAATGCTGCCAAGCGTGTCATTATGGGTGATGTTGGGTGTGGCAAAACGATGGTGATTTTGGCTTCAGTCATGATGAGCTACCCCAAAAAAGCCATTTTGATGGCACCTACCACCGTGCTTGCCAACCAATTATATGAGGAGGCAGTGAAGTTTTTACCTTTACATGTAAAGACGCTTTTGATCACGCAAGAGGCGGATAGTCAAGAGAATTTGGCTGATTTTGACTTCATCATCGGCACGCATGCGCTTTTGTACCGCGAGCTTCCTGAATGTGCGTTGGTTATGGTCGATGAACAACATCGCTTTGGTACCAAACAACGCGCGTTGCTTTCAGTTTTGGTTTCCAAACAGGCATGGCATCCGCACTATTTGCAATTCTCGGCGACACCGATTCCAAGAACCTTGAATATGATTCAGTCCTCTTTGGTGGATTTTTCATTTATTAAAATGCTTCCTTTTCCCAAAGATATTACGACCAAAGTGATCGCTAAAAAAGATTTTAAAGCATTGGTAGAACATCTCAAAAATGAAATTGCACAGCAGCATCAATGCATTATCGTTTATCCGCTGGTCGAAGAGAGTGAAATGGTCAATTACCAGTCGATTGATGAAGGGCGTGGCTTTTGGGAGAAAAATTTTGAGGGTGTTTATGTTACGTATGGCAAAGATAAAAATAAAGAAGAGATCCTCAAAACCTTTAAAGAAGAGGGCAATCTGCTCATCTCAACCACGGTTGTGGAGGTTGGCATCTCCCTTCCAAGGCTTTCCACGATCGTTATTGTTGGCGCGGAACGTTTGGGGCTTGCGAGTTTACATCAACTTCGTGGACGCGTGAGTCGCAATGGTTTAAAAGGGTACTGCTATCTTTACACCAATCTAGCCAAAAGTGAAAGGCTAGAGAAGTTTTCTCAAACGTTGGATGGCTTTGAGATCGCAGAACTTGATTTGGCATACCGTCAAGGTGGAGATGTCGTTGGCGGTGTGATTCAAAGTGGAAAAAAACTGGTTTGGTTTGAAATGGCAAATGATGAGGAAATTTTAAAAGAGGCAAAAGCAAGACTTGAAATATAGGCAAGAAGGCAAAGCCTTCTTGCGGTTGGTATTAATATAACCCGAATCTTCCATCGGTTTTTTTATACATCACGCGGAATTTATCTTCCATGTCGTGGAAAACGATAAACTGCTTGTCACTTGCTTTGAGCTCGTTCATAGCATCTTCGACTTCGACAGGTTTGTAGCTATCAAGGCGAATTGGCACGATCTCATCGTCGCTTCCTTCACTGTTTTCTTCGGTAACAACAAGTTCATCAGCTTTATAATTGGTAATTTTATCATGGTGACGACGTAAAACTTTTTTTAGCTCTCTCGATGGCGAGATCAACAGCGGCATAGACATCTTTGTCTTTTTGTTGAATAACAACCGTGTTTTTATGTGCCATATTAATAGCAAACTCAACACTAAAGCCTTTTTTGCCATTTTTTTCATCTGCTGAGATCACAGTACGCACAGAGATAATATCCAAATTGTATTTGCCGATAGCATCAACGGCTCCATCAACATACGCCTTGATTGGCTCCGTCAAATCAAATTGTTTACCTACAATACTCGTGTTCATCTTGTCTCCTTTTCCTTCCCTCTTTCAAGGGTTTGTAGAGTCAGTATAACAAATAAAACCTTAAATGAAAAGGAGATTTTAGGGCTGATTTTAGGGTTTTTGAATGGTGCGACGATGCAAGCGAATAGGTTCTGTGGAGATGTTGTGATCTTCAACAATAGTGTCAATTATCACAGTAATATTAGAGTCAGAAGTAACAACTGCATTACTCAATATATTGCATCCAGCAGGAAGACCGCTTCCCATATAATTTATGGTGATATTAATATCAAAAAGAGGTGCAGCTGTGGTTGGATATTGTGAGATAATAGAATTGATACAATTGCTTGTCGCATTGATATCATGCCCACTAATTGCCAAAAGCGCAAACTCAGTGCCACTTTGTACCAAGAGCTCCGCTTGTTCTCTTAGGTACAAATCCGTGGTTTGTTTGGTGGAAAAGCTTGAAAAAGAGAGCGATAATGCTGCAATGGAAGCTACCAGTACCATGAAAATGATTGCAGTAATGAGTGTAAATCCTCTACGCATTAGTAAATTACCTTTTCTTTACAAGCACTAAAGTCGAAGCTACCACTTTGGTTATTGTCATGAATGCAAAGCTTGATACGCACAACATCGCCATCTTGACGAATACGAAAAGTGCTGACATGTTCGGCTAAGATTGTTTGTGATCCATTTTGATAGGTTTCACCTTGCCATGGTTGATAATTATATTGGAGGAACAACGTAAAGTCAGTTGCACTGTTGCTACCTGGCATAATCGCATAAGCGGTATGTGAAAGATAGTATTGTTCAAATAGATCGCCAGAACCATCAGTGTCAAGATCGGCTAAGCCATTAGGAACACTTAAAATATCTCGATTTGTCGTACAATCATTATTTTTACATGTAACGTTGTTTTCGTATTTGGAACTAGGTGGGTAATAATCTGCAAATGTACCTATTTTGCTACCTTTAAAAATGAGAGTAGGGAAGTTTGTACCGGGTGTTCCATCCATAGAAACGGCATTATTGGTGAGTGCTTTTATTGTATTATTTGCAAAATCGAGTCTGCTACCAGGTGTTTTTAATGTTCTTATGGTAACACTGCCATTTGTTTCATTACTATCCATATCGATGAGCCCACTCCATCCAGGCACAACAGACGTACCATTGTGTTCACCCAAAAAACTTTCATTACTTATACCGATCCATTCGATAATAGTATGATCACCTGCGGCAGTAGGGTTAGCATTGGGTAATGAAACCCATGTTCCTCCATCATCTGTAGTTACGCGTACACTGTCTTTGATACGATACTGCAATCGTTTTGCGATTTGCTCTAAAGTAATTTCCGTTTGGCTTTGAAGGTAGTTGATAGCGCGTGTTCGTAGATAGTTGGTATATAAACTAGCGACAATCTCTGCTCCAATGCTTGCAACGATTCCAAAAACAACGATGACCATCACCAGTTCTATCATAGTAAAAGCGGAGCGTTGTTTCATTTGTAAGGCCTTGAAGGAAGAAGTGTCGATTCACCAATATTACATGTAAAGGCGCGTAACGTAATGTTTTGATCGCCTCCTGTAACTTGTACAGAAATGGTTTTAATATTAGTAATAGCATTTGCGTTAGCAAAATCAAATACAAAATTATTAAGAGGGGTGTTGCTATAGGTTGCGGTATCTCTTGCATAGGTAATGATAGGTTTCAGCGTCAGTGCAAACACATAATCAAGTCCTTTGCCTGCATTTTCCAAAGTAGCAGAAATGTTTGTATCTTGTCCGTTAAAACGATCAACATCATTACCACCTGTAGTGTTTGTATCTGTAGCAGATCTAGCCGCTAAGGCTATAGAGGTGTCAAACAATTTTCGTCGATAGTTGGCATTAACATGACCGACTCTTTGATCGGTTGTCCCTGTACGATTTAAATCGCCATTTCCATTAAGAGTATCAAGCACATAAGAGCGTTGAGCGGTTGCACTATAACTATTATCATCCCATTCATAGGTCAGAATATCACCAATTTTTGCTTTTGCTGCAAGAATCGCTTCTTGTTGCATCGCAAAGGCGTTGTTATTTTGTACTTGCGTTAAGATAAGGGGTAAGCTCATCACCGCAATGCCCATAATGACGATAGCAAAAACAAGCTCAATCATCGACATAGCAGAGCGCATTACCATTCCATCCTACGATTTGTTCGCACAGAAGAGTTAACATCGACCGTTTTACCAAGGTTCCCTTGGCCAGCCCAGTCACCAGAACGTATAAATTCAACATTAAAGTCATTGGTCGTAGCTGCGGTATTGGAAGAATTATAAAGTAAGCACCATGATGAAGGTGTCATCTGAATACGATCTGTATAGGGAGCCACTGCATTTTTAAGCGTATTGGTCTCAATGCCGTTAGCAATAGCTCCTGAGGCTGTTTCATCAAGGTTATTTATCAAGGTTGTTCCTACTGAAGAAAACTTTGTTACATTTCCATCATTGTTTACATGTAAAGGATTTTGATACCAAGTAAGCGATGTTGGACTTTGTACTCCAATGATATTGAAATCAGTCTTAATACAATTTTTACAATAAATCTCATAGCGAATAGTAGTATCGATGTTAGTAGGTCCTCGATAGTCAGTTGAATAAACACGACCATAGTAAAAAGTTGTATTTTGATCTATTGTCCTATTAAAATCAATTCCTGACGTTCCATTACTATCAATAACATTGGTAATATTGAAATCATTTTTTGCAATTTTAAATGGTTCGTCTGCTGTAGTAATAGTGCGTGTAAAATTAAATAATGATGTTAAATTAGATGCTGTACCATTAGTAAAATTACCTTCGGTTGAGCTAAAAGGTGCTTGTGCAAGTGTTGCATTGTTTTCTAAATGGGATGTGGCATTAGTGTCGTCAAAATAATGAATACGATTTTGAGTAGTTGAAGTTGATAAATTTTTATTATTGATAAGGGCAAGAGTGTAGTCAATGTTTCGTGCATAGCACTTGGCTGTGTAATTAGTTGCAGTTGTTATAGCGTCATTTAAAACAGCCGTTGTTGTTAAAAGAGCCTTAGCACTCATATTATTATCATTTGATATATACGTAAAATTGCCGTCATTAAAATTTTTTAGTGCTAATTGATTATTAAATTGTTTTGGACTAAATGTAAATTGTTGTACTTTTTCAATAAGACATCCCACTTTGCCATTTCCATCAGGCTCTGATGCAGTGCTTTCCGCTAAACAATCACTATTTGAATTTTGATCTATTGTTGTCCAATTGTTGTCAGAAACGGTTACGTTTACATCCCCTACATTATTATAAGTAAAAGTACCATAAGTGGCTATTCCATTAGTGAATGTCATAGGATTAAGTGCATTTTGCGCTGCTGGAAGATTGCATCCTGCAGGGATGATTAGATCTAAAAGTGCTTTTAAGCTAGTAGTATTTGTAGTTATTGCTTGTGTATAGCCATTTACAGCAGTGTTGTTTGTAACAGCATTTACAGTAAGTGTATAATTTGCTCCTCCAACTAAATGTGCAGCGTTGGTGGTCATTACGTAAGTAGCTGGTCGAATGGCAAAGCTATCACGTGAACAGACATATTTTGTTGTACCGCTATCATTGTATGCTACTTTAAAAGCAACATTTTTATAGGCAGTTGAGTAGTTAAGTGATAGTGTTTTTGAACTTTCACTGGTAAAAGAGATAGTTTGAGCAGTTGTCAAGGGTGATGCAGCATCGCATTTAGCTTGTTTTTGAGCATCTGTATCTGCTACTAAATAGTTCGGCTCTGATATTAAGCTTAAATTAACATCACCAGTGTAGCTTTTTAGAGTGGTATAATCAGTATTGAGTACCAAGAGTTTAACATTAAAATCTTGCCCTGCAATCTGTGTGTAAAGTGCATTATCGCTAGTTGTACCATCTTTTGAGTTTGTGCTACCTGAAAAATTTTGATTGACAACATTAAAAACACCTAGTGGAGCGCTAACCGTTATTAAAGAATTAAAATCTTTACATACGCCAATATTGACTGGTGATTCATCTCCTATTCGAAGTCCCATACTAGAGTTTTCGTAAGAGACTTTGTAGACATTGGCAATGGTGATGTCTCCTGATGTTTGTAATTTTTCTTTAAAGGAAATATACGCTTTATTGTTAGGATCATTGGTAACATTTGGCGTTAAATCACCACCATTGGTACCATTTGCACCTGTGCCAATATTCCATACAGAAGTATTTGTATCAGAGTAAAATGTTGCTATATCGCTATCATTGGCATCTGTTTTACTGGTATAGGCACTTTCACCTACATTTTGAATTTGAGTGCTTTCAGGTTTATATGCAAGATTGGTATCATCATGCTCCATCGTGATTTGAACTTTTTGTGCAGTTTCTAAGTTGCCATCACTAGCATCTTTTTTCATGTTGGCTATCCATGTTTTAATAGTAATAATATCGCCAACTTTTGCACTTGTTAATGTTGCATTTCCGTCCGCATTATAATAAGCCTCTACGTAGCAGACACGTGGTTCATAAAGCTCGGTGGTAAAGGCAACAACGCTAGGAAAATAAGTATCTTGAGTAGATGTTAATGTAATAGTTGCACTAGTTGTGCCATTACCGATAATTTGAGGATGTGATGTATTTCCATCTACGCCAATATTGTGGTTTTGGATATCAATACCTTCCGTATTGGAATAATTAGGATTTGCATTAAAACCACTCATTGTTGAATAAAAAGCATTTGTATCATTAATTGCCGTACTATTGACGTAAAGCTTATCTCCAGCGATATTTTTATCTCCCTCTCCTACAAAAAGCGAAAGAGTAGAATTTATGCTACCACTAGTTGGTGTTAAAAATCCTGTAGGTGTGATGTTTACAGTATTGAACCCATAGGCATTTGCCACTCTTTTGTAACCGTCGTAAACAGAGATATTTTTTAAAGAAGAATTACTATCTTCGTAGACAACGACTAATACCCACGCTCCAAAATTACCTAGACCACTACTATCGGTTCCTGTATTGGCTTTAATATTAGCACCTGTAATCCAACCATTGACCGTGGCACCTGTTTGCCCAATCAATGAAGGTAAGGCAGCAAACGTATCATAGGTATAACCATAAGTACCATTAGCATAGAGGTCGATTACTTCAGGAATACTGGATATTGTCCCCATATTTGGGATAGTTACATAAATAGGGTCTTTTAAAATTGTTGTTACTGAGGTTGAATTATACGTATTAAGATATCCTTGAGAATAAATCCCTGCCCATTTGATTGTTGCCGTTGTTGGTATGTTAAGTTGAGCTTGAGATGAGTTATTATAATTTCGGGTTATCCCATCAACATCGATATATTGTAGATTTAAATCAGAGTTGGTTAGGTTTCCAGTATAATCATAACAGACACCATTATTTTGAACACATAAAACCGTATTGCCAATAACTTGTAATCCACCTTTAATATTTCGAGTTGTTACAGGATTACGAATGGCAAATTCACGTTCACCTATGGTAACGGTTGGGTTGTCATCATTTAAAATAGTACCTGTTGCCGTTGTTCTTGAAATTGTTGCTCCAGAAGCATTAGACAAAGTAACAGTAAAAGTTTCATCAGGTTCAATCACTGTATCACCAAGAATAGGAACTGAAATGGTCTGAGTGGTTGTACCAACTGAGGTAAAAGTCAATGTCCCACTTGTAGTAATATAGTCACTTCCAGCGGTTGCTGTTCCGTTAGCAGTTGTATAATTGACACTTGCATTAGCACTTGGCGATAGCGTTACAGTAAAATTCATATATGAAGTTCCACTGTTACCTTCTGCCAAAGATGCATCAGCAATAGAAAGTGTGGGCAATGAAAAAGTTCCATTTAGGCTGTACCCTGTAGTACTTGAATTACTTCGAGTTAATTGTAGTGTATAGGTGCCAGCAGATACGGCAATATTTCCTGTTGTAGAGTTTCCTTTTGTAACCGTGCCAGACGTCCATGTAGCTGTGGAAGAACACGTTCCTGTAGGAAATAAAGAAGCTGTTAAACTTCTTGTTCCAGAACCAGAACTAGTATTGTTTATAGTTAAGTTTAGTGTCCCAGGTTGAGAAACATTGATTGTATAATAATCGGCAGTAAAACTGTTATTACTATGACTATACGTTGTTGCAGTTGTATTCCAAGTTCCTTGTAAGGGGCCAGTACATGCTCCCCAACTTATCACATGAAAAAAAATGATTAAAAAGATGAATAAGAATAAGCTATTTTTTTTCATAACAACACCTCTAAAATATCTTTACATGTAAAGGTAGAAAATACACACAAGTGTCGTGCACTACGCTATTTACTCAGCTTTTTCTTTATTTAAGTATTGTGAAATACTTTCCATTAAACCAAACTCAGGGTAGAGGTTTACATCTAAAACGACTTGAGCGACACTGCCGTTATCAACATTAAAGACAAGGGGTGCGATAAAATTGATGGTTGATGTTTCGATAGGTGTGGCAATAATCATAATATTTAAAATAAGAATGTTTGTTTTTTCATTAATATCAAGCAAAGCTCTAAAATACTCAGGGATTTCAAATTCATAAGAGCGGATCATAAAAGGATTGATGAGTGTAAAGACAGTTGGGTCGGATTTAGAGATAAATTTGACAAAAAAATCATCAAATTTTTCGAGTTCTACTTCTTTGATGGATTCAAATCCTGGGATCGGCGCTTTAACAGAGAAGATCATACTATTCCTTTTGCAAAATAATTATTTTATCTATTGTATCATTTTGTACGTTAAATGCGACAAGAACTCTGAAAGAAATCGTCTAAAATGGGAAATTATCTATTTTTATTTTAAGATAACAAAAAAGAAGATACAATAGGTTTTTTTAACACAAAGGATAGAGTAAATGAAGATAATAAATGTTCTTATTGTGGCGTCATTGGTAGCTTTAATCAGTGGTTGTGCTTCTAAAGATAAAGAGGTTTTTAATATGCCAGCAACCTATTGGTATGAAGAGATCGCCAAAGAAATTAAAGCTCAAGATTTGGAAAAAGCAGACTCACGATATACATCTTTAGCCAGTGAGCACATCGAATCCCCACTGCTTCCAGATGCAATGATGATGCTTGCCAATGCGCATATTCAAGATGAAGAGTATGTTTTAGCCAATTTTTACCTTGATGAGTATTTGAAACGTTATGGTAGTAAAGCCAACGCCGATCATGTTCGCTACATGAAAATCAAAGCAAACTATGAGGCATTCCCCAATCCAAATAGAAATCAGCAACTTCTTTTAGATACGATTGTTCAAACCAAAGATTTTATAGCAAAATATCCTAACTCAAAATTCCGCCCTTTAGCGGAAACGATTTTAGCAAGATTGGAAATGGGTGAGTATTTCTTAAATGAAAATATCAAAGATCTTTATAATCGTGTTGATAAGCCAGATGCAGCGCAATTATACGATGAAAAACTCAAAAAATCTTCTTTGGGTGACGCAAAAATTATAGAACCAAGTGTTCCTTGGTATCGTTCTTGGTTTGAGAAAAAGTAGCCACAAAAACTTTTTATTTACTTCTTTACTATACAATCTAATTACGGCATAAGAGCTTGACTCTTATGCTCTTACATGTAAAATAACTAAAAACACACTATGACGGAGATTGAGAGATGAAACTCAGTGATTATACCGCCTTTCCCGCGGACATTCCTATTGTCGTCGAAGACAATTTGTTTTTATACCCTTTTATGATTTCACCCCTTTTCTTAACGGATGATGAAAATATTCGTGCCGCGAATGACGCTTTAGAACATAACTCATTAGTGATGGTATGTACGGCAAAAGCTGGAAATGAGCATGGACGTGATTTTAATGCGATTTATCCAGCCGGTGTTATTGGCTCTATTATGCGTAAAGTGGATCTGCCTGATGGAAGAGTCAAAATACTTTTTCAAGGTATGCAAAAAGGAAAAATTTTAAAAGAGCTCTCTTCTACACCCCTTCGTGCAACGATTGATTTGATTCATACGCACCGTACAGAAGCGATGAAAGTAGAAGCGACATTAGCCGTTTTGAGGGAAAAAATTGCACTTTTAGGAACATTGGGCGGACAATTTCCTCCTGATCTAATCAAAACGATTGAAGATAACAACGACATTCATCGCATTACAGATTTGATTGCAAGTAGTATGAAGCTCAAAAAAGAGCAAGCCTATAAACTTTTTGTTGAAGAAGATGATGAAAGTAGATTACTCCAACTTATCGACTATGTCATTGAAGAGATTGAATCAAGCAGACTTAAAAAAGAGATTAAAACCAAGGTTCATTCGCAAATCGAGAAGGTCAATAAAGAGTATTTTCTGAAAGAACAGCTCAAGCAGATTCAAAAAGAGCTTGGAACGGACAATCAACGCGAAGAAGAGATCGAAGAGTATCGCAAAAAGCTTGAAACTAAAAAAGAGTATATGGAAGAAGATGCGTATAAAGAGATTAAAAAGCAAATTGATAAACTCTCCCGTATGCACCCTGATTCGGCTGATGCGAGTTTAATTCAAAGTTATCTTGACTGGGTGATTGAAATTCCTTTTGGTAAGGCAACCAAAAAGAACTTAGATGTTTTGGAAGTTAAATCACAGCTTGATAAAGACCATTATTCTCTGGAAAAACCAAAAGAACGTATTGAAGAGTTTTTTGCAGTGAGAGAGCTTCTTGCTAAACGAGGGCTTGCTGATAAATCAGCCAATGGCGCAATTTTATGTTTTGCAGGCCCTCCGGGTGTGGGTAAAACTTCTTTGGCAAACTCTATTGCCAAAGCACTTAAACGTAAACTTGTACGTATTGCTTTGGGTGGACTAGAGGATGTCAATGAGCTAAGAGGTCATAGACGAACCTATATTGGCGCAATGCCTGGACGTATTGTGCAAGGTATCATAGAAGCTGGAGAGATGAATCCGGTTGTGGTGCTTGATGAGATTGATAAAGTCGCACGAAGTTTTAGGGGCGATCCTACGGCGGTACTTTTAGAAGTGCTTGATCCTGAGCAAAATAACAAATTTAGAGACTATTATCTCAATTTCAATATTGACCTGAGCAAAGTCATTTTTATTGCTACCGCCAACGAAGTAGGCTCAATTCCTGCTCCACTGCGTGATCGTATGGAGTTTATCTTTGTAAACTCTTATACCCCACAAGAGAAGTATGAGATCGCGAAGAAGTATCTTATTCCTCAAGAACTCAAAAAGCATGGTTTGAAAAACAGTGAAGTGAATATCTCCAAACCTACCTTGCAGTTGATTATTGCCAACTATACGCGCGAATCAGGGGTTAGAAATTTACGTCGTAGAATCGCAGATATTTTACGAAAAGTAGCGAAACAGCTTTTGATGGATTCTAATTTAGAAAAAGTAAGTATTACCAATACAAATCTGAAAGAGTTCTTGCCAAAAACTGTTTTTGAAATCGATGAAGTCGATAAAGAAAATAGTGTTGGTATTGTCAATGGTCTTGCTTGGACAAGTGTCGGTGGCGACGTCCTTAAAGTCGAAGCGATTCGTATCCAAGGAAAAGGCGGCATTCAAATTACAGGCTCACTCGGCGATGTCATGAAAGAGTCTGCCAAAATTGCGCTTAGCGTGGTGAAAGTCTTGATTGACAATGGCAAAATTGATGTGCCGCTTTCTATCATTCCAACAACAGGGCTTGATAAAGAAGACAGTGCAAGAAAGGTCGAACCAAGTGATGTTTACAGACGTTATGACCTTCACATTCACGTTCCAGAGGGTGCTACACCCAAAGATGGTCCAAGTGCAGGTGTAACGATGGCAACGGCAATTGCTTCTATTTTGTGCGATAAAAAAGTCAAAAGTGACCTTGCAATGACTGGAGAGCTGACTTTGACAGGAAAGGTTTTACCGATTGGTGGATTGAAAGAGAAGCTGATTGCCGCATACAAAGCGAAGATTAAAACGGCGCTCATTCCTAAGAAAAACTATGAAAAAGATCTTGATGAAATTCCTGATGAAGTGAAAGAAAAGATGAAAATTATCCCAGTATCTCGTGTTGAAGAGGTGTTGGAGTATGCGTTAGTGAAGTAGAAAGAAGAAGCTAGATGGGAGACCATCTAGCTTTACATGTAAAGACTATTGTTGAAGTTGTTCGAAAGGAACAGCCACAACTTTTTGAGTGTCGATGATGTAAGGAATAACTGCTGTAGCACGAGCGCGTTTGATCGCTAGTTCTACCATCTCTTGATGTCTTTTGCAGTTACCTGTTAAACGACGTGGCATAATTTTATATCTCTCTGAAAGAGAATGTCTCAAAATTTTTGCGTCTTTATAATCAATGTATTCTACTTTTGCTTCACAGTATTTGCAATATTTGCGTGCAAATTTTCTTTTCTCTGCCATTTTTTATCCTTTACTTATTTTTATAACGACTCTTAGGCAAAGCCTAATTGTCACTAAAGCTTGCCTTCTTCAAGGCAGATATTTTTACATAGAAATGTAAAAATCGCTAAAACGGTATCTCGTCATCGTTAATATCGATGTCCGGAATTTCATGACCACTATATTCAGGAGTAGATTGTCTTGGATAGGCAGCTGGTTTTTGCTGGTTTGCATTATTGTAACCGACATTTGGCGTTGCCATAGGCTCACCACCATAACTACCACCTTCTGCACCACCACTCTCTTGTCCACCACGTGAATCCATCATTTGAAGTGTTTCAACGGTAATAGAGTGCTTAGAGCGCTTTACTCCTTGTTGATCAGTCCATTGATCGAGCTTTAAACGGCCCTCCACCAATACTTTTTTGCCACGGCTTAAGTATTGATTGGCGATTTCTGCAGTACGTCCAAAAAAGGTGATGTCGATAAAGCAAACCTCTTCACCCTGGCTTCCATCTTGCTTTTTGAAGCGACGATTGGTCGCAAGTCCAGTGGTACAAACTGCACCACCATTGGGTAAATAGCGAAGTTCACAATCACGTGTGAGGTTACCAAGCATAATTACTCTATTGAACATCATGGCTCCTTAATTAAGCTTCAGTTGTAACAGTGTCTTCTACGATCTCTTTAGATTCAACAACTGGTGCTGCTGGTGCATCACTCTTTTTAGTGATTTTATCAACTTGTTTGTTCCAGAATCTAAGTTCTTTTTGATTTTCAAATTTAACAGTCATAAAGCGGATAAACTCTTCAGTAATTCTGATAAGTCTTTCAACTTCAGCAATAGCTGGTGTTGGGGCAGTAAAGTAAAATACTACGTAAGATCCACGCTCAAATTTATCAATTTGATACGCAAGTTTGCGTGTACCCATCTCAAGTGTTGCAGCAATAACTGCACCATTTTTCTCTAAAATTTCTTTTAGAAAACTTAGTTTTGCTTGTAGTTCTTCTACGGTTAATGTAGGTTTTACTACAACAAGCAACTCATAATGTCGCATCGTTTCTCCTTCTGGATTTCACCCAAATAGTGTGTATTTGAGTAAGGATTTTTAGAATAGGTGGGGATTATACTACAAATAACTTTGAAGTTTTATTAAGCTTGAAAGTAAGTAACTGGTCTTTTCAACATTACCTATCTTCTTAAGACGGTATTCAGCATCAATCAATAGGTTGGAAAGCTTATGATACGTTGCAAGATCAATCTTTATAGAGTGTTGGGATCGTTGTGCGGCAAGTTGGGGAGGAAGAGGGTATCCAAGAATAGCTTTCGCATCAAATGTACCATACAATTTAATATAGGCGTGAAATAAAAAAAGCTGTGAAACCTGTGCTTGAATGGCGTTAATAATGCGAATTTCCTCAACACCATCACCTTCAACAAGGCGTTCAAATTCCTCTTTGATATCTTTTTTCTCAAGTAATTTCGTGATAAAAGCGTCCATTGAAACGCTACCAAGTCCATAAACATGCGTGTTGATATCGTTGATACCAATTTCTTTATTCAACACCAAAAGCTTTTCGCATTCATTGACACACAATGAAAGATCTTCGGTGTGAATCATATAGAGTTGTTGTAATGCGTAGCGATCAATGGAGAGCCCCACTGTATTAGCATGATTTTGAAGTAACTGAATAGCTTCATTAAAGTCTGCTTTAAAGAGACGTACAAAAACACCATCATTTTGTTTATCAAAAAGTTTGGTCAGAGGAGTCGCTTTTTTATCTTCACCAAAATATTGATAGATAAAATAACTTGAATCATTTTTCGTACACAGTCCAACCAGTGTTTCAACTTCTTTTGTCGGAAGTGTTTTATCGGTTTTAACTATAAGAATGTTACGGTCACCAAAAAGGGAAGATTGCGCAAGAAAATTTTTAGCAGAGGTAAAGTTATACTCATCAAAATACATCATCACTTTTTCGTCACTCCCCGCCTTTAAAAGAGCCAAAAGTTGTTGGGTTAGTACATTGTTTTGATAGGCACATGCTCCATACAAAAGAGTTGACTTGGGGGCTTTTTGTGCTTTTAAAAGTCCTTCAAATTCTCTTCTATACATCAAAACTCCTCGTGACTCTGGCATATATGCGTGCCGTAGCTATATTGCTTTCGACAATTTTAACTTCAATGCGTTGCAGTAAATGTACATCGTTGTCAAGCAAAAAGATGCGCGCACCTTTGAGGTCATCATTTAACTTTGCAATCGGATTTTGTTCGGTTTCGACGACAATCGCTTTGAAATTATCGCCTACATGTAAAGCCATATAGCGTGCAAATTTACGATCCATATAATCCCATGCCACTTTATCACTCTCTCGCTCTAGTGCGCTTATTTGCTCACATAGGGGCGCAATATCTTTGAGCAAAAAGGTCAGTTTCTTTTCATCCTTTGAGAGTTTTGCTTTTAAAAGACGGTGCAGTGTTAAGTCGCTGTAACGACGAATCGGAGAAGTAAAGTGGGTATAGATGTCAAACCCAAGTCCAAAATGCCCTTTATTTTCAGGTTCGTAAATGGCCTTTTTTTGGCTTTTAATGATGAGTTTGTCAACCTCTTCACGAAGTCCTAGTGCATCTGCTTTCGCTTGAATCCCTTGAATCATTTTGGGCAGATCAGCACTAAGCTTTGCATTGATACCAATGAGTGCAAGGTCATTTAAAAGCATCTCCATACGCTCATAGGAAGGGCTTTCATGGGTTCTAAACATGCCAAAGCCTATCTTCTTTGCAGCTGCTTTATTGGCAAGGAGCATACAGTCTTCAATGAGCCCATGTGAAGGGGTCTCTTCTTCTATAGTAGTTGAAACGAGATTTTGCTGTTCATCCACTCTCATGCGAACTTCTGAAGAGCGAAATGAAAAGGCGTTTTCAAGTCTTATATCACGTAATTTTTGTGTAAGTGTATGTAACGGTAAAAGATACTTTAAGATCGTTTGATCGGCAGCGTCCGCATCGTTGGTTTTACCTTGCAAGAAAAGGTCTATTTTCTCGTATGTATAGCGCTTTGTTGAGTGAATAATACTCTCGAATAGTTCTTCTTTTAGGGGTTTACATGTAATTGGATCGAGAGCAATTTTAAAGGTGTACGCAAGACGATCCACATTGGGTTTTAAAGAGCAGATATTTTCACTTAAAGCACGAGGAAGCATGGGAATGGACTTGTGCGGAAAGTAGATCGAAAAACCACGTTCAATGGCTTCTTTGTCGATGGCACCCATGGCATAAACATATTCGCTGACATCGGCAATAGCCACATAAAGTGTGTGTTGATCCACATCAAAATAGATGGCATCATCAAAGTCTTTGGCATCGACGGGGTCGATGGTACAAAAGGGCAAAGCGGTGAGATCAACACGGTTGGGATAGTAGGCTTTATCCACAAAATCACCATGACTTTTAGCTTCGGTTTCAGCTTCTTTGGTAAAAAACTCTTTTTTATCAAACAGAGCTAAAGAGATTTTTTCATCGACCAGTGGATCATCAAGTGTTCCTAAGATTTCTTCGATGGCATTGGTGATATTATCGATTTTTAAAATGCTTCCAAGCGGAAGTTGCTTGAGTGATTTTTGGCTGGCAGTGATCTCAAATATAGATTCATTTTTGACATTAACACCAACCACTTTGCCTTTGCTCATTTTGGTGTAAACAATGCTTTTCGCAAAAGCGCGTTGGGCGATGTAGACCACAACAGCCTTCGCTCGACCACCTCGTTTATTGGTGATACGTTTGGCAATCACCAAATCGCCACGCATGGCACCATGCAATCCCGAAGCTTCAATAATAAGGTCTTTGGAACGCGTGGGTTCTAGTGAACTTAAATAGCCTGTTCCACTAAAAGAAACGTCCATTTTTCCCACAATATGGGAAGGTTCAAGGATGTAAAGATCATTTTTTGCGATAAGAGCCCGCAGTTGGATGAGTGTTTGAAAATGAGGCAGAAAAGGAGCTGGCACATCTTTTTGTGCCACCCCCTCTTTAAGGCTGAGAAGAAAGTTTTTCACTGTTTAAATTGCTCTACGGTTTGTAAAAATGGTTCTGGCGTTAATCCGTATGCGTCAAACATTTTAAGGGAACGATGGATGGAAATATCGTCAAGCTGTCCGAAGATATTAATACTGTTTCTTACGACACTCAATGCCGCTGAAAAAGCCCTGATATGTTCTTGTGCTTTGGCTGGGTCGTTTGAAAATTTGATGGATTCTACGAGTTCACTCTCTAAATTCCACTGTTCAAAAATTTTCGCAGTAATCTCTTCATTGCAAAAACCTACATACTCTTTTTCAAGGGCAGAGAGTTCATCGGGTGTTTTGATTGTAGAAAGAGCCGTTTTAAACGCAGCATCTTTCCCTTGTTCTATGAGTTCATGTGCAATGATGATTTTGCCAACTTCCATCATAAAAGAGGCAGGTTGAAGGACATCAAGCATCGCTTTATTGACTTTTGAGTACCACTTAAACATGAAGGTGCTTTGCAGTGTGCTAATTTCCAAAAAGGTTGCGTTGGTTAGGTGGTATGGGGCAAGATCGATTTTGATATTTTGTTTAATAGCACTTGAAAGTGCAAAACCGCGCACGGTTGCCATGCCAAAAAGTGATACCGCATGCGCAATATTTTTGATTTCCCTGCTAAAGCCATAAAGAGGTGAATTTGATGATTTTAAGATATTGGCAGTCAGCATTGGATCGCTCTCAACCACTTTGACAAGATCGGCTAATGAGCTGTTTTTATCGACACATATACGCTGTATTTTTAAAACAGTATCATCCAGTGGCGGAAGCGCTTTAACTTTTTTTAAAATATTTTCGTCCATAAGTGATTCCTAGTGATTTGTTTATCTCCAAATTCTATCTCGTGTTGGTTTATAGTTTCCTTTTGTGCTTTTACATGTAAAGTTTTTAAGTAACTATTCTGTAAAATACGGCATTTAATATTACATGTAAGGATTGACAAATGGCAATAACCGTCTTTTATGACAAAGATTGTGATTTAAGTGTTATTCGCTCTAAGAAAGTAGCGATGATCGGTTTTGGTTCTCAAGGACACGCACATGCAGAAAATCTTCGTGATAGTGGCGTAGAAGTCGTTGTAGGTCTTAGAAAAGAGGGTAGTTCATGGGCAAAAGCGGAAGCAAAAGGTTTTCGTGTAATGAGCGTTGGTGAAGCAACCAAATACGCAGATGTTGTCATGATTTTATTGCCAGATGAGTTACAAGGCGATGTCTTTGCCGCAGAAATTAAACCCAATTTAAGTGCAGGTAAAGCGATTGCCTTTGGTCATGGTTTTAACATTCACTACGGTCAAATCATTACACCTAAAGGAATCGACTGTATTATGATCGCTCCTAAAGCACCAGGACATACGGTAAGAAGTGAATTTGTAAACGGTGGTGGTATTCCTGATCTTATCGCTGTTGATCAAGATGCAACTGGCAATGCAAAAGCCATTGCTCTTAGTTATGCATCTGGTATTGGTGGTGGTAGAACGGGTATTATTGAGACAACCTTTAAGGACGAAACTGAGACAGATCTTTTCGGTGAGCAAGCGGTTCTCTGTGGTGGTGTTACATCACTCGTAGAGGCGGGTTTCCAAACATTGGTCGAAGCAGGTTATGAGCCTGAAATGGCATATTTTGAGTGTTTACATGAACTTAAACTCATTGTCGATTTGATGTACCAAGGTGGTATTGCCGATATGCGTTACTCTATCTCTAATACAGCAGAGTACGGTGATTATGTGAGTGGAAAGCGTGTTATCAATGCTGAATCAAAAGCTGCGATGAAAGAGATTTTGGCTGAGATTCAAGATGGTCGTTTTGCAAAAGATTTTATTTTAGAGAGAAAAGCAGGATACACTCGTATGAATGCTGAGCGTTCTATGACTGAGAGAAGCCTTTTGAATAAAACAGGCGAAAAACTTCGTTCTATGATGCCTTGGATTACATCTAAAAAAATCATCAATAAAGACAAAAACTAATCCATTATTTTACCAGTAAAAACTGGTGCATTTTGATGTCATAGGAGCTTTGCTTCTGTGACATTATGAATTTAAAAAAAAGAGGTTATATGGGCATTGTTATCACCGTGACGTCTGGTAAGGGTGGTGTTGGTAAATCAACCACCACAGCAAACCTAGCCGTTGGACTTGCAAATTTAGGCAAAAAAGTTGTTGCGATTGACTTTGACATAGGTTTGAGAAACCTTGATATGATTTTGGGTCTTGAAAACCGCATCGTTTATGATGTGGTTGATGTCATGGAAGGTCGTTGTAATCTTGCGCAAGCTTTGATTAACGATAAAAAGTCTAAAACACTCTATTTTTTACCTGCGAGTCAAACCAAAGATAAAGATATTTTGAATAAAGATAAAGTCAAAGCGTTGATTGAAAATCTCAAAGAGAGTTTTGACATCGTGATGATCGACTCACCAGCAGGTATTGAAAGTGGA
The DNA here is from genome assembly GCF_011769985.2 of Sulfurospirillum diekertiae. Taxonomy (NCBI): domain Bacteria; kingdom Pseudomonadati; phylum Campylobacterota; class Epsilonproteobacteria; order Campylobacterales; family Sulfurospirillaceae; genus Sulfurospirillum; species Sulfurospirillum diekertiae. The sequence goes on from NZ_CP039734.2 coordinate 969,516, forward strand.
TTTGAACACTCTATTTTCCTAGCAGATCGTGCACTCATTGTCTCAACACCTGATGTCAGCTCTGTACGTGATGCGGATCGTGTCATTGGAATCATTGATGCCAAAAGTGAACGTGCCAAAAATGGTATGGAAGTTGAAAAACACATCATTATTAACCGTATCAAACCTGAGATGGTGGATGCTGGCAATATGTTGAGTGTAGAAGATGTTTTAAGCATTTTAGCACTGCCTCTTATTGGTATTGTTCCTGATGATGAGGACATTATTACTTCTACCAACACAGGCTCACCTATCGTCAATAAAGACAAATCCCTCTCAGCCGAAGCCTATCGCCGAATTGCTCGACGTATTTTAGGTGAAGAGGTTGAGTTCTTAGATATCCGAGCTAAGAAAGGACTTATGGCAACCCTTAAAGGAATTTTCAAATGAGTTTGTTTGATAGTTTCTTTGGACGCAATAAACCTACAGCAGATGTGGCAAAAAACCGCCTAAAAATTATGCTTGCTCATGAGAGAGCCAGTTGTAAATTGCCGTATATGGACGATTTACGCAATGATCTTATTGCGGTTATTCGCAAGTATACTAACGTAGAAGATGTAAAGATTACCTCTCAAACGAATCAAAATATTGAGTTATTAGAAGTTGAAGTCATTCTTGGAAAGTAAGTTTATTCATGGTAAAAAAAATTAACGAAAATAAAAATACACAAGAGGGCACACCTCTTCGTGAGATAAAGTCGGGTCAACTCAGAAAATACAGTTTGCTTATAATGCTTGTTTTAACACTTATGTTAACGGCTTTTGGTGTCTATATCTATATGACAACCTCGTACGAACATTATTATAAAACAGCTCAAAAAGAGCATGAGACATCCAGCGAAGAGTTAATGCATAAGATGAAGCAGATGTTGGATGATGAAAAAGCGCGACAGTCTGAACTGCCTACGCCACCAAACCCTGTTGAAACAAATGTTACAGAACAAAATCAAACGCAAATGCAGCAACCAACTGAAAAATCTGTTGATAGTAATGAAACAAATGCTACCATGGTTGCTCATGAAAATGAAAGTAAAAGGCAAGAACTCTCTGAAGTTCATGATTATGAACGTAGCCTCAAAGAGAGTGGCAAACCTGCACGCCCTAATGAAGTCATTCGCAAGAAATATCCTGAGGGAACAACACCAAGACTTGCCATTATCATTGATGATGTCTCTTTTGCTTGGCAAACACGTTCCATTAAAGAGATTCCTTACAAAGTGACACCTTCCTTTTTCCCACCAACAAAAGGACACCCAGATACGGTGCGCTTGTCTCATGATTTTGAGTTCAGAATGATTCACCTTCCAATGGAATCAAAAAACTACTCTTCACCTGAGCCTGACACTTTGAATGCTGTTGATTCTACTGAGGTTATTGAAAAGCGAATTAAACGTATTAAAGAGTGGTTCCCTGAAATTATTTATTACAATAATCACACGGGTGGATCTTTTACGGCAGATTATAACGCTATGGATCGTTTGGTTAAAGTGATGAAAGAAAATGGTCTTATTTTTGTTGATAGTCGAACCGCTGGAAATTCGAAAGCGCCTGAAATTACCAAAAAGTACAACATGTTTCTTTTCTCCCGCGATGTCTTTTTAGATAATTCTCTCGATAAAAATTTGATTCGCACACAATTAAAAGAAGCCGTTGCTAAAGCAAAAAAACATGGCTATGCGATTGCTATTGGGCATCCACATAAAAATACTCTAGAGGTATTAAAAGAGTCTCAAGATCTTTTAGAAGGTGTGGACATGGTTTATCTCAAGGATTTATAATGATCCAAACCATAGACTTTCATATCCCCGAATTGGAGTGTATGAAGGTCTATCCCAAACTGCTTTATTATCTTGGTAATTCGAATCTTCTGACGCGCCCTAAAATCTCTATTGTCGGCACACGACACCCCATAACATACACAAAAATATTGACAGCAGAATTGGCTCACAAACTCTCTTTGGCAGGGGTCTGTATTGTCAGTGGTGGCGCACAAGGGGTTGATGGTATTTCCCATCAGTCAGCGGGCATTTCCAATACCATCATGGTGGCAGGAACAGGGCTTGATATTCGCTATCCCTCTTTACATGTAAAGCTGATTGAAGGCATTGAAAAAGAGGGGTTGGTACTGAGCCAATTTGAAGCAGGACAGCCTTCTCTTAAATGGAATTTTCCATTGCGTAACGAATTGGTAGTTGCTTTGGGCGAAGCACTGATTGTGACACAAGCTGATCTGAAAAGTGGAACGATGCACAGCATTGAATTTGCGCTCAAAATGCAAAAGCCGATCTATGTACTGCCGCATCGTTTAGGGGAGAGTGAAGGTACTAACTGGCTTCTCTCCAAGGGATTAGCCACACCACTGTATGACATCGATGCGTTTGTTGCCCATTTTGGTCATGTGGATATACCTAGCAAAGATGATTTTTTGATCTACTGTGACACACATCCTCTTTACCTTGAAGCAGTGGCAACATTTCCACAAAAAGTATTTGAATATGAATGTTTGGGTAAAATTGCAGTTGAAAATGGACGCATTAAATGCGTATAAAGGAAACAGATGGGTTTTGAGTGGATTATTGCTTTTTTAGTCTTGGGATTAGTCGTTGGCTTTATGGCGGGATTACTTGGTATTGGTGGTGGTGGAATAATGGTACCCGTCTTAACAAGCATTTTTCTCGCACAAGGTGTTCCCGTTGAACAAGTTGTCCACATGGCACTTGGAACCTCAATGGCTTCTATTGTTTTCACATCCTTTGCGAGCATGAGGGCACACCACAAAAAAGGTGCGGTGATGTGGAATGTCGTGAAATACATGGCAGGAGGTGTCGTCATTGGTACATTTGCGGCAACCTTTTTAGCGACTTATATGAAATCAGTGCAACTTGCCATCTTCTTTGCGATCTTTATGGCCTATGTTTCCATTCAAATGGCGATCGATAAAAAACCCAAACCGAGTCGTGAGCTTTCAACGCCACCATCGCTTTTTGGGGTAGGTTCATTGATTGGCATTGTCTCTGCGTTGGTTTCTATCGGTGGAGGTTCTCTTACCGTGCCGTATCTTGTTTGGCAAAATGTGGATCTTAAAAAAGCAATAGCCACATCTGCTGCCATTGGGTTTCCTTTGTCTATTGCAGGCACTGCTGGCTATATTGTCAATGGACTGATGCACGCAGAAGGAGGTGCTGATATGATGTTAGGGTTTGTGTATCTCCCTGGCGTTGTCCTTATCTCCATTGTGAGCTATTTTACGGCTCCTTTAGGTGCTAAAATGGCGCATACACTTCCTGTGGGCAAGCTCAAAAAAATTTTTGCATTGCTTTTAATGACACTCAGCATTAAAATGCTGACATCAGTCCTTTAGTTCTTTACATGTAAAAGCGTTAAGATGGCGATAGAAAAAGTTAAAGCTTATTTTAAAACGTTTGATATGGAAGAGCAAGTGATTGAGTTTGCAGTTTCCAGCGCAACCGTTGAACTTGCCGCTGCTGCATTAGCATGCGCACCAGAGCGCATTGCTAAAAGCCTTACTTTTTATGGGGAAGAGAGTGCTATACTGATTGTAACAGCAGGTGATGCTAAAGTCGATAATCAAAAGTTTAAAGAGCATTTTAACATGAAAGCTAAAATGTTGAAAGTAGAAGATGTAGAGCCACTTATCGGACATGCCATTGGTGGTGTCTGTCCGTTTGGGGTCAATACTCATGTGCATATCTATTTGGACATTTCGCTCAAGCGCTTTGATGTGGTCTACCCAGCAGCAGGAAGTGCCAATAGCGCGATTGCTTTAGATTTAAAGTCATTAGAGGTTCATTCTAAAGCGTTAGGTTGGGTAGATGTTTGTAAAAACTGGTAAGACTCGTTTACATGTAAAGAGGAATATATAATGCAAAAAGTTTTTTTAACGATATTTTTGATTCCATCATTACTTGTGTGTGCAAGCAATCTTTTTGACGAAAACCAGCCTCTTGTGGCTGTAAGTAGCTGTATGGAACGTATTGAAATTAAAAATAGCCATACTCCTGTTGATCTGTTTAAATCAAGCGCTAAATGTATTGAGGAAGAAAAATACCCGCAAGCTGTTGAGCTTTACTTGGTGGCTACAGCGTATGGTTATTTTGATAGCGCACGTGTGGTGGACAAAAGCACACGTCAATCCTTAGATACGCTCAAAACTGAAATTTTTGGACCACTGGATGCTACCAAACGTAATCAGTTTGCAGAAGCTTTGCGTGCAAGGTTGGATGATATGAAATCAAGCTGTAATTTCCTTGAAAAGCTAGGAAAGCCAACTTATTATCCAAAATATTTGGTCGAAAATGGTGTGACGCGTGGCGATGGACTCATTCTTAATTACGATGCGAAGGCCTTGTGGGATGATACACGGTTTGAGTATTTGAAATGCCCGTAAATTATCTTTACATGTAACACTTTAAAGATAGTGTTTCGCCAGACCTCCGAGCGAGGTCTCTTTGTAGTTGGTGTTCATATCTTTGCCTGTTTCGACCATCGTTTGAATAATCTCATCAAAACTGACTTTATGTGTTCCATCGGTATAGGAAGTATATTCTGCCGCATCAACGGCACGAATCGCCGCTACGGCATTGCGCTCAATACAAGGCACTTGTACGTAGCCTGCTATGGGGTCGCACGTCATACCAAGATGGTGTTCTAGTCCCATCTCTGCCGCGTAATCAATCTGCTGTAAATTGCCTCCAAAAAGATACGATGCCATGCCTGCTGCCATTGAACACGCGACACCCACTTCACCTTGACAGCCCACTTCTGCGCCTGAAATGGAGCCATTAAATTTCACGATATTGCCCAAAAGTCCCGCCACAGCAAGGGCTCGTAAACAGTCGGTTTGATCTAACGTATAAAGCTCTTTGAGGTAACGAAGTACGGCAGGAACAACGCCACAGGCACCACATGTTGGGGCTGTGACGACAATATTGCCTGAAGCATTCTCTTCACTGGTGGCGAGGGCATAGGCGAAAATGATGCCATGAGTACGTTTTTCTTCTTTGCGCGCTTTAGCAAAAAACATGGGAGCTTTTCTGGGGTATTGAAGAATTCCAGGTAAAACACCTGATTGTTTTAGCCCTCGATCAATCGTGGTTTGCATACTTTGCCACACTTCAGCAAGATACTCCCAGATTGTTTCACCTTCGTAGGCTTCGACATATTGCCAAAGCTCTTTGTGCTCTTTTTCGCACCATTTTATAATCTCATTAAATGTTGTGAGTGGATAAATGGAAGGCTCAGCAATAGGATTTTCTCCTGCTTCTTTGAGCGCACTACCACCTACACTGTAAACTTCCCAAGAGCCAAGCAGTTCTTGTTGTTCATTAAACGCTTCAAAAAACATGCCATTGGAGTGAAAGGGTTTGGTGATGTCGGGACGAAAGAGTATTTCAATACCAGAAGAGGCTAAAGCTTGGCGGAGTGCATCATCGGTTAAGTGACCACGTCCCGTTGCCGCAAGCGAGCCAAAAAGAGTGGCACGGTATAAAGAAGCATTGGGAAAGCGTTTTTTGAAAAGTGTACCTGCGTTAAAAGGTCCCATCGTGTGGCTGGAAGAGGGTCCATGCCCAATACAGTAAAATGACCTAAGTGATTGCATGAGAGACACCTTTTGCGACGAAAAATTGTGGTGGATTATAGCATAGAATATGCTTTACATGTAAAGGCACAAAGAGCGCTTTAAATCAATCTTCGGTAGAATAAATTTATATGAGACTCCTTGCAAAATTCATTTTGCAAGAAGAAAAAGCAGCGAAGGTGCGTGGGCTTTCTACCGAAGAAAACGCAGTGTTAACGTAGTCTTTAGAGTTTTGCTTTAAAGACGTGTAAAGAGTTCTGCAAGAACTCTATTGAACTAAAGAGTACTATTTGAAAAAAACAGCAAGTATTGATATTGGGCTGAAGCGTATTGGTGTGGCACTTAGTTTGGCTGAAGGCATTGTGTCTCCGCAAGAGGCGATACTGCGCAAAAATCGTGACCAAGCCGCACGCGATGTCGATGCTTTTTTAAACGAATGGAGCATTGAACTTTTGGTCGTGGGACTTCCCAAAGGTGGCAGTAGCAGTGAAGAGATGGAGCGGCGCATCAAACACTTTGTGAGTTTGTTGGCATTTAGCGGCGAAGTGGTCTTTCAAGATGAGTACGGCTCAAGCAATGAAGCCAAAGAGATGATGCAAGGCATTACCCGTCAAAAGCGCGATGGCAGAATTGATTCCATGGCGGCAAAAGTGATTTTAGAACGCTATTTTGATACTCTAAAGGCGCGTCATGGTTGAGCTTGAGGTTGCAGAAATTATCGGAACAGTCGCTTTCGCACTGAGCGGTTTTTACGTGGCGGTGAAAGAAAAATTGGATCTTTTGGGTATTTTTATCGCTTCATTTCTAACAGCACTCGGTGGTGGACTGGTACGCGATATGTTGGCAAGCCGCTCTCCTTACACCTTTACCCATCTGATGCCTTCTATTTTAGTAATTGCAGTCATTGGGCTGAGTATTTTGTTTCAATTACATAAAAAAGATGAGATTGAGAAGACATTTTATTTTATCATTAGCGATACGTTAGGATTGGTTTCATTTTCTATTTCAGGGGCATTGATTGCGTTACAAGTAGAGTTTAACTTCTTTGGCGTTGTTTTAATGGCACTGATAACAGCCGTAGGCGGAGGTGTCATTCGAGATATTTTACTGAACCGTGTGCCTCTTTTGTTAACCAGTGAATTTTACGGTACGGTTTCACTTTTGGTGGGAGCGATTTTATTTGTGTTTGCGCAGTTTGATATTAGTGGATATGTGCCTTTGATGGCAGTCTTTGCTTTTGGAGCAGCACTTCGATTGTTAGCGTATTACAAACAGTGGAATTTACCCAAAATTGGGTAAGGTTTTTTTCGCTATAATAGTGCTTTTTTAGAGGAGTACATGATGGATTTTGAAACAATGGATAAAGAGTATGTGTTGCAAACGTATGCGAGAAACTATGTCAATTTTAAACACGGTATCAACGCAACACTTTTTGATGATAAAGGAAGAGATTATATCGACTTTACGAGCGGTATTGGTGTGGTGAGTGTGGGGCATGGCAATCAAAGACTTGCGGATGCAATCAGTGATCAAGCACGCAATCTGATACATACCTCCAATCTCTATTTGATTGAACCCCAAGCAAAGTTAGCGAAAAAAATCAATGAACTCACAGGCTTTGATGTAGGAGTATTTTTTGGTAACTCAGGTGCTGAAGCCAATGAAGGCGCCATTAAACTGGCACGTAAATACGGCGAGAAAAAATTTGCCAATAAAAAATTCAAAGTGCTAACCTTGGAACACTCATTTCATGGTAGAACGATTACGACGGTTAAGGCTACCGGACAAGAAAAATTTCATCAAACGGCTTTTGCGCCGTATCCTGAAGGATTTGCGTATACCAAAGAGATCGCGGATCTTTATAACTCTATCGATGATGAGACCGTTGCTGTCATGATAGAACTTGTTCAAGGGGAGGGTGGCGTTAAGGCATTCCCTAAAAAAGAGATTCAGGATTTGGCAAAGTTTTTGAAAGAAAAAGAGATTTTGCTCATTATTGACGAAGTCCAAAGTGGTGTTTTTAGAAGTGGCGAGTTCTTAGCAACATCGCTTTATGAGATCGAGCCAGACATCATCACACTTGCCAAAGGTTTAGCAGGTGGTGTACCTATTGGTGCGGTTATTAGCAAACACAAAGATATCTTTGAAGCAGGCGATCATGGTAGTACCTTTGGTGGCAATTTCCTCTCAACACGTGCAGGACTAGAAGCATTGGCCATTTTAGAAGAGTACAAGCAAAGTGGTATGCTGGATGAAGCACTCATCTATTTTGATGGAAAACTAAAAGCGACACAAGCAGCATTCCCCACACTGTTTGAAAGTGTTGAAGGTCTTGGTCTTATGCGTGGTCTTAAGTGTCCAAGTAGTGATATTTTGGCAAGTATCATCAAAAAAACATTTGAAAATGGCTTATTAGTATTGAAAGCTGGTAAAAATACGTTACGTTTTTTACCACCACTTACCATCTCGAAAGAGGAGATTGATGAAGGCTTTAAACGCTTAGAGAGTGCGTGTAAAACGCTTTTATAAAAGAGATACGTGAAATTTAGCGCTTATATGCAAGAGTGGCTCTATGGTAATGAGGGCTACTACCGCAATGTGCGAACCATCGGAAAAGAGGGTGATTTTTACACCGCTGTGAGTACGAGTATGTTTTTTGGTGGCTCCATTGCCAAACGACTGATTTCAACCATTGAAAGTGGTTTTTTAACTTCATCTTGCACTGTCGTTGAAATTGGTGCACATAAAGGCTATCTCCTAGCCGATATGATTCAGTTTATTTATACCCTCAATCCCGAATTGCTCCAAACCCTCACATTTGTCATTGTTGAGCCTTTTTCTGCCAACCAAGCAATGCAAAAAAACTACTTTGAAGAGGCTTTTGGAGATGCTGTAAAAGTTTTACATGTAAAGCGTTTGGAAGCGTTTACATGTAAAGAAGCATTCTTTGTGGCGAATGAGATTTTTGACGCTTTTCCCTGTGAATTGATCAAAGAAGATCAGATGCTTTTTATTGAAAAAGACCAAGCTTTTTTTGAGACAATGGACAGTGAAACGAAAGCCAAAGCAAAAGAGTATGGTATGAGCAAAGGCGAACTTTGCTTGGAGTATGAGCCTTTTGCAGATGCGATGAACCAGTGTTGTGAACGTTTTGAGTTTGTAACCTTTGATTATGGCGATAAAGAAGCACGTGGTGATTTTTCACTACGCGTTTACGCTAACCATCAGGTCTATCCATTTTTTGCACTCACCGATTTAGTGGAAGAAAAGCTTCGTGAAAAAAGTGATTTTAATGGCTTCTTTGCTAAGGCGGATATTACGTACGATGTCAATTTCAGCCACCTTTTCTATGCTTTTGAAAAAAATGGCATTCATGTTCATGACTACGCGACACAGATGAAAGCCTTAGTTGATTTTGGTTTGGTGGAGCTTTTAGAACTTTTTGCTCAAAATGTTTCAGAAAAGCAGTATGAACGGGAAATGAACAAAATTAAAACATTGATTGACCCTTCCTTTATGGGAGAACGATTTAAAATGGCGTGTTTTCGTAAAGGAGAAGCTTAATGCAGTTGATTGTGAATGGTGAAAGAAAAGAGAGCGAAGCAAAGAGCATTAAAGCACTTTTGGATGAACTTGGAATTGAAAGTAAAGTAATGGCGGCAGCTGTCAATATGAATGTTGTCAAAAAAGAACTCTGGGAGAGTTATGTGCTTGTGGAAAACGATAAAGTCGAGTTTTTACAGTTTGTAGGTGGCGGCGCTTAGTGCCAAAGCTGTCGGTTGCTTTTCTTGCCTTCAATCACCACTACAGCAATAGCAAAACCATTGTCATGCGTGATGGAGAGTGAAAGATCGGTAATCTCATAATCTTCAATTAAATGACGTGAAAGTGTAAACGAGGGTGCATTTTTGGAATCTTTTGAAAGCTTGATGTCAAAGAAACCACATTTTTCGCTAATACCAATACCTAAAGCTTTAGAAACGGCTTCTTTTGCCGCATAAAACCCAGCAATCGTGGTATCACTGTTAGCTAAAGCAATTTCTTCAGGAGTTAAAAATTTAGCGAACGCCTTGTCACCAAAGCGCTCTTTGAGTTTGGTTATTCGCTCAATCTCAACAATATCGATGCCGATCATTGAACCACAAAATCTGTAAAGTAGATATTTTTGACTTGTCCATCAGAGAGATTTTCATTGATTTTATCAAGGACTTCATCTTTGAGTTTATCTTTTCCCTTCAATGTGCTAATCTCTTCAAATGTTTTAGAAGAAAATGTGCGGATGATAATATCACGAATCAAAGATTTTTTATGGTCCATCTCAGGTTGTAATTTTGGATCGCTAAGCTCCAAATCAATGGAAACTTTTAAAAAGCGATTGCCACTTTCGCTGAGTAAGTTAACAATGAACTGTGCCATCGGGTACATGGGACCAATGGCTAAATGATCAGTTGATTTTTTACTGGTAGTTTTTTTCTTCTCTGTTTTGACATCTTGTTGCGAGGTTGTTGTTGCAGCGGCTTCTTCATGGCTACTGCCTAAAAGCAAAAAAGCTGCAGCGCCTCCACCAATGAGAATTACTACTAATAAGACAATGACAATGATCAGAACCATATTGCCTTTTGGTTTTTTTTCAACAGTAACATCGCCATCTTCGGGTTTTTTGCCAGCCATTCTTCTATCCTTTTTTACATGTAAAACACAATTTACTATATATCGTGTTATTTCGTAAAAAATTTACATCCATTCGATTAATTTCGAAACTTCATCAATATTATAACACTTGATCCCCTCAATCTTCTCTAATGGGAGAGAAGGAACGACCGCTTTTTCAAACTGTTGAGATTTTGCTTCTTTAAGCCTAAGATCAAGGTTAAAGATATCTCTGACATCACCAATTAAAGAGACTTCGCCGATAAAAATGGTATCTTTGCTAATAGGTCGGTTGCGGTAGGAACTAATGATCGCTGCAATAATGGCAAGATCAGCCGATGTTTCACTAATTTTAATCCCTCCAGCGATGTTAATATAGACATCGTACTGATTAAAGGGGAGGTCAAGTTTACGCTCCAAAAGGGCGAGAAGCATTGTAAGGCGGTTGAGTTCATACCCTGTTGCGCTGCGCTTGGGGTTGGGGTAACCGCTATCGCTTACCAGTGCTTGCACTTCTAACACGATAGGACGGCTTCCTTCCATTAAGACAGTGATGGCGGAACCTGCTTGTGCTTTTCCCCTTGTAAAAAACTTTTTGGAGATATCTTTAGCACTAACAAGTCCTACTTTAGTCATCTCAAAGATGCCTACTTCACTGGTTGTTCCAAAACGATTTTTAAAACCGCGAAGCAGACGAAGTTCACGTGAAGAGTCGCCCTCAAAATAAAGTACCGTATCAACCATGTGTTCTAACACACGTGGGCCTGCAATCGAGCCTTCTTTCGTAATGTGACCGATGATAAAAATAGCGATATTCTTATCTTTTCCATAACGCATCAGTTCAAACGTGATCTCACGAACTTGAGAGACACTTCCTGGTGCTGAAGCTACTTTTTCGCTGTAAATCGTTTGAATAGAGTCAATAATCAAAACTTCAAAAGAGTGTGTATCGAGCTCTTTAAAAATCGTATCGAGTCTAATTTCAGAAAGAAGGTAAAGATTGGGATAGTTGCTGTCTACTCGGTTTGCACGCAGTTTGATCTGGCTTGAAGACTCTTCTCCGCTTACGTAGAGAACTTTTTTTCCCTCTTTTGCAAGGTTGCCTGCAATTTTAAGAAGCAGGGTTGATTTTCCAACACCGGGGCTTCCGCCAATAAGTGTTAAACTTCCTTGAACGATACCACCGCCTAGTACCAAATCCAGTTCTTTGTCTCCTGAACTGTAACGCTCAACTTGTTCAAAGCTGACTTCAGTGATGGGAATAGCGTTACTTTGGGAATGGGTTGCTGGTTTGGAATTGATCTCTTTGAGCACTTCAATTTGTTTATCACTCAGCTCAATATATTCATCCCACGCACCACAATTAGGGCATTTTCCAAGCCATTTAGCACTTTGGTGTCCGCATGCTTGGCATTCAAATAGAATCTGTTTTTTAGCCATTGGTATTGGTGAAAATAGAGTCTAAAATGGTATCAATATAATCATCCGCATTAAAAGGAATCAGATCATCTTTCCCCTCACCCACACCTACGTAGATGATAGGAAGCTCTAATGCTTTTGCAATGCCAAAGAGTGAACCACCTTTTGCAGTTCCATCAAGTTTGGTAATAATGATAGCATCAATACGAATCATTTCATGAAAGGCTTTTGCTTGGTTAATAGCAGAGCTACCTTGTGTTCCATCTAAAATAAGAATTTTACGGTGTGGTGCACCCGTAAGCGCTTTATCGCAGATACGAACAATTTTTTTCAGCTCATTGGCGAGATTGACTTGGTTGTGCAGACGACCTGCGGTGTCGATGATGACATGATCAAGTTTTCTTGCCACGGCAGAACTGATAGTGTCATAGGCTACAGCGGAAGGATCATGCCCTTGTTGTGTGTAAATGATACCTACATCAATCTTCTCAGCCCAGCTTTTGAGTTGTTCAATCGCAGCGGCTCTAAAGGTGTCAGCTGCGCCTAAAAGTACACTTTGGTTCTCTTTTTTATAGTTATGAGCTAGTTTGGCAATGGTTGTGGTTTTGCCTGCTCCGTTAACACCAATGATGAGCTCAACAAAAGGCTTTTGCAAAGTTTTAACAGAAGAAGTGGTGTCATACTTAAAATAGGCTTTGAGTACACGCTTGACATCTTCACGTGCGATGGTTTGGGCGGGAGGAAGATAGTAAATAATTTCTTCAACCAATTCATAAGGAATATCCGACTCAATTAATATCTCTTCTAAAAGCGTTTTGTCAATTTTCTCAACTTTTTCAGGCAATATTTCTTTGATGGTTCCGAGTGTTTTAGCAAGCCCTTTTTTAATAAAGCTAAACATTAAAGTACTTTTTTGATATCAGCGTCAATCATCTCTTCAGGAATAGCTCCTACATAATGCGTAGAGTATTTGCCTTCTTTGTCATACAAAAACATCAGTGGAATATTTTTGACACCACCTACACTTTGTGCTAATTTGAAGTTTTCAAGTCCGTTGGTAATAATGTAATGAATATTGTTATATTTCATAAAATTGCTGATCTCTTCATTGGATTTATTTTCTTCTAAAAGAACACTAATGATGACAAAATTATCTTTATATTTTTCTTGTAGGTTGTTAAGGTGAGGAATTTCAGCTTTGCAAGGAGGACACCACGTTGCAAAAAAGTTGACTAAAACAACTTTGTTTTCATAGCCTGAAAAGCTAAAGCCTTTTTCAAGTGGTGTAACAACAATCTCTTTTCCTGAAACATCTTGAAGAATAATTTTTTCATTTTTAACCTCTTCTTGCACTTTTTCAGACTTTGCTTCGGTTTTTTTCTTATCAGAAGAACAGCCATTAAAAAAGAGCATTGAGGACGCGATAAACAGAGCAAACCAAAACTTCATTCATATCCTTTTTTTATATTATAAAGGATATTATTGTAGTCAAACAAGCCTTAAAGTGACAACAATGCAAAAAATTAAGTTTGAAACAAAATCAGAATTTCGCGCTTATGCCAAAGCAAAACTCTGCGCAGTTCGCAATAGTTATAAGCGTGATAAAATAGTGGAAAAAAATATTTTGAGCCTCTTTAGTCACCTTAAAATTCGCTCTGTTTTACTCTATGCCCCACTGCCGATTGAGTCCAATATAAACGGCGTTATCGCTACATGTAGACGAAGAAAATATAAGGTCTATGTTCCGTTTATGGAAGGCGTCAGTTTCAAGATGGTAAAATGGAGATTGCCTTTAAGTAGAAAAAAATTTAACATTGAAGAGCCTAAAAACTCTTTTGCTGTTAAACCAAAAATTGATTTTGCGATAGTGCCCGTCATAGGGGTTGATGGGGCATTCAAAAGAATTGGTTTTGGAAAAGGGATGTATGATCGATTTTTTGAGTCTCTTGTACCAAAACCTCCAATAGCATTTGTTCAAAAGGAGTTTTGTATGACGCAAAGCCTTTTATCAGAAGAACATGATATTGCAGCAGATATTTATTTAACCCCTTATCAAACTATTATCAAAAGAGGGAAAAATGGTCTTAGAGTCATTAGCGGTCGGCGGAGCTGCCGTAGTAAGCGGCGTTGCAGGATTTTTCATCGCAAAAAAGATGGAAGCAGCAAATTATGAGATACATGTTGCCCAAGCAAGGACTAAAGCGAAAGCAATTGAACACGAAGCGGAGTTAATCCTTAGTAGTAGCAATATTAAAGTGAAAGAAGCCGAATTAGAGGCTAAACGCAAGTACGAAGACCGAACGATTACGCTTAAAAAAGAACACTCTGAAAAGATGCTTGATCTTGAGAAAAAAGAGCGTAGTTATAAAGATGAATTCAAAAAAATCACAAAAGAACGTGAAGATTTACAACTTTTACAAGCCAATGCAAACTCTTTATTTGAAGAGGGAAATCAACTAAAAGAAGAGTATAACGTTAAAGTCAATGAAGCACTTGTGGTATTGGAACGCTCATCTGGTTTGACTCAAAATGAAGCCAAAGAGATTGTTTTAGCCAAAGTTGAAGAGCAGTCTCGCGCTGAGATCGCCCATACCGTAAGACGCCTTGAAGAAGAAGCCAAACAAGATATTAAACGTCGCGTGAACTATATTTTAGCGCAAGCAACAACCCGTTTTGCAGGCGAGTTTGCGGCGGAACGTTTGATTAATGTTGTCAACATTAAAGATGACGAACTCAAAGGTCGTATTATTGGTAAAGAAGGTCGCAATATCAAAACCCTTGAGATGCTTTTAGGCGTGGATATTATCATTGATGATACGCCTAATGCGATTATCTTAAGCAGTTTTAACCTCTATCGTCGTGCCATCGCTACCAAAGTTATCGAGCTTTTAGTCCAAGATGGCAGAATTCAGCCTGCACGTATTGAAGGTATTTATGAAAAAGTCAAAGATGAATTTGATCAAAGTCTAACGGAAGAGGGCGAGAATATCGTTATCGACCTTGGCTTGACCAAAGTACATCCAGAGCTTGTGAAACTCATTGGTCGCCTTAAATTTAGAGCCAGTTACGGTCAAAATGCCCTTGGTCACTCGCTTGAAGTGGCACACTTGGCTGGTATTATCGCGGCTGAAACAGGTGGCGATGTCCTTCTCGCACGTCGTGCAGGCATACTCCATGATATCGGTAAAGCCTTAACCCATGAAACCGCAGGGAGTCATGTCGATTTGGGTGCAGAGATTTGCCGTCGTTATAAAGAGCATGATGTGGTCATCAATGCGATTTTCGCGCACCATGGACATGAAGAACCAACGTCCGTTGAATCAGCGGCAGTCTGTGCAGCCGATACCCTTTCCGCTGCACGACCAGGGGCAAGACGAGAAGTGCTTGAAAGCTTCTTAAAGCGTGTCCAAGATATTGAAGATATCGCTAAAAATAAACCAGGAATCAAACAAGTGTATGCGATTAATGCGGGTCGTGAAATTCGTGTTATTGCCAATGCTAAACTGATTAATGATGATGAAGCTGTATTGCTTGCAAAAGAGATTGCGCAAGAGATTGAGAGCAAAGTTCAATATCCTGGTGAGATTAAAGTTAACGTCATTCGAGAAATTCGCGCTATTGATTTCGCGCGCTAAAAGCTTTTACATGTAAAGGTCTTGCCTTTACATGTAATCCTGATGTATGGAACGTTAATGCAGACACTTTACACCTTCAAAACCCTTTTTCATGAACTTAAACACTATAAAAAAGAGCTCATTTTTGCCAATATCATTGCTTTTTTAGCGGTTGTTGTCAATACTCCCGTACCTCTTTTGATGCCAATGATAATTGATGAAGTTCTTCTTGGAAAAAAAGGGTTTGTAACACAGAGTATTGATACTCTTTTGGGGCATGTTAATCCTGCTTATGTTTACATCGTTTCTGTGTTGTTTTGTGTTGTGCTACTTCGTTTTTTCTTCTTTTTACTGAATTATTGGCAGACTAAAATTTTCACCATTATCTCCAAAAATATTGCATTTAAAATACGTGAAGTAGTTTTGAGACATTTAAGCCATGTGGCAATGAATCAATTTGAATTTTTTGGCTCAGGCAAAGCTGCCTCTTTGTTGGTGACCGATATTGAAACTATTGATAATTTTTTAGGGTCATTTGTTAGCCGATTAATTATTTCAGTGTTGACTATTTTGGGGGTGGGGGCTGTACTATTAATGATCCATTGGCAATTGGGACTTTTTATTTTAGTGCTCAATCCTGTGGTCATTCTTTTTACAACCAAACTTGCTAAAAAAGTGGCTAAGCTCAAAAAAGAGCAGAACCAAGCATTTGAGCTTTTCCAAGACACCCTTTCAGAAACACTCGACATGTTTGTGCAAATTCGCGCTACGAACAAAGAAAAACTCTTTTTTGGTCAAGTGGAAGAGCAAGCTAAGAACATTAAAGAGCGTTCCATTGTTTTTGGATATAAAAGCGATGGTGCCAATCGTCTTTCGTTTCTCATCTTTCTTTCAGGCTTTGAGCTCTTTCGTGCAGCGAGTATTTTTGTTGTTGCCTATTCTGACCTTAGTATCGGTGCAATGCTTTCCATCTTTGGTTATCTTTGGGTGATGATGGCGCCTATACAGGATATTTTAAATATCCAATATTCGTATCATAATGCACGTAAAGCATTGGATCGTATCAATGAAATTTTGGCTCTCAAAACGGAAGAGAGAGGTTTACATGTAAAGAATCCTTTTTGGGAAAATCGCACCAATGCCATTGAAGTGAAAAATGTCAGCTTTAGCTATGATGGAGGCAAAAAGATTCTTGAAGAGATTAACCTTTTTATTCCTAAAGGCTCAAAAATCGCTATAATAGGGGCAAGTGGAAGTGGTAAAACGACACTGGCACATTTACTGGTTGGACTTTACCCTTTGGAAGAAGGAGATATTTTATTTGATGGTATTTCCGTAAAAGAGATTGGACTCGATGTTGTTCGTGAACATCTTTTTTTAGTCTTACAAAATCCACAACTTTTTAATGCTTCTATGGCTCAAAATTTAATGATTGATGATAAAATAGATAAAGCGTTAGTTCAAAAAGCACTTCAAATAGCACAGCTTGATCATTTTGTTGATGAGCTTCCCGATGGTTTACAAACACAAATCGGAAAACATGGTATTAAGCTCTCTGGTGGGCAGAGACAACGTTTGTCCATTGCCCGAATGGTACTTCAAAATCCCAACGTGGTTATTTTAGATGAGTCCACATCAGCGCTGGATGTTCATACGGAGGCAAAGTTGTTTAATGCACTTGAAAACTATCTTGAAGGTAAAACAACCATTATCATTGCACATAGACTGAGTACCATTAAAAAGGCTGATTTTATCTATGTGATGGATAAAGGAAAAATTGTCGAGTCGGGAACGCAAGAAGAACTGATGCGACAAGAGGGTGCTTTTTTTGACTATGTGACACAAAATAGAAGGAGTAAACAGGATGAAAAAACTATGGTTTAGTTTAATAGTGGGACTAGTGATTTCCACAACACTGTATGGTTCAGCAGAGGAAAAATTACTGGATTCGTCCAATGCACTTAAAAACATGATGCGTGATTCTAAGATTAGAATTCCTCAAAAAGTTTTGGATAAGGCTCAAGCGATTGCCATTTTTCCAGGTACAATAGAAATTAGTATCTTCCTTGGCGGAAAAACAGGCAATGGTGTTATGGTTGTCCGTCGAAGCGACGGCTCATGGAGCTATCCATTTTTTGTGAAACTTGGTGGAGCGGGACTTGGTTTTCAACTGGGTGTTGAGAAAAAAGATATCTTGATGATCTTTGAAAGTACCGATAGTGTTCAAAAGTTGATGAACAATAAAATCACACTGGGTGTTGATGCTTCTGTTGCTGCAGGTCCTGCGGGAGATAGTGCAGGAAGAGGAAGTGAACCAGACTTTAAATCAGAGGTCTATTCTTATACCAAAACACAAGGTGCTTTTGTGGGTGTTTCGTTCGATGGCTCGGTTATGAATCATGACTACGATGAAAACATTGAGTTGTATGGCAATAACATAACGCCGGCTCAAATTATTGAGTCTGATGGATTGCTTTCATCGTATGCGATTGAGGATTTTCTCAAAGCAGTACGAAAGCTTACGAGCTATTAAGGATTTGAGTGGAAGATATTCTTAGCTCTCTTACAACCTATGGATACATTATCCTTTTTTTATATTCTTTTGGAGGAGGTATGCTTGCGATTATTGCCGCAGGTGTACTTTCATATGCTGGAAAGATGGATCTTACAACTTCAATCGTCGTAGCAGCATTTGCAAACGTTATAGGCAGTTCTTTTTTGTTTTATATGGGACGTTATAATAAAAAAGCACTGATGCCGTACATTAAAGATCACCGAAGAAAATTGGCGCTGAGTCATATTTTGATGAAAAAATATGGTGATAAGATCATCTTTATTCAAAAATTCATCTATGGGCTGAAAACATTAGTTCCAATGACTATAGGGGTAACCAAATATCCACAAACTAAATTTCATATCATCAATACGATCTCTGCTATTCTTTGGGCAGTGATTTTAGGTATAGGAAGTTATAAAATTGGAGATATTTTGATGCGTATTGCCACCTATTTTTCGGAAAATACGTTACTTGCTCCACTGATATTACTCTCTATTATTGGAATAATTTGGTTTTACTTCCAATATGCCACTAAAAAGAAACATTAGTTCTTTTTACTCTTAAAGAGACTTCATAAAGATGAAGTCTCTTTTTTAAAATATCTTATTGCTTAAAACAAGCATTTTTTGCTCAAAACGGTTCATAAATTCATTGTAAACTTTACGGGAGTGACTGATGGTACAGATTAAACTTTTCATGGAAGGCTCCTCAGTTATTAAATTTTCATTATTGTAATAAAATTTGAAAATATGTTATAATAATATTTCAAAATGAAATGTTGGAGGATAAAATGCCAGATATTTTAGCTGTTTTGCATAAAGTTAAAGATATTCTCTCTCAAGAGTTGGGTGAGCGCAAAGTATTTGACAAAGATGTGGCTGAAGCCCTTGGGATCAATCAGCTGACGCTTGCTACCATGAAAAATCGTGCCAAGATTCCGTATAAAGAGATTTTGGAATTTTGTGCCAAACGTAAAATTTCGATTAACTGGCTTTTATTTGATCAAGTGGTAGAGAGTTTACAAGCAGAAACGGATAAATTTGCGAGTGTACACTATTTTAGAGATATTTATGCTTCAGCCGGTGGTGGAGCGCTCAATGAAGACGAAGAGGGTGAGATGATGTACCTTGATGAAGAGATTGTACACAAGCTTGGCGGTATTGGTATGATAAAACATATCCAAGCGATCAATGTTTTGGGTGATTCGATGGAACCTACATTGTATACGGGTGATGTTGTCTTTATCAACAAAGAGTACACCAACGCTTTAAAATCAGGTATTTATGTTGTCTCAACTCCTGTGGGTCTATTTATCAAACGTTTGCAACTCCACGCCAATGGAACGGTATCTCTTGTCTCTGACAATGAGGCGTATGCTCCAGAGGTTATCAATGCTGAGGATGTTCAGGTGATTGGCAAAGTGGTTGGAAAATTATCGGCTAATATATAAGAACGCATTTTAGCTTTTTGATGTGTCATATGTCTCTTTTTGTTGTGACCAAAAGCCTGCTAAAATAGCACCAGAGATATTGTGCCAAATACTAAAAACAGCACCGGGAAGTGCGCTGAGCGGTGTAAAATATTTGAGTGCTAAAGCAACCGCTAAGCCAGAGTTTTGCATGCCGACATCAATCGCAATCGTTTTGCAGATCGTAGGATTGAAACCAAACCATTTTGCTCCCATATATCCACTCAGCAGTCCTGCACTGTTATGAAGAATGATACCAACGATGGTCAAAAATCCAATCGATGCGATAGCATTTTGATTGAGTGCAACGACAATGGAAATGACAAAAACAATGGTAATCATTGAAAACATTGCAAAGTAGGATTCATAACGTTTAATCGTTGCATGCAAAAAATAATTTAGGGTAACACCGAGAATTACAGGTATTGCAACAATTTGTAAAATGCTCACAAGCATATCGAATGTGGGGACTGGCACGCTTTGACCGACGTATAAAAGGGTTAAAAGAGGTGTGATCAAAACAGACAAAAGAGTAGATGTCATCGTGATAGTAATGGAAAGGGCAACATCTCCTTTGGCTAAATAAACGATAACATTCGCCGCAGTTCCTCCTGAAACGACACCAACAAGTATCATTCCTACAAAAAGTTCCGTTGATAAATGAAGCATTTTAGAGATTAAAAGTGCTGCAAGCGGCATACAGACAAACTTTAAAATTACGGCTACAAAAATAGTTTTAGGTTGCTTTAGAATACGAGCAAAATCATCTAAATGTAAGGTGATTCCCATAAAAAACATAATCGTTGCTAACAGAGGCGTAATGCTTCCTTTATGGGGTATGAAAAATTCAGGTTTTATATAAGCAAAGCAAGAGAATAGGATAGCCCAAAAAGGGAAGAGAGAATTAATGCGCCCAATCATAATCTATTCCTTCATAAAAATAAACAATGTTATAGCAAAAGTAGGGGGAATATATCTCCTCAAACGGTTGCAAGAGAATTACATGTAAAGAGAAAATCTCTTTACATGTAAAAGTTTTTAGAGTTTATCTTTGATTTCGATAGTGATCATTTTATCATTTTGAGTAATGCTGTCAAGCACTTTGAAACTCTCTTTATCCTCTTTAGCAATTGCACCAAAAACAGTGTGAACGCCATCTAAGTGAGGACAATCTACGAAGCAGATGAAAAATTGACTGCCACCTGTATTGGGCCCTGCGTGTGCCATAGAGAGAGAACCTCGTTTGTGTTTACTTTTCTGTCCTTTACATTCGCAAGCGATGTTCCAACCAGGACCGCCCGTTCCACGACCAAGGGGACAACCACCTTGTGCCATGAAGTTTTTAATGACGCGGTGGAAGATCAATCCATCGTAGAATTTGTCATTTGCGAGTGTTGCAAAGTTTGCAACCGCTATGGGTGTCTCTTCTGGATTGAGCTTAATGACAATATCGCCTTTTTCGGTTTTGATAATGGCGTATTGAAAAGCTGCCAATTGCTCTTTCGTGTAGTCATATGTTTTGAGTGCGCTCATAGTTAAAGCCTTTATTATTAAGTTTAAGTGGAGATTATAACAAGCCGTTCCTATAAGCTATATTAACTTTTGTGGATGAGTGGTTTCTTGATTAAGAAGCTCAAGACACTTTTAGGATAGGTTGGATTTTCCAAAGGAGGCGATGAGAGGGGGATGCTTTGTAAGAGTTCTAGCTTATCATAGGCTTTGACGAATTCCACTAAGGGTTTGTCGATTGGAAAAAATTGTAAATAATTTGACAATGATTTTTCCCAATCTATGGCAGTATTCATCTCTTTTGCCGCTTCTTTAAATTGCGAGATGTAGAGCTTTTTCATAATATTGGCAATATTTTGTTTGCAAATGGAGAGGTTCATATAAGGCTCAATATTGGTAAAAACTTTAGCATAAGCTTTTGTCTCAATGAGCGCATATTGTTCTAATCCAAAGGTATTTTTCATCTCTTCCAGTGTTTGAACGAGGGCATAATGACTCTGTAATTGAAACTGATCTTGTGTTTTGACTGCCTGAAAAAGCATGTTATGTTCAATCTGGTGTTCAAGAATAATCAAAGCTTTTGAAACCTCTTTAAGCCGAATGGCTTGATTTTGGTAGGGCCTGAATTGATATAATAGATCAGCTAAAATGAGGGATTGTTTGTAATTTTTTTCTTCCAAATAGTGAAGTGTTTCTTGTTGCAATCGTTCACCGACTTGGAGGACTTTTTGGTATAAAGAGGTAGACTCTAAAAAGCTATTTTGTGCTACCAATCGGAAATAGAAGGTGAAATTTTTCTCTTTAACCGAATTTTCTGCCATCGTAAAAGTGCCAGAACGTTTGAGCATATTTTCGATGATGGCTTTTTTCTCTTCGACTTCCTCAAAGGCTTTTAAACTCTCCTTGGCTGCTTCTTTATTTAAAAGAGGTTCTCGTGCTAAGAGTATTTGTGCTTTTTGGAGACTTTTATTCCAAAGCGCTTCCAACTGAGCAAATAAAGAGCTTTTTCTCAGTGCTGGTTTTAAGGTTGCTAAAGAGTATGCAGGTGCATAACTCATACTTCTGATATAGCGTTGTAGTGACATTAAATCAGGTTGTAACGATTCTATTTCCGCAAATTCAAGCTTACATTTTGGGTGAAATAAAAAAGGCTCAGCAATATTCTGTGCTTGCTCAATCTCTCCTCGAGAGAGAAGATTCATGATGGTCTCTTTTTCTTCCAGCCAATACTCATAGATTTTTTTGGTTTCACGATGCGACATTAAAAAAATATTTTTTTGAAAAATAAGGCATGCTTCTTTGATCTGCCTGAGTTTAATATAGGTAATGAATTGTTCTTCGTGCTCTCTGTGATTAAAGAAAAGAATTTCACCTGTTTTAAATCCCATAATAAAATAGTTTTGGGTTCTGCAAAGAGTGGTAACCCCGTAGTAGGGTAATTTAACTTGGTATAAAATATCAAGCGTTTTGACATAAACTGCAAAGAGTAGGGTCTCTCTTGTTCCAATATAGACAAATTTTTTACTGTGTGAGAGCACCATGACAGAGGGCCAGATATTTTGATCTAGCAACATCTCTTGAAGAACTTTACCCTTGAAAAGATCGATTTTAATCATTTTTCCATTGCGTGTGATAGCAAGCAGCGTTTGATCATCGGCAAAGATCATCATTTCGATGACGCTGCCAATTTTCTGCTTAAAGACAATCTTAAAGCTATTGGTCTTGTAAACAACCAACTCATGTGAAAAAGAGGCGTAAGCAGATAGATGATACTCTTCAGAAAGTGCTACGGCACTAATGGAATCGCTTGCGACAGGGAGATTGGCTTGGATCGTACCATCTTCTGGGTTAAGAATATAACTACGTCCGCGTTCATTGCCGGTAATGAGTAAAAGATCATTTTCGCTAAAAGCAGCTTTGGTTACGACATCATGCTGATTGTAATGAAAGGTACTCAGGGGAACGATTTTGGATTGCGTATCAATCACATATTCTGTCCCTTGTTGTGCAAAAGAGATATAGGCAAGATTTTTACCAACGGTAAAAGGTCGTTTGTAGTAGTCAAAAAGATCATGTTGTGGTAGAACTGAAAGTGGCGCATTTTTAATTACTTTGAGTTCATTGAGGTCTATTTTATGCAAATGGCATTGGTTATCAATGACTTGTAATGTCGATTCATTCGCGATACTGGCAGCGGAAATCGCTGTATGAAACGTTATCTCTCTTGAACTTGGCAGCATAATTCAAAATCCTCTTGTTTGACGATGCAAATGATGTAGCGATTAGGTTCATATTGACTGATTTTGACAAGCACTTCAAGCAGATGCCCAATGGATCGAATAACACCTTTAAACGTGATATCACCATCATAAGGCCAATTATTTTTAATAGCTTCAATACTATTAAAATAATCCATCTCTTCAAAATTGACTAATTCTGAAAGATGAAGTGTGTGCGTTGTCAGTTTTCCCAGTAATGTTTCATCAACATGATTATTGACAATTTCTTCAAAACGTGTATTGTGGTTTTCAAAATGAAGATCGTCCAAAAGGAGAGCTGAAGCAAAAGGAATCTGTTTTAAGAGGTCATTTTCTTTAACATTGATTGCACGTTCAATATTTTCTTTAGTCGTTTCTTCATTGTGTTTATAAAGTTCCGTAAGATCTTGTGCAATACTAATTAATTTTATAAATTCACCCTTAGCATCTAAGATGGGAACAATGGTTTTATAATTGTACAGAGGTGTTAATGCACGTGTTTGATTGATAATCAGACCTTGCCATGTTTTCTTAGCCAAGAGACAAGACCAAATATCTTTATAGATTTCTTTGCTCATGGAAGGATGGTAGAGAACATCATATTTTTGCCCAATAATCTCTTCTTTACTGTAGCCAGTTGCTTTACAGAAATTCTCATTAACATCGGTAATAATGCCATTTTTATCTGTCAATGAAACAATGGTTGCTTTATCGAGAGCCTCTTGATAGGCTCTGAGCAGAGAGTCTTTCAAATCAATAGATTGTGATTGAATATGCGCTATTTTTTTAAGTTTTTGGTTGGTAATTTCGAGTTCGTTTTTATAGTGTTTGAGTTCTTGTTCATCATGAATATGCTTAACAATGCTATGTAAAACTCTAAAAATTTGTTCACTTTGGAGAGGTTTTGTGATGAAATTATCGACATTAAGATTGATGAGTTTGATAAGATGGTCACTCTCATTATGAGCAGAGGTAACAAGAATAGGCAGTGAGGGATAGAGCCTTTTGATGTTTTCAATCATCTCTATACCATTCATCAGGGGCATTTTGATATCGGTAATGACAAAGTCATAATGCGTGAGAGAGAGTTTTTGTAGTCCTTCTTCACCATTGGAGGCTAAATCAACTTGTGTAAAAATATCACTGAGGAAAAGACATACTTCTTCACGAAGAGCAAGGTCATCTTCGACATATAATATTTTTAGTTCTTTACTCCAAGCAATCAGCTGATCAATTTGGTTTTCCATTACGGCTCTCCATACGGATTTTATGACTCTATTATATACTTTTGAGCGTTGTATTTGAGTTGTTTTTTGCTATACTTATCTTAATTACAGGCGATTAACAGACAATTTACTCATTGAGGAAAAAAAATGAGCGAACCGTTATCTTTACTTCTCGTGGAAGATGATATTTCTTTGAAAGAAGAACTGAGCATTTTTTTGTCAGATTTCTTTGATACGATAGATGCTTTTGGCTCTGCTGAAGAAGCGTATGAGCACTATTTAACTTCTATCTACGATCTGATTATAACCGACATTGAGCTTCCCAATCAAAATGGTCTTAGTTTAGTTGAAAAAATTAAGAAAAAAAATCCTTCGCAACTTGTGATCGTCATCTCAGCTTATAAAGAGGTGGATTATTTTCTTAAAAGTATTGATCTAGGTATTTTTTGTTTTTTAACAAAGCCTTTTGATTCTCAGCTTTTGATCAATACGATGATCAAGGTCACCAATCAACTGCACCGACAATACACAAAAAATGATGCTCCTAGCGTTGTGATATTAGACAAAGGTATTAGCTTTGATTTGAAAACAAAATGTTTACATGTAAAGGGCACTTTACAAGAACTTACGACTAAAGAGGAACTTTTACTCGCTCTTCTAGTCAAAAATGCCAATACATTTGTGCGCAATGAACAGCTTTGTCAAGAAATATGGCAAAGTGATGAGGTTAATAATTCGACACTACGCGCCCTTGTAAAACGTGTACGCGATAAATTAGGGTATGAAGCGTGTATTGTCAATCTTAAAAACAGAGGTTATAAACTTACTGCTCATGGTTTATAGGCAATTTTAGAGGTGCATTGAAAAAATAACCTTGAGAATATTCAACCCCTAAGTGTTTGACCATCTCAAATTCTTCTTTGGTGGATACAAATTCTGCAATGACAGGCATATTCAATTTTTTTGCCATGGTGCTAATAGATTCTACAATATCTTGATTTCGAGTGATTGTATCGATATTTTTAATAAACTGACCATCAATTTTTAAAAAATCCACACCTAATTTTTCTAAACGGTTAAAGTTTGAGCGATCACTTCCAAAATCATCCAGTGCCAAAAGGTAGCCCATACTTTTAAGTATATGTAAATTCTCTAAAGGGATATGGTTTGCATCACTGATAATAATGTCTTCTAAAATTTCAAATGTTACTAAAGATGGTTCTATATTGTAGCTTTTTTGTTTTGCCTGTAAAAAATCAATGAAGTTTGAATTGAGCAGGTCTTCATTGGTAATATTGAGTGAAAATGCCACGTTTTGTCCAGAGAACGTTTTGTAGGACTTGTTAATCATGAGACGTGTAAGATTACTCATCAAGCCACTACGTCGTGCCGCTTCTAAAAAATGAGCAGGTGAGATAATCTCACCATCATCTTCAATACGTGCTAAACACTCATATTTGACGATTTCACCGGTTGCATTATCAATAATAGGCTGAAAATAAGGAATAATACGATCTTCTTCCATCGCTATACGAAATTTTTGAATCCATTCCGTTTCTATTTTGGTTTGTTTTAAAAAAGCATCATGCGTATTGTAAATGTTATATTGGTTTGGAATACCACGCATTCTCGCTTCGCGAAGTGCTATACGTGCATTAGGAAGTAGCAATGCAGGGTTTGTTGCCGTAGCAATGCCGCATGAGAGTGTAATGTACACAGGCTGCTCTTCATATTCACCAATAGGAGTTTCTCTGAAAAAGGCTTGGATTTGAATGGCAACAAATTCGGGGTTGATGATTTGTGGATCAAAAATAATGACAAATTCATCCGAGTTGTAACGGTAGAGATGTACTTCTTTAGAGAGATTGTATTGTAAATATTCGCCCACTTTAAAGAGTGCTTCATCGGCGAAGTCTGTACTATAGGTTTGATTGATAAAGCTAAAATTGTCAATGTTATAGAGCATAATAGTTAAGGCATGGTCTTGTACAAAAGTATCTAAAAAGTTGTAAAGTACCGTGGCATTTTGAAGTTTGGTGATTTTGTCAATCGTTAAAAATTCATGAACGGTTTGAGAATTTTCTGCCAGCAATAAGGATTGCTCTTCGAGTTTTTCTTGTAATTTAGTCTGGTTTTTAGCTTTTTCTTGACGCTCTTTAACCAATGAAGCAACTTTGTAAATGGTTTCCACAAGTTGATTGAAGTCGATTGGTTTTAAAATATAGCCATTCACATTGTTGCGAATACTCTCTAAAAAATATTCGGTTTCATTGTGTGCAGAAACAACAATAATAGGTTGTTTGGGGTTGATAATTTGAATATTTTTAATCAGATCCATTCCGTTCATTTGAGGCATATTGAGATCAGTGATGACGATGTCATAGAAGTTTTCAGATTTTTTGTAGAGTAATAAGGCTTCATTTCCATCACTTGCCTCGTGGATTTCTCCAAAAAGATCATGTAAAAGGGCAATAGTGTTTTCTCGCAATACAACATCATCTTCCACATATAAAATGCGTAAAGATGAGGTCAAGGTCAAAAGATCTTTAAGGCTAATTGTCACTGTATTCTCCAGATATTTTAATGATAAATTTTGCACCTTTCAACGTATTTGTGACTTGTAAAGAGCCATGACAATGCTCTTCAATAATTGCTTTTGACATATAAAGTCCTAATCCTGTACCATTTTTTTGAGCTTTAGTTGAAAAATAAGGATCAAATATTTTACGGATATTTTCATCCGGAATTCCCCCAGCGTTATCTTCAATTTCAATGATAAAAAATGAATTTTCCTCATAAGTATTAATCCATATCGTACCATCTTTTAACTTCTTTTCAAAAATGGCATCTTGTGCATTTTGGATAATATTGATCAAAACTTGCATAATTTGTGTCTCATAAGTGATAATTTCGCGAGTTGAACTATTCTTTACATGTAATGCTATCTGGTGTACTTCCAGGCTTTTGCCAATAATTTTAATTGCTTTCTCAATAATAATGGGAAGAGAGCTTTTCTCGCAATGTTGATTTGGTTTAAAAAAGTTTCTAAAATCATCGACAGTATTGGTTAAGAATTGGACATAACTTTCGATTTTACCAATGGCTGTATTTAAAAATACATCTTGCTCTTCTCGTCCTTCTTCTGTTGTTAAATCAAATTTATTAAGGCTTTGTTTGAGTCTAATGCTGGCAGTGACAGTGGAAATAGCACCTAAAGGTTGACGCCATTGATGGGCTATCATACTGATCATTTCACCCATTTGTGCTAAGCGTGATTGATAAATGAGCATTTTTTGTGTCTCCATATTTTCGATGACACCTTCTTTGATCTTGCGTTCCATTGAATTATATAACCCTTGCAATTCTTGACTCATTGCCATAAAATTTTCCAACAGAATATTGATTTCCACAATATTGGAGTATTCTATCTGAGTTGTGACAAGTTTATCTTTAAATTGTTTTGTTGCTTCAATGAGATCGTGCAATGGTGCTAGAATTTGGTGTGAAAATTTATCGGCTCGTGCTAGAAATATGTAAAGAAAAATGAGATAAAACAGCGCCATTAAACCTAGTGCGATATATCCGATAAAATTGGTTTTTGCTTTAAGTCTTGTGGTCGTTGCAAGCAATGAATCTTGGTCAAGTAAGAGGACCACTTTCCAATGTGTTTCGGGGATGGCATTTTGTGTGATGAGAAAATCAGCATGCTGATCATGAAATTCTATCATAGGACTGTTCTCTTGTAAAATGCGGCCAAGCGACATGGCCAAAAGGTTGGTCTTATTGGTAAAAAGGTTTAAATTATCAGCTTTATGCTCTGTTGGCATTGGTGTTGACGATTGCATGCCAAGATACGGTTTTAAAGCCTCATTCATCCCTAAAATATTACCATTTTCATCAACCAGCATTGTCATAGAAGTATAGGGGAGTTTGAGAGAGAGAATATTGCTGATAAGTTGGTCAATCGTCACATCAATACCGACAACACCTTCAAGAAAGTCTTCTTTATATACAGGCGCAATGGCACTGATCATCCATCCCTTTCCTGCGGGATCCAAGTAAGTGTTTGTCCAGACTACTTTTTTTTGCGGGTTATGTTTTTCGTCGGCAAGGTAGTAAAAATTATAGGTAGGAATATCTATATCGTGAGCATATTGTCCTAGTGCATCAGGCATAAAAGGACAAAGCCTGTTCATGGAGTCATAACTGTTAAAATAGACTTGGGCGATGTTGGTATTTGTTTGCAAGACGGCATTGTAAAAAACATCAAGTTTTTCAGTTGCAATGGCCTTTTCTAAACGGTTAGGAGTCTCTTTTTGTATGTTGGAATAAAAGAGAGTACAGGAATCTTCATGTTTTTTGGTATTGGTAATAACTCCAGTTTTGGTAAGGCTGTATGTATGGTCTTGGGTGTTTACATGTAAAGGTTCATAGGAAGCGAAAAAGTTTTCGTGCTCTTTTTGAAAGAGAAGTGTAATATTTGAAATCATTTTAAATTCATTATTGATAATGGTCGCTGAGCGTTTACTGATCTCTTTAATCTGTGCTTTTGTCTCTTCAATCAGTGCATTTTTATTTGTTTCATTAACGTAAGCATTGCTCCAAAAATAAGCCAAAAGGAGCATCATTTCAATAAGGAGTAAAGGGAAAATAATTGATTTAAGATATTCTTTTTTGATAAGTTTGGAAAGAGTATTTTGCATTATAGAATTAACCTTCTTTGAGCTTAATGGTAAATTGGGCACCTGTTGGCGTATTGGTTGCTAGTATTTGACCTCCACAATGCTCTTCGATGATCGTTTTTGACATATAGAGTCCCAACCCTGTTCCATTTTTTTCTTGTTTCGTAGAAAAATATGGCTCAAAAATATGAGGTAGAACCGTTGCCGGTATGCCTCCTGCATTATCGGTAATAGAGATGGTTTGCCATGCGTCTTCCGTACCAATGGTAATCTGTATATTTGGGTTTATGATCTCTCTTTCTTTGATAACATCTTCCGCATTTTTGAGAATGTTGAGTATTACTTGGGTGACTTCATTGGCATAGGTAAAAATTTCAGTGGTAGCATGTGTTTGAATATTGATCGTAATGCCATTAATTTCAAGCGCTTTTCCGATGATTTCCAGTGTTCGGTTGATAAGCTGAGAGAGCGTAATGCTCTCTTTTTGTTTATTGGGTTTGAAAAAGTTACGAAAATCATCAATGGTTCGTGTGAGAAATTGCACATAAGATTCGATTTTACTCATCGCTTCTTCTAAAAAAGCTTTGCTGGCTTCTTGCCCTTCAATCGTTGAATAGTCAAAACGATTCAGCATGATTTTCAGTTTAATAGACGCTGCAACTGTTGAAATAGAACCCAGTGGTTGCCTCCATTGGTGGGCAATCATACTGATCATCTCTCCCATTTGTGCTAAGCGGGACTGTTGCAAGATGTGTTTGTCTTTTTCTCTATTTTTAGCGACTTCTTCTTCAATGCGTCGCTCTAGCGTTTGATTGATCTCTATGAGTTCCAGATGGTTCTTACAGGCGCAAACAGCGTTTTCAAGTTTTGCTTGAAATAAGGAGATAATCTCTTGAATCAGATCCATTTCAGCTTTGGTTGCATCAAAAATGAAGACAATCCAATCGTCCATAATCTTTACATGTAAAAGGTATTTGCCATTGGTTTCATTAAAAGTAATGGTGTCATACTGAGTAAGCGATGAAGGTAGCACTAAAAGGTCTTGAAACGCTTTTTTACCATAGAAACAGATTTGCTTGTGTTTTTGTGTATGTTTGTCATATTCCCAGTAAATTGAAGCCAATGCTCCAGTCTTGCGTGAAAATACTTTTAAAAAATGCTCCATCATCTCTGTGAGTTGAAGCGAAGTACCGATGGCGCTGACACATTCAAAGGTAATTAAAAGTTGTTCATTAAGCTGTTGCATAAAATACTCCTAAGAGACAAGGTATTCATAAATGTGAGAGGCAAGAATAAAATACCATAAAGATCCTAATACACACAATGTATGACAGTATTTAAAGTGTACCCACGACACAGGTATTATTGTAAAATTCGATGCACTCTTGATCGGCATTGGCAATTTCACCAAGACTGAGGATGCCCCAAATCATTGTTTTAGATGGATAGGCATTGGCAATGGCTTTGATCTCTTTTGAGAAATCTTTATCTAAAAATAAAAAACGAGAAATACAATCGACGAGTAACACGGATTGAATCGACTCATCAGGGATCTCACAACGTGAAAGTAAAGCGGCATCGTGTGCGGCGCTGATAATCTCCTCTTTTTCTCCTTTAAGAATAGACAAAACAGAATTTGAGTCAAGCTTCCCCACTAAAACAATATTTTTTCCATTGGTTGTGACAGGTTCTCTGACAATAAAATCTTTCTTATACCGCACAATTCCCAGTGGGTATCGTTGTGAAATTTGAAAAAAAGGAGTCGTATCAAAATCTAAGCCCCCGTCTTTTTCTATGGCTTCTTTATAGACATCAAAGGCATCTTTAAAGTTGATTTTTTCTAAGATATTGTCATGGCTATTGGTTGCGATGAAAGGTCCAACGAGAGGTTTCCACCCATGTTTGACACCCAGTCCAATGGTACTGACAGATGAAAGGATGATGGCATTATTGAGGTAATAGCGTTGCATGTCAAAGATAACGGGTTCTTGTATCAGGTTTGATTTCCCTGCCCCACCACCAATTAATTTTGTATTTTTGGGAATCAGCGAGTAAAATTCTTCCAAAAACTCATCTATTCGTGCTGAAAATCCATCAAGAATCGCAAAAATAGAGCAGATATTTTGAGGAGGATCGAATCTCGAAAGATCACTAATATCAATGATTTGCATGGTTGTCGTAGGGAGGAGCTTTGCTACAATAATGCCTTCAGCAAAACTTTTTCCATTAAAAATAACTCTTGGGAAAATAGCACCACATACCTCGACATCTGCCATTTTTTGGATTTCCAAAAAGGGTGTTTCTTCTGCTATTAGTAAAAGATAAGAGCCTTTTTTAAGCACCCTTGGCAAATCTTCAACTCGCTTAATAAAGGAGATACTTTCAAACATTCTTTTCTCCCAATGTTTTGTTGAAAGCATTGTATATGACAAGTGTGATAAATGCGTTGCAAAATCTTTACATGTAAAAAATTTACAGCTTTATTAAAGGCTCACAGATGGCTTTAGATGCTTGTATAAGAATAGTCGGCGCTAGGTAAAGTTGCACACCTCGAAGCCCTGCGCTGACATAAACTTTCTCGTGCGTGGTGATCGATGTGTCGATAAACGTTGGATAGGCTTTTTTCATCGCAAGGGGTGAACAGCCACCACGAATGTATCCTGTAAGTCCTAATAGCTCTTTAACCGCAACGAGTTCACAGCGTTTTACACCAGCCACTTTGGCTAAGGCTTTGAGGTCAATCTCCTCAGCGGCAGGAATACATGCTACAATAATATGTTTTGCGTCATCTCTCGCAACCAGTGTTTTAAACACACACGCCGCATCTACCCCAAGTGCATGTGCTGCATGTGTCGCACTCAAATCTTCTTCATCCACTTCATACGAAGTCATCTCATACGGTAGTTTGAGCGTATCCAAAAAACGCGCCGCATTGGTTTTTTTTAGGCTCATTTTTCAACTTTTCTATAATTTGTTTTGACACCGAAAAGATCGGACTCAATATTTTTATCATCTTTGAGTACAAAGGTAATGCTTGTGTTGGTAAGTGGGTTTATAATACGAATGTTAGAATGATCAATCTTGTAATGTACGATGGTAGTTGCACCCATCATTTGGACTTTATCCTTAAAAAATTCTATATCGCCTGTGGGAGGAAAAACATTTTTGCCTTGTGGTTTCCATTTCCCAATGAGAGGATTAGGTGCTTCATACAGTATCATTGCTACAACGACAGAGCCAAGAAGTACACAGGCTACAGTGATGACAATTTTAGGGTGATGTTTGGGATTCCAGTCTCGCTCTTTCATACATTGGCTCATTTTTTTCAAAACAGATTCGCGCGAGATATTTTGTTTAGGGGCCGAACGAGGTTCTTTATAGGTATTTTGACGCTCAGATGTGTTCTCTTCCTCTTCTAATTGACGAAAAAATTCATCTTCTTCCTCTTGATTTAAAGGGTCTTTTAAAACACGTTTTTTCTTTTTAAGCAGTTTATCGGGATCCATATAATCAAGTGTCTCGTCCTCTTTAACTTCAAAAAATTTCATAAATTTAGAAAACATTATGTACCTTATGTGTTAGTTTTTTTGATTAAAAATTATAGCACTAGAACCTTTTAAGGACGATGAGAGAGCTAAAAAAGCTTACATGTAAAATAAAATAAGACCATTTTTAACATGCTATAATGATGAGAGTCTAATCAATAATAAGGTGTTGAATGTTTGATGATAAGAAAATCCAAAAAAAAGATAAATCGAGACAATTACAATCTTTAAAACCAAAAACATTGCGTAGGGCAAGGGTATCAAGACCTCGTAAACGTACTCCTCAAAAGCAGGTTCTCAAAAGTCATTTTTTCGTGTTTAAACTTTTTCTAGGGAGCATTATGGCTGTTGTAATGATACTGGCTCTTAAATATATTATCGAGCCACTTATCAGTCCAAACCCGTTGCTTGGAAAATGGAGAACACAGACAGCTTTAGGCATTATGGAAATTGAGTTTGATCGAAAGAGTATGTCCTCTTTTGGTACAAAAAATCCTGTAAGTTATGATGTTGAAGAGAACAAAGTCATTGTATTTGATGACACGATTAAAGTAGGAAATGCTTATAAAATTATTGATCAGAATACGATTTCTACCGAAGCTGGCGGTTATAAAACAGTGTATAAAAGGGTGAAGTAATTTTTTTTATAGTCTTCTTGTTCTTATCCAAAGCGATCAATGTGTCAGTGGCTCAAACCTTAATAACACAAGCGTGTTAAAGAGGTCGTATCACAACGTTAAAGGGCATGTTGTTATGTTTTTGGCTTGATGCTCCATGTATTGTAAAGCTATTTTGCATCTCATCAAACTTATATTCTTGATAACGCTGTGAAAATCCTGTATGGTACTGGTGAGAATCTAGCTCTCCTATAGTAATAGTATCCACAAATTCTGGATTATTCATATAAAACGTCACTGTTGCAATCATGGATTCTACAAGGTCATGATTGATATAATAATTTACAGAAAACTTCTCTTTTCCCACGCCGGAATCATAAGCTATTTCGTTTTTATCTAAAAATGCTTTCATCATTGCAGTTGCTTCATCGCCCATTCAATCCCTCTGATCATTCAAATTTATACAATTTTATACTGTCTAATTCGTATTCTATCTTAAAGATTATGGTTAAGGCAATAGGTATATATTCACTTGTACAACAGGCGAATATATAGCCTAAAATAGGTCAATGCGTCATGGATCTTACGGTTTACTATTATCGGCACAATTTATTCATAACATCATAATTAATTGCCCAAAGACCTTTTTTCTCTTCCTTCGCATTTTTCAAAGCTTTTTCAAGCTCACCAGGATAGGCAGCTTTTTTATTAATACAGGCAAAACCATCTTCAATCATTTGTAATGAGTAATCAACACTATTTTTATTTACGGTTGCGAGTATTCGTCCCGCTTGATCTTTTTTGTCTGACTCAACAATAACCTTGTCACCTTTTTTAAAAAACTTAGAAGCATAGTCGCTTGCCAACTTTCCTAATTCTTGGATATCTTTTGCAGGAACACCTAGTTTTTTAGCATCTCTATTTAGCTTTGCATTACTAAATTTTTCCGGTACATCGATGTAGAGGATTCTAACGGTTTCCTCAGATTGCCCTAACACCATATGTAGTGTAGAACTATCAGAAATTTTAGTAACAACGCCAGCACTCTCTATGGCAAGAAGCGGAAATGTTGCGAGTAGAGATACTATGATGAGTTTTTTATACATATTTATACCTTTATTTTTGTTCTTTGTGTGTATTGGCATTTTCGATAGCTTTTTGTGTCTCTTGTTGCATTTCTAATAATTCACTACTGACGGTTTTTTGAATCGTTGAGAGTGCATCAGATACATTGTTTATTTGGCTGAAATCCATTCCTCTCAGTATGTAAACAAGCATACCAATCATAGCTAAATACCATAGAAAATTAGGGATACCAAAGGTGTGATTTTTCTCTTTTTTATCCGTTTTGCTTATAAATTGTCCTAATTCTCTATAGATGTTATTTTGGGGTTCATCTTCACTGTTTTGAGACTGAGCATTTTTTTGTGAGTATTGACCTAGCAGATCAAGGGTATTGTTCTCTTTATGAAACATCTAAAACGCTTTTTTTCTTTAGTTCTGGACATTGACTCAATAAACGATCATTCATATTTCTGATTTCGTAGTAGATTTGGTTTCATTCTAAAACCATTGGTGAATTATAGCACTTTGGTATCAATCTTTTAATTTACTATTTAAATAGATAGATATAATACATTATAACAATGTGGTGAAAATTGAGGAATAGGTAACATTAAACCCAAAAGAGTTCATAGATAAGATTTTATGAATATTGAAAGTGTTTGTGAAGTTTGATTTTAGAAAGAACGGTGGATGGGGATACAGGATTCGAACCTGTGAATGTCACGACCAAAACGTGATGCCTTACCGCTTGGCGAATCCCCAAGAAGATTTAGAAATAACTGGTTGCGGGAGCCGGACTTGAACCAGCGACCTTCGGGTTATGAGCCCGACGAGCTACCAACTGCTCTATCCCGCGATATTTTCTCTAAAGGGAATCGAACCCTGATAACTGGATGAAACCAGCTTCTCTTAGCGCTTGGCGATATTCAACCAAGTCGTTAATTGAGGTGAAATTATAGTCATTTTTAATTTGTTTGTCAAGGGTAATTTACTATAATCATTTAAAATCAATTTTGGAGCGAAAATGCCGATACAAAGAGTCAAACAAGCGATAGAAGATATCAAGCATGGCAAGATGGTAATGATGGTGGATGATGAAGATAGGGAAAACGAGGGTGACCTTGTTTTTGCAGCAACATTTTCGACTCCTGATAAAGTCAACTTTATGGCTTCGGAAGCCAAAGGTTTGATCTGTGCACCTGTTACAGAAGAGATCGCTAATCGTTTGAATCTTAATCCAATGGTGAAGAACAATGACTCTCAGCACGAAACTGCCTTTACGGTTTCCGTGGATGCTCGTGTGTGTACGACGGGAATTTCTGCGTATGAGCGCGACATTACGATCAAAATTCTTGCGGATGCGCTCAGCCAACCTTCCGAGCTTGTTAAACCAGGTCATATCTTCCCACTCATAGCGCGTAAAGGTGGAACACTGGTTCGTACGGGGCATACAGAGGGTTCGGTTGATCTGTGCCGTTTAGCAGGTCTTTATGAAGTTGCTGTTATTTGTGAAGTGATGAAAGAAGATGGTCACATGGCACGCCGTGATGATCTAGATATTTTTTGTAAAAAACATGATATGAATATTGTTTACATTTCAGATATTGTGGCGTATCGTATGCAATCAGAGTCATTGGTGCGAGAAGTATTTTCGTCCAATGCTCAGTTTTTTGGGGCACAAACTCGTAAAATTGATATGGTTGATCATGAAGGAAACCATCATATCGTTTATGCTTTTGGTGAAATTGGAAAGACGAGTGCAGTGAAGTTTCACCATATTTTGCCAGACAATGAGCTTTTTGCTAATGAAAAAAAATACCAAGGTATTTTAAAAGCGATTGAGTATCTTAAAAAGAACAATGGTGTTTTCATTTTTGTCGATAGCGAATACACCACCAACCCAGAACTTCGAGAGTTTGGTATTGGAGCGCAAATTCTTAAAAAATTGGGCATTGAAAATATTGATCTTATTTCGATTACGTCACGTAAAGATTATGTTGGCTTGTCAGGTTTTGGGCTCAATATCAATCAAGAGATCGTTCTTTAATCTTTACATGTAAAGGGGTCCCATGGATTTTTTTCTTCTTTCAGCACTAGTACTTTTAGCGGTAACGGCTATTATGGTGACCATCTCCAAACATATGGGGCTTGGTTCTATCTTAGGCTTGCTGATTGCGGGAATTATCGTGGGGCCTCATACCCCTGGACCTATTGTTACCAGTGAAGTCGAAAATTTACGCCATTTTACGGAATTTGGTGTGGTGATGTTGCTTTTTATCATTGGTCTTGAAATGCAGCCTGCCAAATTATGGTCTATGCGTAAAGAGGTCTTTGGTTTAGGTTCGCTTCAAGTCATCGTTTCAGGTGTGATTCTTGGGTTTTACATGAGCTTTTTTGTCGATCGTTTGAGTGTAGCAATGCTGTTAGGCTTTACCTTGGCACTATCTTCGACAGCATTTGTCATGCAGATTTTGCAAGAAAAAGGTAAAGTTAATACAGAGCATGGCAAAAACGCTTTTGCAATTCTCCTCCTTCAAGATTTAGCCGTTGTACCTCTTTTAGCTGTACTTCCTTTGCTCTCAATGCAACCAAAAACAACCAATGTTTCATGGTTTGAATCTTTAGCAACCGTGGTTGTTATGTTTGGACTTTTAATTGTTTTTGGGCGCTATATCATTCCTAAAGCGCTGGATAAAGTGGCTAAACAGCGTAATAAAGATGCTTTTTTACTGCTTACGTTGCTGAGTGTTGTCCTTTCAGCGTACTTGATGGATCATGCAGGGCTGTCGATGGCACTGGGTGCTTTTTTAATGGGTATGTTTCTCTCTACCTCACGTTACAGTTTTCAAATCGAATCGAGCCTTGAGCCTTTTAAAGGTATTTTGATGAGCCTTTTCTTTATTGCGGTGGGTATGTCAATCGATTTTAAAGCTATTATGAGTGCCCCTTGGGTTTTTAGCGAACATATTGTGGTTATTTTAGTGCTTAAAGCGTTGATTATCTTTGTGTTGATGCTTGCTTTTGGAGCAACGAAAAGTGGTGCGATTAAACTAGCTTTTTTACTCAATCAAAGCGGTGAGTTTGGCTTTGTTCTCTTTGGTGCGGCAAAGGCATTGGGGATTATTGACGACCAGCTTTTTGTTGTCGGCATTGGTGTCATTTCAATTAGTATGCTTTTTACTCCAGTCCTGTATAGCTTTGGGTGTTCGTTAGCGAACAAACTAGCGAAGGTTTCTCAGTTTTCATACTTTGAAAATGCGAGTATGGAGCAAAAAGTAGTTGTTGCGGGTTATGGAAGCACGGGCAAAGTGATTGCCAAGATGCTTAAAAGTAGTGGCATTCCGTTTATGGTGTTTGATATCAATGCCAACGAAGTAGCGCTTGGTCGTAAAGAAGGGTTCCCAGTTTTTTTTGGGGACATTACAGACTTAAAACTGCTCAATACCATTAAGCTAGATCAAGCTTCAATGATCATTGTCTCGATTGATCATAGTCTTAATGCGATTAAAGTCGTTAAGCATATTAAAGATAACTATCCGCACATCAAGATTTTAGCACGAGCACTGGATATCAAAGCAATGGACAAGATGCTTTTTGCAGGAGCCAGTTGGGTAATAGCTGAAACGTTAGAAAGTAGCATTCGCACGGGCTCAGAAGCACTCAGTCAACTGGGTGTCCAACCAGATGAAATCACTACTTTGTTAGAGTCATTACGTAAAAATGAGTACGAACTTATCCGCGAGATTACCAAAGCATAAGTCACTTTACATGTAAAAGGAGAAAGAGAAAAAATGAGTCGTTTATCTATTGTTTTATCAACACTTATGAGTAGTATCATCATCCTTGGATGTACCCCATCGACACCCAATTCACCCTCAATCAGCGCCGAAACCAATCAAACGAAGAGTGCGGATAATGCTTCTGAAACAACGGCTGTACAAAGAGTACAAGAGGTGTATTGGAAGTTGATTGGTGTTGAGGGTAAAGCTGTCATGGAAGATCCTAATGGACGAGAGGCGTATATCATTTTGAAATTAGAAGACAATCGTCTGCAAGGTTTTGGTGGATGCAATATTTTGCTAGGAAGCTATGAGTTGAATGAAAGCGATCATACCGTACATTTTTTACGTGTTGCTTCAACCATGATGGCCTGTTCACGAATAGCGGATGAATCTGAATTTTTAAAAGCATTAGAGAAAGTCGATCATTATAAAATCGATGAAGGTGTCCTTCTTCTTCAAAAAGCGGATAAAACTGTCGCCACATTTGAAGCGTCTTATCAGCCTTGAGAAGCGTGTAAACAGGAGGCTCTTTGTAAATCTAAAAGGTTTTTTTCGTGCGATGGAAAGCTTTTTAAAACATGACTCGCTTTCATAAAATCATATTCTGCAAGAAACAGTAATGCTTCCATCTTCTTTTGTAACGTTGTAATCTCTTCAAGTTGTGTGGACAAAATTGTTTGGTACTCATTGCATGTGCGCACTTTCCGCAATGCTATTTCAATTTCTCCTCGCATAATGGTTAAAGGCGTACGCAGTTCATGCGATGTTTGGGTATTGAACTCTTTGATGCTTATAAAAGAGTTTTCCAAGCGCTCTAGCATGGCATTAAAGGCAATGGCAAGCTGATTGATCTCATCATCACTACAGCGTGTTTTAATGCGTTTAGAGAGCTCTTTTGCGCTTATCATCTGGATGTTCTTCAGCATCTCTTTGAGCGGTTTAAAATACCTGCTCATTAAGAAATAGCCCCCAAAACTTGACAATATCACAATAAAGGGCGTCAATAACCACTGTGTTCTTAAAAAGTGTTCAATGGCTTCATGTATCTGAATAACACCCGAGTTATTTTCCCTTAGGTTGTGCTCAACATTGATAAAAAGCGCATAGTTAAAGCTGACTAAAACAACGGTTTGAATAAGAAGGTACCATAAAATCAATTTGAATTTAATGCTCAACATGTGCGTCCTTGGTAAGCCGTATAATCACAATTTCACTAGGAACGCGAAAGCGAAAGTTCAATCCCCAACTACCATACCCCGTAGTGACAAAAATCTGTGTTTTGCCATAACGATGTAAGCCTTGCAGGTAAGGCTGAAAAAGCCTAACAATATACCCAAAAGGATAAATCTGTCCACCGTGCGTATGACCACTCAGTTGTAAGTCAATAGAGGCATTTTGAGTCAAGCGAATATCTTTGGGTTGATGTGCCAATAAGATAGCAGGTACATCGGGATTGAGGTTTGTAAAAAGCTCTTTTTCATGGCGTTTGATGCCAAAGTAGTGACTAAAAGCATCGCTCAAACCTACAAATTGCAGGCGATCATCGCCTCTGCAAAAAGTGAGAACACGATTGTCTAAACGGGTAAAGCCCAGTGCTTCAATCTCTTTGGAGAGGACTTTACATGTAAAAAGAAGATCGTGATTGCCACTGACAAAATAGACAGGATGCTTGATCTTTTTTAAAATATCCAGATGCGCTCGTATCTTAGAAGGAAAAGTATCGAATAGATCGCCCGTGAGAGCGACCATTGTGATACTCAGTGCATTGATTTTTGCAACTAAGTTTTCAAGCGCATGAAGCGGTGTTTTAGCGTTTACATGTAAATCGCTCAGATGCACCATTGTAAAATTTTCAAAAGAAGGCGGCAGCTTTTCGATACCAATCGTCATACTTTTAAAATTCAGTTTTTCATACGCTTTTTCAAACATCATCGCATCTTTTAATTTTTTGCCAACGTAAGGTCATAAGAGATGGCAACTTCATCACGCACACTTAAGAAGAGAAGGGTTGGAGGCTCAATACCAAAGTCGCTCATTTTGATGTTAAAGCCACCTTTGAGATTTAAATGATCATTTTGATCGGCGATATCCGCTTTGGTGTCGATCTCTTTGACCTGTTTATTGAGGGTGAGTGTTCCAAAAAGATGGTAGCCATCCGCCTCTTTTTTGACCTCTTTAAGTTTGAAAGTCGTGCTTGGTTGTGCTTTTACATGTAAAGCTTCGTACATGTGTTCATCACGTTTATCATTTTCACTTTTAAGATTTAAAAGATCGAGGGAAATATCGCCTTTGAGGGACTCAACGGCATCGTCCATACTGAGCTTTGCCACAACTTGAGAGCTTTTAGGGTTGATATTGCTATCACCTAAAATTTCCGTTTGTGCTCCAATAGTGCCTTCTTTGAAACTAAGCTCTTTAGCATACATGCTACCACAAAGTAGAGAAGCGCTTATCAGTGAAAACGCGATTTTATTGAACATTGTTAATCCTTTTTTGAGAAGTTTGATAGATAAAGCTATAGATTTCTGCGCACAAAAGTAAGCAGATAAATATAACGCCAACATAGGTGTAGCCGCCAAGTGCGCTAAGGAGCCCACCACCGCCTGCGATCCAGCCTGTTAAGACCATGATCATTCCTAAAAGCCGTAAATTTCCTAACTTTGAGAGTCGTTTGAGAATGACAAAGTTATAGTACGAAATCACAAAAGGGTACACCATGCTCAAAAGCACCGCTTCGCGCGAGGCATAGAGCATGTAACTTAGGGCAAACAAAGAGACAATGATAAACGAATGATGCTCTTTGAGGGTATCACGAAGCAGATACGCTGCGCCCATTCCCACTAAATGAAATACCAAAATGATGTGCCATGTTTGGGCTCTCCAGATAGACATGTCAGGACTGCGTGAAAGCGTTTCAAAAAGATTAGCATCTAAAAATGCCCAAATCGCCATCGATAAAACCGCATAAACACTCAAACTCTGCGACTCAATCTCGACCCTATGCTCTGGCAAACGGTGAATAAAAAAGCTACATGTAAAGGCAACCAAAGAGAGTGCAATGGCGAGATTGCCTCGTAAAAGTGGTGCATAAGTAAAAAGTGCTGTCGAAATGGCATAGGTAACACCAAGGGCGATGGCGATTTCCGTATAGCGACCTTTGGTAAATTTAATAGACATCTTGCAAAACTCAAATAAAAGGCACTAAAAATGCTTGGCAAGAGGCATGAAAAAATATGAACAAATGCAAAAGCATAAACCCAAAGATTTTAAGCGCCATATTGGCGTTAATGAAGAGACATTTAACGCAATGATAGAGGTGTTTAGGCAATACGATGAGAATCGTAAAAAAGGATTAGGTGTAGGAGGGAGGAGATCTCTTTCACCAGAAAATAAAGTACTTTTGATGCTTGGCTATTATCGTGAGTATCGCACCCTTGAACATATTGGATT
The DNA here is from genome assembly GCF_011769985.2 of Sulfurospirillum diekertiae. Classification (NCBI taxonomy): domain Bacteria; kingdom Pseudomonadati; phylum Campylobacterota; class Epsilonproteobacteria; order Campylobacterales; family Sulfurospirillaceae; genus Sulfurospirillum; species Sulfurospirillum diekertiae. The sequence continues at coordinate 1,010,995 of NZ_CP039734.2, forward strand.
TGATTATGGTGTGAGTGAATCAACGGCTTCAAGGATTGTATGTGAAGTAGAAGAAGTGTTGATTAAGTCTGGTAGATTTTCATTGCCAAGCAAGAGAGAACTCTATAAAAGTGATGTTGCCCTCTCTTTTGTTGTCATTGATGCGACAGAAACGCCTTGTCAAAGACCCAAAAAAAGCAAAGAGAGTACTACTCAGGTAAGCAAAAGCGTCATACCCTTAAAGGACAGATTGTGATTGATAAAGAGGAGAGGATTATGTGTGTGCATACCGCTAAAGGTACGACACATGATTTTAGACTGTTTCAAGAATCTAATCTCCCCTTGATGCCCAAGACCTGTGTTTATGTTGATTTGGGATATCTGGGTATTGCCAAAGAACATAGCCATTGTCAAATTCCCCATAAAGCCTCCAAACTTCATCCTTTGAGTGAGGAGCAAAAAGAGGAAAACAGACAAAAAGCAAGTGCTAGAATATGTGTTGAACATGTGAATGCTAAAATCAAAACATTTCAGATACTCACCCAAAAATACAGAAACAGAAGAAAACGATTCAATCTACGCTTTAATTTGATATGTGGATTAATCAACTTTGACCGTGGTTTTGCTGTGGAATACAAATGAGTTTTGCAAGATGTCTAATAAGTAACGGTGCGCTCATACCAAGGCTAACGCCAAGAGCTCCCAAAACCACAAGGTTTAACGAAGGGTAAAAAAGTGAACAAAATGCTTGAAGCCCCACAAAAAAGATGATCTTCTTTTGATCGGAATTGAGCCAACCAAACGAGCGGTACACCAGTAAACTTCCCAGCACACCCCCTAAAGGAAGGGTAAAGAAGGCTTGAATGTTGGAGTGAAACACTTCGATAATTCCCGTTTGCGCGATAAGTAAGTAGTAGCAAAACTCACTCGCAACAAAGAGTGTAAAGAGGACATTAAACATAAAGACTCCTTTCAAATTTTGCTTGAAAAATGACATAAATGGACGCAAATGCAAGGTCGTAAACAGCGATCAGCATCGCTTCAACGCCTAGTTGATGGGAAAGGTAAAGCGATAAAAACATCGCAGAAACAGCAATGCGGTTAAAGGCACTTAGTTTGGCAAGCATGTGCGCATAGGGTGGTTGCGTTAATCCAAAAAGGTGAAGAATCCCCGTCGTTGTCATAAATGCAAAGACGACGTACTCATACTTTCCCTCAAAACCAAAGCCTAAAAGTGGATAGAGTGTGTCAGCAAAGATAAACAAAAAGATACCGCCCAGTGCATCGGAGAGAAAACCTGTTAAATGATACAGTCTTAAAGCATCGAATTTTTCAATTCTTAGTCCTAATTGTGGGTAGAAAAAACCAGTCGTGACCAAAATAATAAACAGTCCACAGAGCATCCTGATTGTCCACAAAAGGCTAATATCTGCTTGAATAAAGCCTGCTTCCATCATACCCGCCATGGAAAGAGCGATGAGCATAAGAGCAAAACCCAGTGTGTAAAAGAGCACAAAAGAGCGTTGGTTGAGCTTTTTAAGATAGGGTGAAACCACCGCCATTGCCATGAAGAAGACTCCCACACCCATAGCGATGTGCGCATGCGCAACAATGAGGTCATTGCGGTGGAACAACCATCGAAGCGTTGGTATAAACAAGATGTTTCCCTCAACATCCACAAACAAAAAGGAGTAGATCGAAATGACTAAGAAAGGGTTGTTTTTAAAGGTGATGTTGGCATCTTTAAGCCATTTGAGCAGGAGAGGAACATAACAAAAGGTCAGGTACTGAAAAAACCATTCTTGGTTGTAGCTAAGCTCGCCTATCAAAATGCGATGCGCGACAGAGCCGATGTAGCCCACAAGAGGAATGATCCACATAGCGTGGTATTTTGCGACAAACGTCTCTTTGGCATGCAGTTTAATCAGCAAGTAAAAAATAGGAATCAGTGTAAAACTCATCCCCAGCGTGTTATCACCATGCGGTCCTTGAATCGTCTTTTCCACTTGTCCGATGATGGGATTCATCAACACTAAAAGGGCGATGGGAGAAGCGATGACAAGGTATAAAGAGACTTTGATCCATAACGGTATGACCTTGTAGACTTTGATGTAGTCATACAGCGCTAAGATGTAAAAAAGTCCTGAAAAGGCGAGAATAAAGTTAAGCTCATAGGCAAAGTCGTAAAAAACCAGTCCACGATGCACACCCATCAAAAGACTTAGCGTCATAAAGACTAAGAAAATACACCAAAGCGTAAAGTAGATTTTCAGTTTTTCAAGCCCTTTTTCACTGTGAATATGCTCCTTTTCCATTAAAACAAATGGCAAAAAGGAGAGCATCAACGGTACAAAACCATAGAGCATCAACGAGACATGCACGCTTCTCGCATTGGGAGCCGTAATGATGGAAGAGGGCAGAAAATAACCCAATAGGTTGAGTGAATACTCAAATCCAAATGCCAAACCGAGCACTAAAAAAAGTGAGCTTACGGCAAAGGCTTTTTGTATAAAACTAGAGAATTTTTCCATCTTTTACCTCGATAATTTTGTCTGCATAATCCGATACATGGCGATCATGTGTCGCAATGATGATCGTTGTGCCACTTTTGGAGAGTGTTTTAAAAAGTTCATAGATTGTCTGTGAATTGCGTGAGTCTAGGTTGCCTGTGGGTTCATCGGCAAAGATGATTTTGGGCGTATTCACAAGAGCTCGCACGATGGCGGCACGCTGGCGTTGACCGCCAGAAATCTCATCGGGGTATTTATTTTTGATTGCTTCAATACCACATTGTTTAAAGAGCGTATCCATGTAGCTGCTTTTTTTATGAATAGCGGCGAGTTTGATGTTTTCCAAAATCGTTAAATAGCCGATGAGGTAGTGAAACTGAAAGATAAACCCCACCTCTTTTTGACGAAACGCATCAATGTCTTTAATAAGCGTGTACGCCTTGCCTTCAAAAAAGAGCTCACCATGGCTTGGACGAAGTAAAGAAGAGAGAATGGAAAGAAGCGTCGATTTACCACTACCACTTTCCCCCACAATGGCGATAAATTCACCTTTTTTGGCCTCAAAATTGACATTATCAAGCGCTAAATCATTTTTATAGTAATGGGTAATGCCACCCGCTTGAAGAATCATAGTGCACCCCTTTGAATAAGGATGATCGGGTCGATCTTTGAAGCACTATATGCTGGCAACAGTGCGCCTAAAAGCGCCATAAAAAGCGAGAAGCCAAAGACGCTTAAAATCGTCTCTAGGCTTAGCTCACCATTGACATAGCCTTGAAATTTCTCGATGTGTGCGATCATAAACAGAAGCACTTTGGAAAGCAGAAGTGCCGAGATGAAGCCAACACAAGTGATAATAAACGTCTCACCCACGACCATTGTCATAATGAAATTAGACGACTTCCCAATGGCTCTTAAAATGCCAAATTCACTGCGACGTTCATTGATCGTGATGCTAATGAGGCTCGCAATGCCAAGCAATCCCATTAAAAATGCCACTGCGCTGATAACATTTGCGGAGGTTTCGATGATCTTAAATTGATTGTAATTGTCCACAAACTCGTGTGTGGTTTTTGCTTCGATGTCTGGGGTTAGCGCGTTGATATGCTCTATCAATTCTTCGACATCTGTCTCTTTATTGATGCTCACCAGTAAGATAGACGCTTCTTTGTTAAAGATGGCACTGGCGTCTTCACGGTTTAAGACGGCTCCACCATCTTCAAAGCCGACACCGTTTTCAAAGATGCCTGAAACGTTGAAGGTTTTGTTGGAGATCGAGACGGATTTGGGTGAATGAAGGCGTGCATTGATGTTTTTACCCAAAATGACTTCGCCCTTTTTGGGGTAAGCACCTTCTGTGAGCGCATAGGTTTTAAAACGATTTTCACTCACACCGTAAATCGCAGCGATAGGGAGTTCGTTGATAGGGCTTGCCCCTAGAATGATCGCATACACATCATTAACGCCTGCAATGTTTTGAATCTTATCGCTAAGCGAAGCGTTCACATCGCTGAAAAAGGTATCGGCGATTTTGGCTTGCGTGACGATGATGTCGCCTTCGGTTTTAAGCATCGTAGAGTACATGCCGATGATGCCCCGTGAAATCGAGGTTATCATAAAGATAGCCGTGATCGCAACGGTGATGCTCGTATAAATCAAAAAGGTTTTAAAGCGGTTGCGATTCAGCGCTTTAACGAAAAGTGACATCAATAGAATTTCCTTACGAGTTATAATTTAATGACAATTTTAGATGAATAAGATGAATTGAGTATGAATTTATATAAGACTTCTTGCAGAACTCTTGACACGTTTTAAAAGTAAAGCTTTAAAAACTACGTTAACACTGTGTTTTCTTCGGCAGAAAGCCCTTGCACCTTTGGTGCTTAGACTTTTTGCAAAAAGTCTCTTACATGTAAAAGAGTTAAAAGCTAGTTTGACGTACAATGAAACCCATATAACGATGAAGGTGCGCCATGAAGATTATTGTATTAGATACCGAAACGACAGGCATGCTTGAAAAAGACCGCATCTGCCAGCTCAGTTATTTAGTGATGAATGAAGAGTTTGAGATAGAGGAAATTCATAACGACCTTTGCACACCACCCCTTCCGATCTCGTTCGAAGCGATGGCGATTCACCACATTACCCCTGAAATGGTTGAAGGTGAGCCAACGTGCGTGCAAACCAAAGCTTATAAAAGACTGTGTGAACTCAACATACCAATCAACATCATCGTCATTCAAAATGCTGCGTTTGATCTTGGTATGCTTGCCAAAGAGGGCTTTAGCTCACAGATGAATCTCATCGACACCTTTCGCATTTTACGTGCCTACTATCCGCTTGAGGGCTCATTTAGCTTACAGTTTAAACGCTACCAATGGGGACTCTACAAAGAAGAAGAGGAGTTGGCTCAAAAGCTTAGCATTACCATCAAGGCACATGACGCACTGGGAGATGTTATCGTACTCAAACACCTCTTTGAACGCCTGTGTGAAGAACACTCCATACCCAAAATGATTCTTCTCTGCTCCGAGCCTATCATCTTAAGTTACATTCCTTATGGAAAAAACAAAGGCAAAAAGTTTGTCGATGTTGCAAAAACCGATCGCCAAGACCTCCACTACATGCTAAACGCCAACGGACTAGACGCCGATGTCAAAGCCTCTATACTCCACGCCCTAGATGCTACAAAAGAGAACGTCACTCTAACCATCAGCTTCGGTAAATACGCAGGCAAAACGCCCGAGGAAGTTTTAGAGCTTGATCGTAACTATCTTGTATGGATGGTGACTAAGATGGATAACCTGAATGCAGAACTCAAAGAGGCGATCGAGAAAGTTTTAGTGTCGTATCCGTAGAGTTTATATGAAAATAATAGTGAGTTTATAAAAATTTGAGAGGGTGCAAGGGGTAGACTTTGAAAATAAGGAGTGGAAAAAAAGTTTAAAGATTAACTCAACTCTTTTTTATGTCTAGGCTATTTTCGATAAACTTTGAATAATGACCCTTTATTTTCATTGATTATTTTTAACCTTATAGTTTTTTTTCATAGTGTGATATAATTTTTTTAATACGCTTATAGGGGGCATAATGGCAGAAGATAAAGATTTGAATAATAGTTTAAAAATAGAGCAAGAAAAATATTATTACAACTTAAATATTGAATCTTTTAAAGCATTACTTGAAAGTGGTAAAAATGCTATGAGGGCTCCAATGCTAATAAATTCAGGTGCTTCTATTGCAATGCTGACATTTATAACAAAACTTATGGCGGATGAAAATATATCACTAGCAAAAGATTTGTCTCTTTATCTTGCTTTATACGTAATCGGAGTATTTTGTGCTGCAGTATCTTATGGTATAACATACTTTACTCAGCTCTATAATTATAAAGTTGTTGAAAAGCTTACAGGTAAAATAAAAGTTTATGATAGAAAATCTCAAACTATCGGAAAGCGTATTAACATAATTAGCATGATTTTAGTATTTGCTTCTTTTACTTTATTTGCTTATTCAAGTTTAAAATTTTATTGCTTCATTCAATCATACCAAATAAGTTAGGAAAGAAGAAAAAGGGGTCAGGATTAAATTTTTAACTTTTTTCCCAACTCTTCCTTTACATGTAAAAGCAACGTCTCAAAATCTTCAAAATACCCAAGTGAGCGTTTACGCAGTTCTGCTTCATCATTTTTTGCGTATGTATCGAAGATCGTTATAACTTCGATGCCTGCATTATGTGCTGCTTCAACTCCTACCAAAGAGTCCTCAACAACTAAGCACTCATGAGGTTCTGCTTTAAGTTCTTGCATGATGACGTAGTGCACTTCAGGGTGGGGTTTTATTTTACGCACGACTTCTCGCCCTAAGATCAGGGAAAATGTTTTTTCAAAATCTACTTTTTGTCTCATGGCATTATTTTCATGAATGTAGATATTTAGATTATTTTGACTGGTGGTGCTGGCGATGACGAGCTGATAGCCTTGCTCCTTAAGGTAGTGCAATAGCGTATGTGCATTTGGTTTGAAGTCGATGACATTTTTGAGATAGTGCTGAGCAATGGCATAGCGCATGGCGCGGATCTCTTCTTTGGACAAGGTGGCATTGTAAGTTTGTGCTAAAAAGTTGCAGTATGCTAGGTACGCATCTTGGGTATGGCTAAACGTGCGTAAAAGTTCATCGCGTCGTTGTTGGATGTTTTCTTCAGGTAAAGTCTCTCCGCCAAGACGCGCTATAAGCTCTTTATCGACAGCGTTCCAGATGCCAACCGAATCAATGAGCGTGCCATCCATATCGAAGATGATGACTTTTTTTTGATGAAACATAAGAATCCTTGAGGCGTTTTTATTGTTAAATTTTTGCCCATTGAGAGTCATTGTATATTTTTATGAAGAAAACGTCAAATCTTAGCGTCATCAAGATGAAAAAACAGTTTACATGTAAAGATTTTAGTGACGTTTTAAGCGTCGATAGCGAAGGGTTGTTTGGTGAAATTACGTAGAGCTTTTCTTTAAGTTTGGTTGTGTTAGCATGAATGCAATGTTCCTTTATGGGAGGATCAAAAGAATGATTAAACATATTGAGCTATCCTTGCGAAAATGCGTTGCTCCCGAGTTTGTGTTTGGCGTAGATGCTCGAAAAATGGCGGGAAAATATGCCAAAAATTTAGGTATAAAAAAGGTTTTAATCGTTACCGATCCTGGAGTCATTCGCGCTGGTTGGGTTGAAGATGTTACGAAAGCATTGGAAGCGGAAAATATTTACTCGATACTCTTTGATGATGTCGTCCCCAATCCAAGAGATACCAATGTTTTAGCCGGTGTGAAGCTTTACCGTGAGCATAAATGCGATGGTATTGTGACCATTGGTGGTGGAAGTCCGATGGATTGCGCTAAAGGTATTGGCATTGTTGTTGCCAATATGGGCGACGTTTTAGCGTATGAAGGTGTCGATAAAATTCTCTACCCTTTGCCTCCCCTTATTTGTATTCCCACAACCGCAGGAACGGCAGCGGATGTTTCTCAATTTGCGATTATTAACGATATTAAACGGCATGTGAAGATTGCGATTATTAGTAAGTCTATCGTGCCGGATGTTTCATTGATTGACCCAGAAACAACGATGAGCATGGATAAAGAACTCACGATCAACACTGGACTTGATGCGATGACCCATGCTGTTGAAGCGTATGTCTCCAATGCCAACTCGGCGATTACGGATTTATATGCTTTGGAAGCTATTTCGCTTTTAGCAAAAAATTTACCCCGTGTCGTTGAACAGCCTTTTGATATACAAGCGCGCGCTTCGGTGATGATGGCAAGTCTGCTTGCCGGTCTTGCTTTTTCCAATGCTTCGCTGGGTGTGATCCACGCGATAGCGCACTCTTTAGGAGGATGGCTTGATTTACCGCATGGGCTGTGCAATGCTATTTTACTGGAGCATGCGGTGGCATATAATTTTCCTCATGCGAAAGAGCGCTATCAAACGATTGCCTCCTATAAGGATATGAAAGGTACTCCTAATTGCGATGAAATCGTACAGGATATCCGTGAGTTTAAGCTCTCACTCGGATTGACACAACGTTTAGGTGCGCTAGGTGTTACCAAAGAGATCATTCCCCATCTTGCTTCGATGGCACTGCAAGATGCGTGCATTGTGACCAATCCCATTATGCCAAGCCAGCATGATGTTGAAGAGATTTTGATCCATGCCTTATGAGAACAGTGACGACTTACGCACTAAAATTATTGGCTTAGGGGAGAGTTCTGTTCGTAAAAGCTACTATCCACAGCTTCAAGATAGAATCGTAGAACTGGAGCGTTTTCATGGTCTTTTGGATCGTTCACGCGAGTTAATTTTTTTAGTCGATGCAGAGAGTTTACGCATTATCGATACTAATGCCATTGTCTGTTCAACCTTTGAAGCATCCAAAGAGAGTTTAATGGGAAGTGAGCTTGTGCAGTGGTTTCCTCCTCATGTCATGGATGCTTTGAATGCTTTGTCTCAAGAGTGTGAACATTGTTCTATCGTTGAGACGATCATTGAAAATTCTTCGGGCGCAGTTCCCATGGAATTTGTACTGCAATATGTCAACTTTAGTGCGCAAAATTATTATGTCATTTTGGGTAAAGATATTTCTGAGCGCAAGCATGCAGAGTCTAAGATTCATACCTTAGCTTTTTATGACTCTCTAACTCACCTTCCCAATCGCCAGCTGCTTCATGATCGTATGGCAATGGCTCTGGCTAAAAGCCAACGGCATCACAAAGTAGGTGCACTTTTGATGATAGATCTTGACAATTTTAAAGCGTTAAATGACACCAAAGGTCATCACATTGGGGATGAACTCTTAATTCAGGTGGCAAGTAGGCTTCAAAGTGTTCTTCGCGATGGTGATACGTTAGCGCGTATGAGCGGTGATGAGTTTATTATTTTACTAGAAGGACTTCATGCCGAAGAAGACAAAGCAGCCTTGGAGGCTGAAAAGTTTGCGACACGCATCAAATATCTCCTAAATGAGCCCTACAATCTTTTAGGCTATGAACATACGTGCTCTTCGAGTATTGGTATTGCGCTGTTTAACGCTAAACCAAAAAGTAAAGAGACATTACTAAAGCAAGCCGATATTGCCATGTATCAAGCTAAAAAACTAGGGCGGAATCGTATCTGTTTTTATGACCCTGTGATGCAAGAGAATATTGAGCAAAAAACAACGATGGAGCATGAACTAAGAATTGCGCTTACTCAAGATGAGTTGACGCTTTTTTACCAACCCCAAGTCAACTTAAAGGGTGAAATAGTGGGTGTTGAAGCACTGGTGCGGTGGAATCATCCTCAAAAAGGGCTCGTCCCTCCCAATGCGTTTATTCCATTAGCGGAAGAGACTGGGCTGATTATTCCTGTGGGAATTTGGGTGCTCAATAAAGCATGCGAACAACTTAGCCAATGGATAAAAATGTATCCAGATCGACATTTACATGTATCGATTAATGTGAGCGTCAAACAGTTTCAAGAGGCCTCTTTTTACGACACGGTTGCTGAGGTTGTTGCAAAAAGTGGCGTAGAGACGGGGAAGGTAAAATTGGAGTTAACCGAGAGTTTAATTGTCGAGAATGTAAGTGAAACGATTGTGAAGATAGAGTCACTCCGTTCCCTTGGCATCGGCTTTTCACTCGATGATTTTGGTACAGGCTACTCTTCGCTTTCTTATTTGAAGCGCTTACCCTTAGATGAACTCAAAATCGACCAATCCTTTGTCCGTGACATTGGCAATGACAACAATGATGCGATGATTGTCAAGACCATTATAGAGATGGCGCACAACTTTGACTTGGATGTGATTGCCGAAGGTGTTGAGGATCAAGAACAATTTAATTTTTTAGAAGAAAATGGCTGTACGTTGTTCCAAGGGTATTTTTTTGGAAAACCAATGCCTGCTAAAGAGATAGAACGCCTCTTTTTAGATACGTAACGCATTACATGTAAAAAAATCCTCTAACAGACAAGGCTAAATTCTTTTAAAAGAGCACATTTTGAGAAGAGCACCACACCTTTAATCGATTTATTTTCAGAGACGATGCGATTGTCTACCATGATGTCATGTAAAATGGCGTCTATTTTCTCTTCTTGTGGAAAGATTTGGCGGTTTAAGAGTTGTTTATAGGCATAGTTCTTGGCCTCTTCATAGGTATAAGCGCGTTTCCATGTTGTTGGAAAATAGTGTACATTGTACGCGATAGAGGCTTTTTCTAAAGTGTGTAGAAACTCTTTAACTTCTACACTTCGATTGGAATAGTGTTCGGGTGCGTTATGGGCTAAGAGTAAGAGATCAAGTAAAGTATTGTTTTCATATCTTTTCCATCCCACAAAGATACCAAGAGACTTTGTTGCCTGAAGCATACAGTCAATGTCATAGGTAGAGCTGATCGCAGGTGTCATCGATGCAAGGACAATGTCAAAAGTTTGTGCACGTGAAAAGGTACTCCAGCTGTCATGTTGAAGGGTAATGAAAGCACCTACATCGCATTCTACACTTTTGTCATGGACGATTTTGAGCATATCATAAGAGATATCAAGTGCTGTGATATGAGCCTTTTTCTGTGCTAAAGGAATTGAAAAAGCACCCGTACCGCACCCAATGTCTAAGAGCGAATAATTTTCAAAAGAGATTCCATGACTCTCGATCCATTCAATAATATAATGAGCATCTTTGTTGATGGAAGCATCGTCTTGCTGGGGGTATTGCTTTGAAAAAGAGTTCCAAAGTGCTATATTTGAGCTCATGAAAAATCCTTAAAATCATTATATATTTAAAAATATAACGAAATTTACTTTAATGTCAAGACCTATAAAACAAACGGAATAATTCTTTTTGTCTTTTGCCTATAATTTTGATACTCACAAGACTGCTTTATCCACAACATCTCCTCTTTTTGTGCTTTCAAAAATAACGTTACAACTAAAAGCATATAGATAAAAAGACTGAGAATTGCAGGCTGAGACACCACAATCCCCAGCATCATCAAAAGGACTGAAAAATACATGGGATGCCTGATGTAGCGGTAGGCTCCTGTGGTAATGAGTGAGGCGTTTTCTTTGATTTCGGGTGTGATGTTGAAATTGCCAAGTGGGTTGTGTCTTACCGTATAAAGTCCAAAGCCACAGCCTAGCAAAAAGATGAATAAAGCAAAGTTACTGGGTATGTGCAAGCCATGTTCTATCAGTAAGATTGCGATGAAAATGAATTGTAACGATACTAAGAGGTAAGAGTAGGTTTGGCTCTTCATTTTAACTCTTTGCATAAACATTTTAAAGCCCCAATTTTAGGTATTGAGGCTTTACATGTAAAGATTATTTTTTCTCTTCTACGACTTTAGCAGGCGTGGCAGGTTTTTTAGCAGGTACAGCGATGATTTCGACATAACACTCGCTCCATTTTGCACTGTGCGCTTTGTCGATTTCTTCACTAAGATCGGCTTGGTGAACGGCTTCTGCATTTTCGCTTGTTTCACCAAAACGGCACTCAAAGTCCCAAAAATGGAAGCCCTCAGGTGCTTTTTTCGCACGTTCACGTTTAATATATTTACGAATTTCATGTTTGATGGCATCTACAAGTCGGTCACTGTTTTTATTCTCAACTTGGAGGTGAAATATCTTTTTCAAGGCTTGCCTTTTAGATTTTATTTAAGTGTGACATTGTACTTCATTTCACCTTTGAGCGCGAATTTATTTAAATTCTGTTTTGTAGGCTTCATCAAGAATGGCCATAAAGGCAGGAGGATCCATATAACCTGTGTACCCTTCAAGAATGGTGTGGCGAGTGGGGGAGAGAATAGCATTGGCAGGGGTATATTTGGTATGCAAATCATCGGGCAAAGCAGGATCCATCTGATCAATAACAACCAAAACATATTTCTGGTCAATCTTGTTACGGTAGGTAGGATTATTGAAAACCTCTTTCGTCATTTGCTTGCAGTACGGGCAATTTTCACTCACAATATTGACAAGAATAAGCTTTTTTTCTTTAATCGCTTTGGCACTCTCTTCTTCTAAAAAACTGGCATGCAGTGTTGCCATACTGAACAATACGACACACAATACTCTAAGAAATGCGTACATGTTTTAACCTTTGTAATGAAAGATAATAAAATCAAAACTCTAACACAAGCTTGATAAAAGCACATTGAACTAGGGAAATAGGTATAGTTAAAGTGTTGATATGTTAAATTACACGCTATTTTAATGCCAAGGAATACACAATCATGGCAAATATTCGTGAAATTTACCAATTAGGCTCTCCTGTTATCCGAAATATGGCCGCAAGAGTTGAGGATGTCTCTTCCCCTCAGATTCAAACACTCATTGATGATATGATCGTTACATGTAAAGACTCCCAAGGGGTGGGTATTGCAGCTCTTCAAGTGAATTGCTCTTTGGCGATTGTGATTATTGCCTCTGAACCGAGTGAGCGTTACCCTTCTGCGCCTCAGATGGAGCCAACCGCACTGATCAATCCCAAAATTATCTCACATTCCCACAAGATGCTTAAAGACTGGGAAGGGTGTCTTAGTCTTCCAGGAATCAGGGCGCAAGTGCCCCGTTACAGCGAAATCGAGGTTGCTTACACCGACAGAGACGGAAATGAACACAAGGTCATCTACAGCGACTTTGTTGCACGTGTCTTTCAGCATGAATACGACCATCTCATCGGTAAAGTCTTTATTGATAGAGTAGAATCAACCTATGACATTGTGATGGAAAAAGAGTATCAACGTATCCTTGCACAGTAAACTATAAAACAGAAGGAGTAGGATTTTGAAAACACGCATTTACTATGATGATACCGACGCAGGCGGTGTGGTTTATCATGCCAATTACCTTAAATTTTGTGAGCGTTCCCGTAGTGATCTTTTTTATGAACATGGAAGAAGTCCTGCCGTGAATGGTGGGCATTTTGTGGTACGTCATCTTGAAGCAGATTTCTTAAAATCCGCCAAATTGGGTGATCTTATTGAGGTCAAAAATGAACTGATTGAGCTTAAAAACGCTTCATTGATTTTGAAGCAAGAAGTCTGGAAAGACGATGTAAAACTTTTTGCTATGACTTCCACACTTGCGTATGTCAAAGAGGGGAAGCCCTGCAAAATTGATGATGAGACAAAAGCCTTTTTTAGAGACCTTTTACTTTAAGGTCGTTGTTCCTTTTCGCTCAACATACCTTTGGCATAAAAAAGAATAAATGCTAAGGCAAAAGCTCCAAGCGTGACGATGCGAAAAAGAGTTTGTGCATCGTAATGATCCCAGATATAACCAGCCATCGTTAAAGAAATAAAGGTTGCCGTTCCCACACATCCATAATAAATACCATATGCTGAAGCTTTAAGCTCTTTGGGTGTGGTATCGGATATGATGGCTTTTGCTAAGGCATTAAAACCGCCTGCAAAAAATCCATAACACCCAAATCCGATCCATGCACCTATGGGACTTTGCCATGTCATAAACCATGAGGACAATCCAAAAGAGGCATACATGAAACTCAGCATCATGGGTTTACCTACGCGATCCGCCAGTTTTCCAATGGGAATTGCAAAGAGAGACTGTGCGAAATTATAAAGCGTATATGCCAAAGGTATCATCATGAGGGCAAGCCCATTATCGCCTGATTTTAAGACCATAAACGAGTAATTCATAGCGATAAGGCTAAACGCTACTTGAAAGATAACTAGCGTATAAAATTGTTTTGAAAGCGAAAAAGGTCTAAATGAGCGAAAAGGAATCGGCGGAGTCCTGACATCCGATACAAACACAATCAAAATCAGCAGAGCCAACATACCAGGAACAAAACTAAGTGCAAATACAAGTCTAAATGTTGTTTCACTCTCTCCATAGAAATGCAAAAATAAGAATGCGGATAATGATCCTGCAATGGCACCAGCACTATCCATCATTTTATGAAAACCAAAGATAAAACCACTTCTTTGCGCTGGTGAAAATGCCGAAATTAAGGCATCTCTTGGTGCGCTTCTGACCCCTTTACCAAAACGATCGCCCACACGGACAATACCAACCATCAGTGCGCTACTGGCAAAATAGGCTAAAGGCTTAATAAGATTTGAAAATCCATACCCTACGATTGTGAGCATTTTTCGATGCCCTAATTTGTCGGATAAAAATCCTGAAATAGCAATCAAAAGAGCAACGCCAAGTTCTGCAAATCCTTCGATCATGCCAATATTAGATTTTGTAGTATGTAAAAATCGTTCCAAAAAAAGCGGTAAGAGAGGAAGGATCATCTCAATTGCAAAATCAGTAAAAAAACTGTTCACACCTAACGCGATAATGTTTTTATTGATGTTTTCCATTACAGTGTTCCAAATTTAATGGCGAATTTTATATAAAAAACGGTAGATACTACACTTTAAAAAAGAAGGATTTCCTGTATAACTTTTAATGAGAAGCTGCTACTTTATTGTGTAACAGCTTCTTCACTAACGTCTAATTTGCTCGGATGAACTCATTGCGACCGGGTTGGTACAATGAGGTGTTGTATACCACTTGGTTACCAGAGATATTCTCTTTAAAGGTTCGTGATATCTTTCCATCAAAGAATTGTTGGCAGAGATAATCGGCTCCAACAGAGGTTGAGTAGTTGACCCAATCATAAACAATGTCATGTCCAAATAAAGCATTGATCTCTTCAAGTGAAGGAGGTGCTTTTTGGATGGAGTTGGCAATATACATTTGGTCACGATCTTCATACTGTGTTAGAGAAAGCAGTAAAGGGTTATAGTTGATCTGTGTTGAGAGTAACATGTATGGATTAATACCATTGGCACGAAGCTGTGAAGCGATGAGGCTGGATGTAACCAATGGTGTATTGAGATAAAGTGATGCGTTATTTAAAGAGCTATTCCCTTTAAAGAGTTGTTTATAGTTCATTTTAGAATTTTCGACGCGCTTCTCATAAAAGACATGATTGCTGTTTTTCTTAATGAGTCCATTGAGTTGATAGCTTAGGCTACTTCCATCCTCAAATGTTCCAACACGATCATTTGCTTTTGTTGCCAAGAGGGCGATTTGTTGGTCATAATCGATACCACCAAAGATGATATTAGAGCCAGCACTTCGTACATTGGAGCGATTGAGTGTAGGAATAAAGACAAGGGTATCTTGTACATTGTTCGCAATGATTTGTGCACCATCTGCTGTTACAGGAGCAATGATGTAGTGGTATCCACCTGCTTTAATGTCAGAGAGTGCTTTAGCAATTGAATCTTCTCTTTCATCCCCTGTATTGAAAACATTGAGATCAAAATAGTAGTTTTTATACAATAAATATGCAATGACGGAGTTCACTGAAGTAATAGCATATTTTTTAATGGTTTTCTGAGGGACTAAAACAGCAATTTTGATGATAGTGCTGTCATCATTCAGCGGCTTTGGCATAGAGGCGGCAGGAACAGGTACTAAGGTTGATACAGAGGTATCTGTTTCTTGTGAAGAGGAGGTTGCTTCTTCTGTGCTTATAGGCTGTTTTGGTTGTTCAACGGTTGTACTCGGTGTCGGTGTCGCCATCGCAATTGTGGTTGATGTAATCGTATTGTCAATCGTCACAGGGGCTGAAGAGGACTGTGTCTCGGTATTTTTTAAATTGCTAGAGGGGGTTGTTGCTTTGGCAAGCGGTTTTTCAGAGCCCGGATACGTTGAAGTATTTTTTTGATTAGGAGCTTTTTTCATACTCGTTGATACATTGTAGGTACTGGGTGTGTAAGGCTCTGGGGCTTGGGTTGTACAGCCTGCAAAGATGAATAAACTGAGGGATAATGTCAACCAAAATCTCATAACATGCTCCTTATTTTTAGCATATCTGCAAAAACCTCTTTTTTAGCGCTGGGGTTTCGCAGTAAAAAACTTGGGTGGAACGTTGGAATCAATTTGGCTTCACCAAAATTGAGCACGGTGCCACGTATTTTATCAATGGGTGTATCATACTCTCCTGTGAGATGATGAAAACTGGTCGATCCAAGTGCAACAATAATTTGTGGTCGAATGGTTTGAATCTGTTGCATTACATGCGGTTTGCAACAAGCAACTTCTTCAGGTGTTGGAACACGATTATCGGGTGTTTTACACTTCAAAATCGTGGTGACATAGACATCTTCTTTGGGGATCAAAAGAACTTTTTCGATCATGTTTGCGAGCAATTCGCCGCTTTTACCCGTAAAGAGCATTCCTGTTTCATCTTCGCTAACGCCTGGGTTATCGCCTATAAACATCACTTTAGCTTTCAGATTACCTGCACCAAAAATGACATTTTTACGACTCTTTGCAAGTGCACAAAGATGACATCCTGCGACACTACTTTTTAACTCTTCTAAATTCTGTGACAGGGCAGGTTGTGTGCTCAACGAGAGCGGTCGATACTCTTGGAAGAATTCAAATCCAAGAGCTCTGTACTGGTATAAAAGTTTTAAAAGTCGTATCTTTTCAATGTGAGTCATTCTTATATGGTAGCCTAGCGGGAGTTAAAATATCCTTATTCGATGTCACAATACTCTAAAGTTGGGAGGTCTGGCTTTTGCAAATTGTGGTTATTGGCAATAAAAAGATTTTTGAGGTTTGTCAGCTTTTGAATGGATTCTGGAAGGCTTTCTAGGAGGTTTTCTTCGACATCTAATTCATAAAGGTGCAATAGATTTCCAATGCATTCAGGGAGGTTTTTGAGACGGTTAGCACTCAAATCCAAAGAGGTGAGTTTGGAGAGTTTGCACAGTGTGTTTGGTACACTCTCTAAGAGGTTGTTTGCCAAAGAGAGAATTTGTAAATCTTCTAATTTTGAAATATCAAAGTCAATGGAGGTGAGATGGTTGGAGGCAAGGTTGAGTTTGACCAGCATATCGTGCGCCTCTAATGAAGGAAGATTTTGCAAAAGATTGCCTTCTAAAATAAGGGTTTCAAGCTCTTTGATTTCACCAAGAGATTTAGGCAATGTGGTGAGTTTATTAAATGAAAGATCGAGATAATAGAGCGATTGCATCGAGCCAAAGACTTCGGGGAGAGACTCAAAATAATTGGTATCCAAGCTTACATGTAAAAGTTTTTTGAGGTTTTTAAAAGCAGCATCTAAATGGCTTAAACGGTTGACAGCAAGAGTGAGCCTCGTAAGCTTGGAGAGCGCATAAAAACTTTGTGGCAGTGTCGTCAGTTGATTTCCATTGAGGTTTAAAATGACTAAAGAGCTTAGTTCTCCAAAGTTTTCGGGGAGACTTTGTAAAAGGTTGTTTTCGCACTGCAAATTACGAAGATTTTTAAGGGTGCAAATGCTTTGTGGAAGCTCTGTAAGCCTATTGCCTGAAATTTTAAGTATGCTAAGATTTTGAAGGGCATAAATGCTTTCAGGTAGACTTTTGAGCTTTTTCCGACTGAGATCAAGTGTAGTGATGCTTTCAAGTTTTGAGAGTTCACGAGGCAAGGTGTGTTCCAATCCTTGGGATTTTATCCAATGTGCAAAATCGCGAATACTCTCACTCATCACTCTCTCCTTGCTCAAATCTACTATTTTTTTGATCAATTAAAAAGGCAATCTCTTCGTAATCAATTTCACCGAATTCTACCATATTAAAGAGTGCCATTAAAGGTCTACGACAACAGGTTTGATTACACCCAGTGACAAGTTTTTTGGCTTTTTTATAGGGGAGGGTAGTAGATTTAAAAATATCAATAGCTTCCTGAATGGTTTTTTGACCGCATTCACAGATGATTTTAGAGGCATATTCTTCCATTAATTTATCCAGCTTTTGAAGCGATATAGAGCGCTCTTAGCTCCTTTTTGTTGAGAACTTTTTTACGATTGGTGACCATTTCACGCACTTGTGGAAGCATTTTATTGATGACTTCATTTTCGGGTTCATACCCCATCGCACGAAGATGAAAGAGAAGTGTTGAACTGCCTGAATGTTTTCCAATAGGATAACTTCGTGTCATTCCGACACTTTGAGGTGAAAAGGCTTCATAAGCTTTATCGTGCTTAATCATGCCATTGACATGAATGCCCGATTCATGTGAAAAGATATTTTTACCGACAATCGGCATCGTAGCAGAGATACTTTGGTTGGACGCTTTTTCAACCAACTGCACGACATGTTTTAGTGCATCGGGGTTAATCACACGCTCTTCGCCAAAAAGATGAGCCAGGCTCATTAGAACCTGCTCAAAGCTCGCATTTCCAGCGCGTTCACCGAGTCCAATGACGGTTGTATTGACACTGAGCGCTCCTGCTTCGAGTCCACTGATGGCATTAGCGGTTGCCATACCAAAGTCATTGTGCGTGTGCATTTCTATCTCTAAAAGATTGAGGCCTGTGAGGTAGGAAATATGCTCGTAAATTTGATGAGGACGCATAATGCCCACCGTGTCACAGTAACGGAAACGATTGGCTCCTAGACTGGCTCCTAACTCCATGACCTCTTTCAAAAAGCCTCTATCTGCTCTAGAGCTATCTTCGCCCCCAATGCAGGCAAAAATACCCTCAGATTTGCTTACATGTAAAACCTCTTCAAGGTTTTTTAAAAGGCGTGCTTTATCGCCTCCAAATTTTGCTTCAATGAGAATGTCTGATACAGGAATAGAGAGATCAACTGCTTTAAGTCCACAAGAGAGTGATGCTTCTAAATCACTCATCGTGGCACGATTCCAACTCATAATGCGAAGCGGAAGATCAAGGGCAAGGATTTCTTTGATATCCGCTTGCTCTTTTGCACCCATCGCTGGAATACCCACTTCAAGCTCATCGGCACCTGCAAGGTAAAGTGCCGATGCGATGGCGATTTTTTCATCGGTGTTAAAGGCAACGTAAGGTGCTTGTTCACCATCTCTAAGTGTGGTATCGTTGATAATCATCATTTTTTCCTTCATTCATAAGCACCAAGGGTGCGTGGGCTTTCTGCCGAAGAAAACTAAGCGTTAGCGTAGCTTTTAGAGCTTTGCCCTAAAAGCGTGTCACTTAATTAAGAAGCAGCAAAAAAGTGCTTACGCACACCTTTTAGAACAGAAAGCTCAATAGGCTCATCCGCAAAACTCTCATCACATGTGAGGTGAATACTCTCTAACTCTTTTTGTGGACATTCGCCAATTTTTTGGGTTAAGAGAAGATGACAATCTGAGAGGGCATTTTTGATCTCTTCGATAGGGTAGGTTCCATTGCAGTTCTCTTTTCCCATACAGTAAGAATTTTCAACTTTACGGTGCATAATAAATTTAATCGCTTTATCGCCTGCTTCGTAGATCAAAAACTCTTTCGCACTCCCAAAGTGGTCGTTAATAAGTCCATTTCCACGCGTGGTAACGGCTACAAGCATTGTATCGCCAGTAGAGCTAAGCTCATCTTTATTTGTCGCGTCTTCTTGAGTAATTTTACCATTGGCAGCTCGGAGTGCTCTTCTCCATGTTTCGATATTCTCATGGGTTTTCATACGTTGGTTAAGGTTGTAATGGTGAGAAAGCTCTGCAAAACTTTTGTCAGCAAAACTCTCTTTGAAAAATTCATCACTACGATCTTCACCGAGTAAACCAACCGCGTCAGCTCTGCATTGGCGACAATGGCGCATCAATTTGACATTGATATCACAGGCTTCTTGTGCTTTCATAAGTTGTTTATGCGTAGCACTTGGAACGCCATCGAGTCCAAATTTAGTACCGTATTCTGGTTTTGAGATGATTGGCATAACGTTTTGAATAAAAACACCCAACTCTTTGACTTTTTTAGCAACGAGAGGAAGATGCTCATCGTTGATGCCTGGAATTAAGACTGAGTTCACTTTGACAAGAATGCCTCGCTCAACGAGCATTTGAATACCAAGAAGCTGTTTTTCAAGCAATAATTTTGCACCTTCTACACCACGGTGTTTTTTATGTTCGTAAAAAACCCATGGGTAGATTTTAGAACCAATTTCACCGCTCTCATCAACAGAGTTAAGCGTTACGGTAACATGCTCAATGTTGTATTTAGCAATCTCATCAATATGTTTGTGAATCATCAAACCATTCGTTGAAAGACAGAGTTTGATATCAGGCGCATATTTCTTAAGCAGGGCAAATGTCTCGAACGTTTGCTTAGGATTGGCAAGTCCATCGCCGGGTCCTGCAATGCCCACGACGCTGAGTTGTTGAATAAGTCCGCCTACATGTAAGACTTTTTTCACCGCCTCTTCGGGGCTTAGTTTATAGCTCGTAACACCGGGACGACTTTCATTTGAACAGTCGTACTTACGGTTACAGTAGTTGCATTGGATATTACATGCAGGAGCTACTGCAACATGGATACGCGCATAATGTTGGTGGGCATCTTGGCTATAACAAGGGTGGTTGTTAATCTTTTGCATGATGCTAGCATGAAGTTCATTTTGTGTGTTGGTGGATGATGTGCAAGAACAACTCATGTGCGATCCTTTAGAATTTCTTTACTCTAAAGTTTGCACAAACTGTTCCTTGGAAAATAAAGAGCGAGTCTTTAAATTTAAGAAGGTTTTCCTAATCTCGTAGTTCTAAATAAATAGCACGAATTCTTTCAATATTTTCACTAAAAAGGTCAATTAATATAGGGTCAAAGTGTGTTCCTCTGTTTTTTTTGAGAAATTCATATGCCTCTTCAAAACTCCAAGCGGGTTTATAGGTGCGCACAGAAATAAGTGCATCAAACACATCGGCGATAGCAACAATTCTTCCAAAAATAGAAATTTCTTCACCTTTTTTACCCAATGGATAGCCAGTTCCATCCCATTTTTCATGATGTTCCAGTGCAATGAGTGCGGCAGTTTTAAGGTATTCGTTTTCGCTGTCAAATAAAAGGTCATAACCTATTTGAGTGTGTGTCTTTACAATGTCAAATTCTTCTTGATCGAGTCTATCAGGTTTAAGCAAGATAGTATCGGTAATGCCGATTTTTCCTGCATCGTGCATGGGAGCAGCGAGTTCAATTTTATAAATATCATCTTGATTTAAACCCATCTTGTCGGCTAAGAGTGCACTGTAGAGCCCTACGCGTTTGGTGTGTTTGGATGTTTCTTGGTCTTTAAATTCTGCAACAGAAGCGAGTTTATTGATAATCTTAGTTTGGGTATCACGTAGTTTGTCATATAAAATGGCATTTTCAATGGCTGAAGCGGCGTAGTTAGAGATAAGAAGTAACAGCTCAGCATCAACGTTGGTAAAAAAACCTTCTTTTTTATTGAGCGCTTGAAAGACGCCAATGGTGTTTTCTTGATTGTCAAGTAAGGGAACAGCGAGAATAGTGTGTGTCAAATAGCCTGTGGCTTTATCGACATCAGGATTAAAACGGTAGTCATTGTAAGCATCCACAACAATTTGTGTCTCTTTTGAAAGGGCAGAATACCCTGCAACACCTTTTTGGGTACTAATATGAATGGGATGAACTTCATGTGCCACTTTTGACCAGAGTTCTTCTTTCTCTTTATTGTAGACAAAAATAGAACAACGATCTGCTTGTAAGATGTCCCGTGCAAAATTTGCCATAGACTCCAAAACATCGTTCAAACTTTTGGTTTTGTTAATGACTTTACCAAACTCCAATAAAATGGCAAGCTGTTTTTCCGCTGAATTCATGGTTTTCTCTTACGTGGAAGGATATAACCGTATTATAACCAAGTTTTCATATTCTTGTAGGCAAAATTATGAGCTTTATGTATAATACAAAATCAGAAAAGTTTGGAGTAAGAATTCAAATGCAAAAAAAAATTAAAGTTCTTTTAATCGAAGACAATTATGAAGAAGCGACTCAAGTTGCCCAATATTTGGAGAGTGTGGGTTTTGAATTGGATATTTCAGAAACGGCGGTTGATGGGCTTTTAAAGCTTTCGGCACAGCATTATGATCTTCTACTTCTCGACCTTAGCCTGCCTGATTTCAGCGGTTTCGAGGTGATTAAACAGATCAATAATCGAACAAGTATTCCTATTATTGTATTAAGTGCCCATTCTGATTTAGAAGCGAAAGTACAAGCCTTTCGTTTTGGGGTAGATGACTATTTATGCAAACCGTTTATGCTTGAAGAGTTAGAAGTGCGTATGTGGGCAATTTTGAGACGCTGTTCTATGATTAAACTGGAATACAATAAAAATAATCTTGCCATTGATTACAATAGTCAAACAATCTTGCTCAATCAAAAACCACTCTCACTTACCGCAATTGAGTATAAAATACTTTCTTTCCTCATAGAAAACAAAAATAGAGTGGTTTATCGCAATGTTTTAGCGATTCATCTCTCCTCTTTAAGCTCTCCACAATCTCTAAATTACCATATTCAAAATATTCGTAAAAAGCTTGATGATGACCCAAAAAAGCCAAAATACATTATGACAGAGTATGGAACAGGCTATCGTTTAGTATTATAAGCCTCCCATTTCCTAATAATCCTCATACAAAACTGATAATAAACCATTTCTTTGGTGTATAATCAAAAAATTGATCCAAGATGATGAGGAAAATGATGGAAGCATCAGCAATGGAGGACCTAAGATCTCGTTGTAAAAATTTGAAGATTTTATATGTTGAAGACGATGAAGTTACTAGAAAATACACTCATTCTATTTTAAGTGAATTTTTTGATTGCATTGATGTTTCGAGTGATGGAAAAAATGCTTATGATATGTTCTTTGATGCTGAAATTGCCATACCTCAATTGGGTATTTCACAAGAACCTCAAATACAAAAATACGACCTTTTAATTACAGATCTAAAAATACCTAGATTAGATGGTATTTCTTTAATTACTAAAATTCGTAAATTTTGTAAAGAGACGGCTATTATTGTTACATCAGCCCATAATGATGTGGAATTTTTGATTGAAACAATTCGTTTGGGTGTCGATGGTTATATTTTAAAACCTATTGAACTCGATCAGTTTTTTGATTCCTTAAGCTCTACTGTGGAAAAAATTCTTCTCAAAGCACAATATCGTGCTTATACGAATGATTTAAAGAACACAATAGTATTGCAGAAAAGTGCCCTTGAAGAACAGCTGCATACAGATGCACTCACAAAGCTTCCTAATAAATACACTTTGGATCGTATTTTAGAACAGATACAGCCCTCAGAAGTTCCCACATTATTTTTAATCAATATTGATAATTTTACAAATTACAATAAGCTCTATGGCATTGAAGCAGGCAATCAAATTTTAAAAGAGTTTTCACACCATTTTAAAGAGGTCGCAACATCCCTTTGTTACGATGTTTTTCGTATCTCTTCTAATGAATTTGCAATGCTTCGTTTGAGCACACAGCTTGATCCTGAAAAAATCTATGAAGATATTGCCCAAACACTGGGCATTTTAAATGGTATCGAGATAAAAGTCGAAGGACTTATTGAAAAAATATTGGTTCATATCTCCATGGGTGTAACGTTCGATCAAGAAAATCTTTTTAAAAAAGCGTTTACGGCTCTTGATTTTGCCAAACAAACCAATAAAGCTTTTGTTGTTTATACCAGCAATTTAGATGAGACGGAATCGTTAGCCAATGATTTTTATTGGCAAGATGTCATTGCTGATACGCTCAATAAAGACAATATTGTTCCTTTCTTTCAGCCTATTTGCGACAAAGAGAGGGAGATTATTAAATATGAAGCGCTGATTCGTATCAAAACAAAGGATAAATTTGATCAAGATCAGTATGTTTCACCCTATTATTTTTTAGACATTTCATGTCGAACGAAACAATATGATAGTCTTAGTTACAGAATGATCGAAAAAGTATTTGCGATGATGGTGTTATATCCAGAGATGACATTTTCGATTAACCTTAGTTTCCGAGACATGCTTAACAAAGAAATACGTGACTTTATGCGATCTAAAATTCTTGAGTTTAAAAACGAAAGCAGAGCGGTTCATCTCGTTTTTGAAGTGGTTGAAAGTGAAAAGGTAACGGACTATACGACCATTATAAATTTTTTACACTATATTAAGTACGATGATGCACCGATTGCTATTGATGACTTTGGTACAGGCTATTCCAATTTTTCACATTTATTGGAATTAAATCCAGTCTATCTCAAAATTGACGGTAGTTTGGTTCAAAATCTTGATAAAGATGTGAAGTCATTGAAGCTTGTTAAGGGCATTGTTTCGTTTGCACATGCTTTACATGTAAAGACGATTGCTGAATACGTGCATAAAAAAGAGATCTTTGATCTTTTGGTGGAAATGGGCGTAGATGAGTTTCAAGGGTATTTTATTGGCGAGCCATGTTTGGAGCTACAATGTTCTCACTAACACCATTCACGATCCTTTTATTTTTAGCCTTAGTCCTTTTTGTTGGATTTATGTGGAGTTATTTACGTTTAAAGCAGCATCAAAAATTTAAGCAGTTGATTGATTTTGCGATTGAAGGATTGGTGGTTTCTCATAAGGGATGTATTGTCGAGATTAATGAGCAAGCTTTAAAGCTATTTGGAGGCGAGAGCAAAGAGGAGATGATTGGTAAGTCGATGGTCGATTTTGTAGCTGCTACATCCAAAAAGCTGATACGCGAAAAATCTATGAAAAATACGGGTATCTATGAATGTATGCTTCTACGCAAAGATGGAAGCTCTTTTCCCGCATTAGTGAAAGGCTCCATCGTTCGTAGTGTTGGAAAAACCATGCGAATTTCTGCTGTTATCGATCTCAGTGAGCTTAAAGAAACACAGTATGCACTCCAAACGCTCAATAGAACTTTAGAAAATCAAGTGCAAGAACAAATTGAAAAAAATCGTCAGCAAGAGATGATGCTTTTCCAGCAATCTCGTCATGCGCAAATGGGTGAAATGATTAGTATGATTGCACATCAATGGCGACAACCTCTCAATGTCCTCTCTTTGCTAGCCCAAAATATTGCTTTCAAATATAAACTTCAAAAACTTGATGATACCATCATGGATGAGTTTAAAGAGGACTCTATGCGTCAGATTTTGCAGATGTCAAAAACCATTGATGATTTTAGGGATTTTTTTAAACCCGATAAATCTCAGAAAGTTTTTGATGTTAAACAACAGCTTGCACATACGGTTGAAATGGTGAAACCTATTGTTTCAGCACATGGTATTGAGCTCTCTTTTGTCGCCGAAGAAGGTTTACATGTAAAGAGTTTTCCCAATGAGTTTGGTCAGTCGATCATCAACATCTTTAACAATGCTAAAGACGTTCTTTTAGAGAGTTGCGGTGATCATACAAAGCAGATTATTGTTGAGGCAAAAAGAGAGAAATCTGACACGATTATTGTTTCAATAGAAGACAATGGTGGCGGTATTGATACGCTTGTGATGCCTTACATTTTTGAACCTTATTTCTCCACAAAAGGTTCACAAAATGGGACGGGGCTTGGACTTTATATGACTAAAATTATTGTTGAAGAGCATATGAATGGACGTATTCGTGTGGCAAATACTGCCTCAGGTGCGCGATTTGAAATTATATTGCAGGGATTGGTATCATGAAGTTGAATGATCTGAAAGAGGTTCGTCCTTTGATTGTGGAAGATGAACACAATGTTTTAGACTCTTTATTCTCCGTTTTTAATACGGTGTTTGATGAATTTTATACGGCTCGAAATGGTGAAGAGGGATTGTATCGGTTTTATAAAGATGCTCCTGATATTATTATTACGGACCTACAAATGCCTTTTATGAGTGGATTTCGTATGCTCAATCGCATTCGCATTGAAAATCCAACAATTCCAATCATTATTACATCAGCATATAGTAGTCAAGATCAACGTGAACAAGCTGAAAAATTAGGCGTGAATGGTTATTTGGTAAAGCCCTATGATATGGATATGTTATTTGCAAAAATTGATGAATGCTGTTGTAACTCTACTTTAGGTAAGATCGATCTCGACCAATTTTCCGTTTAAAATCTCAGCAAATTCGACCCCAAACTGGTAACATTCTTCAAGTTCGGATTGACTTGGAATCAGTTTTATTTTAAGCGGTGTAAGTGGTGGCACACGAAGTTTAAGTGACTTAAGACGAGCTAGAATATGGTCGACCGCTTCGCCACTCCATCCGTACGATCCAAACGCTCCGGCACATTTACCTTGTTTTTCTAAAAACATCAAACACGAAAGCAAGTCCCAAACAGGTTTAGGGGCATCGGCATTGATGGTGGGTGTGCCGATTAAAAAGCCGTCACTCTCTTCTAAAATCGCTATCATATTTTGTGATTCGATAGAGGCAAGATCATACATATTGGCGACCACACCTTCTATACTTTCACACCCCTCAAAAATGGCTTGTGCCATCTCTTGGGTATTTTTATAACTGGTAAGGTAAAAAATAGAGAGTATTTTTTTGCCACTACCTTTATTCGTGTCAACTTTATGGCTCCATTGTTTATACGCATCAATATATTGATATGGATTTTCGCGTAATATTGGACCATGAAGAGGTGCAATCAGTTCAATTTTAAAACGTTCGTAGAGTTTTAGTGCACTTCTGACATAGCTTTGAAATGGGCGCATAATATGGTCATAGTAGTATTGAAATGCGTATGAAAAGTCACCTACTTTATTGTTGAAAAGGCGTTTATCATAATAGTGTGAACCAAAAACATCCCCACTAAAAAGTAGCTTGTCTTCCTGTACGTAACTGCTCATGGTCTCTGGCCAATGCAGATAGGGTGTCGTGAGAAACGTAATGGTCTTGCCTCCAAGATGAAGCTGTTTATTGGTCCAAATTGTTTCAAAATTGATCTCTTCGCTGTTGGTAAGCGCTTTAAGCATCGTTGTGGCTTGAGGGGAAATAAGCACTTTGGCGTGCGGTGCTCTTCGGATGAGTTCTGGCAGCGCCCCTGAGTGATCAGGCTCAATGTGATGGATAATGACATATTTGATTTCATCATAGGAACACAGTGCTTCTACATGGCGGAAGAAATCATCTTGAAACTCTTTTTTAACGGTATCAACAATAATGACACCCTCAGCAGTTTTAATGAGATACGCATTATAACTAGAACCATTCGCGGTTCGCATGACGATGTCAAACGTTCGAATATCGGGATCAAATACACCTATAAAATAGATGTCCTTAGCTATGGTTATGGGGTGATGGTGCATGGAGAAACCTTTGCATCCAAAGAGGCGGATTGCTATTTTTTAATGTGAGTAGGGTGTTTAACAGGGTATCAATGCGCTCATTTTCTTTCTCAGACTTCAGTACAAAGATACCAGAGCCTTTCACCATTAAAGAAGCGCGCGGTCCAATATGTGAAGCGCACAAAATGTTAGCATCTTCTAAGCATTCAATTTTATAAGCTAGTTTATCACCTTCTTCAGTGAGTTCATTGGGTGATTCGAGTGCTCTTAAAAAAACAAACGACTCTTCTTGAAGCTCATAGAGATAAAAGCATTTGCACCAGCCAAAATGGTCATTGACATGGATGTTGTCCGTGGATGCAAATGCTATTTTCATCGTTTATTCCGCTACTGGAGTGTGTGCTTGGCGATTAGCAATCGAGATCGCTTCACGGTAAGGTTTAGGAGAAACTTCTGGGAACATGATGCCATTTTTCTTATGCTCACGAATGTTGTAGATGCCACTCTCATGACCCGCAACATAATAGGCATTGTATTCAGCAGTGTAGGGCATATCCCATACAATTGCACCTTCGGTTGGACAGGCATCTGCACATTTTGGCATCGTGCCATCAGAACATTCAATGCATTTTTCTGGTTTAACATAAGTGTTGTCACCATTGACCGGTGAGTCGCTTGCACTGACAATAGCGGTTGCGGGACACTCGTCAATACAACTGTCACAATTGATACAAAGTTCTGTAATTTTTACTGCCATGGTAAATCCTTTTGATGGGAATGGATTAGTAACTCTAAAAAACCTTGCTTGAATGTACCCACGATGTGAAAAGGGCTTGATCGCATCGTGGGTGTTGAGTAAGGGTTTTTAAAGGTACACACCCCTTTTTATGCAAGAGCTGTTCCGTTAAAGATTTTTTTTAAATACAACACGAAGTTTTTTTCTTTATGTGGTATTTTTTTGTTTAGAAACTGCATTAAGAGTTTTGTTTCAGGGCTACTGTAAAAAGGTGCAATGTAAAAACTCTAAATGGAATGGATTGTGCAAATCTATGACTATGGTAAATAGAAAACTGATCAAGGATTTGTTAAACGAGAGTGCTTGTTCTCATAACAAAACCAAAAAAGCGAGCTGTGATAAACCGAAACCTGGAGCGACGAGCGGAGGGTGTGCGTTTGAGGGAGCGCAAATATCACTCTTTCCTTATGCGGATGCTGTGCATTTGGTGCATGGCCCCGACACTTGTCTTGGCGCTTCATGGGAAACCAGAGCAACGCTTACAAGCTATGAAGGTGAAAACAACACACCACTGGGCTATTGCACGAATGTCAGCACCCAAGACATCATTTTTGGTGGTGACAAAAAGCTTTCAGATGCTCTCTCTTACATCGTAGAGCATAAAAAACCTAAGGCGATTTTTGTCTATGAAACGTGTGTCACAGCGATGATCGGGGATAATATTGACTTTACATGTAAAACCGCAGAAGAGCTGTTTCACATTCCCATCGTGCCTGTGCACGCCCCTGGTTTTGTGGGCAGTAAAAACTTAGGATCACGCCTTGCCGGTGAAGCGGTGTTGGACGCTCTTGTAGGTACGCGTGAGCCTGAAGAGATTCATCCTTTTGGCATTAACTTGATCGGTGATTATAATGTAACGGGCGATATGTGGCAATATAAGCCTCTTTTGGAGCGTATTGGCATCAAAGTTGTTTCCTCTCTTTCAGGGGATGGCAGAATAGAGCAGATCCAAACGGCGCACACGGCAAAGCTCAATGTCATTGTCTGTGCAAAGTCGTTGGTGACGTTGTGTCGTAAAATGCAAGAGCGCTACAACATCCCTTATGTGAGCGTCTCTTTTTATGGTAAACGTGATACCTCCAATGCGATTCGCTCCATCGTCAATGCGTTTGGCGATGCGGAATTGATCGCGAAAGCGGAAACGATCATTGCTGAAGAAGAGGCGAAATTGGAAACGCGTTTGAAGCTGTACCATCCGATGCTCAAAGGCAAAAAAGCGATTTTAAACACAGGCGGAAACAAGTCATGGTCGATCGCCTCAGCACTTCAAGACATTGGCATCGAAGTGGTCGCCACCTGTGTGCAAAAAGCTACGGAAGAGGATGTAGCGATAGCGAGTGAATATGTGCCTATTTTATTTAAAGCACCCGGTGTCGATCAGCCTCGTTTGATTGATGAGCATAAAGTCGACATTTTACTTGCGGGTGGGCGTAGTCTTTACACGGCGATTAAAAAGCGCATTGCCTTTGTCGATGTCAATCAAGAGAAAAAAGTGAGTTACGGTGCATACGGTGGGCTTGAAAACCTCGCCATTGATGTCTGTGCTGCCCTTTCAAACCCTGTCTTTAAACTGGTTGGAAAACAAGCGCCGTGGGACGCGGCATAAATAAATGAGGAGGAAAACATGAGCTTTATTAACCCCAAAGAGATGAAAACAACCACGATGAAGCCTTTACATGTAAACCCTCTTAAGCTCTCACAACCGATGGGTGCGACACTTGCCTTTTTGGGCATTAAAAACTGTATGCCTCTGATGCATGGGGCGCAAGGGTGTGCTTCCTTTACCAAGGTACTCTTTACACGACATTTTAACGACCCGATCGCCATTCAAACTACTGCTGTTAATGATATAACCGCCGTCATTGATGGAGGCGATAAAGGCATCTCCGAAGCGGTGGAAAACATCACCAAAAAAGTAACGCCTGATTTGGTCGGACTTTTTACGACAGGCATGACAGAAACCAAAGGCGATGATATCAAGGGTGCAACGCTTCTTTTAAAAGAGAAGCAAAAAATGGTATATGTGCATACGCCCGATTTTGAAGGTGGGCTTGAGAGCGGTTGGAGCTTGAGTATCCAAAACATTATTACTCAGCTCATTGAGCCAACCACCCATGTTCGAAAAGATAAAGTCCTT
This sequence comes from Sulfurospirillum diekertiae, assembly GCF_011769985.2. Taxonomy (NCBI): domain Bacteria; kingdom Pseudomonadati; phylum Campylobacterota; class Epsilonproteobacteria; order Campylobacterales; family Sulfurospirillaceae; genus Sulfurospirillum; species Sulfurospirillum diekertiae. Next base: position 1,040,995 of record NZ_CP039734.2, read on the forward strand.
TTTGTCCCCAATGTCAACTTTAGTCCCATTGAAGTTGAAAAACTCAAAGAAGCACTCGAACTTCTGGACTTGGAAGTCTATGCGCTTCCTGATCTTAGCGATTCCCTTGATGGTCATTTAGGTGTCAAACAAGGTGCACTCAGCAGTGGAGGTATTAGCGTTTCAGACATTGAAAAACTGGGTGATGCGGGTGCTGTCATCACCATAGGACGTTCGGTTAAAAAATGCGGGGAACTTTTTTATGAGAAATTTCCTCAAAGTACGCATTTGCATTTTGATAGCCTTATGGGCTTAGAAGCAAGTGATGAGTTTTATGCCAAACTGTTTGAATTCTTGGAATGTAAAAGTGTGCCCAGTGTGGTCAAACGTTGGCGTGCTCGCTTGCAAGATGTGCTCTTAGATACGCATTTTACCTTGGGAAAAGCAAAAATTCTTATCGCCGATGAACCTGATAGTGCTTATGCCATCTCTAAAGCTTTAAAAGAAGCGGGTGGTTCGTGTGAGGCATATATTGCACAACGCAGTGAGGTGCAAGAAGCCTTTACATGTAAAGTTTCCATTGGCGATTTGGAAGAGGTGGAAAAAGCCCTTCCTGCTATGGATCTGCTCATTACCAACTACCATGGTGAGCGTCTAGCCCATAAACACCACAAAGAACTGCTCATTCGAGGTTTCCCCAATTATGAGCAAGTCGGTATTGGACTACGCCATAACATATTATATGAAGGCAGTTGTGCTTTTTTATGCGAAGTAACCAATCTATTAGTCCATCATTAATAAACTTCAATACTTTCAATAGGGCACATTTTGTGCCCAACTCATAATTTCCTTTATCCTTTTTTACTCTATTAAACTTCTTTTCGCAATCAATTTAGAAGTAATTTGGAGTTTTTTATACCTTTTTTGATTCATATTGTGAAAGAATCAATACTTTTTTCGTCAAAAGCAATGATATTTCACATATCTCACATTAAATCTCACATTTAGTTATTAAAATTAAGTTAGAAATAAAAAACACTATTTCAAAAAGGAGTAATACAATGAGTAAAGAGACGATGTCAAGAAGAGACGCTCTAAAGTTGGGCGTAGTTGGGGCAGGTGCAGCCATGTTAAGTGCAGCCAATGCAATGGCAGCAGCACCAACTGAAAAAGATGTCAAATTTGATGAAGAGTACGATGTTATCATCATTGGTTCTGGTTTTGCGGGTCTCGCAGCAGCAGCTAAATCAGCAGAACGTGGTTATAAAGTATTGATTCTTGAAAAAATGGGTCGTGTTGGTGGTAATTCAGCTATTAATGGTGGTGCGTTTGCCGTTCCAATGAATAGAGATCAAAAACAATTTGGTATTGAAGATTCTAAAGCGCTTTTTATTAAAGATGCTTTAAAAGCAGGACTTGGTATTAACCACGTAGAAATGCTAGAGCTAATTGCAGATCGTGCGCAAGAGACATTTGACTTTGCCGTAAAATGTGGTGCAAAATTCCAAACAGGTAAAAAACCAACATGGTTTGGTGGTCATTCAGTGCCTAGAACTATTGTTACTGAAAATATGAGTGGCTCAGGCATTATTCAACCAATGGCAGCATTTGTCGAAAAACTTCCCGGTTGTAAAATGGTAACACGCGCAAAAATGGATGATTTTGTGATGAGTAATGATGGTACAACGGTTATCGGTGTAACTGCACGTATTAATTACCGTTTTGATAATAAACTTCACAATGATGACATTGAAAACAAGACAGGTGAGAAAAAAGCTTATCGCGCTAAAAAAGGTGTTGTTTTAGCAAGTGGAGGTTTTTCTATGGATAGAGACTTTAGACAACTTCAAGACCCACGTATGACACCCGATATGGATGCAACAAACCATGATGGTGCAACGGCTGGAGCACTTTTAAAAGCTTTCCAAATTGGAGCACTTCCTGTACATATTAGTTGGATTCAAGAAGGACCATGGGCAAGTCCAGATGAGAGAGGTTTTGGTGTAGCACCACTCTTAACACAACAAGGTTTATTCAAATTTGGTGTTGCAGTTGATGTTAGAAATGGTAAACGATTCATGAATGAGATGGCTGATCGTAAAACACGAGCGGATGCTGAGTATGTTATCTTAAGGGAAGCGCCAAAAATGTATCCGGTAGCCATTGGTACGTACAATACATTTGAAGAGCAAATTTATGCAGCGATCGATAAAGGTCTACAAGGTGGCGTTATGAAGAAATTCGATACGCTTGACGCTCTTGCTGCAAACTATAAAATTCCAGCAGATGCACTTAAGGCAACGATTAAAAAATATAATGAAGATGTCAAAAATAGTGTTGAGGATGAGTTTAAAAAACCAACACTTAAAGGTGACTCTCTGAAAGAACTTAAAGGTGGTGATCCTATCGATATGAAAGGACCATTTTACGCAATTCGTTTATGTCCAAAACCTCACCATACCATGGGCGGCTTAAAAATTAATACAAAAGCTCAAGTCATTTCAGCCAATACGAACAAACCGATCCCAGGTTTCTTTGCAGCGGGCGAAGTAACGGGAGGGACACACGGTGCAAGTCGTCTAGGTAGCTGTGCAATTGCTGACTGCTTAGTATGTGGTATGGTCGCAGGAGAAAATATATAAATGCGTAAGAAAAGAACTCTTTGTGTCTTAGGGTTCTTTTTCATTTTCAGTGTCATGTCTCTTTTTGGTGTGGATACAAATACGTCATCGCCCAAAATCAATATGACACCTGAACTTAAAAAAGAGTTTCCCATTAAGGCTCATCATGAAAAGCTGTCTCTTAGCTGTACGGATTGTCATGAAGGTCAGGGTGATGACCCAAAAGATTTGAAATTGATTGGGGATAAAGGGTGCTTGTCATGTCATAAAACAAAACAATTTTTGGCAGATAGGCTAAAGTTTATGGATGCATTACATACCAATCCACATAATTCTATTCATGATGGACCAAAACTTTATTGTGATGAGTGTCACAATGAGCATAAGCCATCTGAAAATATGTGCTTGTCTTGCCATAGTAATGATGTTAAAATTTGGATGAGGCCGACACCATGATCAAAAAAATATTTCTCATCATCAAAAATAACATTCTGCTAATGGGCTTAGTAGGCATTTTGATCGGGCTACTCAGTTCATGGATTCTTTATGAGGGACTGCATCGAACCAGTGATGATCGTTTTTGTATCGTGTGCCATGAAATGAAACCAATGGTTGCTGCCTATCATAATGATGTGCATGGTGGAAATGGTAAAGTAGGCATTAAAGTATCGTGTGTTACGTGCCATTTACCTCATGACAATGTGATTGCCTATATTGCAACAAAAGCTCGAAACGGCGTTGTCGAAGGAGCGATTCACTTCTTTGGTAATCCTGATGCAATTAATTGGCAGGCAAACCGTGCCAATCGTCAACATTTTGTTCGTGATGAAGCGTGTTATGGTTGTCATACCAACTATAAAACCAATGAAGCGATCAGTGTAAAAGGACGTGAAATGCACGAGCATTATGCCAGCCTCAAAGGAACAGATAAAGAGATAAGCTGTGCTTCTTGCCACGTTGAAATTGGGCACAAAGGGCTTAGAAGCATGCTTAATTACTATAAGCCTGAGTATGAATACTACAAAGGCAAGTTAGATACAAAAAAAGATGAGGCTGAGAAAAAATTAGCCGAAGAGATGAAATAAGCATTATAAAGAGAAGCCCCATTGGTTTTGCGGTAAACGAATGGGGCAGATAGTGTTTTACATGTAAAGCACAAAAATGGGCAAAAAAAGGAGAAAAGATGAAACTTACTAAATTAAGTATGGTTGCAATTGCCATTTTAGGACTTGGTAGTCATGTTTATGCGGCAGATACACTGGCAGATGCTTTCAAAAATGGTAAAGTAAATGGCACGTTAAAAGCGTGGTATTGGGATCGAAATGATGATGGTAACTTCTATCCAAAAGCTGATCATCAAAATATTTTGAATGTTGGTGTAGAGCTTGGTTATGTAACCGATACTTTATATGGTTTAAGACTTGGTTTTACATACCAAGGTAGTTCTACTCCATTTGCAACAGATGATGCAAAAAAACTTTTCAATAAAGAAGAATCTGGTCAAGGTTCAGTCCTCTCTGAAGCGTATTTGGGTTACCAAATTGGAAAAACAGATGTGAAAGTTGGACGACAATACATTACAACGCCTCTTATTTCAGGTAATCCAACACGTTTCTTTAGAGAGTCTTTTGAGGGTGCGACAATTACCAATATGGATTTACCTCAAACAACACTTTATGCAAACTATGTGGGTAAATTCCAAGGTAGAACAGGTGATGTCTTTAATGGTAATTTTTTAACACCTACTGGGGCTAATAATTATTCTTATGATGCGCCAGAATTTACAAAACAAATTATTATAGCTGGAGCTGGCCCAACTGCATTTGGATTTGATGGTGCTTATTCATTGGGGGCTATTAACAAATCTGTTTCAAATCTTACATTATCCGCACAATTTGCTCAAGCACATGATGTGGTTATGAGTGGTGTTAATGGTAAAGGTCCTTATGGTGCTTCTTTTGCTAGTGCAACAGATGATATTTCATTTTATTACTCAGAAGCAAATTATGTTCTTCCTATGAGTAATTATAAGCTTCTCTTCGATGCAAACTACAGAGGTTCACGTGCAGGTAGTGGACTTGATGTGGCACATATAGATGGTAATATGTTGGGACTTCGTGCTGGTTTCTCTGAGCTTTATGGCTTTGGTGGAACTATTGCATATACAACTGTAAGTAATGGAGATGATGCACTTCTTGGTCTTGGTAATGGACCATCATGTTATACTATGCTTTCCATTCGAGGACCTTTGGTATTTAATAGCTTTGCAGGTATGGATACCTATAGATTTGGTGCAACCTATAATTTCTCACAAGTGGGTATTATAGGACTTACCTCTGAATTAGCGTATGTGACGGCAAAACAAGATACTCAATCTACAGCAACTATTTCAACTGCAACCAATGCGAAAGCAGAGATTGAAGGCTATTCAGCAAGGCTTACTTATGCAGTTCCTGCACTTAAAGGGTTAACAACTGAAGTCACTTATGTATCCTTTGACAAAGATTATTTTGTTTCTGGTGCAAAAATAAAATCTTATGATACTGACGAATTATGGTTTAACGTAAATTATAAGTTTTAGTCTATTGAGTGATTCCAAGTAATTTGGAATCATTCAAATTTTTGTTTGAAAAACCTAGTACGCTAATCATTCTTGGTATAATAAATTAATTATAGTATTAAAGAATATCATTAGAAATAGTGTTATTGCAAAATCATAACTAATACAACGAAAAGGAGAAAAGTGAAAGTTCTTTTTCTTGAACCAGATCGGGAGTTAGCAGATCATGTTGACGTTTACCTCAATGGATTACGTTTAAAAATGAATATGAAGAAAATACAATCTGAAGAAGAGATCATGCAAGAAGGCTCTTCTTTACTAGACTATTCTCTTTTTATTCTCAACCTCAAAAATCCTACCGACCCTTCTATGATGAAATTTATCAGGCAAAGAGGAAGTGACGCTCCTATTTTACTCATTTTAGACAAAGTGGCTAATTCTCGTATGCTACAAACCCTTTATTATCTCTCATACGATGATGTTATTATCAAAGATTTTTCTCCTGATGAGATCGCTTTTAGGATTTACAAATTGTGTCATATTTGGAATGATGATACTTTTTGTTTAGCAAAAGACGTTTGTTTTGATTTTAAAAATGCTCTCTTTATTTATAAAGAAGATAAGATTTTTTTAGGTAGGAAAGAAGCACTGTTCCTCAAATATTTACTAGCCAAATCTCCACATATCGTTTCATCAGACGAAATCGTATGTTATGTTTACCATAATGAAGTGATTAGCCAAGAGCGCATTAGATCACTTGTGCGACAGTTGCGCGCTAAACTCTTGCCATTTCATCTCATCGAAACGGTTAAAGGTGAGGGATATAGAATAGTCAATACAAAAATAGAAGAAGAAATGGACAGTACAAGTAGTACGATCATAAAATTTTGCCTACCTTTATTGCCCGTTTTTGCAGATTCGTGTTTGTATGCTGCTTTATAGTCATGCAATGATCAAATTAGGATAGTCTATGAACCCTATTCGTGAAATATTAGCAAAGCAAAAAGTGCTTATTATTGATGGTGCCTTTGGTACAGAATGAGAGCGTAAAGGCTATGATATCAACGATTCTCTTTGGTCCGCTAAGTTTTTAATGGAAAACCCAGAGGCCATTGGTGAAGTTCATAAAGACTATCTTGAAGCGGGTTCTTCTAAACCTATCATCGTATACCCCAATGGTGGGGCGACCTACAATGCACTCACTAAAACATGGGACGGACTCTCTAAAAGTGCATCCTATGGAAAAATGGCGCATATCTGGTATAAAAAGGGTGCAAGCATCATCGGTGGATGTTGTCAAACAACGCCTTTTGATATTGCGCAAATTGCACAATGGGTAAGATACTAATCCTTCTTTAAAATAATGCTGTGAAGTGAATTATTTTCAGTTCACAGCGCTTCCTGAAAACTTTTTTATCTTTACATGTAAAGTATATTTTCTACGGAACACTTCTTGTATAGTGTTTAAAAAAGTGACTTTTTTAGTCGTAATAGTGATAAAAATCTTTTGCATTGTGGTATCAAGCATCCTCTTCCTATTTAAAAAAAAGGTCTATCATCATGTCAGAGCAAAGCCGTACATCTCGTTATAATGCCTATATCCCTGAAGTTGTTGCATATCAAAAAGCATTGGACCAGCTCTCTGAACGGTGGAATTTACTCTCTCTTTTGGGACAAATGAGTAATATTGGTATGGACATATCAGAGACGAGACAGGCCTTTAGTAATCTGTCAGAGCAACTGTTACAAAGACTTTCCGAAGAGACTGTCAAAAAACTTGCAACAGAACTTGGTGCAAAAGCACAAGTCGCAATAGATATTTTAATTCGTAATCTTTTTGAGCGTACAGCAGATATTGGTTTTTTAGCGATGGATACGATCATTTGTGACTTTGCTCGCATGAACAACGAGGAACAGAAAGTCTCTTTATCCGCACTGCAAAACCGTTTTCTTGAGTATATTGAAAAGTACAGTGTTTATAATGATGTTTTGCTCTTTTCGCTTGATGGTACGCTTATCGCTTCTACTAAAGATGAAAAAATAGGGAAGCAGGTAGAGAGTTCATTGATCTATGAAGCAATACACACATCCAAAGAGTATGTTGAGAGTTTTGGTGTTTTCCCATTAGTAAGTGAAAAAGAGAGTTTACTGTACAGTTATCGTGTGTGTGATGAGAATGGTACACCCCTTGCGGTGCTCTGTTTAGTCTTTAAATTTCAAGATGAGATGCGCGTTATTATCTCCAACCTTATCGAAAATGAGACATGGGCTGATATGCTTGTCTTAGATGAAAATCAGTGTACGATTTACAGTAGTGACCCCTTTCATTATACTCTTGGAGCTCCCCAAAAAACGGCACTTAAAAACTTTGATATCGTTCCTTTTGCTGGAAGTGAGTATGTGGCAAAAACACAATCAACCAAAGGGTATCAAGGTTTTTATGGGCTAGGTTGGATGGGACATGCGCTCATGCCTCTCTCTTTTGCCTTTAATCAAAAACATGAACATGTCCCTTTTACAGAAGAACAGATAAAAATTATAAAAAATTCTTCACTATTTTCTGAAGAGTTTACAAGCATTCCGACAAAAGCTGAGGCGATTCAACGACGTCTTGATCTGACCATTTGGAATGGAAATGTGCAAATTGCCAATCAAAAAAGTGGCGATAACTCTTTTTCAAAATCACTCTTAAATGAAATTTCTCGTACAGGTGCACAAACCAAAAAGACATTTGAAGAATCCATCAGTAACCTTAACTGGACGGTTGTTGCTTCATTTATCAATCATGCGGCATTTAATGCAAAACTTGCCATTGATATTATGGATCGAAACCTTTATGAGCGTGCCAATGACTGTAGATGGTGGGCTTTAAGTCCTGTATTTATCAAAGCATTTAGCGCAAAATATAAAGAGTGTACGACAATCCGAAAAGAATTTGGGCATGAAATCACCGAAGTTTTGGGAGCTATTAATTCACTGTATACAGTCTATAGCAATCTCTTTTTATTTGATACTCAAGGGTGTGTTATCGCTGTCAGTCAAGAAAAGTATGCTCATTTAATTGGTAAGCGCATAGGGGCACATTATATCGCGCAAACATTAGCGCTCAAAAGTTCCAAAGAGTATGTGGTCAGTCCTTTTGAAAAAACGGAACTCTATGATGGAAAATACACCTACATCTATAGTGCGCCCATTTTTATTGAAGGGGCAAAAGAGGCGCAAGGGGGTATTGGCATTGTTTTTGATGCAGAAGTTCAATTTGAAGCTATGCTTAAAGATGTGGTAGGGGAAGATGAACGTTCCTTTGCTCTTTTCTTAGAAAGTAAAACCAACAATGTTATTGCTTCAACCAATCCTGCTATTTGCATTGGAGAGCGATGTACTTTTTGTGATTCAATGGAAAATATGGTTCTGATTAAAAATGAGTATTATATTATTGGAAAAGGTAAATCTCAAGGCTATAGAGAGTTTAAATGCAGCGACGGTTACTGTAATGACGTAACCGCAATTGTCTGCATCAAGATAGCAAACCAAGATGCGTGTGTGGAGGATATTTCAAAACAGACTAAAAAGCAGTACCTCTATCCCAAAATTGGTGCATCGGAAAAAACGGTTGAGCTTTCTACTTTCTGGATGAACGGCAATCTCTTTGCTATCGAGAGTCAGCAGATATACGCTGCTCTTGAAGGTCAAGATGTTACACAAGTGATCGGGTGCGATGAAATTTATGTTGGGATGATTACGTGGAATAACAAAACGATTCCTGTGGCTTCTTTAGCGAAGTATTTTCATCACAATATTGCGTATAACAAAGAGATACACCACATTGTTGTGCTTAAAGGAAGCGACGAAAAGCCTTTTGGTTTGGTGATAGACATGGTGCAAGACAGCCCAGAAGTTCCTGTGCGTTGTGTGGATGAGACAAGCCAAGCGATGATGGGTCAACAGACCCTCACGAAAGCTATCGTTAAGGCAGATGCGGGTCAAGAGAAAGCAGAGATGCTTTCCATTCTTGATCCTCTCAAAATAGAAAAATATTTACTGATGGAAAAAACAATTTCCAACAGTGAAATGAGAGTCAATTAATCTTTTATCATTGCTTCTTTATCTTTTGTTTCAATAGAGGACAAAAGCGATAAATGAACATTTTCATCAATACTTTTAAGATGTAAATCGTGCTGTGGGAAAGGAATCTCAATACCATTGGCATACAGTGTGTTGTAGATAATAATCAGAAATCTTGAAATAGTTTTGCTCGGTGCTAAAATTTCTTCACCATGAATCCATACTTGCAGTGCAAAATCAACACTACTGCTACCCATTCCCGTCATAATAACATTAGTGTATTTATCACGGGTAGAAAGAATATCTGGATAGCCACTCTTTGCAACCGCTTCTATAATCACAGCAATCACATGTTCTGGTTTTGTGCCATAGGCAACACCAAAAGGAATATCGAAACGTTTGAGTTTATCGTGCATCGTCCAGTTAATCACATTGCCTTCAATGAAATTACGATTGGGAACGATAACATCGATATTACCGTTAGTATTGAGTGTGGTTGAACGCATGCGAATATCGGAGACATGACCGCGTAAGGTATCGGACAACTCAACAAAATCTCCAATTTTGATGCTTCGCTCAAACATTAAGATAATGCCAGAAACAAAGTTTGAGACAATATTTTGCAGACCAAAACCAATACCCACTGAAAGTGCTCCAGCAACCAGTGCAATAGAGGAGAGGTCAATGCCCATGACGTTCAGTGCCACAAAAAAAGCTGTGATGACAATAACGTAGTAGCCGATATTGGATAAAATTGTGCGTGTCGCTAGGTTGATAGACTTACTATTATGTGTCATCCTTTTAATGCTGGTTTTATAAAAACCTCCACCAAAAATACCAATGAGAAAAACAAATAAGGCTAAGATCATTTTCAACATACTAATAGGTGAACCATTCACTGTAAAAATGGGTTCACTCATAATATTCCAAGACATTTTCAGGATATTTTTGAACTCTTGTACGGTTGAGCCTTTAAGGGTATCTATTGTGCCAAAATAATTTTTTTCCATATTATGCAGTAAAGTGGCAATGGACTCTTGGATAACCTTTGCATTTTCTAGACTAGAAACCGCATCAAGAATATTTTTTTCTAAAACAAATACTTTTTTGTTTTTAGATTTTAAGGCATCTGAAAATTCTGAAAATAATGAAGTGATCGTTGCTCTGACTGCTTTATTGTAGGCATCTTCTTTGGTATTGATTGCCGCAGTTGAAATACCTTTGTCGTGCGTATCCCCTAAGAGTTCAAAACGCTCTTTTTTAACTAAAAAATTATCAATCGTTGCACGTAATTTCAAAGCTTCATCTTGCGCCATGACGGTTTTTTTAGGCAGATTTTCAGAATCAAAGGTAATGCTTTTTAGCGATTCATTCAACATTTTATCGATGGAGAGTATCTCATTGACCATCATTTCATTTTGGTCTTTATACTCTAGAAATGACTTTGTGTACAGAGCACTTTGAAGCTCCAGTGTACGCTCTGAGGAATTGTTGTTCTCTAAACTTTTTATTTCTTTGGTTAAGGATTTTATTTTGGTGTCAATCGATTGAATTTTTTTCGTCAGAGAATCTTTTTTAAGCGTATCATCAATGTAACGATTAAAAAGAGCGTTATATTCATCAACATTTGTAGGTACACTTAAGGTAATATTGGTAACGGTTGAGGGGATGGTATTGATCAATTTTTCAAGCAATACTTTTTGTAAAGCAATTTCATCATTTGATACTTTTGACTCTTTGATCGTTTTTAAGAGGTTAATATAGACGGATTTATCTGCATTAATTAAAGAGGAATTTTGGTCATCTGCAAGAGCATTATATGAGATGAACAAAAGTAAAAGTATGAACGATTTTAGGACACGCATAACCATTTGATTCTCCAACATTGAATAGGCATTTTAAAAGCTAATTATACCTTCTCTGTATTTAAAACACATTTGCAATACATTAATACATTATTCATAAGGTTTTGATAGGTAAACTCTCACAAATGTGAAGATATAAACTCCTTTTCTTGCTCTTTTAATATAATCATTTCCAACGGAACACTTCTTGTAAATGTATGAATAACGTTTAGCATAGGAGGATAAAAAGATGGTCAAGGTAGCGTTTTTTACAAACGATCTCAAAAACATTGATGCCCATTTTGGTTCAGGAGAGCAATTTGCCGTGTACGACGTAGGTGCTGAGGGTTTTTCACTCTCTAGCGTTGTTCAAACAGGTGAAGAGCGAACGGAAGGCAGAGTCGAGATGTTACAACATGAGAACATTGACATTATGTACTGCATCGAAATTGGACCTGCAGCGGCTGCCAAAGTCGTCAACGGTAAAATCTTTCCTATCAAATACAAAGAAGTAGTGAGCATTGAAACAGAGCTGAATAAACTTCAAACCATGATAGCAACGAATCCTCCACCGTTTATCAAAAAAATCTTAGAAGCGAGAGGATAAGGCTATGAATGAACTTGAAAAGTTGTTCATAGAGACTCTAACATCTCAGATGAGAGCACTTGACCAATTTGGTACTTGGGCAAAAAAAAGCGATGAAGAAGTTTTGAGTGAAAAATATATTAAGAGTAAAGATGCACTGAAAAATATTCCTATTATTGCGGATATTGATGAGATGCAAATCCAAGATATTCGTCTGATTTTTCAATCAATTGCGCTTGCTTTTGAGCTTAAAACAAACATTATGTGTTCTGTGGTCATGGAAATGAGCCACGAAGGATTCGGGCGTGCGGTTGTTATAGCTGAAAAAATTGTTGTCACCAATAAGTTTTTCAAAGATGCCCATCGTTACAGTTTTAGAACGTATGAAGATCTCGTTAAAGAAGGTGGCAAAATGTTAAAAGATGCTATCGAAATTTACGAAACCTATAAAAAATAATCAGGATAGAACATGGCAAAGGTTGGTATATTTTACGCAAGTGCGGGCGGTAATACAACATTGGTAGCGGAGGCTTTAAAAGAAGCCTATGAGCTTGAAGATGATGATTGTATTTTAATGGAAGATGATTTTGACAGTGTTGAGCAATTTGACAATTATGATGCACTTTTTATTGGTTCTTCAACATGGGGTCAAGGCGATGTGCATTTTAGTTGGGTTGATCCACTCTTTGAAATCACTTCTGAAAACATTAGTTTTACAGGTAAAAAAGTTGCATTTTTTGGTGCAGGTGATAGCAAAACACACGGTGAACATTTTTGTTCAGCTCTTGGCAAATTCAATCAAATCTTTACCAAAGCAGGAGCAAATGTCATCGGTTTTGTTGACAAAGAAGGGTATACCTATACGGCATCTTTAGCTGAAGTTGGCGATAAACTCTGTGGTTTAGCGATTGATAATATTAACGAAGAAGATAAAACAAGTGAACGTATTGAAAATTGGATAGAACAGTTAAAAGGCGAATTATAAAAGCGTGAATAAGCTTTACATGTAAACATGAGGTCAAGCTTCTTGTTTTGTGTTAAAGCATCTATAAAAATAGTGAAAAGGATAAAAAATGAAAACGTTGGATCAATATTACAAACTAAAAGATGCAGAAGATTTTTTTGAGTTTTTTGGTGTTGAGTACGATAAGCACATCGTTGAAGTCAAGCGTTTTCATATTATGAAAGAGTATGGAACCCTTATTAAAAAAGGGTTTGAGAATTTTAATGGTAATGAAAAATACCTGATGGATTTTCTAAAGTTTGCTTTGATTCGTGTTTATATGGATTACAAACATGGACATGCTCCTAGTGCGGCCGAAGTCTGGGGAATGTTGGAAGACGGCAAAGCCAAAGGGTGTTTAGCATGTGCTATATCATCGGAAGGAGGAAACTGTGCCTGCTAATGATGAAATTGTTTTGCATGATAGTGTGACCGCAAAACTTTCGGGGAAAGATGAGCCAAAAGCGAAATTTTTTCTGGGGCAAAAAGTACAACTTTTGGAAGATGTTAAGAATGATGGAACCTATCCTTATCTTAAAATCGGTGAGGTGATGATTAAAAAAGGCTCAGTGGGGTACATTCGTACTATTGGTGAGTTTTTACAAGTCATTCGTGTGTACGAAGTTCATTTTTTAGATGCAGAGGCGGTTGTTGAGGTCATTGGATGTCGGGAACATGAGCTTGAAGCACTTGAGCCTTATCGTGATCTTGAAGCCGAAGAAGTTGAATGGATGATGAATCACTATAACCAAAGTTAATCATAAGAGTCATAAAAAAAGTTCTGAAAGAAAACGAATAAAACAAATCTTAGTAAGGAGGAAAAGTCATGGCGAAAGTAATCTTTATGCATTTTGATAAAGAAAAAGATGGTATCTACGATGCCAAAATAGGCGAACCAGTGGTGCGTTTAGCAAAAGAGAAGGGGATTCCTATCACTTTTGATCCTAAAGACCATTCAACATGTTTGATAAATGTTGAGAATATTAGCGAAGAAGAGCCTACCAGTTACATGGAAGACGAAGAGCTTGATGAGCTTGTAAAACTTGGCGCTATTAGCCAAGAAGATGCTGATATTTGCCAACAGTTCACAGTTAGCCCAAAAGTGCGCATCGCTTCAATGATGATGATCAAGGGCGATGTTTTAATTAAACCATTTAAAAAGTAAAGGATCACGTATGACAACAAGAGTAGAAATTATCAATGATTTTTTAGCAATTAATGTAAAACCGGGCGCAACGATTCAAGATGTTGTTGAAGCAAGTGGTAGTGCGCTTCCTTTTGGTTGCCGTGATGGTCAATGTGGCACATGTGCTGTTGAGATCGTTCAAGGTATGGAGTTTTTGTCTCCAAAAAATGAAAAAGAAGTTAAAGTGCTTAAAGAGATCTGCTTTGGCACCTGTACTCCAAACACTCGTCTTGCATGTCAGATGAAAATCGACAAGCCAAACGGCGTTGTAAGAATTAAATACTAAGATTGTTCTAAGAGTTCTTGAAGAACTCTAACGTAGTGTTCACAGTAATACTTTGCACACTACGTTATCTCTCCTGTACCTTTTCATCCAAATTCATATCTACATTGTTATGGTGTTTCTGAAAAATACAAACTATATGCGTAAAAATTAAGCAGCAATAACTTCTAAAAACACCAGAGCTTTGGGCATAATTTACGCATGAGAAGTATCAACCTAGAATTCAAACAAAAGCAGAGTCTAAACCTCTCTTTAAAACTTTGGCTCCCACTGTTACAGCTTCCTCTTCAAGAGTTAAGTACGCACCTTGAAACATTGTCGTACGAAAACCCTTTTTTAGAGGTTAAGCGCCCCTTTGAACAAAACCTAGGTTCTAGCCATGGTATCGTCGAAGAGTTGGTACTGGGTAGTGAGTCTTTGCATGAAAAAATCATTGAGCAGATTGTACCACCCCTTTTCCCAACACCTATTTCTCAAAAAGTCGCCCATGAAATACTGTGTGACATTACCGATGAGGGCTATTTTGATGGCGATATGGAAAAAATTGCACAGACGTGTGGTGTGTATACAGAATATGTTGAGCGTATTCGTCAGCGTTTTTCCAAACTTGAGCCATATGGTGTTGGTGCGCTAGATAGCAAAGAATCGTTTGTTTTTCAATTAGATGCTCTCAGCGATGACATTGACGATGAACTATATAATCTAGTTCTCAAGATGATCGATCAGATGGCCAAGGTCGATAAATTTTCAAGGCATGGGCGTTTTGAAGAAGCCAAAGCGGTCATTAAAAAATTTGCGAATCCGCCCGCTTTAGAGTATCAATCAACACCTAAACAGATTATTCCCGATTTTTTTGTTGAAGTAGATGATGATATTAAACTACGTATCAACAACGACTATTATCCTGATATTCTCATCACCGACCCGTTTTCAAGTAAGAGTGAGAACATCAAAGAGAAGCTCAAAGAGGCGCGTGACATCGTCAATCTTTTGGAACTTCGCAAAACAACGCTATATAAGATCGTTCTTTTAGTGGTAGAGAGGCAGCTCTCTTTCTTTGTCGGTGGTGAATTAAAACCACTCAATATGAGTACACTTGCCGATGAGCTCTCGTTTGCAGAGTCCACCATCTCACGAGCCATCTCAAATAAATACATTGAGTCTAAGCAGGGAATTTTTCCACTTAAATCGTTCTTTACCAATGCGGTCTCATCCAAAGAGCTTTCATCTTCGGAAATAAAGAATTTTATCAATCAACTGATAGAATACGAAGATAAAAGTGAGCCGCTCACCGATGATGATTTATTGGAGCGCATTGAAAAACGTTTTAACATTAAGATGGTGAGACGCACCATCACCAAATACCGCAAATTGATGAACGTAGCATCATCTAAAGAGCGCAAGAAAATCTATAAGGTACAAGCATGAATACAACTACACATGAGAGCAGTGATAGCAGATACAGCAAACTTGAGATGCTCAAACTTGAGCGCGAAGTGATGGTTTTTTTACAAGGCTATGCCAAAAATCGCTATTCAAAGTATGTCATAGCACCGCATATTGCCGCTATGTCTTTGCAGATGAATCATCTCTATGAAGCAATGGGGTTTAAAAATCGTGTGCAGATGGGAAAATACATGAGATGCCATTTCCCAAAACTGGCTGAAATTAAACCTGTCGACAAATTGTGGAAGAAATTTCTCTACGATTCCATCAACAGAGTGGCACCTTTTTGCTTTACATGTAAAGACAATTCGAACTGCTTTGCATGCCAGTTGGCAGGATAAAGCATCTTTAAAAAGGTCAAAACAATGATTCGGTTTGCCGACGAAAATGATTTGGAAGCCATTTTAACAATTTACAATGATGCGATTTTAAATACTACTGCTGTTTATACCTATGTGGCAAAAACATTAGAAGAACGACAACAGTGGTTCCACAAAAAGAACGAAGAAGGCTATCCTCTGTGGGTGTATGAGCACGATGGGAACGTTGTTGGCTATGCAACCTATGGTTCTTTTAGGAGCAGTCCTGCTTACAAATATACGATTGAGCATTCGGTGTACGTTCACAAAGATTTTCGCAAGCACGGCTTTGGAAGGGCTTTGCTTCAAACCATCATCGACGATGCCAATGCCAAAGGGTACGCCACCATCGTTGCAGGCATTGATGCGTCTAATACCAAGAGCATTCATCTGCACGAAAAATTAGGCTTTGTGCTTTCGGGGATTGTCCACAAAGTAGGGTACAAATTTGGTCAATGGCTTGATTTAGCCTTTTACGAACTTCAACTGGATGGCCCCAAAAATCCTACGGAAGGGTGAGTTTAGACTTTACATGTAAAGCCTTATTCCAGAGCAAAATGCATTTATTATGCGTGTGTTTCTATTGTAAAAAAAGGGTTGTGCGCGATTTCCCATAAATGACCGTCAGGGTCTTTAAAATAGCCGCTGTATCCGCCCCAGAATACTTTTTGAGGTTGTTTGGTAGGGGTCGCACCTGCTTTGATGGCTTCTTGAAAGAGTGCATCCACTTCAGCTTCACTGCCAAGCATATGCGCAAGAGTAACACCATGAAAGGTACTTTCATCAAATGCGACGTTGGCATCTTCTGCGAGTGCTTTTTTCTCATAGAGCGCAAGCCATGTTCCGTTGAGCGTAAAGAATGCAATGTTCTCTTCATAAGGCTCAAGCCTAGGAAATCCCAGCCCTTTTTGGTAAAACGCAATAGACTTCGCCATATCGCTGACCCCTAAGGTAATCATACTCATGTAGGGTTTCATTGTTTTCCTTTACATGTAAAGATTTAGAGGACTTTTAAAACCATGCTATTGCACAAATCATCGCTTTCAAACTGTGTCCTATCACCCGCTTTGAGATTGGGGACGGGAAAGAGTCTGACGGTGAGGGGTTTATTGAGTCTAAAGGCAAGTGTTCCTGTATCGGCGCAGATAGCGGCAATTTTTTCCACCGATGTGTCTCCTTCGATGGGTACGGTATCGAGCCCGATGCCACACACTGCGGAGTATTGAAGCAAAGCTCTGATGTCAAATTCATGGCGTGTGGTCGCATCGGCTAAGCCTTGATCTTCTACAACGGCGAGCATCAATCCTGAAAAACCGATGAGCTCACATCCCTTTTGCGCCTTAAAGACTTTGGTTAACAGGGCAGAAGCTTCAAGCGTTCCTGCGGCACCAAAGAAAGGCACGCCCAAAAGTTTATAGACATCGACCATCGAAGCGCAGTTTTTTGACGGTGCAGCGGAGGTATCGATGCCCGCAAAGTTGGTTTTGTAAGGATGCGCATAAGCATGGGTAATGTCAAGAATTTCAGTAATGTGGTACTGTAACGCATCACGCATAATGGCATAGGATTTTTGCATTTTAAGATTATGATTTTTTTCTTTTTTGAGACTTTTGAGTGCTTCTACAAGGAGGTCAGGCGTTTCAAGTCCAAGAGCAAAGCAGTTTTCATCATGGCTGTTATGGTAAGACGCTGGAAAATAGGGAATGTGTGACTTACAGTTATAGTTAATCGTAAAGTTAAAGTTGCCTTCGCCTCGTGGAGTAATGTGACCGATCTCTTCTACCGCTTTGGCACAACACAGTGTTAAGTCACGATCAACGATGCCGAGTTCATCGACACTAATATTCACACACGCGTTGCAAATATCGCCAAAGGCTTTGATCATCTCAGGTAAAAGAGCGATCTCTTCTTCTGTTTTAGCTTCACCGATAGCAAATCGAATACGGATTTTTGGCATAGATGGACTTTTGAGTACCGTAGCAAGGGCTTGCATGTCTTTGAGAACAGCATGATATGAAGAGGTATGAAGATACTCTCCAAAAGGATTGGTCACAATGCGAATGGATTGAACATGGTAACCATGCGTTTTAAATTCATGTGCTAAATCGCCACCAAAGCTCGCTGCTTTAAAAATCGCTTCTTCCCAAGTGCTTTTTTCTTTGTCTAATGTCACAAAGGAGGTAATGGTGCGAATTTTACATAAATCTTTATTTTTGAGGCTTTCTTTTACCATCGATCTTCCTTGAGCGATTTACAAAATGATAGCTAAATCATTTTGAGATGTAAAGGTGTAAAATTGTATTAAATGCTTATTTTATAGGCTGTAAAAGGATATAATTTAAAAGAGTTCATTGAAAAGGGTGCCAATGTTTTTGAAAGTAATATTTGTGCTTGGATTGTTTTGTTCGTTATATGCGGAAGATGCAATGATTGCTAAACTTTTTGATGATGAAACTATAACAGGGACAATGCTCATCGAGTCATTAGACGGTACAGAACACTCTGTGTACAACGATGAGCGCGCCAACATGCCTCTGCTTCCCGCTTCGACGTTTAAAATTCCCAATACACTCATAGCGCTTCAAGAAGGTGTGGTTAACGCAGACTCGATCATTGTTTGGGACAAAGTAGAACGAAGTGTGAGAGCATGGAATCAAGACCAAACACTCAAATCTGCCTTTAAAAGTTCGTGTGTCTGGTGCTATCAGTCTTTTGCACGTAAGATCGGGTTGGAAAAGTACAATGAGTATCTACAGAAGCTTCACTATGGCAATGAAACAACAGGGCATAATGTTGAGCGTTTTTGGCTCGATGGAGAGCTCCGCATTAGCGCTTATGAGCAGATAGCCTTTTTGAAAAAGCTTTACAAAAATGCTTTACCGTTTCAGCAAGAACATATGGATTTACTCAAAAGTATCATGATCGACGAGCAGGGTGAAAATTATATCATTCGAGCGAAAACAGGTTGGGCAGTACCAAAAGATGCAGAGCACCATGGCTGGTATGTAGGGTATGTAGAGAGTCCAAAAGGAGTTTATTTCTTTGCGACCAATCTTGTCATTGAATCAACCGATGAGCTTCCTCTTCGTAAACTTATGACGGTACAAGCACTAAAAAATAAGGGTATTGTTGAGTGAATTATCTTTACATGTAAAAATAATTTACGAGCTCATGTGTGGGTGATTTTGCTCAAAAAATTCTTTGAGCGCATCATATCTTAAAGGTTTTGCATAAAAGTAGCCTTGAAACCTGTCACAATCTAAGCTTTTTAGCATGGCTTCTTGCTCTTGCGTTTCCACTCCTTCCGCTAAAATATATAAGTCTAAATTTTTACCAATCATAATGATGTTTTGAACCATTTTCTCAGCTGTAATATCATTTAAAATTGTATCCACAAAGCTTTTGTCGATTTTTAACTCATCAATAGGCAACTTGCGTAAGATACTTAAAGAAGAATAGCCCGTACCAAAATCGTCCATCGAAATATGCAATCCCATACCGCGTATTTTTTGCAAAAGTGGCAAAATGTAGTCAATATCTTCAATAAACAAACTCTCCGTAATTTCAAGGCACAATGAAATAGATGCTAGCTTTGCACGATCTATCTCTTTAGTCAGTTTTTCTAAAAAA
The DNA here is from genome assembly GCF_011769985.2 of Sulfurospirillum diekertiae. Lineage (NCBI taxonomy): Bacteria > Pseudomonadati > Campylobacterota > Epsilonproteobacteria > Campylobacterales > Sulfurospirillaceae > Sulfurospirillum > Sulfurospirillum diekertiae. The sequence continues at coordinate 1,060,557 of NZ_CP039734.2, forward strand.
TGGATTTCCATAAATTGTTTGATGGAAATATTGACAGAAGTTTGAAAAGATGTGCCGAGTTCCATTTGTAATGCTTTCATCTCTTTGAGGGTTGTACTCATAATAAAATGTCCAAGTTGAGGCATAAGTCCGGATGCTTCGGCGATAGGGATGAATTGATCTGGAGGAACTAGTCCCAGCTCTTCACTTTGCCACCTTATAAGTGCTTCAACACCATAAATAACGCCATGCTTATCTACTTGTGGCTGGTACACCATATAGAGTTCATTATTTGTTAGAGCTTTGTGCAGGGCTTGTTCAACATTGACACGGTTAAGGTAGCCTTCTTGCATGGAGGGCAGAAAAAGATGAACGCTATTTCGCTGTTTTTTAGCTTCATACATGGCAATATCGGAAGCCCGTAAAAGCATATCTAAGGTCGTGCCATGTTCTGGGTACTTGGCAATACCGACACTCACGCCAATAACAAAGTTAAATTGTTTGATATGATAGGGCTTTAACAACTCTTTTGTCATATTTTGTATATGTGAAAGAAGCTTAGTGTCGTCATCTATCAAATAAGAACTCAAAATAATAAATTCATCACCACCTTGTCGAATCACAACACTCTCTTTTTGAACAAGACTTAAGAGACGTTTTGAAAATTCAATCAGAACCATATCCCCAAAATAATGACCAAAACTGTCATTGATATTTTTAAAATGGTCCATATCGATATAATAGAGATTAAAAGGTCGAGCTCTATGATCCATCCAATCTTGAATGTATTGTTGTAAATAATTACGGTTGGGTAGTTGCGTGAGTGTATCGTGGGTGGCTTGGAACGTCAAATCTGCTCTTCGTTTGTTCTCTGCATTTGCAACCATTTTGAAGAGTAAAAATAAAATCATATGTATGACGATAAAGATAAGCCCATAAATAATCAAATTTTGAATGAAATCATACATAATTTGAGAATGATCTACCTCTGAGAGTATCCATAGTTCGTAACGAGGTTCATATTTAAGAGCGATTTGTATACGTCTTCCCTCAATTGAAGAAGTTTCAACCGTATAAATTTCACTTTTTTGTTCCATCTCTTCAATCGAAATGTTGTATTTTTGGCTAATATCGTTAAATAGAGTTTGCAAAAAATGATTGGGAAGAGGTGCTTCGTAAAGATTCTTAGATATTTCATGGTTAGAGGATTGAAATTGGACAAAGTGATCACGATCTCGAATGAGGGTCACAGTATTGTAATCACCCAAGGAAAGATTTTCGGTATAAATCTTAAAAGCGCCTTCTATTCCAATGCCTGCTGTCATGACGCCAATAGGTTGCTCCAATTCATCATAAGCTGTTTTGCGAATGGGAATGCCCCAACGCCCGCTCCCCGCAATAAAATAGGTTCTTCCTAGTACCATCTTTTTCTGGGTGAGTGTATAATCGAAGGAGTCTCGTGTAACCGCTTCCGTTCTTAAATTGGGACGTTTTGATTTATCAAAATTAGAGCTGGTATAGAGATACGTACCTTCAACATCGGTAAAGCCAAAAGAGACAACCGAAGGATTAAGAGCACGTAGGTCATCAAAAATACGTGTATTGTGCTCTTTAGCAATTTCATTTCCTAAAATATTGAGCATCATCTCTTGGGTTAGGAAAAGAGAGTCGGTTGCATTGGAAACAAGCTTGACCAGATTGATTTGATCCGTCTCGTATTTTTGATGGATACTGTTCAGTTGAATGTACGAAACAATGCCTAAAAAGAGAAGCGCACTTGCTAAAAGGATATAAAAAATAGTCCAAATATTTTTTTGAAGAGTAGCCAAAAGAAACTCCTTTTGTCACAATGATTAATCATAACATAATTTCTTGGTCATGTAATAAAAGATGGAATAAAGTGCCAAAAATAAAGAAGGCATTTTGCCTTCTTTATTTATTCTTTACGTTTTAAAAAGGTTTCGATCTCTTCAATGGCTTTTTTATTTGAGAGGTTAAATTTGATTTCAATGCGCCTTGAAGCTTCTTTGTCTTCAACCCCATTTTTAAAGATACGATCACTGTAAGCTCGTCCATTGGCGCTGAGGTATTTTTGAAGAAGTGCCGTACGTTTTTCATCGAGAGAATAGATAAACGCCATAACCGAATAGGCTCTCTTTTGCGAAAGATCAAGGTTGTGCATGTAAGACCCATCAGAGTCAGTGTGCCCTTCAATGACGATATGGTCGATATTTTCACGTATCGTAGCATCATTTAACAGTACATCAAGGTAGGGTTGCAGTGTCTCTGTCAGTTGTTTTTTCGCTTCAGGTTTAAGCTCATACGAACCGACGTCAAAGAGTACGGAAGCAGGCAGACGAATTGCACCACTGTTGGGGTCAATGTTGATTTTTTTGCCCAGTTTTTCTTTAAGTTCTTGTATCACTTTGATGCGAATACCCGTGAGGTTTTTGATACGAGATTTTGTTAAATTTAGATCTTCAACTAACTGTTGATGCGCAGCAGTGCTCTCCAGCAATTTTGCACTTAACAAAGCAAGCTCACCCTCTTTTAGCTTAAGCGTTTGGGTCGTTGTCCCAAGTTCCATTTGGCTTGCAACAAGTTCACCTTTCACTTCATCACGAGCAAGCTCTGTGTCAAGCAAGAGTTTTTTGAGGCTTTCAATTTCTCTGTCGCTGAGTTGGAGTTTTGCAGTGCTTACATTGAGATCATTCTCTTTTTGAGCAAGTAACTCTTGTGCGATTTGCAACGAAGCACTTGTGACATTCATGTCAGAACGTAGCCTTAAAAAATCTTGCTTTTTCTGTATCAACTCTTCTTGGCTAAGCTGCAAAACTCTTTTTTGCTCTTCAAGATCGTTTTTGATCCCTTTAAGATCGGTTTGTACATAGACATATTTGACAACAATCGCGCCAATAAGCAAAATAAAAACAAACAACAGTCCTGCCATGAGGTCAGCGTATGAAACCCAAAAGTTTTGGTCTGAGCTTTGAGATCGGTTGTAACGCATTATTTTAACGCATCCATTTTTTGGATAATCTCTTCGGTTTCCGCATCGATGATCTTCAAGCTCTCTTTGAGTGATTCAACTTCTTCATTCGAAGGTGCTTCATTGTGTGCAACACTCGTTGCTTTAAGGACTCGAAGCATCTCTTGGTTGGTTGCTATCATCTCTTCATTGCTCTCTGCCATCTTTACATGTAACGTAGTTGTGTTCTCGTTGAATTGGTTGAGTTTGGTGAGCATATCTTCATAAACATGTACCAAGTCGCGCTGTTTTTCCTGCGATTTTGCAAGCATTTCCATGCCGTCTTTGATGTGCTCAGCACCTCTTTTGACCGCTGCCGCTTCTAGTGTGAGCATTTCATCAAAGAGCTCAAATTTCGCTTCAATATTTTTACCTAGACGCTCAAAAAAGTCGTTGGAACTAAGGTGTTCAAACATTCTTCCAATGCGATCAAAATGTTGAAGATTTTCTTGCAAATACGCATGTTCTATCTCTTCTTTTGACCAAAACAGTGATGCGGTTGACTCTTGAATAAGGGCAACTTCTTTATCAAAACGGCTGAGTCCTCGTTTTTCAAAGAAGATCCACCAAAGTGAGAGTAAGATACCATAGATGGAGACGTAAAACGCTGTGCCAACACCACTTAAAAGAAGGGTTATCTCATTTTCCAAAGCGCCTGCTGTTTGCGAAGAAAAATTAGGCAGGGTTAACGCGATAGAGATAAACGTACCTAAAATACCCATCGTTGGGAAGATAGAAGCCGCAACAGAAGCGTAGTTGTCATTGCGAATGCGTTTGGCATAGGCATCGATGAAATTCTCAAAAGATGCATTGGACTTGACGCTACTACCGATAGGCATGAGGTTTTTGGAAACATACTCGTGAAGTTCAGTTTGAAACTCTTTAGCATAGCGAAGAAATGTACAAGCACCCAGTTCACCATTGTGTTTGGCAAAAATGAGTGAAACAATGTAGATAAATCCGATAAGAATAATACTATGGATACCTACTTTAAAATGAAGAATGTCTAAAAAACCCAGTAAAAAATAGATATATGCTAACGTTGGAAGTAAAATGAGCTTCAGATAGACAAAAGCACAGCTACGTTGGGGTGTTTCGAGTGATGCGAGATTTTGGAGTGTTTCGTTCATGTCTTCGTTCATAAAAAGCCTTTGTAAAGTATCTATAATTTCTTTATGGACTATTATAACGCTTCTTTTTATACAGATGCTTAACAAGCGCTTCAAATTGCTTATAATTAACGTGAGATTAATATTAAAAGACTACAATTTATCATACTAAAAACTCTGTGGTGAGAGAGATACCGCACTGTGTATCACTTTTCAAATGCCTTTCCTTAACCTCTTTAAGGTTCATTCATGTCCTCCAAAAAAGATTTTTTAGAACGTCATAGCATTAAGCAGTTGCTTAAAACGACACTTCATGGTACTATTGAAAATATTGCGACGCATTTAAAGGCTTTTTTACAAACCAAAGACCCTGAAAGCTTGCATCAGTACCGTGTTTACATTCGCACAGCACGCTCTATTTGCTTGGAATTTAGCGAGTTTATGGATGAAAAACGTCAATTTGTCCTTGATAAAACGCTCAAAGTTCTCCAGCAAGAGACCAACGAAATGCGTGATCTTGACGTTTTTATAGAGTCGCTTGATGCCTATAAGCAAAAAGTTGACGATCAGTATTGGGATGATGTTGAACATCTCCAAACACAACTTTTGGCAGAAAAGGAGTTGGCGTATCGTAGTTTTGAAACAAAATTTACGCCCAAGCTTCAAGCCAAGATCATTGAAGAGTTAACCGAATTACAGAATGATGAAAAGCTCTGCCTTCCTAAATCCGAAGAAAAACTGTTCCGCCATATCAAAGCCATCATCGAAAAGCGTCTCAAAAAGATTGCTAAACTCTCCAAAAAGCTTGATATAAAATCTTCCAATGAAAAATTTCATAAACTAAGACTCCACTACAAAAAACTCCGTTATACCTGTGATGCTTTATCTTTCAAACAGTTTGCTAAAAGTTTTAAGCCAATTCAAAATGCTTTTGGTAAAGTGCAAGACAAAAATACCCAAATCGAGCGTATCAAACGTTATAATAGCGCCAACAGTGTGGCACTCCAAAAGGTCATTGCGCTTTTAGAAGAAGAAATTGACAATGATAAGCGTGTCTGCATCGAAAAATCGACTAAGGATATCCTCCAAACTATGCACGAAAAATTTGAAAAAATCTTTACATGTAAAGAGTCTTAATTGTGCCAGATTTAGAATACATCGCTCATTATCCTGAACATCTCAAAGATCAGATTCGCCATCTTATTCAAGTAGAAAAATTAGGAGCGTACCTACTTTCCAAGTACCCAACCACGCACAATCTGACAAGTGACAAGGCGCTGTATGCTTATGTGATGGAGATACGAACAGAGTTCCTTCGCAAAAGTGAGCCCATCACCAAAGTGCTCTACGATGGCAAGATCAACGACATCAACGACGCGCTTGGCTTGCACCGTGTTACCATCAAAAACCATGGAGGACGCCTTAGAAGTAAAAGCGAAATCCGAGTGGCAACCCTATTTAAAAACACCCCAGAGCCTTTTTTAAAAATGATTTGTGTACACGAACTCGCCCATCTCAAAGAGAAAGAGCACAACAAAGCCTTTTACGCCCTGTGCGAAAAAATGGAGCCGAGTTATCATCAGTTGGAGTTTGACGTCAGGCTTTATTTGACGCATTTGGATTTGTTTGGGAAGTTGTATTAGGTTTTACATGTAAAAATAATAGAGAGAAGAAAGGAGTATCTAATATGGAGCTGAAACTTGAAACTTATGATGAAGTTATAGCACATTTAACTAAAAGCAAAAGAACAAAGCACCTACTTTTAGGTAATGGTTTTAGTATGGCATATGATGCAAATATATTCTCATATAATGCTCTGCACCAATTTATTGACAAACTTGACAATGACCTTCTTTCTAAGCTTTTTGAAATTATTAATACAAAAAACTTCGAACTAGTAATGAAACAATTAGATAATTTTAGTGAATTAGTTGATATCTTTGGTTCTGATGAAGCCTTAAAGAATAAAGTCAAAGAAGCGAGTGCTAAGTTAAAGAATAGCCTAATTAATGCAATTGAAGATTTACACCCAGAGCATGTATTTAAAATCTCTGAAGAAAAAAGTGATATTTGCGCTGCATTTTTAAATAGCTATTTGGAAAAAGATGGAAAGATTTTTACAACAAATTATGATGTTTTACTTTATTGGGTTTTGATGAGAAATAGAGATAATATTCCTAATGCAATTGATGGTTTTGGAAGAGAGAAAGAAGAAGATATTGACTATGTGGATGATATAGAATATTCAGAACTACGTTGGGGAAAACATAAAGAAAAGCAAACAATTTATTATTTGCATGGTGCATTACCATTATTTGATACTGGCGTAAATATTATTAAAGAAGAATATGATTCTGAACATTACATTATGGAAAAAATAAAAAATAGATTGGAACAGAAAGAATATCCTGTTTTTGTAACTGCTGGAACTAGTGAACAAAAATTAGAACATATTTTGCACAATTATTACTTATCCTATTGCTATGAAAGCCTTTCTAAAATTGAAGGGTCATTAATTACATTTGGTTTTAATTTTGGTGAATATGATGAGCATATAATCAAAGCAATCAATATTGCCGCAAAAAATGGTAAAAAGGTATCAGATAAATTGTGGAGTGTTTATATCGGTGTTTATTCAGAAAGTGATCAAAAACATATTGAAAGAATTAAATCAAAATTTAAGTGTAAAGTACATATATTTGATGCAAAAACAGTACATGTCTGGAATATGTAATTACATCTTACAACTAAAAATATAGGACACAATAATGAAATTCTCCAAATTTCCCATCTACATCGTAGATGCCTTTACCAAAGAACTTTTCAAAGGTAATCAAGCCGCTGTTATGCCGCTAGATAGTTGGTTGTCTGAAAGTATGATGCAAAGCATTGCGTCTGAAAACAATCTTTCTGAAACGGCTTTTTTTGTTAAAAATAATGAAGGTATTTATGAAATCCGTTGGTTCTCACCGCTGAAAGAGATCGACTTTTGCGGTCATGCGACTTTGGCGAGTGCGTATGTTATTTTTAACTATCTTGGCGAAAAAGGCACTATCAAATTTTGGGCGAAAGCGGTCAATACTATTGAGGTGAATTTGCGTGACAATGGACTGATTGAAATGAGTTTCCCCAATCGTGCGCCTGAGCGTGTTAGCGAAGTTCCCGAAGCGTTAAAAACAGGGCTTTTCATAACGCCACTTGAATTTCACAAAAACCAACAAGCGTACTTTGCGGTGTATGCAAGTGAGGACGATGTTAAAAAGGTCGTACCTGATCTTGAAAAGCTCAAAACCCTTGCCCCTCTTGACGTGGTGGTGACCGCTCCTAGTGTGGAGTATGACTTTGCATCGCGCTACTTTTGGCCTGCGAACGGTGGCGTGGAAGACCCCGTGACGGGTTCTATCCACGCAGGGTTGGCGCCTTTTTGGGCGAAGCGTTTGGGTAAAACTGAACTTGTAGCTTTGCAGGCTTCTCAACGTACGGGTGTGCTAAATTGTCGTGTCACGGAAGAGCGTATTTTTATCTCGGGCGCGTGCAAAGCGTATTTGGAAGGCAGTATTAGTATTCCATTTTAGCTTTACATGTAAAGAGACATCATCCGATGTCTCTGGTTTTCTCAAACACTCTTTTGAACTTAAAATTACTACCAAACGTATTGATAATAAGCCCTAAGATAATCAAAAAACAAGCGCTAATCTTTAAGCTTCCGATTGGCTCGTTGAACACAAAGTAAGAACCAAGAAGCCCAAATATAGGCACTAAAAGTGACAGAGGTGCGACGCTTGATGCTGGGTATTTGTGCAGGAGTGAGTTCCAAACCCAGTAGCCCATGAGGGTTGTAGGGTACACTTGAAAGAGAATGGAAAAGATGGCTTTGCCATCAAGATTTTCGAAAAAGTTTACAAACACACTATCGCCTTGCGTAAGGTACGCCAACAAAAAAAGAGGAATCGGCGAGAAGATACTCGCATAAATTAAAAACGCAAAGACCTCTTTAGTTCCTGTTTTTTTAACAATGATATTAGCGATACTCCACGAGATAGCACCTACAAGTACCAGAGAAAGTCCTAAGTAAGTGACCGTGCCATCGGTAATGCTGATGATAAAAGCAATACCCACAAGCGCTGTGACAAATCCTAACTTTTTATGCAGTTGGATTTTTTCATGTAAAACAATAGAACCTAAGATGACCGTAAAAAAAGCACTCAGTTGTAACACCAAAGAAGCAACGCCCGCTGATATGCCAAAGTAAATGCCCAAAGAGACCATACCCCACAGTCCAACGCCAAAGATGAGCCCATAACTTGCAATATGCACCATTGAGACATTGGGCTTTTTGATAAAAAAAATGAGCGGTATGGCACAAAGCAAAAAGCGAAGCCCTGCGAGCATAAAGGGATTTAAGGAGAGGAGTCCTAGCTTGATGATGGAAAAATTAATCCCCCATACAAATGTAATGAAAACCGCCAGTAAGAAGTCTTTTTTTTGCATGAAATGCTCCCAATAATTTAGTATGGGTGAAATCATATCCGTAAAAAAAAATTAATTCTTCACTAGTGTTGCTCTAAAAGTTATCTATTTGTGCTCATAAAATTATTATATTTTGCTAAAATTCTTACATGTAACGTGAAAGGATGCGCAAATGCGACGAAAAGAGACCAATCTAACGCATAGTAAATTAGCCAATGATCTGCTCAATTACATCAATAATCATATTGAAACGCAGATCAATATTGACGAGTTGGCGGCTGAGTTTGGGTTGAGCAAATTTCACTTTCACCGCATTTTTAAAGAGCAAACGGGTAGCAACATCTACGAAACGATTCGCTCTGTCAGATTGCAAAAAGCGTCCAATCTACTCATCACAAACAAATACTCAACCATCACGCAAATCGCCAATATGTGTGGGTATAGCTCCCAAACTTCATTTATTCGGGTGTTTAAAGAGCGCTTTTCCCAAACCCCAAAACTGTGGCGCAATGGCGGCTACAAAGCGTACTCCAATGCCATTTTAAGTGGCACATGTAATGCCTTACTCACCCATACCGACTTTTCACATTTGGAAGCCAAAATAGTCAAAACAAAACCCAAAAGTGTTTACTACATCAGGCAAAAAGGTTACAACCGTCAAGCGGTACAAATATGGCAAAAGATGATGGCTTGGGTTTATACCAACGAGATAGAGCAGTACGAGCAGATCGCCATCTACCATGACAATCCCATCATTACACCACTTCACGAATGTTCTTACGTAGCGTGCATTGCGCCCATGGATGGCAAAAAATTGAAAAATACGAGCTTACCTATTTTTGAGATGTACGATGGACTTTGCGCAACGTTTGAGGTAGAGGGGCAATACAACGATATGCTTAAACTCATTCAATGGGTTTACCACGAATGGCTTCCTGAGAGCGGATATGAAGCGATCACGATTCCCTCATACACTATCTTTGAAAAGAATCATTTTTTAAGTGATGATGGACTTTTTAAGTGTACGTACTATCTGCCGGTGAAGTATGTTTAGCGTTTACATGTAAAGAGACATCAAGTGATGTCTCTACTTTATTTTTTTCTCTTCCAAAAATTTCAACAACGCTTCTACTACAACCTTTGGTTTCTCTTCCGGTACAAAATGCCCGCAATTTTCTACCCCAAAGCCTTGAACGTCGCAGGCGTATTTTTGCCAGCCTTCTAAGACATTCCAGATATTGCCAACCACGCCATTGGCTCCCCAAAGAACGAGGAGAGGTGTTTTGATGGTAAAAGGTCTGTCGATTTTATCGTGTTCTAGGTCAATGGTATTTGATGCTCTATAATCTTCGCTAATGCCATGCACGGTTGCCGGATTACTGTAATGGCGAATGTACTCTTGCAAGACATCTTCAGGAAAGTTTTTTTGCGCCTCAGGTGTGGCTTTTTTGAGGAGATTGTTGCGGATGAAATACTCAGGATCAGCTCCCAAAAAACGCTCAGGAAAGTCATATGCTTGGATGTAGAAAAACCAGTGCCAGTATTTGGTTGCAAACTCACGATTGGTCTGTTCGTACATGTCGAGCGTTGGGAGTATGTCCATCATCGAGCAGGTGAGTACTTTTTCAGGATGGTCAAGCATGAGGCGGTGACATACTCGCGCACCTCGATCGTGCCCCACAATGTGAAACTTTGAAAAGCCTAGTTTTTGCATCACGCTCACTTGGTCTTGTGCCATCACACGTTTAGAGTAGTTAGAGTGATCAGGCAAGCCTTTGGGTTTGGAGCTATTGCCATAGCCTCTAAGGTCAGTGGCAACAACGGTATATTTTTTGGCAAGCTCAGGGGCAATGTCTCGCCAGATGAGGTAACTTTCAGGATGCCCATGCAGCAGTAAAATGACCTCTTCACCCTTACCACCGATGAGGGTGTTGATCTGTACATTATCACCCACGTCGATCATTTTTCGCTCAAACCCTTTGAAATAATCCGTTATAGCCATTGCACCTCTCCGTCATTGTAATATGTGATATTTTATCACATGATGAGAATTTCTGCTTTAAAATCTTTACATGTAACGCTAAAGAGATACTTTTGTGTTTCATTTTAACAATAAAAATGTTGCAATGGTAGAAATGGCAATGCCAACACACACTTCCGCTGAAAGTGTTGCACCTTCAAAAAAATAAAGGAGTAACGCGATGCTTGCAGGGCTAAGATAGATATACGCCATAACTTTTTTAGGACCAATAAGAACTGTACCTCGTTGGTACAAATATGCTGTGATAAACGTAGCGATTACTGAGAGGTAGAGCAAATAACCTAGGTCTTTTATACTAAGGTTCTGCCATTCTAATGGAATGTTCCACAACACTTTGGCACCTAAAAGCCAAAACGTACCACTTAAAAGTGTCATCAAAACAAGCACACTCATATCATCCTCTTTTTTGTGGACAATCTTCATAAAAATGGAGTAAAGCGCCATGCTCACAACAGCACCCAAAAAGATGAATTCACCTTGCCCGAGTGAAAAACGTAAAAGGAGCTGTATGTCACCTTTGAAAACGACGATGAGTGTACCGATGATACCGCAGATGTAGATAAAGAGTTGCTTTAAAGGGATGCGATCACGAAAGAAAAAGATACATAAAGTTGCGGTGACAAGGGGAACAAGCGTGTAAAGTGTACCGGTACTTAGCGCATCGGTGTACTCTAATGCCTTGAAAAATAGAAGAAAATAGAGCACATAAAAAAAGCTAATAAGCATAGCCCTTGGAAATGTTGAAAAAATGAGAGCGCGTTTTTTCGCATAAAAAAGAACAAACGGTGCAAGGACAAAAGTTGCAATCGTAAAACGAAGCAAGGTGAGTGAAATAGGGTGAACAATACCTGCAAGTTTTTTGGAGAGGATGAAGGAACCTGCGACCAAAAATGTCGCAAGAAGTACCATCACATGAGCTTTGAATTCGTTTGACATTAAAATCCTTTGATAAATCTAGAACGTTATCGTAGCGGATTTTATGGGGATTGTCATTTACATAGGTTGAGGCTTTTACGAATGCGGCTTAGTTGTGTGGGAGTGATGCCAAGATGACTTGCGATGTGATGTTGCGAAACTCTTTTTTCAATGTCAGGAAATTTTTCGAGAAAGTTTTGATAGCGTATGGTCGCATTGTCAATGATGAGGGAAATCTCATTTTTTTTCTTTTTCAATGATCCAATTTTGCTCAAGGTAGCGGATATAAAAGTTTTTAAAAGCATCGTGCGTATCAATAAGATGACGATAGCCTTCATAATTAATTTCGATGATGGTACTTGGCTCTAATGCCTGAATGCACAAATAGGAATTTTCACCACTTAAAAGCGAAACAACTGAGGCAGAAAAGTAGTTTTCCATAAAGAGATTTTTGGTGTAGATCGTGCTTTGCTCATGAAGATAATACGTGCGCAACAATCCTTTGCAAATAAAATAGATCGCATGTGCTGCTGGTGTGTAGTTGTCTTGAAGTAACGTCCCTTTTGGTATGCACTTGAGTTTGAGATGGGGTTTAAGGAGTTCGAATGCATCATCACTAATGGGCGAATAACGGTTTAGAATTTCATAAAACTGTTCATAATAGCGTGCCTCATTCTCCATTTAGTCTCCTTTATGAAACAATTCTATCATAATCAATTTTAGGTTACATGTAAAGTGCAAAAGCCTATTTTTCAACCACTGCTTTGGCGTAAGTATGGGTATAATGGTGTTCTAGTTATAGAATTTTTAGGAAAGATATATGGCAGCATTGATCGCTCTTGGTTTGGTATCGGGTCTTTTTTTTAGCTCTACTTTTGTGCTCAATCGTTTGATGAGTTTAGAAGGAGGGCATTGGGTCTGGTCAGCATCACTGCGTTATGTTTTTATGATACTGTTTTTACTCATCGTCATTCGCCTTTTTCAGGGGCGTAAAACAGTTGTAGCGCTTTTGAAACTTTATGTGGAACATTGGCTTTTTTGGACGGTGGCGGGAAGTATCGGCTTTGGGTGTTTTTACGCTCTTTTGTGTTTTAGTGCCGATTATGCACCGGGTTGGGTCATTGCGGCAACTTGGCAGTTGACCATTATCGCTTCATTGTTTGTTTTGATGTTTTTTGGTAGGGTATTTCCTAAGCGCATTTGGGTCTTTTCAACGATTGTTGTGGTAGGAGTTGGTCTTATCAACACGTCTCATATCACGACCTTTCACTTTGTGGAGTTTGCAAAAGGTGCTTTTCCTGTATTGATTGCGGCGTTTTGCTATCCGTTTGGTAATCAGCTTGTTTGGGAGTCCAAACATGGGCATAAACATTTTCCTAAAATTGACTCACCTTTGTTGGAGAATGCTTTTAACAAAGTCTTACTCCTCTCTTTAGGTTCGTTGCCTTTTTGGATTGTCTTGGTTCTTTTTATTGATCCACCGATGCCTTCAATGGGGCAAGTGCTCAATACTTCTTTAGTGGCACTTCTTTCAGGTTTAGTGGCGACCACACTTTTTTTATTGGCACGTCATCAGGCGCATACGTCCAGCGAACTTGCCGCTGTCGATGCAACCCAATCCAGTGAGGTGATCTTTGCTCTTTTAGGCGAGATGCTTTTTTTAGGTACAGCGCTACCCAATGCACAAGCATGGCTAGGTATCATTTTAGTTTTTATTGGGCTTGGATTTTTTATCTATTTTCAGGAAAAAGAGTGTGCTATTCACGATTGATTCATAATAATGCGTTACAATACTACAAAATATAGAAGGATTTGAGGAATGAAAACGCTTAAAAAAGCATGTTTGATTTTAGGTTTAGCTTTAGGGGCGTGTGTGTATGCTGAGACTCCTAAGATGGCGTTGCCATTTAACATTACTCCTGAGATGTATGCAACGTTTATGGCTCAAAATTTAGCACCTAGTTTACCGCATACTTTTACGCAAAAAGATCTATCGCTTGTTGTGACAAATGTCCATGCTGAGCAAAATAAAGTCTTTTTTCACTCAAAAACGACTCAGTACAAACAAATTCTCGCCGAGTTAAATAAATACCATACCTTGCCAGATGATTTGAAAAAGCAATGTAAAGACTTTTCCAAAATTGCGATGGTCGATAAAGGGGTTGAATACTATTTAAGTGTTGAAGAAAATGAGAAAAAATTTGTTGTGAAATATGATAAAGAAGCATGTTCTGAAAGCTTCGATCCCGCACAAAAAATCTTCATCGGTGGATACAACCGTTATGGTTATGACATCAACGGTGCGAGCAAAAAAGACAATTTTGCTAAACAATCTTTACATTAACGAACACAATTACGACCCGCATCTTTTGCTTCATAGAGTTTTGCATCGGCTTTGATGTAAAGCTCATCAAGCCTTTTAATTTCAGGGGTATACATCGCTAAACCAATGCTGACAGTGAAATTGAGAATTTTGCCTTCATCATAAGGTATTTCAAGGCTGCTCAGCTCTTTGTTCAAGGTTTCCATCTTAGCTCTGGCTTGCTCTTCGTTTACATGTAAAAGTAAAAAGGCAAACTCTTCACCACCAATACGAGCCATAATGTCTGTGTCGCGCAAACTTTTTAAACAGTGCTTGGCAAGCGCTTTTAATACAGCATCGCCTATAGGGTGTCCTAAGGTATCGTTAATACTCTTAAACTGATCCACATCAAGAACCGCAAAGCAGATAGAACCGTTGTAACGTACAGCGCGTGTAAACTCTTGTTCGGCTACTTCGAGAAAATACCGACGGTTATGGAGACCTGTTAAGGTATCGGTTTGGGCGAGGTATTGCAGTTCTTTTTCTAATTCAATACGTTGTCCTATCTCTTCTTTGAGATTCATTTGCTCTAAAAAAAGTGCTTTGTGGCTTTTCATAGACTCTTGTTGATAACGTGAACGATGATACTCAACCCAACTACTAATAAATGCAACGGTCATATAAGTAACACTAAAACGCACTTGAAAAGGAATGCTATACGTCGTATGAATTTCGGGGACAATGCCAAACAGTCCAATGATCATGCCTAAAAGCACACAACTGTACAAAAAACCAAGACGATTGCCAAATAAAAATATGGTTCCAATAGGATAAACATATGCCCAAAGAATACGTGAGTTGTCTGTATCGGTAGCATTGAAAATCATATAGAGAATTAAAAAAGCATAAAGTAAGTTGGAAATATGATAGATTAAAGATGTCTCTTTCATCTTAGGAATAAAGACTAACGATCCGATAAGATGTGTGGAAAAGAGAATCACCAAAAAAGACAATGTAAAATTGTGGATATAAGCATTGTAAGCGCTCGTTCCTAGTGCTACTGGTGCCATCAAAAGGGTAATCCAAACATAATGATTGAGTCTTGAAAGTTCCGTTTTGTCCTGACATGATGATTTGGCAACGATAATATCAACAAAATACTGAATGTTTTTGGCAAGTGTAATCATAATAGTTGTTATTCCTTAAAGTGTACATTCTAAAATGCAGGAAAGAAGGCTCCTTTTTACATGTAAAGCAAAATGAGGGCAATAGAAAAGTTTTATTGCCCTTGATATTGTTTTACGCGTTAGCTTCTTTAAGAGCGGCTTCGACATACAATGCACGAAGTTTTTTAACCATTTCACCAGGTTTTCCGCTACCGATAGGCTTACCATCAATCTCAATGATCGGAAGAAGGAAAACGGTTGCACTTGCCATAAACGCTTCATCGGCATTGAGTGCTTCTTCAATGCTAAAGAGACGCTCTTCGACTTTGATACCATGGGTATGCGTGATTTCCATCAACACTTTACGACGAATACTTGGCAAAATAGCATGAGAAAGTGGACGTGTGATAATCACGCCATTTTTAATGATAAATGCCGCAGAAGACGTTCCTTCTGTGACAAAACCATCTTCAACCATCCAACCCTCATATGCGCCTTTTTGGTGGACTTCTTCTTTTGCCAAGACTTGACCTAAGAGTGAAATAGACTTGATGTCACGTCTTTTCCACCTAATGTCCGCACAACTGACAACCTTCACACCAATTTCTGCAAGAGGATGGTTGATAACCTCTTTTTTAAAGGTAAACGCCATAAACGTTGTTGGGGTATTTTCAGGGAAATAAAATTCACGAGGTGCAACACCACGTGTGACTTGCATATAAATACCACCTTCGACGATGTCATTCTTTGCAATCAACGTATCTAAGATGGTAATAATCTCTGTTTTACAAAAAGGTGCTTTAAGACCAATTTTGCTCATACTTCCTTCAAAACGCTCAAAGAAAGGCGCTTTGTCAATCACTTTACCATTGATAACAGGTACCACTTCGTAGATACCATCACCAAAAAGGTAACCACGATCAAAAATAGATACTTTCGCATCTTCCTCTTTACAAAAATCTCCGTTTAAAAAAACAATACTGCTCATTACAGACTCCAAAAAAAATAATACGATATTGTATCAAAAGGTTTCTTAGCCATCTGTGCAATAAGTAGGCAGAAGTTTCTTTTTTACATGTAAAGCGTTGAAAAAGAAGTTTGGGTGATTTTCTATTTTGGTTTTAAAGATCAAAGAGATATTATTTTGACAGGCATTGGAGTTTGGGTTGAATTGGCTTTACATGTAAAAGTTAAAACTCAAGCCCTGACCCCTAAACTTCTAGTGCTTGCTAAACTCTTACATGTAAGAATTTTTGTATCAAAAAAAGTTAAGAACTTAATTTTGATCTTTTTTTTCTAGTGTGTTCATCCATACTTCTTTTAAAAGTGCGACTCCTTCGCGGATTTCTGTTTCGCTCAATCCTCCAAATCCCATGCGGATAGCTTCCCAATCGTTTCCGTAATAATCACTCGCAAGATAGAGTTTTATGCCTTTTTCTAAAGCGTTTTGTCTTAAAACATTTAAATTAATTGTGTGCGTGGGGCGCATCAAAATGGCTAGTCCTCCGCCTTCGCTGATGATTTCAATCATTGAGCCAAACGTCTTTTGCAGGGTTTCTTTCATCACGTCGTGTTTTTTGCGATTGAGCGTGCGAATTTTGCGCAAGTGCCTCTCCCAATGTCCACCCGCCATAAAAAGTTCTAAAGTTTTTTGCGTTGAAAGCGACACGGAACAGCGTTGGTGACGGGTAAGAAATAACATTTTATACTTATCAAGATACCGATGTGGAAGGACTAGATAACTGACACGAAGGGCAGGGGAGAGCGACTTGGAAAAGGTTCCGACATAAATGACTCTATCGTCCTTATCTAAGCCTTGGAGCGATGGAATCGGGCGATTTTGATACCGCAGTTCGCTGTCGTAATCATCTTCAATGATGATGCCTCCTATTTGTTTTGACCAATTCAGAAGTCGTATGCGGTTACGAATGGGCATGCTCACTCCCGTTGGGTATTGATGCGAGGGCGTGATGTAAACCAGATTTGAAGGCGATACTTCAAGCTCATCGATGACTAAACCATCTTGATCGACATGAATGGGCACCGTGGTATAACCATAATCATTAAAGAGAGAACGGACAATCGGAAAACCCGGATGTTCAATCGCAATATGGCTACATTGTTTTTTTAAAAGCGTCGCTAAAATGTGCATCGAATCGGCAAAACCGCCACAAATAATGACATGTCCAGCATCGCAGTTTACGCCACGCGACTGCATCAAATAGCGTGCTATCTCTTCACGAAGGCCGATTTCACCTTGTCTATCGCCGTACGCTCCAAAATCAAGCTCCGCTCCCATCGCTTTGATAAAAAGCCGCTTCCAGAGTTTTAAGGGAAACGCATCAGGCGTCAGTCTTGCGGGAATAAAATCATAACGTATCGAAGGCGATGTTTTTGTGTTGAGCATGTAAATTGTTTTGATTGGCGGGTCTTGTTCTAAAGGCATATCGGCAACAAAATACCCACTTTGGGGCGCACTTTCGATATATCCTTCCGTGTAAAGTTGTTTGTACGCCAACTCAGCCGTGTTTTTACTAATGGAATATTGCGAAGCGACGTTTCTAATTGAGGGGAGTTTGTCGCCATATTTTAGCGTCGTTACAATCTCTTTTTTCATGGCTTCGTAGAGTTGCAAATAGAGCGGCTTATTGCTTTCTTTGTCTAAAACATACATAACTGTCCCCTAAAATTTTTAACAAACTGGCTCTTGTAACCAGTACAGTTTGGGATTATAATACCAAATATTTTATGAAAAAGTATAAGGATTGAAACGATGCGACGAGCAGAATTTGAAGTAAACGACCCAAAACTCTTAGAAGAACTCTTATCGAGCTGTGAGTATGGAACGCTGTGTTTGATTGATGGTGATGAGCCTTACAGTGTACCACTGAATTTTGTATGGCATGATGGGTGCATCTGCTTTCATGGTTCAAAAGAAGGACGTAAGATGGACACAATGGCAAAAAATACAAACGCAAGTTTTAGTGTGGTGAAGCCTCTGTCTTTAATTCCTTCGTATTTTAGCAATACCCGCTCCGCTTGTCCTGCCACGCAACTGTTTATCTCTGCGCATTTTTCAGGTCATGTGGAAAGTATAGACGATGCGCAACAAAAGTGCGATGTTCTGAATGCGCTCATGCAAAAATTGCAACCAGATGGAAAATACGATGTGATTGAAGTCGAAAATCCCATGTATAAAAAAGCTATAGAGACGATAGGTATTGTTCAATTAAGTCCAAAATCTATCTCATTAAAAATCAAAGCAGGGCAAAATTTGAATGCAGAACGCAAGGCGTTGTTGATCGAAAAATTGCGTGAACGTGGAGAAGCTCTTGATATACTGAGTATTGAGCTTATAGGACAGATGAGTTAAAAAGAGGCTTTACATGTAAAGCCTCTTTGGTTATTTAGGCATTGGCTTCTTTGAGCGCTGCTTACACGCACGAGAGAAAAGGGGTCGGAGCTAAACTTTTAACTTTTGCCAATTTGTTAAAGTATAGGTCATAAGAATAAAGGTGAGAATGGGGATTGTTCCTATGAGCTTATAGTTTTATTGAAGTAAAAGAGCTACTTAAAATTCAAGAGGTAGACTAACCTCTCTCCTCTATTTGTCAAAATAGTTTTTTCGTATTTGAGTCCAAGCTTTTCTAAGCATTTGATAGAAGCAACATTTTCAGGATACACTGTTGCAATCGCTCTGTTTTTAAATAAAGAATTTTTGATTGATTCAATTTGAGCTTTACCAATTTCACTTGCATAGCCTAGTCCCCAAAATCTTTTTGCTAAGATAAAACCGAATTCATAGTCATCTTCTTGCAAATAAGAACACGGTAGAACACCTGCTAAACCAATGATTGCTTTTGTACTATTGTTTTCTAAAACTTTTAAGCCTATTTGTTTGACATACTCATATATATTTTGTTCTGAAATATGATCTTTTCCAAAAGTATATTTGATGACATCTTTATCACTAAAAATAAGTTCATATAACGTTTGGCTATCTTCTCGATTGATGTCTCGTAGTCTTAATCTTTCTGTTTTCATTTGGATTCTTTGTATATTTTTTGAAAGGATATTTTATAAAAAAATATCTTATAAACAACGATTGTTGAAAAGTCAAATCCTGAGCATTTTTGTTTTGTGTGTTCTTTTCATACCGATGCAAACAGATGGTGAAGAAAAGAGTCCATTTCCCCTTCGCTTGACATTTTTTATGTATAATAATTCCATGAAAAAGACATATACGCATCAAACCATCAATGACGCTGATTTTACATTAAATCATATTCTGGATATTTCAAATCAAGGCTTTTGGGATTGGAATATCACTACAGGGCATGTTTATCGTAGTATTGGTTGGTTTCATATGTTAGGATATGACTATGATACATGCAAAAATGATGTTTTTACATGGGAAGATATTATTCATCAAGATGACTATCCTCATGTTATGGCTCATTTTGAAGCATATGTTACGGGTAAAAGTGATGTATACCAAATCATATATCGATGTCGAAAATGCGATGGTTCATACTTATGGATAGAAGACAGTGGAAAAATTGTGCAAAGAAAAGAAGATGGCAGTGTCCTTCGCATGATTGGTGCGCATACGAACATCCATGAAGCTAAACATTTAAGAGATAGTTTGATTCAAAAAAATAAACTTTTAGCCAATGATAATGCTCAACTTGAAATGCTCGTTAAAGAGCGAACAAAAGAGCTCAATGAAATCAATGAAAAACTTAATTTACAGATAGAAGAAGCCCATTATAACGCCTCTCATGATGTTCTAACATCTTTATTGAACAGACGAGAATTTGAACGACTCTTGGATAAAGAGATTGATCGGGCTAGACGGTATATGTACCCGCTGAGTATAGTGCTCATGGATATTGATAATTTTAAAACGATTAATGATCAATATGGTCACAAGAAAGGTGATCAGGCATTGATGGATATGAGTGCTTTTGTAAAAAAGATGATTCGAAGTAGTGACGTGTTGGCAAGGTGGGGTGGTGAAGAGTTTATGATCATTTTTCCCGAAAGTAATCTTGCCACAACCGTAGAAAAAGTGGAATTGATTCGAAAAGAAATTGTTCAAAATCTCTTTGCAGAAAATCTCAATATGACATGTAGTTTTGGAGTAACCACCTATCAAAGTGAAGATACCAAAGATAGCATCTTTTTACGATGTGATCAATTACTCTATATGGCAAAAAATGCCAATAAAAATAACGTGCAATCTTAATAAATCTTTTACATGTAAAAACTTGAAAACGATATATTTTGTTTGTAAAGAGATAATGTTTTTGACAGGTGTTGGAGTTTGCGTCAAATCGGCTTAGCGTACAAAAAAGTTAAAAGTTTAGCCCTGACCCCTAAAACTCATACCTTTTAAAAATAATCAATTTATTGATGACATGACAAATGCTGTTTTAACTGTGATGCATCATTAGTAGTAGAATGTGACGAGGCTACTGGAAAATTAGAAAATTCAATCTTTACATGTAAAGTGAAAAATTTAAAAAGTAGCCTGTCCCCTTTTTCTTTCTAAATTTTTTAACGTTATCTAGCAAGGAAAAATATGAATACTGAAGATTTTTTTCTTCAACTGTGTGATGGAATTTATCGTGCAGAAGAAAGAGCGCAAAAAGAACGAAAACGTGAATTATTTGGTAATCAATTTGTTCCAGAATTTCTCGTGATGCGGCAAGACAAAGTACGTGTTGAAATTCGTAAAGAAAATGTCAGCCACAATGCTCCGCATCTTCATATAGTTCACTCTGATAAAATTGATGTTTCAATTAGTCTTATTGATTTTTCAATTCTTGCTGGCAAGATTGACAGTAAAACAAAAAAGCATTTCTTGAGCCTTCTTGTACCAAAACAAAAACAGTTGAATGCAATATGGCAAGAGTTAAATGAAAAAGACAATTCAGTTGGAGCCGAAAAGCTAATTAGTAATCTCAGGTTCTAATTATGCTAAAAGGACAAAGGTGACAGGCTACTTTTACGGAACTAGACAATAAATCTTTTACATGTAAATAAAAGTAGCCTGTCACTTTTATTTCTTTAGAGTAGAAAAGTTAAAAGTTTAGCCCTTACCCCTATGGTATGATATATGTTGAATAAATAGTTAGGTGCACAAGGAGAGAGAGTATGTTGTCCGTATATAATCTTTTTAATTCAAGTGGTGAGTGGATAGCTTTCCGAATTGGTAAAAACCTTTTCAATTCTGAGGCAGAATGGGTTGGGTGGTTTCCTTGGGGCGATGACGATGCCGTAACAACAGATGGCGATTACTTAGGAACAGTCTGCAACGGAAATCGTTTTTATTATTTCTCAAACAAGCCTTATCGTGGGTACGCAGGGTATCCCGGTTATCCAGGGTACCCTGGTTATCCGGGCTATCCAGGGTTTGCAGGCTATTCTTCGTTACCTTCTGGCGCTAGTGATGCAAAGTTTCCCAAAAAGTGAGTAAAGAGATAAAGGTGGAAACTGTCCTCATTTACGCATTTATCGAGGTTACTCTTAAAGAATTAGACAATAAATCTTTTACATGTAAAGTGAAAAATTTAAAAAGTAGCTAGCGCCGAATGACACATGGCTCAAACGCTTTTTTCAACAAAACTGATGGATTACGTGGCATGAAAATCAAGTGATTAAAGCCCTAAAATAGGGCTTTAACTTATGTTCTAAATTTATTGAGGATGGCGTTGAGTTGTGTGGTGAGTTCATTGAGGTGCTCACTCGCCCCTGCGATTTCTTCCACACTTCTGGTATTTTGCGTTGCTAACGTATTGATCTCTTCGATTTTGGAAACGATGGTATCGATTTTTTCACCTGTTTGAATGTAGTCATTGACCGTTTTTTCATTGAGTTTGGTTGCAACATTCATCATAGAAACAGTGTTATCCAGTTTGCTTTCCACATCCCCCGCGAGCGCGTTTAATTCTTGGATTTGTGTTGAATTAACATTCATTCTCTCTGAGCTGTCCGTGATAGCTTGAACAATGACATTAATGGTTGCGTTGATTTCAACCAAACTTTTTTGGGTGCGCTCTGCTAAGGTGCGTACTTCATCGGCAACGACTGCAAAGCCTCTTCCATGCTCTCCCGCACGTGCAGCTTCGATGGCAGCATTGAGTGCTAGAAGGTTTGTTTGATCAGCAATATCGCTGATGACGGTAAGAACATTTTTAACTTGGTCGGCATCAGAGCTAAGTTGTTGGATTTTTTGTGCAAGTTCTTGCTCTGTTTGCGCGCTCTCTTGAACACGCTGTCCCAGTTTTTGAAGGAACTTACGAGCACTTTGGAGTTCATTATTTGCCTTAACAATCTCTTCTTTTGAAGCTTTTGCTTCATTGACGGAAGAGACAATTTCTTGTTTGGTCTCGCTTGACATGTGTGTGGCTTGAGAAATGATGATTGAAGAGTCTTCCACGCGTTTACCCACTTGCAGGGTTGTCGCTGAGAGCTCATGCGCAATCGATGCATTTTCAGAACTGGTGTCTTTTGCTAATTTGATGGTTGAGTGAACTTTATCGATAAATTGGTTAATCTCATGGGAAGCATCACCAATTTCATCGTGACATTTAATGGCTAATTTTTTGGTTAAATCACCATCACCCGTTGCCAAATCATGGGCAGTTTCTTTAAGGTTTAAAAGAGGTTTGGCAATAATACTGGTGGTAAGAAAATAGATTGCAATAATAGCCAGTAAAGCAACGATAAAACCAACGACAACTTGCAACGAAGCATTACTGTAAAGTCGATCGCTCATATCTTTATCAAGCGTCAAAGCTTTAGCCAATATAATTTCCTGTGGTACTTGAATCAGAACCGCCCAAGGTTTACCTGTCTGTCCAAGCTTGATTGGCGCAACCGCTTCTATCATGCCACTATCATTGTTGATACGAACTAACGCTTTACCTGCTTGAATAGCTTCATAAATCTTTTCCCACCCTTTAGGCATCACTTGTTTAAAATGACCCCCGATCATAGCAGGATTCTCGCTTTGGGCTACCAACAGACCATTGTCTGCAATGATGGATACCTGTCCATGAGCTTCAAACAATTCTGCATCAACTTTTTCGGCAATTTTCTGAACAAAATCTAAGTTATAATCCGCCCCTGCAACGCCGTAAAATTTACCATTGACGTTAATAGGCACAGACATCGTTGCGAGGAATACTTGCTTACCTTGTACGATATAAGGTAATGGTCCAAGCACACTTTCTTTATTCTGCTCACGTGGGGTAATATACCAGCCTCCTTTAAGAACACCGTTAGGATGCTTGTCGTAGGTGTCGTACTCTACTAAAGGTTGAACGGCAATTTTGCCTTTATTATCACGCGTCCAATAGGGGGTAAAGCGTCCGGTAGTTGGATTGTTGCCGTCTTTGTCTACACGGAAGTTGTCATCAAATCCATCGATCGCATTTGGCTCCCAACAGGAGTAGGTACCATTAAAGCTTGTGTTACTTTTCAATACATTGAGAAGCACAGCATTGAGCTGATCGCGGCCAATGTCCAGAGCGCCTTTACCATCTTTATGTTTAAGTTTACTCACTTCAAAGGTGTTAGCCATCGTACGAGCAGCATCCAAAGCCAACTCCAATTCGGACTGAATGGTACCACTTTGCTCGCCGGCTAAATTTTGCAGTCTCTCCATATTGAGTTCAGTCAACAAAGAAGAAACCTCCTTGGAAACCACATCTTGTGTGCTTTTAGATGAATACAACCCATACCCCACCAATAGGATAACGGCTGAAATCAGGCAAAGCCCAGCTATCACAACAATCTTAGTTTGAATTGATTTAAATATCATCGTAAACCCCCCCCCTTTTTTTTATTAGACATCTTGCAAAACTCATTTGTATTCCACAGCAAAACCACGGTCAAAGTTGATTAATCCACATATCAAATTAAAGCGTAGATTGAATCGTTTTCTTCTGTTTCTGTATTTTTGGGTGAGTATCTGAAATGTTTTGATTTTAGCATTCACATGTTCAACACATATTCTAGCACTTGCTTTTTGTCTGTTTTCCTCTTTTTGCTCCTCACTCAAAGGATGAAGTTTGGAGGCTTTATGGGGAATTTGACAATGGCTATGTTCTTTGGCAATACCCAGATATCCCAAATCAACATAAACACAGGTCTTGGGCATCAAGGGGAGATTAGATTCTTGAAACAGTCTAAAATCATGTGTCGTACCTTTAGCGGTATGCACACACATAATCCTCTCCTCTTTATCAATCACAATCTGTCCTTTAAGGGTATGACGCTTTTGCTTACCTGAGTAGTACTCTCTTTGCTTTTTTTGGGTCTTTGACAAGGCGTTTCTGTCGCATCAATGACAACAAAAGAGAGGGCAACATCACTTTTATAGAGTTCTCTCTTGCTTGGCAATGAAAATCTACCAGACTTAATCAACACTTCTTCTACTTCACATACAATCCTTGAAGCCGTTGATTCACTCACACCATAATCAAATCCAATATGTTCAAGGGTGCGATACTCACGATAATAGCCAAGCATCAAAAGTACTTTATTTTCTGGTGAAAGAGATCTCCTCCCTCCTACACCTAATCCTTTTTTACGATTCTCATCGTATTGCCTAAACACCTCTATCATTGCGTTAAATGTCTCTTCATTAACGCCAATATGGCGCTTAAAATCTTTGGGTTTATGCTTTTGCATTTGTTCATATTTTTTCATGCCTCTTGCCAAGCATTTTTAGTGCCTTTTATTTGAGTTTTGCAAGATGTCTATTTAATTTTATATAAAAATATGCAATTAGTTAAACTATCTTAGATGAAAATTGATTCAAAGTCAATTTGCTATATAGATATTGTGCTTTTTGCTGCCACCTTTTGTATGGATATGTTTGGTTTATGAAATTAGCTAAGAATAAAAGTTGAAAGTTTGACCTCCTAAAATTTAAATGATACGCTACATAATGATTGAGTCTAAAAATTTCCTCTTCATTCTGTGAAAGTGACTTAGCAACAATGAGATCAACAAAATGTTGAATTTTTTTAGCCAATAAAATCATGTCGACTCCTTTTGTTTAATTCTACATCATGTGTGTTACAAAGGCGTTGTAAGGAGAAAAGATAAAGCACAAAAATTACTAGATGGAACATTATGCGTCAGTGAGTCGTATACATAGGGATAAATGGGGAGGAGGCTACTTTAAGGGAACCAGACTGTCAATCTTTTACATGTAAAAAAAAGTAGCCTATCTTTCAATATCTTATTTTTAAAGATGAAAGCGATATTATTTTTGTCGGGTGTTGGAGTTTGTGTTAAATAGGCTTAGGGTAGAAAAGTTAAAAAATTAGCCCTGATTCCTAAAGTCATGAAATTGGACAGGTAAACCTGCCAGTGAGCTTAACCGTTATATGTTTCAGGAGTTCGGTGTTGGAAAAGATTACATTGCAGGGATTTATAGTCGTACCTGATTCGGATCTTGAGGTTGTAAATCGTGAGCTTATTACTCATAAGAATCTCACATTAAAAGAGGCTGGTTGCTTAACTTTTACTGTAACACCTGATGCAGTTAATCCTAATAAATTTAATGTCTACGAAGAGTTCGTGAATCAAGCTGCTTTTGATAATCACCAAGCCAGAGTTAAATCATCTAAATGGGGCGAAGTAACTAAAAACGTAGAAAGATACTACCAAATAAGTACTGGCAAATAAATGTATAACAAGTTGTTCAAACGGACTCCTTAAACCTGTCATCTTTTTTGTGTCAAAAGATAAAAGGGACACTTTATTTACTATTTCCTTTATTTAACCCCTTAACCCCTAAGCATAACTCCCAAAAAGATAGCGACAACTCCCAAAACAATATTAAGAGGCAATAAAACATTGGGGAGCAATCGCACCTGTTCTTTGGCACTTGCAAAATCACCCCGATCAAAAAGCGTTTGTGCATGTGTGCGTTTGATGTACATATAGACATAATTGAGCGTCATAATTGTCCAAAGACTCTCTTTTATATGAACCACCACTCCTGATAAGCCTGTGCCTTTAAGAATGATAAACCCGCAAAGAACAATCAAGACAATAAAAGGCATGACAAGGTTAAACAACCGACCTACGATGTGTAATGTTTTGCCAAGCTTTATTTTTGGCTCTTCAATACTTTGAATTACAGGATGAACAGCAAATTTAATCGCAATCATACCTCCGACCCAAATCACGGCTGAGATGATATGTAAAAATAGGATAATCGTTTTGTAATGCTCAAAAAGTGCCTGCATCTTTTCTCCTTTTCCATATTATATAGCGATTGATTATACCCCACTATTCACCTTTGAACATTGACATTTTACATGTAAATATTTCGCTTTATATTTTTTATTTTTTTCAAAAGTATTTTTCTACGGAACACTATATGCAAAAGTGTGTGGTGAAATAAAAACTCACAAAGGAGAACAAAATGGCTGAACTCAGACAAATTGCTTTTTATGGCAAAGGCGGAATTGGTAAATCTACCACTTCACAAAATACACTCGCGGCAATGGCGCACTACTTCGGTAAAAAAATTCTTATCGTTGGATGTGATCCTAAGGCAGACTCTACACGACTTATTTTGCATGAAAAAGCACAATGCACTATTATGCAACTAGCAAGTGAGGCAGGTACTGTTGAAGACCTAGAGCTTGAAGATGTATGTAAACCAGGTGCTGCTGAGTTTGATCCAGATAACACAGATATTACAGAAGGTTTTATCATGTGTGCAGAATCAGGTGGACCAGAGCCAGGCGTTGGTTGTGCAGGTCGTGGTGTTATTACAGCGATTAACTTCCTTGAGGAAGAGGGTGCTTATGATCAAGATTTAGATTTCGTCTCTTACGACGTTCTTGGTGACGTTGTTTGTGGTGGATTTGCGATGCCAATTCGTGAAGGTAAAGCACAAGAGATCTACATCGTTATGTCAGGCGAAATGATGGCAATGTATGCGGCAAACAACATCTCTAAAGGTATTTTGAAATACGCAAACACTGGTGGTGTACGTCTAGCAGGTCTTATCTGTAATGCACGTATGACAGACCGTGAATACGATCTTGCAAAACATCTTGCAGAGCAAATCGGAACGCACTTGATTCACTTCGTACCAAGAAGTAACCACGTACAACGTGCTGAGCTTCGTCGTATGACCGTTGTTGAGTTTGCTGATAAAACAGACCAAGCATTTGAGTACAAAGAACTTGCAAGAAAAATCATTGCTAATGATCTTAAAGTGATCCCTAAACCACTTGAGATGGATGATCTTGAAGCATTGTTAATGGAATTTGGTTTGGAAGAAGAAGTCGAAGCAGACGCTATCGGTAAAAAAGCAACAGCATAATAACCGAAGAAAACTCTGCCAACGTCGTTGGCAAGCTTTAGCGCCCCAGTGGCAAACGTAGTCAAAAGAGCTTTGCCCTTTTGACGTTATAAAAAAATAAAAAGAGGAGCACACCATGTTTATATGCGGATACCACTTCCCAGCATCTTTGGGAAATAAAATTAGTCATGAGCAAGTCGTAGAGAGAGTCACAGCAGAAGTTGGCGATCTTTCAGATGTTAGTTACGCAGTCCTTACCAGTGAAAACCGTGATGGTATCAAACAAGAAGACCTACGTGTTGAAAAAGGTTCATTCCTTTTCACAGCATTGGCTGATTACTATAAAAAATCAGACATTGAAGGCGAATATAAAATGATTTTTTATACCAACAAGTATCAAATGAGTGAAGTTTCTAAAGCAGTCGATGGTGGTAAAACAGCAGACGTTTGTAAAAAACTTGACGATATGCTTCTCTACAGGGTCAAAGTCGCGTAAGCGTACTTTTTAAATAGAAAGGAAAATAGCATGACAACAGAAACATTGCTAAGCCAACAAGAAGCCGCAATTGCGGAAGTGCTTGCTGCTTACCCTGAAAAGGCGAAAAAAAGTAGAGAAAAACACCTTGGCGTTGATATGCCAGAGGGTGTTAAAGGTGCTTGTGATTCAACCAAGAGTAACAAACAAACCGTTCCAGGCGTTATGAGTCAACGTGGTTGTGCTTATGCAGGAAGTAAAGGTGTTGTTTGGGGCCCAGTGAAAGATATGATTCATATCTCTCATGGACCGGTTGGTTGTGGTCAATATAGCCGCGCAGGTAGAAGAAACTATTACATTGGTACAACAGGCGTTGATACCTATGTAACGATGAACTTCACAACCGACTATAATGAAAAAGACATCGTTTTCGGTGGCGATAAAAAGCTTAAAGCGGCACTCGCAGAAATTGATGCACTTTTCCCACTCAATAACGGTATTTCCATTCAAAGTGAATGCCCCATCGGTTTGATTGGTGATGATATTCAAGCAGTAGCCAAAGGCTACAAAAAAGAGTCTGGCAAGCCTACGGTTGCGGTTTCTTGTGAAGGTTTCCGTGGTGTTTCACAAAGTTTGGGTCACCATATTGCGAACGATATGATTCGTGATGAGGTACTTCCAGATAACTCTTATAAAAAAGATTTTGTATCAACTCCGTATGATGTTGCCATCATCGGTGACTATAACATCGGAGGGGACGCTTGGAGTTCAAGAATTTTACTTGAAGAGATGGGTCTTCGTGTTATCGCTCAATGGAGTGGTGATGCTACTTATAAAGAGTTAACGATCGCTCCAAAAGCGAAAATAAACCTTCTTCACTGCTACCGAAGTATGAACTATGTTGTTCGTCACATGGAGCAAGAATTTGGTGTGCCTTGGATGGAGTATAACTTCTTTGGTCCAAGCAAAACAACAGAGAGCTTACGCAAAATTGCAGCGTTCTTTGATGAGACAATTCAAGCTAAAACAGAAGCGGTTATCGCTAAATATACTGAAATGACCGATAAAGTCATTGCAAAGTATCGCCCTAAATTAGAAGGCAAAACCGTCATGTTATATGTCGGTGGATTACGTCCTCGCCACGTTATTGGTGCTTACGAAGATTTGGGAATGAAAATTATCGGTACAGGTTATGAGTTCGGACATGGTGATGACTATAAACGTACCAAAGATGAGCTTAGTGGCTCAACCTTGATCTATGACGATACCAACGAGTACGAATTAGAGCAATTTGTCAAAAGACTGAAACCTGATCTTGTAGCAAGCGGTGTAAAAGAGAAGTACGTTTTCCAAAAAATGGGATTACCATTTAGACAAATGCACTCTTGGGATTATAGTGGTCCGTATCATGGATACGATGCCTTTGCAATTTTTGCAAAAGACATGGATTTGGCGTTGAACTCCCCAGTATGGGCTCACACCAAAGCACCATGGGAATCTAACTAAGGAGAGCACAATGCAAGACGTAGAAAACATAGTAAATGGGCAAAAGCTCTTTTTAAAACCAGAGTATCAAGAAGTTTTCAAAAACAAAAAGCAATTTGAAAGTAACGCAGGTTCAACAAACCCTGATAAAGTCATTGAAATTGCTAAGTGGACAACCACATGGGAATACCGTGAGAAAAACTTAGCACGTGAGCACATCACGATCAACCCAGCCAAAGCATGTCAACCTTTGGGCGCTGTTATGGCAGCTCTTGGGTTTGAAAATACCATGCCGTATGTTCATGGTAGTCACGGTTGTGTGGCGTACTTTAGAAGCTACTTTACACGTCACTTTAAAGAGCCAACACCGTGTGTTTCTGACTCCATGAGTGAGAGTGCGGCGGTATTTGGTGGTCTTTCAAATATGAAAGAGGGTTTACGTAACTGTAAAGCGCTTTACAAACCAGATATGATCGCCGTTTCTACGACATGTATGGCAGAAGTTATCGGTGATGACTTGAACGCGTTTGTCATCGGTGCTCGTAAAGATGCTGAGGGTGAGTTAGATAACACACCAATCCCAGCAGCCCATACACCTTCCTTTGTTGGTAGCCACGTCACAGGTTATGACAATATGATGAACGCGATTCTTCAAGAGCTTAACATGGTTGAAGAGGGCGTTGAAGTTGAAAAAGATGCTGAACGTATCAACATCATCCCTGGGTTTGAGCCATACCTTGGTAGCCTTAAAGAAGTGAAAAAAATCGCTTCTATGTTCAGTGACAAAATCGTTATGATCGGTGATCATGAAGACCAATGGAATACACCAGCAGGTGAGTACAAACTTTATGCAGGTGGCACACCTTTAGCGGTTGCTAAAACAGCGAGCACTGCAAAAGCAACTATCTCTCTTCAAAGATACTCTACACAGGCTACTGCGAAGATGATTAAAAATGATTGGAAACAAACCTACGCTACATGTAACCCCATCGGTTTAGGTGGCACAGATGAGTTTGTTATGAAACTCAGTGAACTTACCGGTAAACCTGTTCCTGCAGAGCTTACAAAACTTCGCGGTCAACTGGTCGATGCAATGCAAGATAGCTACCCGTATATGCACGGTAAAAAATTCGCTATCTGGGGTGATCCTGATTTCTTACTTGGTGTGGTTTCATTCTTGGTTGAAATGGGAGCGATTCCAGTTCATGTTCTTTGCCATAATGCGCCTCGTAAAAACTGGGAAAAAGAGATGCAAGCAATCTTAGAAAAATGTACATTCAAAGAAGAGTGTCACATTTGGGGTGGTAAAGACTTGTGGCATTTAAGAAGCCTTCTCTTTACAGAGCCTGTTGATTTCATGATCGGTAACGTTTATGGTAAAGAGTTGTACAGAGATACAAAAATACCATTGATTCGTATCGGTTTCCCAATCTTTGATAGACATCACCTCCACAGATACTCTATCAGTGGATATGAGGGTGCACTCAACCTTTTAACTTGGATTACCAACTCCGTCTTAGACGCATTGGATGAAGAGACAAAAGAGATCGCAAAAACAGATTTCTTCTTCGACTCAATTCGATAAGTTGAGAGCTTCGGCTCTCTTCTTTTTTAGTTTCGATACGTCTTTATACCCTAAATCATCTCCTCTTTACAATTAATACAAATTTCACTGTAAATATATATAATGAGTATATAAATTTGACACGAGTGAGAAAGTATCTATGCTTAAGGTTATGATAATCGAAGATGAGCCTCTTATCGCCTTGAATCTTACAAAGATTTTAGAAAAAAAAGGCTTTGAAGTCACAGGACATGCGGGTAATTTTGAAGATGCTCACACTCTTTTTGCGACCAATATACCTGACATTATCCTCAGCGACATCAAACTTGAAAATGATGAATCAGGGATAGACGTCATTCAAAACTTGAAGAGGATGAGTGACTTTTGTGTCATATACCTTACCTCTTATGGTGATGATGCGATGATTGTCAGACGAAGTGCTAAACTCGTCAGTTGAAAATGTAATTTAAGAGTTGCATTTTGATTTAAAACCTTAAGAAACCAAGTTAGATTGGTTAAACTCCATTTTCAGATTTACGGAAAGGAGTTTGGTGTTAAAAAAAGGTGAAATTAAAATGATAAAGAAGTTTTTAGCTGAGGGATTGAGCAAGAGTGCCATTGCACGAAAGCTTGGTATTTCACGAGATACCGTAAGGCGTTATGCCAATCTTCCTGATGATTATGTTCCCCATATCAATCGACCTCCCATGATTAATAGTGTTGATCCCTATTTACCGCATATTGCAAAAATGCTAGAGATGTCAGAGCAAACGAAAAGTGAAATCCCATTAACGGTTATTTATGAAGAGATCAAGAAGCTTGGATACGATGGAAGTTTACGCTGGCTACAACAAGTCATTGGGCGTTATGAGCTTAGAGCTCGGGCAAAGAGTGATGAACCTATTATTCGCTTTGAAACCAAACCTGCCCAGCAGATGCAAGTGGATTGGATAGAGTTTCCAAAGGATAATTTATCGGCATTTGTGGCAACGATGGGTTATAGTAGAGCTTCGTATGTTGAGTATGTCAATAATGAAAAAATAGAGACGCTTATTGGGTGTCACATGAATGCCTTTAACTACTTTGGAGGTGTTCCAATGGAATGTTTATATGACAATATGCGAACCGTCATTTTAGGACGTAATAGCTATGGTCGAGGTAAACATAAACTCAACCCACTCTTTGAAGACTTTGCCAAACATTGTAGATTTAGCATTAAAGTCTGCAAACCTTACCGTGCTAAGACCAAACGAAAAGTAGAAAGATTTAACCACTATCTACGCTATAACTTTCATAATGGACTGCGTGTAAAACTTGGAATGAAAAACTATGCACTGACCTTGGAAAATGCCAATGCAGAAGTGCTGAAGTGGCTAGATACAACAGCCAATCGTCGTATTCATAAAACGACATTGCAAGTACCCTTTGAATTGTTGGCACAGGAGCAGCTGCAACTGCATCCAATGCCTAAAGCCTATCAAGGAATCCACCCCAAAGCTTTGATTGAAAGTGTAGCTAAAAAATATTCTCCAATCAATTCATATCATGACATCGATAAACTCTATATTCCTAATCGTGATATTCAATGTTACGATGAGTTCATCCCAATGGTTGCTAATATCGTTCTGCCTATTAGTATTTACAGTGGGAGTGTATTATGGAATTGATCTCATCTATTGAAGAGCTCTGTAAAGAGCTGAGTCTCTCCACGATTGGGAGCCAATACCATGATATAGCAACTTTGGCAGCGAAAGAGAACTGGCAGTATGTTCAGTTCCTTGAGGAGTTGCTACGCAATGAAGCTGATAGCAGATTGGGGCGTTCTACAAATACCTTAACAAAGCTTGCAGGATTTCCTGCTATTAAAACCCTAGAGCAATTTGA
The DNA here is from genome assembly GCF_011769985.2 of Sulfurospirillum diekertiae. Lineage (NCBI taxonomy): Bacteria > Pseudomonadati > Campylobacterota > Epsilonproteobacteria > Campylobacterales > Sulfurospirillaceae > Sulfurospirillum > Sulfurospirillum diekertiae. Next base: position 1,093,318 of record NZ_CP039734.2, read on the forward strand.
TTATACTTTCTCCGTAGGCGTGAACCGTAAACAGATTGAAGAGTTATCCAATCTAATATTTGTAAAAAAACATGAAAACATCATCCTCTTAGGGGAAAGTGGCGTGGGTAAAACCCATCTTGCTATTGCGCTTGCGTATAAAGCCGTACAGCATCGCTACAAGGTTAGGTTTACGACTATTAGCGAGCTTTTAAGCAATGCCAACAAAGCCAAAAAAGAGAAGAAATACGATAGCTTCCTCAAAGCAATCACAAGCCCATCGGTATTGGTCATTGATGAGATTGGATACTTTAATATGAGTAAAGAAGAAGCCAATCACTTTTTTCAGATTATCTCGAAACGTTATGAAAAAAAGTTCTACCATCTTTACATCAAATTTAGTATTCAGTCAATGGGTTCAAGTATTTGCAGGGGATAAAATAGTTACAACGGCTATATTAGATCGCGTGTTACATCACTCACATATCATAAATATTCAAGGAGACAGTTACCGACTTAAAGAGAAGAAACAAACAGGAGTTTTACACTCAGAAATTTATAAGTTTGAAGCTAAATCTTCAAACCAAGGCAGTCAAAATCAAGAGGTGGTTTAAGTTTCAATTCGCAACTTTTTTACATTAAAAACTGACGACTTCTGCGCTTCGCTTGACATCTCAGGGCTATGTTGTGGTCGCAACCGATTATTATTTAGGGTATGCTCGCTCAAACTATCCCTATCATCCTTTTATGCATGCAGACACCACCGCCAACACGGTGATGGACTCACTCCGCGCAGCACGCAATACGGCACATCTTCGTGGTATAACCCTCAGTGATAAAGTTATGTTAACAGGCTTTTCGCAAGGGGGACATGCATCACTGGCGACACAGCGTAGGATTGAGGCAGACCATACAGGAGAATTCAATGTCGTGGCGACTGCGCATTTGGTTGGACCGTATGAAGTCTCTAAGGCTTTGATTAACGGTGTGAGTCAACCCATTGGTGGTGTGCAGGCGCTAGTGCCGTTTCAAATTATCTCTTGGCAGAAAATTTACGGTGATGTCTACGCACAGGCATCGGATGTTTTCAATGCACCGTATGATAGCACCATAGAGACACTGATGCCGATAGTAAATTATCCACTTGATTTGGGAAAGCTCCCAAGAGGAACGCCAGAAGAGGCCAAAAATGCAATGTTTAAGCCAGCGTATCTTAGGGACCTTGTAGAAAATCCTGCCAATGGCACTATTGTTGCCGCGAAGAAGCAGGATGTATTGGGCTGGGACCCCAAAGCTCCTATGATGTTATGTTCAGGAAAAAATGACCCCGTTGTTAAATTTTTTCATGCGCAAGATGCCTTCGATGATTTTAGAAGTCGTGGGATGAAGAATATCGCGTTAGTCGATGTCGATAAGAACATTGCACAGACCTTTGGTCATGTGCGAGACACTGATATGCCGACCTATCTTAGGGAATACCATGGCACCTATGATTTCCAGTTTTGCACGCAGGTTGCGAAACACTTTTTTGATGCGTATCAGTAGAAGATGAGCTTATGTGATGCCTGAGGTCTGTTTATTTACTAAAGGAGAAAAAATGAATAAAAGTACATCCGTTCGATGTGTATTGATGCTCTTGAGTATCATGGTTTGGATCAGTTGTGGCAATGCGTCTGAGATAGCGCAACTCGATGAGAAAAATGTCAATCTCATTTTTGTGGTTAGCCCCGATTTAGCGTACCATACGTCAGGCGATATTGACAAAAATACCGCCAATCTCACGCCCCAAGGGCTTAATCGCTCTTTACAAATGGCAACCTACCTGAAAAAGAACCTTCTTCGTTCAAAAAATGCTACGAGTATTTATACCCTAGCGCCCATGACGCATTTACAAACCTCCCATGACTATCCCGATATGACCTCCATTGGCTATATCCAACAGTTTGCTCTTTTGAACCAAACCACGTTGCCTATCAGTGAAACATCATTTTACACGGCAAATACATTGCCCATTAAGGTTTCATACCCTGAGGGCTCTGTGCCTCAAAATGTCTCTGTGCCGTCTTCGTTTTGTACCAATTGTTCAGGACTCGATTTTAAAAATACGAATGGCAGTAACGATGCGTTGGTATCGCATCTTATTCAACAGAACCAATCAGGGTTTTATATTTTCTCCGCGCCATGGGAGACAATCCATGCGATGATGCAAGCTCTGAATGTGCGTTACGGGCATAAACTGGGTCTACCACTTGAGTATCAAGGCTCAAACTATCTCTATGCGATCTCAATTTCTCCCAAGGATGAAGCTCAGCTTATGGTTTATGATAGCCAACTCAAACCATCCAAGGATTACCCTAAATTGCCCAAAAAGGTTGTCAAGGCTTTTTGCAACCATACGCTTCAGCCCTATTTTAATGCGAAACGAACAGGCGGTGTAAGTGATGTTGTGGTTCCTTCCAATGCCAATCAAAATCAAACGGTCTATATCGTGCGTCACGCAGAAGCGCATCCGGATAAAGCGTTTAAGTTTGAAGATGGTAATTACGTTGCCGCAGGTCAGTGGCGTGCTTTGGAACTTTACCGTGCGCTGAAGGGTAAAATGAACCCCGATATGGTCTATTCGATTGATCCCGCACAGTGGTATCACGCAACAGGAGCGTTTAATTTCTCCTATGTCAGACCCTCTCTTACCGTCTGGCCTTTTGCCATTGCCAACAATCTGCCTTATTTTTTGGTCAGCGAGTTTCAACTGATGACAAAGGCAACCGATGTGCCGACCGCTCAAAAAACAAGCGATTTTTTCTTTACAGGCGGTAAGTTTTCCAATAAAACGATCTTGCTCGCATGGGAATCAGGGCATATTAGACCACTCTTAAAATATCTTTTGGATTCGTACGGTGGAACTAATGTAACAGAACTGGATATCGACCTTCCCAATACTGGCTGGCCAGGCAACGACTACGATACGATCTGGCGCGTGAAGCTTGATCATCAAGGCAATCTCATCGTTGATAACGTACTGTGTGAAGGGATAGAAAGTAATCGTTTACCATCCACCGCGCCGATATTTTAGGCATATTAGTCCAATGGGTTTTATGGACTCATTTTCGTGCGTGTGATTGTTTACATGTAAGGTTTTAATCCTTACATGTAAACTCTTTTTGAAGGGCATATCTTCAAGAAGATGATTGGTAGAGAAGTGATTAAGTAGCACAAACACACGATAAGTCAAGATAAATCTAGCAAGAGATAAACCAATCTTTTTTACGTTTTCAATAAAGTGTCGAAATTCTTTTGAATATAATCTGCAACGCGAAAGGCATTGGCGTAAATCGTCCATGTATAAGGGACACTTCCTCCCGTTGGCATGAAGCTACCGTCGGTTACAAAAAGATTGTGTATGTCATAGCTTTGACAATAACGATTGAGTACGTGTTTTTTCGGATCATTTCCAAAACGACATCCTCCTGCTTGAAGATTTTGCGGAGGTAGTGGTGAGATAGCGTAGGTAATATTTTTTGCTCCCATTATCTCAAGCACTTGTACCGCTTTTTTGGCTAAAAATTCTCCTACTATGACATCTTGAGGGTGTGCTCCTATACGAATATTTGCAACAGGAATACCGTATTTGTCCTTGTATGCTTCATCAACAGAGACAAAACAGTTGTCATTGGGCATCCAATCATTAAAGACTTCAAAATTGAGTACCCTTTTTGTTGTTAAGGTTTGAAAAATTTTATCTTGAAGTTTTTTCCCAAAGATCAATGTCCCATCTTCTCTTTTCAGGCTGTTTGCACGTCGTATCGGATTGGCATGTTCAAATAAAAAATCAACAACGCCCCCTTTAAACTCTTTCGTAAAATACCAATCTTTGAGCGCACGATTGACAAAAAGCCCTGCTTGTAACAGTGCCTCTTGATTGAAATGGCTTAAATCAAACTCTCCTGAACCGATACCTCCACCTGAAAAGACCATATTTTTTCCAACAGCCCCTGATGAGTTTGCAAGTCCTTTTGGAAATGCCTTGTTTTTTGAATTTAATAATAAGCGCGAACTCTCCACCGCTTGTGCTGCAAGGATAAAAAGCTTAGCATGGACATACTTTTTCGTCCCTTCTTGTGTGAGGTACTGGGCTCTTTTAATGGTACGGGTGTTATCTGTTTCCAATTTCACAACAAACGCATTGGCGATAATATGCAGATTTCCCGTCGCTAAAGCGGGCTGAATAAGCGCAGCACGTGAACTTCCCTTTGCTCCACTTGAACAAGCATACGAACCGCAGTAATTGGAGTAATAACAAGGGTTTCGTCCTTCCTTGGGCTCTGAGAGAATAGCCCTAGGCGTTTTAAAAGGCGTAAAATGCAAAGCCTTGCAAGCCGTGTCAAAATTTTCAACAATAGGATGTTCCGCTAAAGGAGGGTACGGATATTGCGTGGTACTGCGTGGTTCTTGGTGCGCGTACTCTGTTATCTCGCCTGAGACACCTACGATTCTCTCTGTGCGTTCATAAAAAGGTTCAAGCTCTTCATACGTAATAGGCCAATCTTCAATAGTGGCTCCTTCATAAGCCCCATAAAGAGTTTTTAATTTAAAATCATTGGGTTTGAGGCGATGAAAAAATCCACTCATAAAGTTTGAAGAGCCTCCTAAAAGGCTACCGTTCCAGAAACTCCAGTTATTTTCATACGAAGGTGTTTTGACCCATTTCCCCTCTTCAAAGCTCTCAATGACATGGTATTCGTCTTTTAATTTTGGGGTAAAAACATCACGCTTGGTATAGGCTATCTCATCTTTTGAAAAATCTTTTTCACTGTAGATGTCTCCTTTTTCAAGAATCACCACTTTTTTACCCGCACGAGAGAGTTCATAAGCAAGAGGCCCAGCACCTGCGCCGCTTCCTACAATACACACATCATATGTCATATTTTTCTCCCATAGGTACTTTTTGGACGCGGGTCTCCGTTTACATGTAAAACAGATTTCCATCCCATTTCCTCTGTGTTTCCCCCGTAAATTGGATCACCGAACATTGCTTCAAGCGTGTAATAAATCAGCCGTGAGAGCCATTGCTCCAAATACGCATCCTCACTTGCTAGCTCTACGATACGGTATTGAGCTTCTGCATTTTCTTGAAAAAAATGAGAAAATTTTTGGTTAAAAACAGAAGCCCCTTCGATCAAAAGTTCCAAATCATTTTGATCAAAATAGGAGCTGGTGCTATTGACGATTAAAAAGGAAAGGGCATTGACATTTTTTGCAGAGGGCATCTGCTCGGTTGCAGGCAGTAAGACTTCTTGGACACTTTCGATGGTTCTCCACACAGAAGCAGGAACATCTTTAGCATACGCGTCTATGCTTAAAAAAAAAGGTGATGAAGCACTCAGTGCCATAAATGTACGTCTATTCATAGGGTGCATTCTAACACATGCATGTAAAACTTTTGTGTAATACGACTACATATTCACTACACAAAATGTCATTATACTGTCACTATCCAAACCCAAAAGGAGATCTACAATGCAAGTATTTTCAAACGTTAAACCTCTCGCAGCACTCTTCATCGCGGCTATGTTCGTAAGTGGCGCTATGGCAGCTGATAGTAAATGTGGTGGTGATATGAACACTACGAAAGATGCGAAAGAGATGAAAAAACCAGCTGACGCTAAATGCGGAGGCGACAAAGCGAGTGATGCTAAAAAACCAGCTGATGCCAAATGTGGTGCTGCTAAATGCGGTGGCGAAAAGAAATAATCTGCAATGCGGTTATTTCTTGTTAACACAATGCAATCAATCGTATTGTTGAGCGTCAGAGTTATGTTGGCATATGGATTTTATGAACCATCTGTACGGAAGTGGAGCGATATTCACTCCGTTGCAGAGTGGTTTGAGACACTCAATATTCCTCTGCCTTTACTCAACGCTTACCTTTGCGCAAGCATTGAGAGTGTGGGTGTTGTTTTACTGATTTTAGGCTTGTTAACGAGATGGATTTCGTTACCATTAAGTGCTGTTATGGTGGTTGCAATTCTGAGCGTTCATTTAAGCAATGGCTTTAGTGCAACCGATGGAGGTTTTGAAATTCCTCTTTACTATCTGATATTTCTTGGGGTACTATGTGCCTTTGGCGCAGGAAAAATCAGCGTAGATTATTTTCTTTTTGAGAAAAAAAAGCCATCATCGTGTACGCCATAGCTTTGCAAAAGGCTATGGTATAATTGGCTTAAAAGGAAGTGGTCGATGAAAATTTTATTGCTAGAAGATGATCCAATTTTATCTGATATTCTACTCTGTCATCTGAATCGCCATCTTCATCAAACGACTCACTTTAGCGATGGGCAGTCGGCTTCTGATGCGCTCAGTATCCAAAAATTTGATCTTTTAATTCTTGATATTAATGTCCCAAAACTCAGTGGTATTGATCTTATTAAAGAAATTCGTACCTATAAGGACACGACACCTGCTATTATCATTACCGCATTTCAAGATACGGCTCATTTGAAAAAAGGATTTGAAAATGGTTGCGATGATTACATCAAAAAGCCTTTTGATCTTGAAGAGCTTGACTTACGCATTAAAAACATTCAAAAACGATTTAACCTTATCAATGAACAAGCCATCATTATCGATTCCCATCTTTCATTAATGGCTTCTAAAAACCGCTTGTATGTCAATGAAGTACCTTACACCCTGACGCGTAAAGAGTGCAAAATCTTACTCTATTTAAGTAACCACAAAAGTAAGGTTGTCTCCTCAGAAGAGCTGATGCAAAATTTATGGGATTATGATGAAATGCCTAGCGAAGCGACGATTAGGGTTTATATTAAAAATCTACGCAATATTATTGGAAAAGATAAAATTCAAACCGTTAGAGGGAATGGATATATTTTTGAATAAAGAAGAACAGGGCGCATTATGGCGATTTTTAATCATCTATGTTACTTCTGCACTCTTTCTCATGAGTATTATTGCTATCTTGTACTACAACAATGAAACCAATAAGCTTCATGAAAAACGTTCAATGGAAATTAAAACCGTTGTGATGAGTTACGAAAAAGAGTTGATGCAAGCGGAGATGGATAAAGTGCCGTATCTGTTTCATCCACCCAAAGAATTTTTCACGGTTGCTTTGTTAAAAGAGGATAAACAGACTCTTTTTTCAAGCTTTAAAACTCCGTTGCTTGATTTAAATACAACACCCTATGCTGTTCATCAATTAGCAACTCCCATTAATGGCGTAGCTTACATTGTTGTTGATGAAGACATGAGCGAACGAGAGATACTCAGGCTTAAATTTATTATTTTGTTTACGATGGTTATATCTGCGCTCTTTGTGGGTGTTGAAGGTTACTTTTTAAGCCGTTTGTTGCTTAAGCCAGTTCACTTGCGCATTGAAAAGCTCAATCATTTCATTAAAGACAGTTCTCATGAACTAAACACGCCCGTTGCCGCTTTAATGATGAGCGTTTCAAACTTGAAGCAAAGCTCTTTTAAAGATATACGTGTTATCAACCATATTTCCATTAGCACAAAACTCATTTCTCAAATTTACAATAGCCTGAGTTATATTGCGTTTCATGATATTGATGAAGTGTTTGAAGAGTCATTTGATCTTGCCCTTTTAATTCAAGAGAGTGTTGGATTTTTTAATGAAATAGCTTCCACAAAGGACAATATAATTACGGCACAACTTCAAACAACATTCGTTTACATGGATAAATCACGTATTCAAAAAGTGATCCATAATCTTCTCTCGAATGCTATTAAATACAGTTATCCCCAAACAGCGATTTGCGTTGAGCTTTCAGAACATCTTTTAACCGTTAAAAATGAAGGTATTGGCATTCATAAAGAGAATCAAAAGAGCATTTTTAAGCGTTTTGAGAGACGAAGCAATGCGGTGGGAGGCTTTGGTATAGGGCTGGATATTGTCAATTCTGTTTGTAAAAGGTATGATATAAAAGTATGGGTTGAATCCATCCCAAATAAAGAGACAACCTTCTTTTTACACTTTCCTATCACTCACATAGGTGTAAAAGATTAACTTCATTAATGCATTTATTCAACCAAGCCTAAATTCAAACTGTGCTAAGATGACTCTTATACTTTTACCTCTATTTTGGAAAAGAAAAGGAATTTTTTTATGGGAAACAGTGACGATTTAAAACAGACAAACAAACTGATACTACGTAATTTAGAACTCGAAGATTATGAGCAAGTTAAAAAGATTATGGACAGAGTTTACCCCACTCTTGGGGGTTGGACGATTGCAGAGTTTAGCGCACAACTGAGCACGTTTGCGGAAGGGCAAATCTGCATTGAAGATGATGGCAAAGTGATAGCCGCGGCACAGAGTTTGATCGTCGATTATGATAAATTTGGCGATCGCCATACCTACAACCAAATCACAGACAATGGACTCATCTCCACACACGATCCCAAAGGCAATACGCTGTACGGGTTAGACATTTTTGTTGACCCCGATTACCGAGGGCTTCGCCTAGGGCGCAGGCTTTACGATGCGCGTAAAGAGCTCTGCTACCGTCTGAATCTCAAACGTATTATCGCGGGAGGGCGCATTCCAGGCTACGCGGAACATGCGCATGAGATGACCCCTTCCAAATACATTGAACTCGTCAAAGACAAAGAGCTACGGGACCATGTTTTAGGCTTTCAACTGGCCAATGACTTTCATGTCAGGCGTGTTTTAAAAGGCTATCTCAAAGGGGACGCCGCATCTCGCGAGTATGCCACGCTTCTGGAGTGGAGTAATGTGGACTATGAAGAACCGCATACAAATCCAACGGTCAATCGTGGTATCGTGCGTGTGGGTATTGTGCAGTGGCAGATGCGCAGTGTTAAAAGTGTCGAAGAGTTTTTGGATCAAGTCGAGTTTTTTGTGGACGCGATGGCGGGCTACAATGCTGACTTTGTCCTTTTCCCTGAATTTTTCAATGCTCCACTCATGGCTTTACGCTCCGATGAAAACCCTGAAACGGCGATTCGTACTGTTGCGGCACACACAGACACCTTAGTTGAGAAAATAGGGCAATTTGCGGTGCGTTACAACATCAACATCATCGCAGGCAGTATGCCCGAATACGATGGCAATACACTCTACAACGCCAGTTATTTGTGCCGTCGTGATGGTACGAAAGATTCACAGAAAAAACTGCACATCACGCCCGATGAAGAGGCGTACTGGGGCATGCACGGAGGGGACAAACTCTGCGTGTTTGAAACCGATGTGGGACGTGTGGGCATTTTGGTCTGTTACGATGTCGAGTACCCCGAACTTCCACGCCTCTTAGCCGATCAAGGCATTGATATTCTTTTTGTGCCGTATTGGACAGATACCAAAAACAGTTACTTACGTGTGCGTCGTTGTGCACAAGCAAGGGCGATTGAAAACGAGTGTTATGTCGCTATTTCAGGCAGTGTCGGCACGCTTCCAAGGGTTGAAAACATGGATATTCAGTACTCTCAATCCGCGGTCTTTAGCCCGTCTGATTTTGCATTTCCGCACGATGCCACCATCGCCGAAGCAACGCCAAATACAGAGATGACCTTGGTCGCCGATCTTGATCTCAGTCTTTTAAAAGAGATACGTGAACGAGGAAGCGTGCGCAATTTACATGCACGCCGTAATGATTTGTATAGCTTGCGTTGGAAGGGTGACAAAGATGATTTTGTTGTCGTTAGCGGCTAGGTGATACGACTTTTTAGCGATGGCAGTGTCAATACCCAAACCCACGTTGGGTTTGGCGCGTATCTCATTGTGCTTGAAAATACGACGTTAGAAGCGCTTAAGACTTTACATGTAAAGGTCAAAGCCTTTACACAAACCTCTTCAACGAAGCTTGAACTTCAGACGTTACTATGGGCATTGGACGAGGTCAAAGATTTGGCGGATGAGATTGTGATTTACACCGATTCCCAAAATATTATCGGTTTGCCGAGCAGAAGAGAGCGGTTTGAGCGCAATGAGTATGCGACAAAACAGAAGAAGGTTCATGAGCATGCCGCGTTATACCAAACGTTTTACAGGGTAATGGATGAACTGAAGTGTTCTTTGGTGAAAGTAAAAGGGCATAAGCTCTCATGCGATAAAGATGAAATCGATCAGTACTTTACCTTAGTAGACCGTGCCTCGCGTGAAGCCCTTCGAAAAAGTAGTCTTTCCTAGTTTACATGTAAAACACGAAGAGAAAGTTAGGGGAGAACTTTCTCTTCGTGAGTGGCAAAAATTATTTGCCGAAATGTTTTGAAGCGTGGTGAAGCGTCGATTTGGTGGATTGCCAAATAGATTCAACCCCTTTTTTCATCTCATCAAATTTCTCTTCGCTTGCATCGGCAAGCTCTTGAAGTTTGGTTTTACCCTCACTCATTTTTTCTTCAAGTTGTTTGATCTGTTTATGCATCTCTATTTGAGCATTGGCACTCGCACCTGAAGCTTCCGCTTTAAATTTATCTACTTGTGCTTTGCAGGTGTCAAATTCTGCTTGTATTTTTTGTTCGTAAAGTTTTTTATCACTCATATTCGATCCTTTAGTTGTTTGTTATCATAAATATTGATGCAGATGCACGACACACAATGGAATAGAAAACTATGCAGTAGCTTTGAATCTTACAGAAGCATCTTCGAAGGCAATGACAATAGAATCCCACGTCTCTTCAAAGCTTTTTTTAGTTGATTCAAAGTTGCTTCCTGTCGTTTTATTGAGCTCTGCAAGTTTGTTTCTCCCTTCTTCAAGCTTACTCTCAAGCATTTTAACATGCTGGTTGAGTTCCACTTGAACATTGGTTCTAGCTGCAAATGATCGTGTTCGAAAGAGGATCATTCCCATTTTCCATTCGTTAAGTTGCGTCTGTTTTGTTTGTTCGTAAAGTTCTTTACTGCTCATTGAAATCCTTTTTTAGGGTAGATTTTATTCGTGTTAGTGTGATACGTCATCTGTCCTTGGGTTGGTTCGTACGTAGATAGTAAAAAAGTGTTGAAACGTGAAGTGCGCAGGGCTTACAAATGTTATTGAGCGATTCTTCCTCTCAGGACACGCTCGAATACGCCTCATTGTAAAAAATGACATTTAGAATACGGACGATGAGGGGTTGTGACTGATGTTACAAAGCCAGTGTTCCTATCAACCTCTTTCACTATACTCTTATTTGAACGATTGTGGTGCTTTTTGAAAATAGAATGGAAATAGAGGGGCGTTTCTTCTTAAAGTACCCATTATCATTTTTTGAAAACGGTTTGAGAGGTTACATGTAACCTCTCTTTTAGACTTTAAATTCATTCAGTTTTTCTTGGAGTGTCACACCCCATTTATCAAGCACGGTTGTAATTTCCATAATCTCTTCACTTTTTTGATAAGTTGCATGAAAGATTGTCTCTATTTGCAGTGAAGCTTCTTTGATTTGCTCCGTTTCTTCTTTGAGGTTGATGGATTTTGTTGCAATATCATTGGAGAGAGCTATGTTTTTATCGGCTACGTTGACGAGTTGCTCAAGTACGACGTTCGCATTGGTAGAGACATCTTGAAGAATGTTGATCTCAGAAGCATTGTCTTTCATCTGCTGACTGATGGAGGTGATGGAGCTCACGATGGAGGTAATGGTTGTATTGATCTCTTCAAGGCTTTTTTGTGTCTTCTCTGCCAAAAGTCTTACTTCATCCGCAACAACGGCAAATCCACGACCGTGTTCGCCTGCACGCGCTGCTTCAATGGCAGCATTAAGTGCCAATAAATTGGTTTGATCGGCGATATCGTCGATGACGCTGAGAATATTTTTGGTCTCTTGGGTATCTTTACTCAAAGCGTTGAGTTGTATGACGAGAAGATTCTCTTTTTGAACACTTTGAGCAATCTTTTCACCTAATTCGATGATGTTTCTTTGTGTATCGCCAAGATACGTACCGATCTGTTGCATCTGTGTTTTACTCGCATGCGCGTTGTGACTGATGTCGTCAAAAACAACTTGCATATTGTTGACATGCTTAGTACTCTCATCGATGATGATCTTCTCTTTTTGGGTTTGAGCATGAAAAAATGAGACGATGTGTTGCAGTTGCGCTGAGATTTGACTGTGCGTTGTGGCATGCGCTTGAAAGCCAAGAATGGCATGTCTGATTTTCTCTTTGAAAAAGACAACAGAGTCAAGCATTCTGGCAGATTCAGCATTGAAGCTGGTGTTGATCTTGATCTCTTTGGTCAGATCCATTGAGGCTAAAGCTTGGTTTATTTTAACACTGAGATCCACGCCCCATTTTTTTTCATCAATATCATGCACGATGAGGATCACGGCAATAGCGTATTGAATGATAGCTCCTAGTGTGCTGGTTGTAAAAAAATAGGCATTGAGTGGAAGGATCAAAAAAGCTGCAATGTGGATAACTCTCATTCTAAGAAACAGAGATTTCATTGTATTTCTCCTGTATGAAATAGAATTCACATTCTACTTCATACGCAAAAATAAAAGATTGATCTGTATCAAAAAATAAGATAATTTTACTCTCTTTTTAAAATAAACAGTTAAAAGTCTTTACATGTAAAAAATATGAAGAGAAAATATGAATACTTTCTCTTCGTTTTGATAGATTAGCGGTCGTATTTTTTAGCGTACTCCGCATCATTATAAATAGCTTCACCGTAAAGTTCTTTACCAAAGCTACGGATCACTTTTTGTCCATCCCCTTTGGTCACAAATTCAATAAACTTAGCACTCATGTTTTTTTGAGGTGTCTCTAAACCATTTTGTTTGAGAGCGTTATAGGTATTGACTAAGAAAATATCACCTCTAAAAAGGATTTTCATGTTTTTAAGCTCTTTTTGTGCTGCGACCCATGTGCTACTATCGGTCATAAAGTAAGCTCCTGTGGTATCGGCTTTTTTTAGCGTTGCTAACATGAAATCTTTGTTGATGGTATACCAACTACCTTCAGGTGAAATATTGGCTTTTTTCCAAATTTCAAGCTCTTTTTTATGCGTTCCTGAGTTGTCTGCACGGGTATAAAAAAGGGCTTTTTTGGCAGCAATGCGTGAGTATGCTTCGACGACACTGGAAGAGTCTTTAATGAGAGCCGGGTCTTTTTTGGGACCTGTAATGTAAAATTCATTCGACCCAATGAGAGAACGATCGCTTGCCCAGCCCTCTTTAAGAGCCTCTTTTTCGCCCTTTGGCGCATGCACCATAATCAAATCAACCTCTTTGTTTTTAAGCAATGAGAGAGATTCTCCCGAACCTGCTTTGATCCAACACAGTGACATATCATTTGATTTTGCAAACTCTTCCGCTAAGGCTTTAACAAGACCCAATTCCCCAGGGCTTCCTGTTGCAAGTTTGATCTCTAGTGCGCCCTTGCCATAACGCTCTGTGCAGTTTGCCGCAAACATGACACTACACAGTGCCAGTGTGGTAATGAGAACTTTTGTAAGCATAGAAACTCCTTTGATATATGTTTAGAATAACGTATCGCAAAGTTACTAATCTCTCATTTAAAAAGATGCGTTTGGTAGTAAAAAAATGACAAATGTTATAAATGAGCCTATTTCTGTTTCTCAAAGAAGCAATCAACCCAAAAGCTTTTACATGTAAAGCTTCTGATCCTCAACGAGTCCTAGTTTTCGTGCGATTGCCACAGCGGCTTCTCTGCCATCAAGGGCGGCATTGACCACCAAGTTTGCACCTCTGACTACATCGCCTCCTGCAAAGATAAATGGATGAGAGGTCTCTTTATGTTCATCCACAATCAGCGTATTGGATTTACCAATGGCGAGGTTGAGTTCATCGTAAAAGTCAAAATGTTTAGCTTGAAAGCCAAGGGCAAGAATGATACTGTCGGCGGGTAGCGTTTGAAAGCTTTGCGGTTTAGTTTGAAGACGGTTATTTTCATCGGTATAGGTTTCAAGAATTTCAAGCCCAACGACACGATGCTCAGCATCCACAATCGCTTTTTTAGGCAGTGCGTTAAAGATAAACTGCACCCCTTCTTCTTTGGCGTTAATCACTTCTGCTCGACTTCCCGGCATACTCGCTTCATCTCTTCGGTACACACAGGTGACACTTTTGGCTTTATGACGAATGGCAGTACGAAGGGCATCCATCGCAGAGTCACCACCACCGATAACGACAACATGTTTATTGCGTAAGATTGATTTTTGAAGCGCATGGTCGAAAAGATTTTTTTGCGTCTGAGTGAGTAGGGTCATGACTTGATAAACCCCATTGGCATCTTCATTTTCCATGTCGGCACTGCGACCTTTAGGCACACCAAGCCCCAAAAAGACGGCATCAAATTTTTCTTGAAGCTCACTGAGGCTTACATCTTTTCCCACTTCGGTATTAAGATGCACTTTCATGCCTGCTTCTTTCATCCACTCAAAACGTCTTAAGATGACGCTTTTAGGAAGTTTAAAATTAGGAATGCCGTACATTAATAGCCCACCTACACGGTTTTCTCGTTCAAACATTTCCACTTCAATGTTGGAGCGCAGTAAAAAGGTCGCGCAGCTAAGACCTGCTGGTCCACTGCCGACAACGGCAACTTTAAACTTTCGTCCATCTGCTTGACCATAATCAGGAATAGCCCCTTGCTCATACGCTTTTTCATTGAGAAAGACTTCCACATTACCGATGGAAACGGCATGATACTCTGTTTTTTCGAGTGTACATGAACTTTCGCACAGTCCTTTTTTAGGACAAACGCGACCCAGAATTTCAGGAAAAGGAGATCTGGCATTGGAGAACTCAAACGCTCCTAGATAGTCGTGTTCATAGGTTTTTTTAAGCCATCTTGGAATGTTGTTATTGAGAGGGCACCCCGTGCGACAAAACTTGAATTCACTCTCAAGTCCACGTAAAAGATCAATGGGGCATTGCAAACAACGGCTTGCTTGCGCCTTGGCTTCACTTTCTTCAAAGTTGTGATAGATCGGGTAATAATCCTCAATGCGCTCAACGGCGGGGCGTTTTTTTGGATAGGCTTTTGCGATTGTTTTATATTCTCTCATGCTATTCCTCTATGATCTCTATACTTTTTACATGTAACTCTTGTCCGCCTATCATGGCGACATCCTCGCTATAACATTTCGGACAGATAAAATGGTTCTCTTTTACGACACTTTGCTCATGACACGAGGCGCACAAAAGTACCACGTCACACAGCTCTATACTCAGCGTGGCATCATGGCAGATGGTCTCTTCTTTAAAGGTATCAAAACACTGTTCTAAAAAATGAATTTCAATGCCACTGAGCCTTCCCACACTGATTGTAAGGCTTTTGATTGCTTTGGCATGATGCCTCTTCGCCTCTTTTTCGCACAGATCAATGAGTGAAGCGACGATGGAGTATTCATGCATAAAAACTTAGCCTTTTTGCGCCATCAATTTTGTGTATTCGTCATAATCCACTACCGAAATAGCACTGGTTGTGCAGACACGAATGCACGAAGGTCCCTCTGGGCGTTTAAAGCAGAGATTGCATTTCACAGCGATACGACGATCTTCTTTTTGAATCATCGTAATAGCGCCATATGGGCACACCAACGAACAACACCCACACCCAACACACGCCTCCTCATGAATCTTGATAAAATCATCCATTTTTTCAATGACACCATGCGGGCAGACCGCTAAACACGAAGGTGATTCGCAGTGCATACACTGAAGAGGGGACGTTTTACCTTCAAACTTGATCACACGGTTACGCGAAATAAGCGGTACTTTGGTTTCATAAGCTTCTTCAAACGTAATGCCTTGAAAACTGGCCGCACAGGCTAACTCACAACTTAAACATCCGACACATTTGGTACTGTCAGCAAAGATAAAATGGTTTCGCATCTTAACGCTCGGTACAAGAGATACAAGGATCGATGCTATTAAAAATGAGTGCAACATCCTCAATATTATTGTTTGGCATCATCACTTTAAGCGCCTCCCAGTTCATGTAGGTCGGCACGCGCCACTTCATACGCTCTGGTTTTTGGGTGCCATTGGTTTTGAGATAATAAACCAGCTCACCGCGTGGTGCTTCGGTGCGAGAGACAGCTTCACCTTCAAGAATGTGTGTGCGTGTTGGAAGTACAACATCTCCCGTTGGCATGGAATCCAGTGCCTGATGGAGCAGTTTCATGGACTCTAAGATTTCATACAGTCTTACTTTGGCACGTGAAAGCACATCGCCATCTTTTTGGAGTGCAACATCAAAGTGTAGGTTGGCATATGCGGCATAAGGAGCGCGTTTTCGTACATCATTGTTGACACCACTTGCACGTGCTACTGGACCTACAACGCCTAGTCTCAGGGCATCTTCATAACTAAGTACGCCAACTCCTCCAATACGCACGATCAGCGTTGGGTCAGTTTCAAACAGAGCGATAAACGCTTCAATTTTAGGTTTATTTTTATCCAGCGTCGCTTTGATAGAAGCGATCAGTGTAGCGTCCAGATCAAACTTCACGCCACCAATCGTATTGGCACTTAAGTCCATGCGATTGCCCCAAATGGCTTCTTTCAGGTCTTGAAAATCTTCACGTGTCTCTAAAAACTGTGTCATCAAGGTTTTGTTATGAATGAGATGGCTAAGCATACCAAGGTTAAAGAGATGACTGGCTATACGTTTGATCTCATCGGCCACAACACGTAAGTAAAGGGCGCGCTCAGGCAGGCTGAGTCCTGCGATCTTCTCCACCGCCATGCAGTAGGTAAAGGGATGGTTGTTGGAGCAGAGTGCACAGACTTTCTCAGTGATGATCAGGTTTTGTAAGAAGTTTCGTTGAAGCACGATAGATTCAATGCCACGATGAACAAACCCGTTGATCATATCAACACTGTGAATCGTTTTTCCATCACTGTTGGGTTCGATTTTAAAGTAAACGGGCTCTTCAAGCGCCACGTCAAAAGGTCCTAAAATCACTTTTGTTTTATCCACGGTTGATCCCTTCTTCTGCTTTAACTTTACTCCAAAGTTCTTGGCTTACTTTGCCACTCATGGCTGAAGAGAGCGAGTAATACTCTTCAAGTACGCTCTCCTTAATGGACTCATCCAAAAAGAGGCGTTTGGGATTGGGATGGTTCAAGATGGCTATACCATAGATTTCGCTAAGCTCCCTTTCTGTCCAGTCGGCACTTTTAAACAGAGGCGTGATGGAGGGAACGCTTTTGTCGGTGATGTGCAGTTTCACATTGAGCATGATGCCATCAAGGTCAAAATGGTAGACCAGCTCATGCCCCTTTTCTTTTTCATAAGCAGTGATCATACAGACTCGAGCGTTCATTGTCTGTAAGATCTCTGCAAGTTGTGAAAGCATATTTTTAGCATCTATCTCGCACCAAAGACTGTCACCTTTTACGTCAAAGTGAGCATTAATTTTGAGTGTGGAAAGAATATCGTTTAACTTTACATGTAAAGATTTCATTTAAAGGACTCGCTTTGCAAAAGTATGGTCACGTCTGCATTTAGGACAGAGGTTAAAGAGCGATACAAGCTCTTCACTCACGTTTTTAAACCCTTTTTGCAGCATGGTTTGAGGTACATTTATCATGGGTTCATGACATTTTTGGCATTCACCATATTCGACCATATTGGCAGTAATGGAGGTGTATTTTTCATTTTGCGGTGTTGCTTCCGCCAAGGTATTACTTAAAGCAATAGCGCCTGTGGGACAAAAATAAGTACAGTTACCGCATACGGTACAGGTGTTGTGCCAAATAATAAAGTCATAGCTTTTGTGTGGCTCAACACAGGAGATATTAATCGCTCCAGCAGGGCAGACAAACACACACGTTTGGCAGAGCACGCATAGCTCTTTGTTAAAGGTGATTTTTCCTTTGTAGGCATTCATGCGTTCACCTTCTCTTTCCAAAGCGAACACGCTTGAATGAGTCCATCCACAATGCTCTGAGGGGAAGGAGGGCAACCTGCGATGTTGACATCCACATTCACAAAACGATCGAGTGGTCCTTCGATAGAGTAGCTATCGCGAAACACGCCACCCGTTATTGGACAAATTCCCATCGCAACCACGACTTTTTCATCAGGCAAACGTTTAAGCGTAGCTTCTAAAAAAGGTTTGGAACGTGTGGTGATAGAACCCGTGACGATGACAATATTTGCCTCTTCAGGATTGTTTGTGTAGGTGCAATGAAGGGTATCAAAACCAAATTTAGGAACAAGGATGCTTGCTAAGAGCTCGACATCACAGCCATTGCAGGAACCTGCGTTGATACGATAAACGTTGATATTATCTACCATAAAGGGTCTCTTTAAAGTGCAATTTTTTAAAAATTAATTAATTAAATCTGTAAAGATTGAATTAAAGTTTGTATTGTAACACAATAATGAATGATTTTAGAAGATTTAATCATGTATTACATCACAAAAAAAGCGCTATAGTGCAAAGAATTTTGGGATGAAAAAGGTAAAATACTCTATTTTACATGTAAAGGATAAAAATGCCAAAAAGAGAAGAGGCGTTTGCTTTGCTTAAAGCCTATAACGGCGATGCGCTTGTGACTCATGGTCTTGCCGTTGAGGGAACGATGCGTTACTTTGCAACCAAAGCGGGTGAAGATGAAGAAACATGGGGTATTGTTGGGCTTTTGCACGATATTGACTATGAAAAATTCCCTGAGCTTCACTGTCACAAAGGTGCGGAAATACTCAAAGAACAGGGGTATTCAGAAGTCATTATTCGCGCGATGATGTCCCATGGATGGGGTATTTGCACCGACGTTGAACCACACAGTCAAATGGAAAAAACGCTTTATGCAGTGGATGAACTGACCGGTCTTATTACTGCGTGTGCACTGGTTCGTCCTAGTAAATCAGTCATGGACTTAGAGCTTTCATCGGTGAAGAAAAAGTTTAAGACAGCCTCTTTTGCGGCAGGTGCGAGTAGGGAAGTGATTCAAAAAGGCGCAGACATGCTTGGTGTGAGTCTCGATGAACTTATCGTTGATGTGATCGCTGCCATGAGAGCAATCGCACCAAATCTTGGATTAGAGCTCAAAAACTAATTCAGCGACGACGCCTTTTGGAAGGCGCAGGGGCTTTTTTCACAATAGGGCGGTAATCGACGATGGTTGCTGTCCCTTTTCCCGGGTAACGATTCATCTCAAAATGCTCACCGAGTTTGGCAAGAAGTGATGTGATCTTACTTGAACCATAGGTGCGTGGGTCAAAGTCAGGCGATTGACGTTTGATGTACGCACCCGCAGCCGATACACTTGCCCAACCCTCATCATCTTGAGTCTTTTCCCATCCGATGAGTAGTAGTTTGATAAGCTCTTTGAGACCATCGTCATTGGATGCTTTATTGGTGGTTTTAATTTCTTCTGGCACATCCTCAAGGGGTTCGGCATTGACACTAAGATTTTCGGTGAAGATAAAATCATCGCAGGCATTACGAAACGAAATAGGTGTTTTGTGTTCGCCAAATCCGAAGACATAAATCTCTGATTCTTTCAGGCGAGAGGCAAGCTTGGTAAAGTCACTGTCACTGGAGACCAGTGCGAAGGCATCAAACTTTTGGGTGTAAAGCAGATCCATTGCATCAATAATCATGGAAGCATCTGTCGAATTTTTCCCTGTTGTATAAGCAAACTGTTGAATAGGCTGTACCGCAAGCTCGTTGAGAATCTCTTTCCAGTTTTTAAGGTAACTGCTTGACCAGTCACCATAGGCTCGCTTAACAATGATATGACCATGGGTGGAGAGTTCTGCAAGAATCAGTTCGATCTTGCTTTGTTGGGCATTATCTGCATCTATGAGGACAACAATTCGTTTTTCTTCACTAATATTTTTCATCGAAATGCCTTTAAATCTAATGGAAGCATTATAGCCTAGTTATGATCTCTTAGCGTTTTGTATGCTTCTCCATAAGTAGGGCAAAAAGAGTGCGATGATAAGAAGAGCAGAGCATCCCTCTAAAATAAGAGTTTCCTCTGCTCCTATATAATGAGAAATCGTTCCGATCAAGAGTGCACCGAGAGGTTGCATACCAAAGAAAGCCATCGCGAAATAGCTAATGACACGCCCCCGCATTTCACTTGAAGAGGTGGTTTGAAGCAAGGTATTGATGATGGTAACATGTAACATCATACCAAAGCCCGCAAGGGTGCAAAATAAAAAAGAAAAGCTGAGCGTATGGGAGAGGGCAAAAAAGAGTATGCCTAAGCCAAAAAGCGTGGTAGCGATGATCAGTAATTTTCTGAGATTGTTATTGGTTCTTAAAGAAGCCAACAGTATGGCGCCACTTAAAGCTCCCACGCCCACAAAACTGTTCAAATACCCATAAATCGTCGCATCTCCTCCTAATGTTTCCTTGGCAATAATGGGAAACAAGGTTGTATAAGGAAGTACGAGCAGACTCATAAGAGAAAGCAGTAAGACCAAGACACCAAGAGAGGGCGTTGATTTGAGATAATGCAAACCGTCTTTAAGATCAGCAAATATTTTTTGTGTATGCGCTTGGGGAATATACGCGGGTAATTTCATTGCAAGCAGTGAAACAATAACCGCAATAAAACTCAGAGCATTAAGCATAAAACAGATACCTGCTCCAAACGTTTCGAGGATAAAACCCGCAACAGCAGGACCGATGAGACGGGCTAGATTGACCATGGTCGAATTCAGTGCTATCGCATTGCCCACATCTTCCTTTCGCTCAACCATGTAATGTACTAAAGATTGACGTGCTGGGACATCAAACGCATTGACAATGCCCAATAGGACACTAAGAACAATAAGCTCTACCACCGAATAATCCGTAAAAACAACCACCAACGTCATCGCAATGGCTTGTACCATCGAAGCAATCTGAGTGAGGAGAAGGACTTTAAAACGATCATACCTATCGGCGATCGTACCGCCAAGCAGTGAAAATAGAAACGAAGGAAATTGGCTTGCAAACACACTAAGACCTAGTATAAAAGCAGAGTTCGTTTGCATGTAGATAACCCAATAAACGGCAGTACGTTGCATCCATGTGCCCATCAAAGAGATGGATTGTCCTGAAAAAAAGAGTCGATAATTGCGGCTTTGAAAAGCCCTGAAGGTGTTGATGTTCATTTTTTGCTCTTATTTTCTATTGCGTAATGCTGCAACAATCTGATCTGTATCTCCTATCTCCCCAATACGAGGGAAAATAGTGTTAATACTGTGCTGATGTGCCTCTAAAATTGAGTCACTCATCGCATCGATTGCAAAGCTAATGTTGTAGCCAAGCTCACTGGCTGCGCGTGCTGTTCCTTCCACTCCAATACTTGTGGCAATTCCTGCTAAAACAATGCCTGTGATATTTCGCTTTTGTAAAGCTTCATGCAAAGGTGTATTGTAAAAAGCATTCCATGTCTGTTTGGTAATAAAAACATCCTCAGGCTTTGTGTGAATCTCTTCCACAATTTTTGTAAAATCAGCACTTAGTGTTGGCGAAGAATGTTGAGCATTACCCTCTTTGCGTGACTTTGTCCACGGTGCATTGGTTGGATCAACATTAACGATGACAATGGGGAGTGTTGCGATACGAAAAGCATTGATGAGGTCTATTACTTTGGCAAGAAGTTCTTTTCTTGGGTGAATACGAGGGACATGCACGATACCTTCTTGTAAATCAATTAAAATAAGGGCAGTATGCTTATCAAGAGCTGTTATCATGGCAATATCCTTAGTCTTGTTGGTCTATGAGTTTATGCAAAATAGGGAGTGCTTGTTCCAAGAGTAAAACTTCTTCCTCATTCAAGACAGCTTCAATCGTATTTTTCAGCCATTCATTTTTATCTTTTTTCATCTTCTCTAACATTTGTGTGCCATACGCAGTGAGAGAAATATAGATTTTACGTTTATCTTTTGAACAAGGTTTTCGTTGAATCAACGCATCATTTTCGAGTTTATGCAGTATTTGTGACATGGATTGTGTTTTCACACGTGTTAATGTCGCAAGTTGTGAAGGTAGCAAAGCAGGGTTTTTTGATAAATGTGCGATGGTTTCTAACTCTGTCATAGAATAGATACTGACCAAGGAGATATGCTTGCGTAATTCTTTATGAAGTGTTGTGATCGTTCTTTGCAGAGAAGAAGAGAGCTCAAAAATATCCATAATGCATCCTTTTATTCGTTAAACTTGTAAGTTTAACGAATAAAATTATAACGTTATTTATGCTAGTAGTCAATAAAAATGAATTCAAATAAGTATAATTTTATGTACTATTATATGTAAATCATACAATAGACTTCACACAATATCGAAGAGCGATGGTATAAAAAGGCTTTACATGTAAACATCAAGTAGATATGCAAACACCAATACTACGTTTTTATGGCTAGAAAAAGACTTTGTTAAAAGACTCACCTTATGGGTACTTTATTTTAAGAACCTATACGTAGCGTACAAATATCTTTGTCTTTTACCAGCCATTTTTTAATTTGAGGAGAAAAAGACCGCCAATTGAAGGTTTTATCTGTAGCGGTCTTTTGCGTGTTATTTATCTTGCGTGCTCTTCTTTGATCTCTTTTGCGGTAGCTTTACGCACGTCTAATACTTTGGCTTTAAAGATAACATCAATGCCTGCGAGTGGGTGATTGCCATCTAACGTGACATTGTCTTTGGTGATCTCTTTGATGGTGTAAGAAATTTTTTTGATCTTCCACGGCATCGTCTTCATCTTCAATGATTTCAACAAATTGCTCTCCAACAAAGATTTGGTCATCAAATTCACCACGCTCTTCGATGGTGACTAACGATTCATCGTATTCACCAAAGGACTCTTTTGGGCTTAGTTGTACACTGATGCTATCGCCTACTTTTTTGCCATCAAGCTCTTTTTCGATTTTAGCAAAAATATCGTTGTAGCCACCGTGAAGATAGATGAGCGGATCAGCGCCTGAATCAAGCAAGTTTTTTGTTGTATCGGTAATGGTATATTCAAGTGTTACCACCGAATTTTTTGAAATGGTCATCGTTCTTCCTTCTGTATATTTGAGTGGATTTTATCTTCTTTTGGACAAATAATCCCTGAGTCGTTCAATGCCTTTTCGCATATGTTCTATATTTCGTGTGTAGGCAAAGCGAAGGTAGCGGTTTGTGCCATTGCTTCCAAAGTCAATACCCGGTGTTGTCGCAACATGGATATTTTCTAAGAGTTCTTTAGCAAATGCAAAACTATCATTGGAATATTTCGAAATATTGGCCCAGATGTAAAATGCTCCCTCAGGCTTTGCATCAATCTCAAAAAGTGTGGAGAGTTCGGTGTATAAAAAATCACGTCGGGCTTTGAATTCGGCTTTTATTTCTGTGAGATACGCTTCATCAAAGGCTTCAAGTGCTCCGTATTGGCTAAGCGTGGGTGCTGAGATGAAAAGGTTTTGCGCGACGATTTCGGCATGGCGAACTTTTTCTTTAGGAACAATCACCCAACCCAAACGCTGACCAGGCATACAGTAATACTTCGAAAAGCCATTAATAACCAAGACATTTTTGCTAAACTCAAGCGCACTGTGGGCGTTTTCTTCATAGGTTAACCCATGGTAAAGCTCATCGGAGATAAAGGCGATATTTTCTTTTTCGCAGTACTCAACCAACGCTTTGAGATTCTCTTTTTTATAAATATTGCCCGTAGGATTGGCAGGTGAAGAGATTTGAAGGGCATCAAGTTGATGTGGTTTTAAATCCTTTACATGTAATTCAAACTCATCTTCTTTACCGATGGACATAAACAGAGGTTTGATATCAAGAAGATGTGCAAAATTTTTGTAACACGGATAGGAAGGATCACTTAGTCCAAGTGTTGCGCCACCTTTGAGGGTGAGGGCATAGGCGATTAAAAAAGCACCGCTGGTTCCTGGAGTTAAAAAGATTTGATCGATGTCTATGCTTACACCATAGGTTGTCGCATAATGGTTCGCTATTTTTTCACGAAGTGCTATAAGACCGTGACTTTGTGTATATGAAAAGCGGTTTTCATCAATGCTTACATGTAACGCTTTTTTAACCTTAGGAGAGGGCGGAAGGTCGGGCTGACCAATCTCAAAATGGATACTATCTTCAAACTTTTCAGCCTCTTTGACAATGTCCATAACAATAAAAGAACTCATTTCGTTGCAACGCATATACTTACCTTTTGATTTTAAAGCGGATATTATAGCTCATTTGAAAGCAGAGGGAAGTGAAGGCTTCCCTGAAAAAGTTTACGAAGCTACGGTTTGAAGAAATTCGGTTTTGAGCTTTTCGTAAGGCAGATAACGACCAATGACGACAAGTAAAGATTTGCGCTCGCCCTCAAAAGGTGCTCCAAAATCAAAGCCAACGACTTTATGAACCCCTTGAACAATTAACCGTCGCTCATCGCTAGAAACCGCTAAGACACCTTTGTAGCGTAGCATATCGTTTCCATACTCTTCAACAAGGTTTTCCATAAAGGTACCGATTTTTTTGATATCAAGTTCTCCCGCCTCAAAGACATAGGAAGTAATATCATCATTCCAAGATTGTGTCTGTTTTTGAGCACTAAAACTCTTAAATTGGATGTTTTGAACATCACGAGCTTGATAGAAACCTTGGTTTACATGTAAAGCATCACTCAGATCAAACGCTCCAATTCCTATCCAAATCTCTTTTGGGAGTGCGCCATTAAATGCTTCAAAAATCTCAGCTTTAGAGTTGATGGCATTAACACGTGAGAGTACACGCTCTTTATGCGTTTCATCAACGCTATCTGCTTTAGTTAGGATGATGCGATCTGCAAAACCAATTTGGGAAGCAGCCACTCGGTGTTCATCCAACTGTTTGATGATATGAATGCTATCGACTAAGGTAATCACCGCATCTAACATGATGCGCTCACGAATAATTTCATCAACAAAAAAAGCTTGAACGATGGGTGCGGGATCAGCCAGTCCTGTTGTCTCTAAAAGCAGGCGATCAGCCTTAAAAGCACCAGAGTCTATTTTGGCAAGCAATTCGTGAAGTGCTTGGGTTAACTCGCCTCTAATGCTACAACATACACATCCATTGCTGAGTTCAACGATTTCAACATCGGAGTCTTTTTTCAACAGTGCGCCATCGACATTGACGGCACCAAACTCATTTTCGATAATTGCGATACGTTCACCGTGATTGTGTTCTAAAAGATAATTGATTAGTGTGGTCTTGCCTGCTCCTAAAAACCCCGTAAGGATTGTCACAGGAAGGGGTGTAGTATAACTTAAATTCTCATCAACAACAGCGTCCGCCATTTTTGCCTCCATAACGTGCTTCAACTCTCTCTCTATAAAACTCTTCGTAACTCATAGGTGTTTGTTCAGGATGCGTTAGACGGATATGTTGTACATACGTGTCATAATCAGGCACTCCCACCATTAAACGTGCGGCTTGACCCAAATATTTTCCAGCTTTTGCAAGATTTTCAAACATCGTTTTCCTTTAAATATCTGAAGAGGTGTTACCACCTCTTCATGTTTAGTAATTAGTGTGCAGTACCACTCACAATTGCTTCTGCATTCGCAGGCATTGGAGCATAAGGAACTTCAACCGCTGTTGGTTTATCAGATGCAAGTGCTTTAAAGCACGCTTGGAGTGTAAAGCCAATCATGACAACAACAACAACCATAAATCCAATGATCAAAATGCCATCCAATTGATTGTTGAAGATAACGCGTTCAACAGCCTCTTGAGATTTAAAGACAGCATTGGGTTTAAAATTACCACTTGCAAGAAGTGCTTGTAGTTGGTTTGCTTTAGCAAAGAAACTGATGGCTGGATCAGAACTAAATGCTTTCAACCAACCAGCACTCATAGTACAAATCACCAACCAAATCGTTGGAACAATAGAAACCCATGCAAAAGCTTGTTGTTTCATTTTGAAAAGTACCACAGTACAAAGCATCAAGGCAATTGCGGCTAGCATTTGGTTGGTAATACCAAAGAGTGGCCATAAGGTATTAATACCGCCCAATGGATCAACAACACCCACATAGAGGAAGTAACCCCATGAAGCAACAACCAACGCCGTTGCAAGTAGGTTTGCAAACCATGAGTTTGTACGTTTAAGGTTTGGATTGATGAGTCCGAGTAAATCTTGTAGCATAAAGCGTGCTGAACGCGTTCCTGCATCAACGGCTGTTAAGATGAAGAGTGCTTCAAACAAAATGGCAAAGTGATACCAGAAAGACATAGAGCCAAGTCCACCAAGAGCGCCATGAATGATATGTGCCATACCAACAGCGAGTGTCGGTGCACCACCTGCACGAGAGATGATACTTTTTTCACCCACGTCGGCAGCAATTTGAGTCAGAATATCAGGAGTGATAACAAATCCCCAAGTACTCACAGTTGAAGAAGCTGCTGCTGCAATATCTGCCAATCCTGTTGGATTAAGAGCACCCATAGGAGAGTTCATTGCAAAGTAAACACCTGGATCAATGATAGAAGCTGAAATCAATGCCATCATTGCGACGAAAGATTCCATAAGCATACCACCGTAACCGATCATACGTGCTTGAGTTTCATTGGCAAGCATTTTGGGTGTTGTACCTGAAGAAATAAGAGCGTGGAAACCAGAAACGGCACCACATGCAATCGTAATAAACAAGAATGGGAAGAGTGTTCCTGCCCATACTGGACCATGACTATCAAAAGCGTATTTGGTAACAGAAGGCATTTGCATCGCTGGCATCATGACAACAATACCAATGGCTAAGCCAACAATAGCACCAATTTTTAAGAAAGTAGAGAGGTAATCACGAGGGGCAAGGAGTAGCCATACGGGAAGTACGGAAGCTACGAAACCATAAATAACCAATGCCCATGTTAAAGTAACCCCGCTAAGATCAAAGAAAGGTGACCATGTTGGGCTAACTGCAACTTGTCCTCCAAGGATAATTCCAAAGATAAGACCTGCAATACCAAACACTGAAGCTTCAAGAATTTTACCTGGACGAATAAAGCGGAGGTAAATACCCATAATGAAAGCGAGTGGGATTGTAAATGCAACGGTAAAGGTTCCCCAAGGACTGTGTGTAAGAGCTTTAACAACAACCATTGCAAGGACGGCTAAGATAATGATCATAATCATAAAACAAGCGATCAAAGCAATAACACCAGGAATTGTTCCCATCTCTTCTTTGACAAGCTCACCGAGTGATCTACCATCGCGTCTTGTGGAAACAAAGAGAACCATATAGTCTTGTACAGCACCTGCTATAACAACACCGATTAAGATCCAAAGCATACTTGGAAGGTAACCCATTTGTGCCGCTAAAACGGGTCCAACGAGTGGACCAGCACCTGCGATGGCTGCAAAGTGGTGACCAAAGAGAATGACTTTGTTGGTTGGGACATAATCAAGTCCATCATTATGACGAAATGCTGGCGTCATACGTGTCGCATCAACTTTTAAAACCTTGTCCGCGATGTAAAGGCTGTAGAAGCGGTATCCAATTAAATAGACACACACTGATGCGGTCAATACCCACATAGCATTAATCGATTCACCTCGATTTAACGCAATATAGCCAAACGCAAAAGCGCCTAAAATGGCTACAAATAACCAAGCGATCTTCGTTGAAGTGCTTGTACTGTTTGTCGACATATCTTACCTCCGTATAAAATTTGCAATCGTAACGCGCTCAAGGTAACCCTGAACATTGTTAAAGTGTCTCTAATAAGCGAAATACCTTAACAACGCCAAAAGTTAGCATATATTTTTTTAGTTTAGCTTTAATTGTGCGTATCTTTAATAAAAGATAACGTATTTGAGGGAACAGTGTTTCAAAAAGTGTTTTTCTCTCAAACTAGGGAGTTTCGGCAAATTTATAATAACCTAAAAATTGTTTTTTATAGGGTCAATTTAAGGTTAAAAGAACTTGCACGGAACGCTTCTTGTATAATAACAACGAGGGTCTATTTTAAAGCAAATTCAATTTATGTGAGGTACACAATGCGTTTTTCTCATGCAACTCCTGAAGCGACTTATGGTTTTGCCAAACGTTTTGCGCATTACAAAGACTTTTATGCAAGGCATGATGGACTTATATTTTCTAAACTTGGCTTTGGAACCTTTAAAAAAGAGCCTTATAAAGAGGAAAATTATACATTTGACTATAAAGATGCTCTCAAAACAGCCATACACCATGGCGTGAATGTCATTGACACTGCCATTAACTACCGATATCAACAAAGTGAACGTGAAATTGGTGAAGTTTTAGAAGAACTTTTTAAGAATGGTGACGTGAAGCGTGAAGAGCTGATCATCTGTTCAAAGGGTGGATTTGTCCCGCTTGATTTTCCTTTCCCTGAAAACCCCTATGAGTGGATTAATGAGCATATCATTCAGAAAGGTTTAGCAACTTCTTCTGACATCGAATTGGATCAGCACTGTATGACGCCAGCTTTTTTGAATAACTCATTAGAACGCTCCCTTGCTAATTTACATGTAAAGTGTTTGGACATCTATTTTTTGCACAATCCAGAGACACAACTGACTAAAATTGGTTATAACCATTTTTTGAAGCAGCTTGAAGAGATTTTTGAAAGTTTTGAAGCGCATGTGAGAGAGGGAAAGATCAAAGCGTATGGAATTGCCGTGTGGAATGCGTTTACGTATGAAGAAGGCAATAGTGAGTATATTAACCTTGAAGAAGTGTACGATGTTGCGCGTAAAGTTGGTGGGGCTAGCCATCATTTCAAATACATTCAACTTCCGTTTAATATTGCAAAAACAAACGCGTACAGTGTACTCAATCAAAAAATGTCTGATGGCAAGTATTACACGCCATTGCAAGTAGCTCATAAACTAGGGCTTGGTGTGATGAGTAGTTCTTCATTGTTGCAGATGCACCTTTTTCAAAAACCTTTTAAGCCTGAAGTGGGTTATTTATTGGATTCACATATGGAGTTACAAAGCGACATTCAGTTAGCCCTTCAATTTGTACGCTCAA
The DNA here is from genome assembly GCF_011769985.2 of Sulfurospirillum diekertiae. Classification (NCBI taxonomy): domain Bacteria; kingdom Pseudomonadati; phylum Campylobacterota; class Epsilonproteobacteria; order Campylobacterales; family Sulfurospirillaceae; genus Sulfurospirillum; species Sulfurospirillum diekertiae. Next base: position 1,122,227 of record NZ_CP039734.2, read on the forward strand.
CAAGGGGTATTGTAACGTCACTGTTTAGTTCGAGCAAGCGTGAACATGTCAGTAGCAATCTAGAAATTGCCACGATAAATGCTACCAACACTACAAAATACAATCTTCTATATAAAGTGGAGCGATAACATGACATATGATGTAGTCGTAATTGGCTCAGGGATTGCGGGTCTCATGGCGGCAATCGAAGCAAAAAGTGAAACGAACAGTGTCGCCATCATGACCAAAAGCAATATTTTTAAATCTAACAGTGCCGTTGCCAGTGGTGGTATTAATGCTGTTTTAGATGAAAAAAATGAGGTAGAAATTCAAAAGCATATCGATGACACGATGAAAAGCTCTAAAGAGCTGGGAGATAAAAAAGCAATTAGTTATCTTTGTCATCAAGCACCTTTGATTATCAAAAAATTAGAAGCATATGGTGTCGCGTTTGATCGTGATGAAAAGGGAAAAATTTTACAACGCAGTTTTGGTGGTGGAAGTTCCAAACGTACCTGCTTTGTCGGTGATAGTACCGGTTCAGCCATTACTCAAGCACTCATTAAAAAAGCAAAACTGGTAGGTGTTGATTTTTTAGTCAATCATTTTGTGATGGATATTACGAAAATAGAAGAGTATGTCAGTGGAGTGGTTGCGCTTAAAAAACTAGACTCTACCGTAACCGTTTATCCTGCTAAAGCGGTTGTCTTTGCAGGTGGCGGCTATGCTGGAATTTACAGGGGGTTTAGTACCAATGCACAAGATTGTACGGGGGATCTTTTAAGTATAGCGCTTCGCGCTGGCATGAGTTTAAAAGATATGGAATTTGTGCAGTTTCATCCAACAGGTTTTGCAAAGACCAGTTACCTAGTCTCTGAGGCAGCACGTGGCGAAGGTGGGTATTTGGTTAACAGCGAAGGTGAACGCTTCGTCAATGAACTTGGCACTCGTGATGTGCTTGCACGCGCCATTTTTGAGCAGATTAGATCAGGTCAAAAAGTTTATCTTGATATGCGTCATATCTCCAAAGATATTTTAGAAACACGTGTTCCGTCTTTATACAAAAGTGCTTATACCCAAGTTGGCGTTGATTTGTCCTGTGAGCTTTTAGAGATCAAACCCGTGGCGCATTACAGTATGGGTGGGATTGCTTCTTCGTTGACTTCAAGTGAAGTTAAAGGGCTTTTCATTTGTGGTGAATGCGCTGCGCTTGGTGTGCATGGTGCCAATCGTTTAGGTGGTAATTCACTCTTAGAAGGAGCCGTTTTTGGCGAACTCGCAGGAAAAAAAGCGAGAGAGTATGCGTTTAATAAAGAGTTCTTACCCATTGATTACAATGTGGTGATTAAAAATATGGATTTGGTACAACGCATTTTTGATGGAGATTGTTCCAAAAACTTCAATGCAATGCGTATCTCTGTAGGAAAAATTATGTTTGATAAAGCAGGGATTTTTCGCAATGAAAACTCCTTGCAAGAGGCATTTGATTATATGAAATACTTACGTCTTGAGTCCAATACTCTGCATTGTATTGATAAAGGCAAACACAATAATGTAGAGCTTATCTCTATTTTAGAGCTTAGAAATGCGCTTGAACTTTCTGAAGCGATTATTCTCTCCGCTATGCAACGACGTGAGAGCAGAGGAGCACATTTTAGAGAAGATTTTGCCTTTACATGTAAAGAGGGAAAAGATCATGTTTTGATTAAAGAGCTTCAAAAAGGGTTTTTTAAAGTACATTACGAAGAGAGTGGATTGACCAAGTGGTTGAAAAAAATCTTAACATAAGGAAAAATGAATGGCAAAAGTAATGCTAAGAGAAGAAAATGGGGAAATCTGCTTTTATATCGCCAAGAAAGATATGGAAGAAACAATTACAAAAATTGAGTTTAGTTCAGAAGAAAATTGGGGTGGCGAAGTCGTGCTAAGCAATGGTGAAACGTGGTGGATTCAGCCAGGTCGTAAAAGTCTTCCGAAAGAGGAAGTTTGTAAGAAATTATCGGATTGATTTGATTAAAATATAAACATAAAAGGTGAGCATAAATGACTCATCTTTAAGTATAATATTTTAAACAGATGAAGGAGTGCAAAATGGTTCAATTTGATGCTAAGTGTGGAGATTGCCTCACTACCAGAGAACTCATGACACTCTATGAGACAGCAACTGTCGTTTCAAACTCATTGGATTTAGTTGCTTCGCTCGAAAAAGCATTACTTATTTTAAAAAATAGATTACATTTAGAAAAATGTGTGATTCATACGCTGGGTGAAGATAATCTTTTAACGGTTTATGCTGGTATTGATTTTAGCAAACATCAAAAAGAGTTAGCCACCTATAAATTGGGTGAGGGTGCTACAGGATATGCTGCCGAGAGTAAAGAGCCTGTCGTCATAGAAAATTTACATAACGATATGATGTTTCTGAATAAATCAGGAAATCGTGATCAAAATGCCATTTCATATATTGCTGTTCCGATGTTGGTTGACCAAGAAGTGATTGGAGTATTGGGCGCAAATATTACCAAAACAACTGCCATTAATTTTGAAAGTACCATTCGTGTTTTAACGATTTTAAGTTCAATTTTTGCTCAATCTATTCGGTCACATGACATCAATCTTAAAGAAAAAGAGCGTTTAAAAGAGCTTAAACTTTACTATAAGATGGAGTGGGATTCTAAAGTACACAATTTTGGGGATATCATTGGTGAAAGTCCTAAAATGAAGATGGTGTATAACGTTGTTGAACGTATTGCTGAGAGCAATGTCACCGTTTTAGTGCGTGGTGAGACAGGAACAGGCAAAGAGCTTGTTGCCGCTGCTATTCACAAACGTTCTAAACGTCGTGATGAGCCTTTTGTCAAACTTAATTGTGCCGCTATTACCGATACGCTCATTGAAAGTGAGCTTTTTGGGCATGAAAAAGGTGCTTTTACCGATGCGAAAGAAGCACGTAAAGGTCGTTTTGAATTGGCTGATGGTGGAACACTCTTTTTAGATGAAATTGGTGATATTTCTGCTTCTGCTCAAGTGAAACTCTTACGTGTTTTACAAGAGCGTGAATTTGAACGTGTGGGTGGAAGTAAGACTGTTAAAGTGAATGTGAGGTTGGTCGCCGCAACCAATCGAAATCTTGAAGAAATGGTTAAAAATGGTACGTTTAGAGAAGATTTATATTATCGTCTGAACGTCATTCCCATTGATTTACCTGCTCTTCGTGAGCGTGGCGATGATATTCCCCTTCTGGTCAATTTCTTTTTGCAAAAATCGATGAGTAACCACAAAAAACGTGTTGTTATTACCGATGAAGCGATGGACATACTCTGTCAATATACATGGCCTGGCAATGTGCGAGAACTTGAAAATACTGTTGAGCGTATCGTGCTTATGGGAAGTGAAGATGGCATAACTGCCGATGAGATGTTACTACTGCTTCCAGCCTTTAATCAAAAATTGATGTGTCAACGAAGGATCATGAGTGAAGAAGAGTGAATTAGAAGCACAAATCAAAGAGGGTCGTTTGATTCCATTTATTGGGATGGGTGTCTTTAAAGAGACTAAAACAGAAGATGGTGAGCAAATACCATTTGATAGTGATTCAATGATTTTACGTCTGAATGGTGGTCGCGCAATGTCTCAGCGCTTGATGTATGAGTATTCTCGTGCTGCGATGAGTTTGGAACAACGTAAAGGACGACCTTATATTGAGCAGATGACCAATCATATTTTTACGTTTAAACCTTATCCTATGCCCTTAGTCTATACGTGGCTTAAAACATTAATGCCTCGTTATGTCATTGATCTTAATTTAGATGATTCGCTTTTGAAGCTTTATGCGGATAGAGACCATTTTTTAGTGACAGGTGTGAGCCGCGTTATGGCAGGGTATGATCGCTTTTTGGTATACATGTATACGGCTTCCAGTCAAGAGTATAAACGTGTGGATAAAGAGTTGCTCAGCCAAATGTTACCCATTCTCTTTAAGCCTTTGGGATGTACTGTACCTGAAAAAAGCTTTATTATCAGTGATGCAGACTTTGTGGATTGGCTTACCGAGGCCATGGGTGGTTATGCCCTTCCTCCTTTTTTAAAAACCTTCAAAAATGACAAAAGTTATCTTTTTTTAGGGATTGATTTTGACCGTGATACCTATAGAATGGTGGCGAATGAAGTCACATTAGGATTGAGTGGTGGCTATTTGGTGAATGATAAAGAAGAGATGAGTAAAAAAGAAGAGAAGTTTTTAACATCTCATAAAATTGAAAAATTTAGCACTTCGTTAGAAGCTTTTCTGAAGAGTGCAGAGTAGGTTTTGAGGGTTTTGCAAACTCTCTGTAGTTTTCCAAGCAAAACTTGGAAAACTACACGAATGTTTTAAAGAGATTATTCTTCGACAGTTACTTCGACAGGATCACTTTCCCAAACACCATGTTTTGTACAGTAGCTTTGTGCAACAAGGTTCAGTTTTTTACCTGTTGGAACGATGGTAAAGGTCACTTCAGCTTGTCCTTTTTTATCTTGTCCACCAAGGGTTCCGGCAATAAAATCAGCACGTGCTAACAGTACATCTCCATTGAAAAGTTGTATATTGGCAATGTAATGATCAAAATCATCGGGATGAGTATACGCATTTCCAACTTTTATAGTCACTTTAAACGGCGCATTTTGTTTTGCCGTAGCATTACAGGTAATAAATGGAGAGTGTCTATCGATGTAATCTTTACGTGCTTCTCTCTCAACAGTGTCAATATCAACATAACGATTGATTTTTGGCATTTATAACTCCTTTTTAATATTTAGTGATGAAATGATATTACATTTTCATGCAAATGTCTCTTAAGAAAGGGATAAAATAAGTCTTATTTATATTTGTTTAAGGAGCAGAAAGTTTCTGCCCCCTCATAAGAAAGTTTTAGATAAGTGTAATGGCAACTTTGTGCTGGTCGAGTCCAATGCTCTTTTTATGCGTTTCACCCAAAGCGAGGAGTAGTAGTTCCGCAAGGCTTAAAACACTTAAGCCAATCTCTCGACCTACAATTTTTTCAAGCTCTTTTTGGTAAAAATCAAACATGATAAAGCTACGGGCATCACTCACTAGTACAAAATCAGCAGCATTGTCAAACATATCGAGCATGACTTTTGAAGCAAGTTTTTTAGCCAAAAGAGGCGACGCATCATAGACTTCAAAACCATCACTTTCAAACGTACTCGCATGTTTAATTTGCTTGAGTTTGATAAGATCAAGGAGTTGTGTGAATAGCTCTTCTTTGCGGTATTTTTTGGCACGGCAAGAATTTGAGCCTAAGAAAAGGGCTGTTTGAAAGTTTTCAAATGGTTTTTTGAGTAAACTAGTTAGTTTTTCAGTGCCTATCTCTTCGATAAGAAGTTCTTCCAGTGAAATGACATTCGCATTGAGATTAAGAGAAAGATTGTGCTTTTCCAACCGCAATGCAATTTCAAATTTGAGATTAGAATCATTGAGTAAAATCTCTTTGGTATGGGCATGGCAGACAAGAGAACTTTGTTCAAAACAGAGAATATCACGTTTTTGCTCAGCAGCCAATGTAAGATTGTACGCATAATGCTCTAAAAACTTGAGACGATCAAGTCCCATGTATTCGCTTCCAAGATCATTTTTTGCCCCTTTGAAGGAGATGGCATCTATCTGTAAAAATTCGATGAGTTTTTTTGCGGATGTAATTAAGGGTGCAGTTTTTTCACGGTGAATAATAGCATCAAAAAGAAGATAACTTTTCATAATGGTTTCCTTACATAAGATCGATGTGATGAGAAAATTTTTCAACGAGCGTGTTTGCAAATGGTCGGTGTTTCATCACCTCATTTTTCAGCTCTGTAATTTTTTTCTCAACATCTGCGCCACAAGGATAAATTTTCTTGCACAATCTTACATGTAAAAAGAGACCTGTATGTTCATTGGCAACAATTTCTAGGATTTCACGTTTTCGATCAGGATGTTTTTGGATCATATCGTAGGCAAACGCAAAAAGGGCGTCACCTTGAAAGTCTTCTACAAATTCAAGGACACTGGAAGCATAGTAATAGATGATATACTGATCGTACAGTGCTTTGTCTTTTGCCTCAACGAAAGCTTCAAGCAATTTAAATTTTTTGTCAAAATTGCCGGTATTGATGATCATATCTTTGGTAACATGTTTGGTATTGAGAGGCTCTAACGTCAGTGATTTTCCAAAAGAGTTGATAATGCCATCAATGGAGACATGACTAAAAAGGGCTTTTCCATTGATTTTAAGGGCAGCAAGATCACCTTTTGGATAGTCAAAACTACCATCTTCTATTTGAATAAGTGCTAGAAGGTCATTCACATTTTTACTTCTATCTATGGTAATAAAATGCTTTTTATAATAAGGTAAAAAATCCGTTGTAGCGTCAAAGCGAAAGACGCTCAGCTCGAGTTTACACTCCATAATTGAGGACTCCTTTTAGGTATATGATCTATTTTAGCGCAAGATTACTTAAGTGTAACTCTAATATTTTAAGTGATTTTCGTGTGACGAAGGGGACTAATGGCTTCTTAATGCACAACATCTTACAATAGGAGAGTTTAATCAAAGAGGCTCTTATGTCAAAAGAGGCGTTTTTTATCTCAGAATTTTCCAGTCAACACATTGGCGATGATGGTGCCGTTGTTGGGGATTTTGTCTATTCAAAAGATCTGTTTTGCGAAGATATTCACTTTAAGCGTTCATGGATGAGTCTAACACAGATCGCGCAAAAAAGTATGCTTGTCAATCTTTCCGATGCAATTGCGATGAATGCGAAACCTAAGTGGGTGCTTATTGGCATAGTGATGCCAAAGCATTTTACGTACGAACAACTGCGCGAATTAAGTACAGGGTTTCAAAATGTAGCACGTGCGTATGGGGTCGAGATTATTGGTGGGGATACTACTGCTGGGGATAAATTGATGATTTCCATCACCATCATTGCCAAACGTCCTTCCAAGGTGCTTTACCGTAGTGGCGCAAAGCTTGGAGACTTGGTTGCCTTTACGGGAACACTGGGGCGTTCTTATCAAGAACTTACACGGCTGTTGCGCGGAGGTCATGTAGGGAAAGACTCACGGTTTAAGAAGCCTGTGTTAAAAGCAACTTTTGTCGCTAAAGCTTCTAAGCATCTTAATGCAGGCATGGACATCTCTGATGGTCTTTCCAAAGACCTCTCCAGATTGCTTAAAGCTAGCGGAAATTTAGGTTTACATGTAAAGCATACATTGGCCAAGCAAACGCTGTGTAGCGGGGAAGAGTATGAGATGCTTTTTAGTTTTGATGCACGTAAAAAAAAGATTGTAGAACGTATTGCCAAACAGACACGCACACCGATTACGATTGTAGGAAAAACAGTGCGCAAGCGTTATGTGTGCCGTTGTAAAGAACACCACTTTTGATTTTTACACGCTAAAGCTACATTGACCACTAGGGAACTAAAGCTAGCCTCTTTGAGGCAGAAACATTTTAAGGACAGTTATGAACAGACAATTTTTTCTCACCCATTCGCCGATTAATGCGATGTTTACTAAAAATAGCAGTGACTTCGTTGTCAGTGAAATTCCGCTCTATCCTTTCAGCAGCGAGGGCGAGCATCTGGTTTTACATGTAAGGAAAAAAGATATGACAACATGGGATATGCTTCAGTATCTCAGCGAAGTAACAGGATGCAAAGTGCGTGATTTTGGCTATGCGGGGCTTAAAGATAAAGACGGCATGACGACACAGTACATCTCACTGCATAAAAATTTTGAGCCAAAGCTTGTTAATTTTACGCATGAAAAGATCAAAATACTGGACACAACGTACCATAACAACAAGATTCGTACAGGACATCTCAAAGGCAACCGCTTTTTTATACGTCTGAAAAAAGTCAACCCGATTGACGCCAAAAAACTGCAAGATGGACTTAAAAAAATCAGCAAAGAGGGCTTTCCAAACTTTTTTGGATATCAACGCTTTGGTATCGATGGCGATAATTATATTAAAGGGAAAGCTATCTTAGAGGGAAAACGGAAAGAGCGCAATCCTAAAATGAAAGAGTTTTTTATCAATGCGTACCAGAGTTATCTTTTCAATACATGGCTTTCTAAGCGCATTGAGATCAGCCGTTTGATCGAAGAGTTTAATGTCGCAGATGCAACAAGAGCGACGAATTTGCCCAAAGAGATGGTCGAAAGTCTTAAAAAACAACCCCAATTTTTTAAACTGCTTCATGGCGATGTATTGCATCATTATCCTGCAGGAAAAGCATTTGTGTGTGAAAATGTAGAAGAAGAACTTCCTCGCTTTTTGGAACACGGCATTACGATTGCAGGCTGGTTACTCGGTGGTAAAAATATCCGAGCAGAGTATGAAGCAGGTGTCATTGAAAAGCAAATCTTTGAAGAGTGTGAACCTTTTTTGGACAAACTCAATGGAAGCCGACGTTTTGCATGGAGCTTTGCGGAAGAGGTTGAGGGCGTTTATAAAGAGGAAGAGGCATGGTTTGAAATGCACTTTTCTTTGCCTAAAGGCTCGTATGCAACGGTAATTATAGAAGAGCTAATAAAAGTTTCGCTATAATCTGATCTTCAAAAGGTACAGTAGGTGATTGCTTGAGAGTTTCTCTTAAGAGGAAAGTCCGGGCTGCATATGAGACATGGTTCCGTCTAACGGACGGCTAGGGTAACCTAAGGGATTAGTGCAACAGAAAGTAAACTACCATCAAGCCCCTCTTGCGAAAGCATAGCTTTAGTGAGAGGAATTGGAGACAAGCTTTGCTTGTCTCCAAGAAGACGGTTTAATGGAAAAGGTGAAACGGTGGGGCAAGAGCCCACCAGTGCTTTAAGTAATTAAAGCAGCTATGTAAACCCAACCTGCAGCAAGAAGGGATGGTTTTGGTCTCATACACGATAAACCCTTCGCTAGAGGTCTACCGCAAGATAGATCGTAGATAAATAATCACCCACGACAGAACCCGGCTTATCGCTGTACCTTTTGTCAACAAAGCCTAAAAAAAGGATGTTTTTTGGAAAACCTTATCTTTTTGGCGCATGTTGTGCTTTTAATGGTACTTTCTCCTATTATTTCGCGTGTCTTTCGCCTTCCTACTCCTGTTGTTGAAATTTTGCTAGGCTCTTTTGCCGTATGGGTTGGATTTTTACCTGTAGATAATGAAGTCTTCCGTAATCTCTCAAAAATTGGTTTTTTTTACTTAATGTTTTTGGCTGGCTTAGAGATAGATATTCAGCGTTTTATACGCTATCGAGATCGTTTTTTAAAAAAAGCTATTTTATACTTTATCTGTTTGTACAGTATCTCTTTTATTTTATACCTTTCATTCGGTCTTTCACCTGTTTATATTGTCGCAATTCCAATAGTATCTCTTGGAATGATTATGGCCCTTATCAATGAACATGGACGTGAGCATAAATGGTTGGAGCTTTCGTTAATCATTGGTGTGATTGGTGAGCTTTTAAGCATTGGAGCACTTGTCGTTTTTGATGGCGCTATTACGCATGGTTTGGGGTGGAGCTTTTTCAAAAGTATTTTGATGTTAATTGCGGTTCTGACTTCTTCATATTTTTTATACCGATTGCTCAAAATTATCTTTTGGTGGTACCCAAATCTTAAACGAATTATTATGCCAAATAACGATACGATGCATCAAAGTTTGCGTTTTAGTATGGCACTCTTTTTTGTGTTGATTGCTACGATGCAATGGCTTGAAATTGATATGGTTTTAGGCGCTTTTATTGCGGGTATTTTTATTTCTAACTTTTTTGCACATAAAAAAGAGCTTCCACATCAGCTTTCTATGTTTGGTTTTGGTTTTTTAGTGCCTCTATTTTTTATTTTTGTTGGAACAACACTTGATCTAAAGATAGTCTTTACATCGCATATATTAATGCATGCGATTTGGATTGTTATTGCAATGGTAGGAGCACGCCTTGCGAGTTCATTTGCTGCTTATTACAGTTATTTGGGACTTCGTAGTACCTTTCTTTTTAGCCTTGGTGACTCGATGCCTTTAACCTTTTTAGTTGCTATTGCAACGATTGCTGTCAAAAATGGTGCGATTGGAAGTGAGGAGTATGCTTCTTTTATTGTGGCGGCTTTGATGGAAGGTATTGTTATTATGACTCTAATCCAGATTTTGATGTATCTTTTTAAACGGTATGATAAGCAAAATAAAGAAAAATTTAACGAAGGATAATAGGATGAAGATGCGCCAAAAAATAAGTGTTTTCCGTTTTTTTCATATTATCACTTTGGTTTTATTTTTAACCTTTGCAATTATATTTTTTGTACTGAATTTCTACAATGCACGCATGGCTTTTGAGCGTGAATCAACCAATTTACAAGAGCACTACATTGAAACACAAAAAGGTATTTTAATTGCTCAAGTGGATCAATTTACAGAACATATTATTAATGAGCGTCATAAAGCTTATACAAAAAATCAAAAACTGATCCAAATGCGTGTTAACCGCGCCTATGATATAGCGACACAGATTTATGAAAAATACAAGCAAACACATGATCAAACGTTTATTCAAGAAAAAATTATAGAAACACTTAGATTTTTGCACTATGAAAATGGTTACTATTTTATAACACGATTAGATGGTGTAGAAATTCTCAATGCGGATCAGCCCGAAATGGAAGGTCACAATATGCTCGCGTTAGAAAATCATGATATGGCTTCATCGATTCAACAGATACTCACCATTGCGCACAATAATAAAGAAGGCTTTGATGACTATTTTTGGACTAAACCGCAAAATGATCCTAAAGAGCTTTTTCGCAAAATCACCTATGTAAAACTTTTTGAACCTTATGGATGGGTAATTGGAACAGGCATTTATCTTGACGATATAGAGCATGATCTCAAAGAAGAACTTGCGAATGATAAAGAGCGTTTACTGTTTAATGAAGAGAGTGGCAATTATATTTTCATTGGAACATGGGATGGTATTAGTATTGCTGGTCCAAATCAAGGAGAAAATACCTACAATCTACGAGATAATAATGGGAAATATCTTGTTCAAGAGTTGATTCACAAAGCTCAAGATGGGGGTGGTTTTGTTGAATACGTTACCCCTGATAGTACCAAGCAAGATAAGATGAGCTATGTGGTTCCTTTGTATGGCTGGAAGTGGTATGTTGGTTCAGGAATTCATCTTAAAAATGTGAATGAAGAGATCGCAAAATTGCGTGATACCATGTCTAAAGAGATGCAACATACTTTTTTTACCATCGTGATATGGTTAGTGATATTGAGCGTTCTTACATGGATTTCACATCTTTATGTCGGTCGTAAAATTAGCAAAGATTTTGCTGTTTTTATCGATTTTTTTGATTCTTTAGCCAATAAAGACAAGTATATTGATCTCTCTAAAGTACGATTTCATGAGTTTGAAGAGCTTGCAAATCATGCCAATACAATGTTAGAAGCAAAAATTTTCAGCAACAAACATTTAGAGCAGTACAAAAAAATTGTTTCAAGTTCAGATGATTTTTTAGCGTTAATTGATCGTAACTATACTTATCTTGCCATCAGTGAAGCGTATCAGAAATTTTTCAACAAAAAACAAGACGAGATTTTACATCATACTATGGCTGAGTTACATGGGACACAGTATTTTCTTGAAGACTTGAAACATTTAAGCGATAGAGCGTTATCGGGTGAAAATTTTGAACATGAAATGTGGGTTCTCTCTTCCTATGGTAAGCGATTTTTACATATTAAGTATTTCCCTTATTTTGAGAAAGATGGTGATGCTTTGCCGATTGCCTATGTTGTTTCTGCCCGTGACAATACCGAGAAGCAAGCGAATGAAGAGCGATTGTTGGCTTCTGAAAAAGAGCTAGAATTTTTAGCCCATAATGATGTTCTAACGGGTCTTCCAAATCGATTACTTTTGAGTGATCGTATTGCGCATGCGATCGAAAACAGTAAACGCCAAGGTGGCATGATTGCGGTCTGTTTTCTTGATCTAGACAACTTTAAAAAGATCAATGATAGTTTTGGCCATTCTTATGGTGATGAAATTCTAAAGCAGTTTGCTTTGCGTGTTCGAGGTAAAATTCGACATTGCGATACGCTGGCACGTGTTGGTGGCGATGAGTTTATTTTATTGGTTGAAAATATCAAAGAAAAGCATGAAATTGAGATTATTCTTTCAAAAATTCAAACGATTTTCGAAGAACCATTTGTCAACAAAGCTCAAAAATTCTTTCTTTCTGCCAGTATTGGTATTAGTATTTATCCCGAGCATGGAGCCGATGGGGAAGCGTTGATTAAAAATGCAGATGCTGCCATGTATAAAGCCAAAGATGCTGGTAAAAATACATATCTCTTTTATACGATGGAGATGACAGTGGCGTCTTACGAGCGTATCGGTATGGAAAATGCCTTACGTGAAGCGATTAAAGAGAATCAATTTATGGTTTATTATCAACCACAAATCGATCTTAAAACACATGAGCTTATTGGTCTTGAAGCACTCTTAAGATGGAATCACCCCTTAGAAGGCATCTTACCGCCAGGACGTTTTATTGCTTTTACAGAAGAGACACGGCTCATTGTTGAAATTGGAGCATGGATTTTGAAGCAGACATGTTATGATGTGGTTGCCTTGCATGAAGAGGGGCTTTTCAAGGGTACGGTTTCCATTAATATTTCGGGTGTCCAAATCGAATTCAGCGATTTTTTAAGAACACTTAAAGAGACTTTGAATGAGACAAAGATTGATCCCAAAATCGTTGAGATGGAAGTAACGGAATCATTCATCATGCATGATCCCGAACGTTGGATAACACTCTTAAGAGAGATGCAAACATTAGGACTTAGTATTGCTATTGATGATTTTGGTACAGGGTATTCTTCGTTAAGTTATTTAAGAAAACTGCCCATCAATAAGCTTAAAGTCGATATGTCTTTTGTGAAAGATATTCCAAAACAAGAGGATGCCTGCGCGATTGTAAATTCCATCATTAATTTAGCTCAAAATATGAATATTACGACTTTAGCAGAAGGTATTGAGCATAAAGATCAAGAGGATTATTTGGCGGAACATGGATGCAAGCAAGGACAGGGGTATTTGTATGCAAAACCATTAAGCCTTAGTGATCTCAAATCTTGGATTAAAATACATTTTTAGATGCTAGGCGGTATGAAAAATTCACAGATATCGACTTCTAAAACTGCTGCAATTTTATAAAGATGTTCAATGTTATAATGTTTATTTTCTAGTCCAGCTTCAATTTTAGCAATTGTGCTGACAGATTTATGTCCAATCGTGAGGGCTAAGTCCAGTTGTGTAATTTTTTTCATTTTGCGTATTCGTTGAACATTATGTGCAATGCATCGATAAAAATCTTCAATTTCATCTTTTGTAAACTCTTTGTACATAAGCATTTTATTTCCCTATAGTGAAGTATTATTTAAGTTTATAATGGTTAGAATCATTTATAAATTCCCTATAGTGAATATTTAAAATAAATTTTTTGGTAAAAATGAATGATGGATCAAGAGACGCTTTATGAACTTGTTATTGTAGTATTAGCCATTTTTATGACCGCACTATATTTTTACTACAAAAAGAAAGTATGTGCATTAAAGTTACATAACATTCAATTAGAACAGTTAAGTCAATACGATGACTTAACACAAATATTTAATCGACGTTATTTTTTGGAGATCGTTAACTATCATTTTAGGATCATTCACCAAAAAAATACCTCAGCTGTTATGATGATTGATATTGACAATTTTAAACAGATTAATGATACCTATGGGCATCTTTTAGGTGATGATGTTTTGAAATATACGGTAAAGCAAATTAATGAAAATTTACGAGAGGATGATATTTTTGCCCGTTATGGTGGTGATGAGTTTATTGTCTTTTTTCCCTTTATCTCCAGAAAAGATATTCATATGATTGCTACACGCATCCAATCTAAACTTGAAGAACATAAAATATATGACTTTTCAGTAACATTGAGTATGGGAATATGCCTTTTTAGCACATTTACACCACTTCTAAATGTAATAGAATATGCAGATAATGCGCTTTATTTAGCGAAAAGTAAGGGACGCAACCGCATCGAGTTTTATTAAGCTTGAAAAAACCAATAAATCAGAGTACAATTGTCCTTAATAGTTCGTGCTAGGAGGGCTGGTAAACCAGCTGAGATAAAGAATGGTGATTCTTTGATCCTTGTGACCTGATCTGGGTAATGCCAGCGTAGGAAAGCTCAATCAAATCAACACACATCCTCTTTTTTACATCCTCCCACGATCTCTTTTATCTTTACATGTAAAGCTTACATGTAAAAGCAAACCAATCTATTTTACGAGGAAAATGTATGAAACATTGTTTAACCATAGCAGGCTCAGACAGCTGTGGTGGTGCGGGTATTCAGGCCGATTTAAAAGCGTTTAGTGCCAATGGAACGTATGGCATGAGTGTTATAACTGCCATTACCGCACAAAATACCCAAGGTGTTTTTGACGTTCAAGACATCAGTCCTTCGGTGATTGCTCATCAAATCGAAGCGATTTTTGACGACATTCGTGTGGATGCGATCAAAATTGGTATGGTCTCCAGACCTGAAACGATTGAGACCATTGCAGTAACGCTTAAAAAATACTCCTTACCGCCGCTTGTCATCGACCCAGTCATGATTTCCAAAAGTGGGTATGATCTTTTACAACCCGAAGCCAAAAAGGCACTTATTGAAATTCTTTTACCGATGGCTACGCTTATTACCCCCAATCTTCCTGAAGCAGAAGTGATTGTCGGTTATAAGATCGACACGATTGAGTTGATGGAAAAAGCCGCCATTGATCTGCATAAACTGGGTTGTAAATACGTGTTGGTTAAAGGAGGGCATTTGGAAAATGATGCCACCGATGTTCTTTACGATGGTGAAGCGTTTCATCTTTTGCACTCTAAGCGTTTAGAAACGATTAACACGCATGGAACGGGGTGTACACTCTCATCAGCGATTGCTGCTAACCTCGCAAAGGGTTTACATGTAAAGGCAGCGGTTGAGGAAGCCAAAGCGTATATCACCGAGGCAATCACGCATGGATTTAAACTAGGGCATGGCGTGGGTCCAGTGCATCATTTTTACGCACTTTACACAAAAGCAGGGATTGAGTCATGATGGAAGAAAAAACAAGTTTAAGCGGGTTTGGACTCTTTGCACTTTGGTTTGGTGCGGCAGTTTCAATGGCAGAGATTTTTACAGGGGGGCTTTTAGCACCGCTTGGGTTTATCGAAGGTTTAAAAGCGATTCTTTTAGGGCATCTTATCGGCGGTATGATTTTGATTTTGGGTGGTTATATTGGAGCCAAAAGCAAGCTTCCCGCCATCATGTCCACACGCATCTCGTTTGGGCGTTATGGCTCTTACCTTTTTTCACTTCTCAATGTACTTCAACTCATCGGCTGGACAGCGGTGATGATCATTTCAGGTGGGCGTGCTGCCAATGAGCTTGGCATTAGTTTGTTTGGATTTGATAGCATCAACACGTGGGCGATAGCCATTGGCATTTTGATAGGGCTTTGGATTTGGCTCGGAAAAGTGGGCTTTCAAAAGCTCAATGTTGTGGCGGTTGTGCTTCTCTTTGCGCTCACATTGGTTTTGTGTGGCGTGGTTTTTCAAGAAGGAAGCATTTTAAATGTTATGCCAACGGATGCGATGAGCTTTGGCTCTGCGCTTGAACTGAGCGTCATTATGCCGCTTTCATGGTTACCACTCATTTCAGACTATACACGTTTTGCAAAGAGTAAAAAAGGTGGACTCATCGGCAGTTTTACAGGGTATTTTATAGGAAGTTCTTTGATGTATGCCATTGGTCTAGCCATTGCCCTTTATGCTCAGGATGCCAGTGTGGGAACGATGATGATGGCACTGCATTTAGGTTTTGCCGCTCTTGGCATCGTACTTCTCTCCACTATTACCACTACTTTTTTAGATGCTTACTCAGCAGGTGTCACGTTTACCAATATTTTTCCAAAAATGAGTGAGCGTAAAATTGCTTTTGTGATGGCACTACTAGGATTGGTCGTGGCGCTTATGATGCCTATTGAGGAGTACGAAACCTTTTTGTACGCGATAGGTTCTGTGTTTGGACCACTCTTTGCGATACTGTTGAGTGATTATTTTATTTTTAAAAAAGTACAAATTGAGCCTACATTGGCGTTACATGTAGGCGCATTGATCGTTTGGGTTATAGGTGTTGGCTTGTATTATTGGATGATGACGCTTGATCTTCCATTAGGTTCAACCCTTCCAACGATGCTGGCAACAAGCATTATTTTTATCATTACAAAAAAGGTTATGGCATCATGGACATTAAAGAGCAACTAAACGAAGTATTTAAAGCACTACAAGCTAAGCGTGCGCTTATTCATCATATTACCAATTATGTAACAGTCAATGACTGCGCCAATGTTGTTTTAGCCATTGGGGCTTCACCGATTATGGCTGATGAGATCAGCGAAGTTGAAGAGATGGTGGGCATTTGCGATGCGCTGGTTTTAAACATTGGAACGGCGAATGAGCGTACCATCACTTCCATGTTAAAAGCAGGACGTGCAGCAAATACCAAAGGGATTCCCGTTGTGCTTGATCCTGTCGGTGTTGGAGCGACTTCTTTTCGCCATGAGAGTGTCGCCAAACTTATGAAGGCGATCTCTTTTAGCGTGATTCGGGGCAATATGGCGGAGATCAAAACGATTGCAGGAAGCGAAGAGTGCAGGGGTTGACTCTTTAGAAGAAGAGAGTGATGGCGCTAAAATCGCTTTGAATTTGGCACAAAAACTAAACTGTGTGATTGCGATTACGGGTAAAACTGACATGGTATCCGATGGTAAAATTTGCTATGCCCTAGACAATGGCACTATTGCATTAACACAACTAACAGGTACGGGTTGCATGAGCACCTCACCTCATTGGGAGTTTTATGGGTGCTTCTAAAAATGCCTTAGGTAGTGCTGTTGCAGGTATTTTAACGATGTCTATAGCTGGTGAAGTGGCTGAAAAAAGCAGAGGATTGGGAACATTTCATACGTCATTGATTGATGCTATCAGTCAAATGGATGTGAAAACTATTTTTGATAAATGTAATGTAAGCTTGATTAAACAATAAAAATTATTATTTAATATATAGTTTAGTTTTTCTACTGTAAGATTGTTCCATTACCTCAAAGGAGTCAGTCATGGCAAGAGTTGGAAATTCAATTATCAAAGGGATCGAGGTTCAAGAGATTATCACAACGCTCAATCGTGCGTATGCGGATGAATGGTTGGCATACTATCAGTATTTCATTGAAGCAAAAGTGGTCAAAGGTTTGATGAAAGATGCGGCAATCGCTGAATTAGTACAACATGCTGCTGATGAACTTCGTCATGCCACGATGGTAGCTGATCGTATTATTCAGCTTGGAGGATCACCTCTTCTTCATCCTGCAGATTGGCTTAAACAGACGAATTGTGGATACGATGCTCCCAATGATTTTGATGTCGTAGCCGTTTTAAATGATGCGATTAAAGGAGAGCAATGCGCCATTGCCACTTACTCAAGTATCGTTGATTTGACACGTAACAAAGACATCGTTACCTACGACATGGTCTCTCAAATCTTAGCGGATGAAGTTATGCACGAGGAAGATCTTCAAAACTTGCACGATGACATTACTGAATTTATCAGCGATCTTAAAAAATCAATGCAATAGGTACTCTTAAAACACTTCTTTAAAGGGTGCAGGTATGAATGATTTTGGTTGAAAACTTCATACCTCACTTTTTTTACTTAACGAATACCTCTCCTCTTTACTCTAAAATTATAGTTTCACTGTAAACTTTTTACGTCATTTGGTTACATTATGAATCTTAATTTGAATTTTTTTTGTCACACTGTAAAATCGTGAGAGAGCATGAATAATATTGTGTTAACATTAGAAGTTTTCTTTATGGAATTTTAGAAAATAACTACAATGAATAAGGGGTACTTGTGTTTGGAAATAATAGGGCTTTAGAAGATATCAATAAGAATTTGAATAAAGAAAATGAAAATTTAAAAGATGAAATTCTTTCGCTTAAAGCAGAGATTGAAAAATTAACAGAACAAAATGAAAAAAACAAAAGTTTATTACACGGGAATAATCTTTTTCAAGAGTTAAACAGTAGTATGCTGGGAGGCTGTAAAAAAGGTATCAGCGAAATTCAAAAAGATATTGAACAGAATTTAGAGGCATCCAAAGAGATCGTTGATATGAGTGAAGCGACGGTTTCTACCATTTCTACACTTGATTCAACGACTTCTGAGCTCATTGCTTCACTGACACATATCAATGAATCTGCTAGCGAATCAAGGCAACTTGCTGAAAATCTCCATCACAGTGTGGATGAAATTTCGAGTGTGATCAATCTTATTAAAGATATTTCTGATCAAACCAATCTTTTAGCGCTTAATGCTGCCATTGAGGCTGCGCGTGCGGGGGAGCATGGTCGTGGTTTTGCGGTCGTTGCGGATGAAGTCCGAAAACTTGCAGAGCGAACGCAAAAGGCAACTTCAGAAGTTGAGATGAACATCAATGTTTTGAAACAAAATGCAGGCTCTATGTTTAAGCAAAATGAAGAGGTTGAAAGTGTTGCTTTAGCATCAAATCAGCATATAGAAACGTTTAAACAAGAGTTACAAAAGATTCAAACCAGTGCGGTAGATATTCAAAATGACTCTTCCAATATATCGTATGCAATTTTTGTCGCACTTGCTAAGTTAGATCATATGTTCTTTAAAACTAACGGTTATGGTGCTATTTTTGATGCAGAACACAAGGTTATGTCAGATCATTATAATTGCCGTTTAGGCAAATGGTATGCCGGTATTGGTAAAGAAAATTTCCAAAATACAGCTGGCTATAAAGGTCTTGATGAACCCCATAAAATCGTTCATGAGTCGGTTAATAAAGCGATTATGTGTGTCAAAGAAGGGACGTGCTCTAACGATCCTTCTTTGGTTATTAATTATTTTAAAGAGGCTGAAAAGGCTTCTGTTAAGCTCTTTGAGTTACTCAATCAAATGCTTTTAGAAAAGAAACAGTAATTTTTGTATAATTTCACATTTTTTAATAAGGCAATAATGTGAAATTCGAGCTTCTAGGAACGGCAGATACCGGGGGAATTCCTCTGCATCAGTGTCACTGTGAGATGTGTGAGGCAGCAAGGCAAAAAGGGGTGAGCAATCGCTCCACAAGTGCTTATTTAGAACTGGATGATGGCAGTGTTATTTTGTTTGATGCTGGGTATGACCTCTTATGTGATCGGTTTAATACAACACGTATCAGAGCCGTTTTTCTCACTCATTTTCATGCCGATCACTGTTTAGGTCTCATTCGTCTTCGCAAATCAGTGGACGCCATTACGTGCTATATTCCTGATGATAGACAAGGATTTGGTGACCTTTTTATTCATAAAGACTCCATCAATTATCAAGTTCTTCAACCGTTTGAAACTATAGAAATAGAAGGTGTGAAAATTGTAGCAGTTCCACTGTTGCACTCTAAGCTGACACATGGCTACGTGATCTTTACATGTAAAGGTGTTGTAGCGTATTTGACGGATTGTGCGAGCATTTCCTCGGAATCACTTGCTTATCTGAAAGCTCAAAAAATTGACCATCTTTTTTTAGATGCGGCGTATACGCCATGGTTTGCTTCCAATAAACATTTGAATTGGGAAAGTGCAGGGGAATATATTGAGAGTATTAGTCCAAAAAACGGCTATCTCATTCATGCGAGTTGTAAAACCTTACTCCCTTTACATGTAAAGAAAATAAGGTTGAAATATCCTTATATTGAACAAGGATTTGCGGTCGAGGTGTGAAGATTATTCTTCATCCTCATCATCGTCAAAAGCTTCTTCGCCATCTTCATCTTCAAAGTAGATGTTATCTTCATTGCCATCGTAGTTATAGTCACTTTGATAGATGGGGTCGTCTTCATCTTCATCTAAATCGTCATCATCCTCTAGGTCTTCTTCGTACTCTTCTTCATTCATTAAAATATCTTCAACTTTGTCGAGGAACGCATCAATATCACCGGTAAAGAGGTGTTCAAAACGCATTGCATCAAGAATAAATTCACTCGAACAACCGCTTTCAAGGAGGAGTTCTTTTAAGTCACGCATACTTTTTACCTTTGCTTTTTCTGCAATTCTACACTAATTTTAAATGTTTTTCAATTGTATTTCGTAAGTATCAAAAAGGGTATCATGGTTTACATGTAACGTTTCAAACTGCTCATAAAGTTTTTCAAGTGACTCTTCATCGCTCTTTATTTCTTTAGAAAGTCGTCCTAGTTCGCCAATATCATTTCCAGAAGAACATGCAATCAGTGCATCGTTTTTTGCTTTGATGCCCTCTTCAAGTTTTATGATTTTTGCTTCACACTGATCAATCTGTTTTTTGAGCGGAGAAAGTTTGGAACTACGTTCCTGAATCAGTTTCGCACGCAGTTTCTTACTTTCATTGTAGTCATTTGAGACTACTTTTTTAGGTGCCACATCGATCTCTTCTTCCCAACCAATTTTCTCTAAAAATTCATCATAATTGCCATCAAAAAATTCCGCTTTATCGTGATGAAAAATGATGAGAGCATCGGCGAGTTCTCGAAGCATCATTTCCGAGTGCGTGACTAAAATGGTAGAACCTTCAAAGTTTTTGATCGCTTCGCATAGAGAGTCGATGGAGTACATATCAAGGTGGTTGGTTGGCTCATCCAAAAAGAGAAGATTCGCCGGTGTTGCGATGATTTTGCCTAGCATTACACGACTGCGTTCGCCTCCAGAGAGAATACTAATCTCTTTTTCTGCCATCTTTCCGCTAAACATCATGCCACCACAGATAGCACGAACACGCGTAATGCCTAGGAGTGGATCTACTTCATAAATCTCATCTATAATGCTATTTTTAAGATTGAGTCTTTGAATATTGGTTTGTCCAAAATGTGCAAAGGTTGTTTCAGGATGAAACGAAAGAGTACCTTGTTGGAGCGGTAATTCTCCTGCTATCACGTTAAGAAGCGTTGATTTACCTTTACCATTTTTACCAATGATGGCAAGACATTTTCCTTTTTCCAATTTAAAAGAGAGATTTTGAAAAAGAGGGTGGGCTGGATCATATCCAAAGCCGACATCTTTTGCTTCAAGCATGATTTTAGCAGGCGTTTTTTTATAGTTAAACGAAAAGTGAAGGCTACTTTCGACCTCAAGATCATCCATTTCGCCCATTTTTTCAAGCTGTTTTGCTTTACTTTGTGCCATGACTGCTTTAGATGCACGTGCTTTCTGCCGTGTCACAAAATCTTCAAGTTCGGCACGTTTTTTATCTAAATTGGCTTTGGTTTTAAGATAACGCTCATCGTCTTCTTCTAATTTTGCATAGTATTTTGAGCTGTTGCCCTCAACGATCATCAAGCTTTTTCGCCTCAGTCCCATAGTATGCGTGGTGACAGCATCCATAAAATCACGATCATGGGTAATCAAAATAATCTCACCTTTAAACTCTTTGAGAAACGTTTGGAGCCAACGCATTGAAATAATGTCAAGGTAGTTGGTCGGTTCATCTAAAAGGAGTAAAGAGGGGTTTGTGGCAAGTAGTTTGACTAAATTAAGGCGAATTTGATAGCCGCCTGAAAAATTCATAGGATCTTTGTCTAAATCTTCTTGCGAAAAACCAAGTCCGAAAAGCATTTTTTCGATTTTGTAAAGATCAAACGCTTCATCACCATGCAGTGCAGAAGCACACTCTTCACGTACCGTTTTATGGGTAAAAAGAATGTGTTGTCTGAGCGTTCCAATCGTGTAGTTTTTAGGGATAAGAATATCACCAGAATCGGCTTCTTCTTCTCCTAAAAGAATTTTAAAAAGGGTGGATTTTCCTGAACCATTACGCCCAACAAAGCCTATTTTATTGCCATGGGCAAGGGTGAAACTGATATTTTCAAAAAGGGTTTGTACACCAAAGTGTTTAGAAAGATTAGTGACTTGAATCATAGGTCAAACTCATTACATGTAAAATTTTTTCTTCAAGAAGAAGTGCGTGGTATTATAAAAAAAGTTTTGCAAGAACTTGATTAAACGTTATTGTTATTGATGAGTGTAGTTTAGAAAGCTTGAAAATAAAACTTATTCAGCTTTCTTATTGATGGCATTGAGTGTATCTAAGATAGACTCTTTTTTTGTCGAATTATCCGGTCCTGAAATACGCATTGTAAATTCAACGCGACCATTCTTGTCACGACCTTCCGCCGTATCGTTATTTGTGAGAGGTTTTGTATCTCCATAACCTGCTGAGCTTAAACGATCTTTGGCAATACCATTACGAATGAGGACACGGATAACAGCATTGGCACGAGCACTGGAGAGTTCAAGGTTGTCTTGGTATTTAGAGCCATTTGGAAGTGCCGTTGCGTCAGTAAATCCTTTAACGATAACTTCAACATTTTTAGGAAGCATTGCAATAATGTCAGAAACACGTTTGAGGAAAAGCATGGAGTCACTGTTAACAATCTCAGCAGAACCTGGTGCAAAAAGAAGTTTAGTAGGGAGTTTTAAAATCGCACCATCAACTTTTTGCTCTAATGATCCTTCTCCAATATTCATTTTCTCAATCATTTGTGCTAAACGAGCAATTTCTTCAAGTTGCGCAGAAGTTCCACCCGCATTGCCTTTGTCTTTATCTTTAGCCGCATCTCCCGATTTAATAGACATGCTCATAACAGGAGTTGCTTCTTCAGGTTTCGCGCTGTAGTCGTAGATTTTGACAAACTCTTCTTTGAGGGCTTTCATTTTTTCAGTGTTAGTAGAGGCAATAGCAAAGAGTGCGATAAAAAGGGCAAGTAAAAGACTAAAAAAGTCCGCAAAAGGTACGGCCCATTTTTCACCTGCTTCACATTCGACTTTTTTGCACTTTTTACCCACTTAGTATCCCTTATTTGTCAAATTGGCTTTTTTTCTCTTCAAGAGGAGAAAGATAATTGAGAAGTTTCATTTCAAGCGTACGAGGATTGTCACCATGAGAAATACCTAAAATTCCTGCTAAGATGACACGTTTTTCTTTTACAATATCTATTGATTTTCCCTTAAGTTTATGTCCCCATGGACCTAAGAAGATATAAGAACCTGCAATACCAAAAACAGTCGCAGTAAAGGCACCACCAATACCCATCGCCATTTCAGCAGGGTTGTCTAATTTTTGAAGTGCCAAGATCAGACCCAAAACAGCGCCAATGAGTCCCATAACGGGGCAGGTTTCCCCTGCATGTACCCAATAGTGTGCAGAACCATGGTAATACTCTTCCGTCTGTTCAATCAAAATATCGAGTGTCTCTTCAATCTCATGCGCTTCAACACCATCAACGGCCATACTAAGACCTTTTTTGAAGAACTCATCGTCCATTTGATTGGCATGGGATTCAAGCGCTAAAATGCCATCACGTCTGGCAATAATGGCAAAGTCAATAATTTGTTTAATACGTGCATGAAGATCAACTGATGATTTTTTGAAGATAACTTTAAACTCTTTAAAGGCACCTCTAACATATTCTTGGGGAGTTGCAGACATCGCTGCTGCCATAGCGGTTGGAATAACGATAATAAATGAAGTGATATGCAAAATATGAAGAGGATTTCCACCTTCCATAATATCGCCCGTAGAAATAGTGGTAATGGCAATTACCATGCCCAAGATGACGGTTAAGTCCATAAAGTCAGCTCCAAAAAATAGTATAAAACGTTTTCAAGCATTATCGGTTAAAATGCAAAAAACTTTACATGTAAGGCAATAATATAACAATCTTCCTTAGATAAGATGCTATTATTGCTACGCTTAAAGTAGAAAAATTGATTTGTAGTATAATTGCAAAAAGTGTCAAATAAAGGAGTAAGTTAACATGAGTGAAGAGAAATGCAGATGTTTTATCAGTTCTCTCGTTGATCGACTCAGTGGTAAAGCCGAATCACGTTGCACGAAGATTATTGATGTGGCGTATCGGCTTTTTTTAGATAATGGCTATGAAAACGTCAGTATGAATGATATTGTCAAGCATGCAGGGGGGTCACTCGCGACATTGTATAAGCATTTTGGCAATAAAGAACAACTGTTTATTTACATTTTGGAACAAAAATCAGAAGAAGTTTTTGGCGAATGGGGTCGTAAAAGTGTCTGTTATGAGGGGCGTATTGAAGAATTTTTAACGGAAACAGGAAGGATGTTTTTAGATTTGGTGACAACACCAGATGCCATTTTATTTCACCGTTTACTTATATCAATAGGGTATATTAATGATTCCAGACTCAATAAAACGCAGATCCAGAACCTTATGTCGGTTCCCGTCATTATTATTGCAAATTATTTAGAAAATGAAAAAGTAAACGGTCATATCGAAGTTGAAGATACCTATTTAGTGGCAGAGCAATTTTTAAATGCTGTCAAAGGGCCATTTCTTTTTCAGACAATTTTGGGGATTCAAATTGATATCTCTGAAGAAACGCGTTTAAAAGCTTTAAAACAAGTCGTAACCATTTTCTGTCGCGGCTTACATGTAATACAATAGTTACTTTTTTTTCCGTTAGTGAAATTAGCTTGATTTTTTTACTTTTTTCGGATACAATTTCGCCCATAAAGTGTAATGTATATTACATTACATAAAATTGGGAGCGAAAAATGACAACAAATAGAGTGTATTTAACATATGCTAGATATGCATTAATAGGTGTTTTGGGAGCTTTTTTGGTAACAGGATGCTCAAGCCAAGATAAAAAAGCAGCAGGGATGCCAGCGATGCCTCCTTTAAGTGTATCCACCTATAAAGTGATCACCAGTGATGTTCCTGTTTCATTAGAATATCCAGCAAAAGTAAAAAGTATGCAACAAGTGAGTATTGTTGCACGTGTCAGTGGTGTTTTGGAAAAGAAATACTTTACTGAAGGTAGCTTTGTAAAAGCAGGTGAAACACTCTATCAAATTGACTCAGACCGTTATGAAGCATTGATGCAAGAAGCGGTGGCAGATGTTGGTGTAAAAGAAGCGACCCTTAAACAAGCAACACGTGATTGGGAACGTACCAAAGCCTTGTTTGATCAAGATGCTGTGAGCCAAAAAGAGCGTGATGCCGCACTCTCTGCCTATGAGTCAGCAGGAGCTTCGCTCAAATCTTCACAAGCAGCGCTTAAAAAAGCAACGATTGATTTTAACTATACCAAAGTTAAAGCAACCATTAGTGGTATGACAAGCCTCAATGCTCAAGATGTTGGAAGTTATGTCGGTTCTAGTAGTGATACGATGACACTAACGACGATTACCCAAACCGATCCTATCTATGTTGAATTCTCCTTACCTGATATTGAACTTTTGAAAAAACGTTATGTGATGGGAACAGGTAACTGGAATAGTTTAGCGCAAGCAAAACTTCCTATTCAACTCTCTACCCCCGATGGCACCAAATATGCCAAAACGGGAACTTTAGATTTTATCGATAGTTATGTGGATGCTGAAACTTCTACGATTAAAGCAAGAGCCACCTTTGCTAATCCCAATAATATTTTAATACCCGGTCTGTTTGTACGTGTGAATGTAGAAGGCTTGGTCTATAAAGATGCGATTAGTATTCCTCAAAAGGCATTGTTACAAGAAGCCATTGGTTCGTTTGTGTATGTTGTCAAAGAGGGCAAAGCGACTAAAGTTCCTGTCAAAGCAGGAACCGTTCATAATGACACCTATATCATTGAAAGTGGTTTGAGTGCAGGAGATGTTGTCATTACCGATAACCTCACGAAACTGCGCCCAGGTTCTGCGGTTAATGTTATAGAAGCGAAGGAATAAAGTATGTTTTCTAAATTTTTTATCAACAGGCCTATTTTTGCAACCGTCCTCTCGATTGTTGTGATTATAGCGGGCTTGATGGGTATAAAAGGCTTGCCTATTGAGGAGTATCCTCAAGTAACGCCTCCTCAAGTTACCGTCAAAGCAACGTATGCAGGAGCAAGTGCTGATACCATTTCTAAAACGGTTGCAGCACCGATTGAGCAACAGATAAATGGTGTTGAAGATATGATTTATATGTCTTCAACGGCTTCATCAACAGGCTCTTTATCGATCAATGTTTATTTTAAAATTGGAACAAACGCCGATCAAGCGACGATTAACGTCAATAACCGTGTTCAAGCAGCCCTTAGCAGTCTTCCAAGTGAAGTACAAGCGCAAGGCGTCACGGTACGTAAACAATCATCTACGATTTTAAAAGTTATTTCGATTATTTCACCAAACAATAGCTATGACAAAATTTACATGGCAAACTATGCACTTGTCAATGTTATTGATGAACTTAAGCGCGTTAATGGTGTGGGTGATGCCTCTTTATTTGGTAACCAAGATTACTCTATGCGTATTTGGATGAAGCCTGATCAACTTGCTAAATACAATCTCTCACCAACAGATGTTATTAATTCGATCTCAGAACAAAATGCTCAGTTTGCAACAGGACGTTTCAATCAAGCTCCTACGAAAGCGGCTCAAGCCTATACCTACACGGTAACAACACAAGGGCGATTTGATAAAGTCGAAGAGTTTGAAAATATCATCTTAAAATCGAACAAAGATGGTTCAACTTTACGCCTTAAAGATGTTGCACGTCTTGAACTCGGTGCTGCATCGTATGATGTATCGGCAACGCTTAATGGACAAACGATGGTACCGATTGGCATCTACTTACAATCCGGTGCAAATGCGTTGGAAACAGCCAAAAAAGTCGATGCGGTCATGGAAAAACTTTCAAAATCTTTTCCTGAAAATATGACCTATGTAACGCCATACGATACAACAAAATTTATTCAAATTTCGGTACATGAAGTGGTAAAAACACTCATTGAAGCCCTTCTTTTAGTTGTTATTATTGTTTACATGTTCTTGCAAAATATGCGTGCGACAATTATTCCTATTTTGGCGATCCCTGTTTCGATTATTGGATCATTTGCAGGTATGTATGCACTGGGTTATTCGATTAACCTTTTAACCTTATTTGGTTTGGTACTTGCCATTGGTATCGTTGTCGATGATGCTATTATCGTTATTGAAAACGTTGAACGTATCTTGCATTCTGAAAAAGATATTACCGTTAAAGATGCAACGATTAAAGCGATGCAAGAAGTAACTGCTCCTGTTGTTGCCATTGTTCTTGTTTTATGTGCTGTTTTTATCCCTGTATCGTTTATGGGTGGTTTCACAGGACAAATGTACCAACAATTTGCGATTACGATTGTTATTTCAGTTATTATTTCAGGTATGGTAGCGTTAACCTTAACACCTGCATTGTGTGCCATTTTCCTAAAGAAAAAAGAGCCACAACCGTTTTGGTTTGTCAAAAAATTTAACGAGTTTTTTGATGCTTCAACCAACTGGTTTACCAGTGGGGTTAGTTTGGTGGTACGCCATGGCATCATTAGTATTATCATCTTTGCCGCATTGATGGGCATGACATATGAACTTTTCCAAAAAGTACCTACAAGTCTTGTCCCAATGGAAGACAAAGGTTTTTTACTTGCCGTGACTGCATTGCCTCCTGCTTCTTCACTCAATCGTACAGAAGGTGTGAGTGCGGAACTCAGTAAAATCACAGCAAACGTGCCTGAAATCGAATACACTATTGCTATTTCAGGATTTGATCTTATCAGTGGTGCAGCTAAAACCAATGCCGCAACAGCCTTTATCAATCTAAAAGATTGGAGTGAGCGAAAAGCAGCAAACCAAAATTCAGAAATACTGAGCGGTGCACTCAACGGCGCCTTCTTTGGTGTGCCGGATGCCACCATCTTTGCACTGAATCCTCCGCCGATTATGGGACTAAGTATCTCAGGTGGTTTTGAGATGTATTTGCAAGATCGAACGGGTGGTTCATTGGAAGAGCTCGGTAGAATTACCAATGCCATTGTCGCAAAAGCGAGACAAAGACCAGAGCTTACGATGGTGAGAAGTACCTTTGATACGGCGGTACCTCAATTTAGTGTTACATTAGATCGTGAAAAAACGAAAGCATTGGGTATTTCAATCAAAGATGTCTTTACCACATTGCAATCAACCTTTGGCGCCTACTACGTCAATGACTTTAACCTCTTTGGTCGCACCTATAAAGTCAATATTCAATCAGAAGCTGATTTTAGAGAAAAACCTGAGGATATGAAAAATATCTTTGTGAAATCAAATACGGGGAAATTGATTCCTATCAGTTCATTGGTGACGTATGAACGTACCATAGGACCAGATATTGTAGATCGTTTTAACATCTTTACCGCGGCAAAAATTGTCGGTGAGCCAAAACCTGGTTATACATCAGGGGATGCGATTAAAGCAATTGAAGAAGTGGTAAAAGAAGTTGCACCTGAGGGTTATACCACAGGTTGGGCGGGAACGTCATTTCAAGAAAAAGAGATGGAAGGCAGTGGCTCACAAGCGTTTATCTTCGGACTTGTCTTTATCTTCTTGATTCTATCAGCACAGTATGAGAGATGGCTCATGCCTCTCGCGGTTATTACCGCTGTTCCGTTTGCTGTCTTTGGAGCGATTATGGCGGTTTATTTACGAGGACTGAGTAACGACATCTATTTCCAAATCGGTCTTTTGGTACTGATCGCTTTATCGGCTAAAAATGCGATTTTGATCGTTGAGTTTGCAATGCAAGCCCAAGAAAAAGGTAAGTCAATTTTTGACGCAACTCTTGAAGCGGCACGTTTACGTTTCCGTCCGATTGTTATGACATCACTTGCCTTTACTATTGGTGTTTTACCGTTGGCGATCAGTTCAGGTGCCGGTGCAGGAAGTCGTCATGCGATTGGTACAGGTGTTATTGGTGGTATGATTGCCGCAACAACGATTGCGATCTTCTTTATTCCACTCTTTTACAACTGGCTCGCGCAGCTCAATGCGAAGTTTTCACGTAAAGGAAAAAAAGATGAAGAATAGTCTTTATTACAGTGCTGTACTAGCCTTAATTCTAAGTGGATGTTCGCTCTCTCCAGAGCTGAACGTCCCCACAACACAGTTTCCGCAGACGTACCGTGCAGATGTGAAAAGTGAAACAAGCTATGTTGATGCGGCATGGTGGAGTAATTACCATGATGCAAAATTAACCGCTTTAATTGAAGAGGCATTGACAAATAACTATGATCTTCAATCAGCGATGGCCAATATCTCTTTAGCGCGTGCAACGCTTTCACGAAGTACATCGGATCGTTACCCAAGTCTTGATGTCCAGGGCTCTGGCCAACGTATCAGAAGCAGTGGCGATACGTTTAACTCTAAAGCGCATAATACGTACAATGATTTTTCACTCAGTGCAGTCCTTAGTTATGAGCTTGATCTTTGGGGTAAATACAAAGAAGCTGAAGCTTCCTCTCGTGCTTCTTTGATTGCTACATATGCGGCAAAAGACACGGTAAAAATCTCTTTAGCTGCCAGTGTTGCCGATAGTTACTTTACACTCATTAGTCTGTATGAGCAGCTCGACATCACCAATGAGACAATCAAAGCAAGAGAAGAGGGGCTTAAACGCAATGAGGCGAAGTACACTCTTGGTGCTATTTCTAAAGGAACTCTTGCCTCCGATCGTGCAGAGCTGAACAGTGCTCAGATCACGAAAGATGCGTTAGAGCAAGCGATTTTACTCCAACAAAGTGCGCTGGCTGTTTTAGTGGGTAAATCACCTGAAGCCATAGCGGCATTTAGCAAAGACGGCTTACCGCGCGTTTTACCAAGCGATGTCAACGTCCCTGCTAATTTGCCTTCTGAGCTTTTAAGTAAACGTCCTGATATTACCCAAGCCGAAGAGAATTTAAAAGCAGCCAATGCCAACATCGGTGTGGCACGTGCTGCTTATTTTCCAAGTATTAGCCTCTCAGGTGCACTTGGATTTGAGAGCACACAGCTTTCTAATCTGATGAAATCCCAATCAGGGATGAACAGCTTTGGTGGAAGCCTTGCCTCACCACTGTTTAATATGGGAAAAACGAGTTCCAACGTAGAGAGTGCAAAGGCAAATAAAGAGCTAGCAGAGATTGCGTATGCAAAGACGGTTCAACAAGCGTTTCAAGATGCCTATGATGCCCTTAACAAACGACATACGCTCACTCAAAAACTAGAGCATCAGCTCTCCTATGAGAAGAATATTGAGCAAGTGTACTTACTGGCTAAAAAACAGTATGAAAATGGCTATGGCGATTACCTTACGCTTTTAGACGCAAAGCGTAATCTGCTCTCAGCTAAACTTGCTACATCTCAAACGAAGCAAGCCTTGCTTAGTTCGGGTGTTTCTCTTTACAAATCACTCGGTGGTGGTTGGGATAAAGAGGTGTTTGACAGGCACGCTGATACCCTTTAATATCGTTACATGTAAACGTCCAAACCTCGTGTTTGGGCGTTTACATTTTTACTCAAAACTTCTTTACATGTAAACGTAAAAAGCGTTTACATCGCTTCTTTTTCACCATTTTTCTATAAACCTTACATAAATAGTTATGATTGCATCAATACTAAAAATAAAAAATGAACAAATATGCAAAAAAAGACTCTTTGAAGAACCTTTATTTGATTAGAATTCTTTTGAAAATTCAAATAAGGTTAAAAAATGAAATTCAAGCTTTTTATTCTGAGTGTTTTTGCATTATGGTGTTTTACTGTTAATTTTGTTTTTGTAGGAAGTTGTCATACATGTAATGAAACAATTCAATTTCATACACAAAATTTAATTAGTACAAATGTGATTAGTACCAATATAAATTAGGGAAATCATTCGATATTCTATGTGGCGTTTGTGATATTAAATTCGCTCATATACGTTCTATAAAGTAGGGGAACCCAGCTTTTTTGGAGCTTTGGATTGTACCTACTTTCTACGGCGGCTGATTTGAAGAACACTTTCCACAGTGATTTAAATTTTTCCTCTTCGCTAGAATAGGTTGGAGTATCAAATGTGGCGATTGAGCGAATTTCTCGCAGTTCATCGTTTTTCACAAAGGCAAGGGCACGTTTGACATCGTGGATGATAAAAGGGATGTTTCCTAAGCGTTTGCAAAAATGATCCCCTAAAAAAGGGACAATGTTAAATTTTGTCTCAATTTTGGCATACAATGTACCATCTTCCAACTCTTCAAAGCGGGTAAATCCGTACATCTTATGCACCAAACACAACAGCTCTTTTTCGAGATTTTGGATGTAAAAAAGGGAAGCATTCGTAATGTTTCGAAGCTCTTTAGGGTTTTTAAACCCGATGCGAATATACTCTAACAGTGCCATCTCATAGTCTCGAGTGTCGCATAATACACTATGAAAAATGGTGCGTTGTTGTTCTTTGGTAAAGTGCCTAGTCATGGCATCTAAGACTTTATGCGCTTTTATTTCATCGGTAAAAACTTCATGAAAACGCTCAAACAGAAGCGTTTCTGGCATTTTTTTGACAATGGTGCTTACCTCTAGTTTCTCATAATAAACTTCATACACTAAGCTCAAATACCCTTCAAAACTGCCATCGTACAGCAAAATCATCACAGCTCTCCCGTGTAGATGGAGGTATCAAAAAGTGTTGGCTGAATGACGTTTGAGCCTTGGTGTATGAGAGCAAGTTTGATCTTTTCGGTATATAAGCTTGTGCTTCGATGAAAATCTTTACCAGCGATGATGAAATAACGTGCTTTTTTGAGCGATATTTTAAGATTGACGAGGTCTTCGAAGCTGAGTTTCTTAAACCGTCTTGCTTGTAAAATTTTTAGTGCACCCCGTATGCCTATACCGGGGATACGCACTAAAATCTCTTGGGGTGCATGGTTGACATCAATCGGGAAAAGATGCAGGTTGGAAAGTGCCCAAAAGGTTTTTGGGTCAAACTGAATGTCAAGGTTTTGGTTTTCGCTCAAAATTTCATCGTATGAAAAGCCGTAAAAGCGCAACAACCAATCGGCTTGATAGAGTCTGTGTTCCCGAAGCAAAGGAGGTTTGGAAAGTTCAGGAACGGGCAAGTGTTTATGGTTGTTCACCGCAATGTACGCAGAGTAATAGACCCGTTTGAGCAGTGCCTTTTGATAGAGTGATGACGAGAGTTTTAATATCTCAAAATCGCTCTCGCTCGTTGCACCAATAATCATTTGGGTACTCATAGAGATGGGTTTAGCACTTCGTTGCAGTGTAATGTCACGCGCGTGTTTCAGTGGTGAGAGGAGCTTCTCTTTGGTTTTATCGGGTGCGAGTAGGGCAAGGCTTTTAGCACTTGGAAGTTCGATGTTGGAGCTAACACGATGGGCTAAAAGCGTGGCTTCTTCGATGAGTTCTTTTGAAGCTCCGGGAATAAGTTTGACATGAATGTAGCCATTAAATCGATACTCATGGCGTAAAATACGCAAGGTTTGAAGGAGCAAGCTCATCGTATGGTCTTCGTTTTTGATGATGCCAGAGCTTAAAAAAAGTCCTTCGATGTAATTGCGTTTGTAAAAGTTAATCGTCAGATCGGCAAGTTCTCGTGGTGTAAAAGCAGTACGAGGAGTGTCATTGCTTACACGGTTGATGCAGTAGGCACAGTCGTAAATGCAAACATTTGTCAACAATACTTTCAAAAGTGAAACACACCTGCCATCGCTCGTAAAACTGTGGCAAATACCACTGTTATGGGCACAGCCAAGCTCGCCTGTTTTGTAGTTGTTCTCACTGCCACTGGAAGAGCATGAGACATCGTACTTGGCACTGCCTGCTAAGAGGGAGAGTTTATCTTCGGTTGTAAGTTTCATGCAAGCATGGTACGATTTTTTTACATGTAAAGACTAAAATATTTCAAAATGAAATGTGAGAGAGTTTATTTTTGCCTCGTATGAAGTAAGCTTGAGTGCCATAGTGGCTAATGTAGTCTCTTGAGCTTTGCCCAAGAGACGCGTAAAAATAGATTATTTAATAAATTCAACCGCTTCGTTAAACGGTACGCGAAGTTGTGATGATTGTGGGTTGATGCGATATCCAAAAGGAAGCACCATAGAGACTTGGTATTTGCTTGTATCGAGTCCCAAAACTGTCTCGACTTTCTCTTTTTCATAGCCTTCAATCGGACAAGAATCAATACCAATAAACGCCGCTGCAGTCATCATGTTGGAGCACGCAATATAGCTTTGTTTTGATGTCCAAGCGTAGATGTTTTTATCTGAACTAAGGGTTTCTTTGAGGTGATTGGCATACAAATTGATATAAAAATCTTTTTTCT
The DNA here is from genome assembly GCF_011769985.2 of Sulfurospirillum diekertiae. NCBI lineage: Bacteria > Pseudomonadati > Campylobacterota > Epsilonproteobacteria > Campylobacterales > Sulfurospirillaceae > Sulfurospirillum > Sulfurospirillum diekertiae. The sequence goes on from NZ_CP039734.2 coordinate 1,155,518, forward strand.
CTTGTGGCATTTCTCGCCTTGCAAAACGCTTCATAGGAATCCCACTCTCCACTTTGACAGCATCAATTGCCGCTAGAATAATGACAAGATGTGAGCATGTCGTAATTTGCGGTTGATCCCAGCATACGGGGCGTAGTTTTGCACGAAGTTCATCGTTGGTGATGACTAAAAACTTCCAAGGCTCCATACCAAATGAAGAGGGTGACTTGCGACCTGCTTCTAGGATAAAGTGCATCTGCTCTTCACTGATTTTTTTTGTTTCGTCAAATAGTTTGCACGCGTGGCGAAAGTCCATCGCTTTTGAAAAGTCGTTTTGCATTGTATGTTCTCCTAATATATTTTCAAAATAATAACGTTAATAAACTTTATTTTCTCTTACATTACTTTTGGTAAGTATTGAATTAAGAAAAGGTATTTAAAAACCGTTTTCTAGCACTCTCATGCCCTATGATGGGCTTTGGATAACCAGCAATATCATGGCTCATCAAGTACGTTTCTTTGTGCAGACATGCGGATGGAACATCGTGTAAAATGGGAAGAAACCGTTTGATGTAGCGTGCTTCCTTGTCAAACTTTAATGACTGCGCGTAGGGATTGAAGATGCGAAAATAGGGCTGTGGATCGATGCCAGTTCCCGCACACCATTGCCACGAAAGGATGTTCGCCGATGCGTCATAATCCAAAAGATATTTCGCAAAAAATGCTTCTCCCTTTTGCCATGGCAACATCAAATGTTTTGTAAAAAATGAACCTACCACCATACGCGCGCGGTTGTGCATCAGACCTGTTTCTAAAAGCTCCGTGATCGCCGCATCGACCAGCGGATAGCCCGTTTGTGCCAAGATAAAACGCTCATAGGCTTCTGCATCGTTGGAAATGGGCGGCGTGTATTTGTAATTTTCCCATGCGAGCCTTGGAAAATGGTAAAGCAAGTAAGCATAAAATTCACGAAAAATCAGCTGTCTAAAAAAAGGCTCTGTGGTGTGACCTTGCTGTTTGAGCGCGACCAAATAACGCACCACTTCACGAATCGAGATCGTTCCAAAACGCGGATGAACACTCAGATGTGATGTGGCATCCATGTTCAAAAAATCACGGTTTTCTTCATACAAATCGATTTTATATGTAAAGATTTCGAGGTTTTTTTGAGGTTCTAAAGTGTTTACATGTAAAGGCTCAAAACCGATACTTTCAATCTTTACATGTAAAGGCGTTTGAGCGTGACCTTTGATGCTTAGAAGCTGGTTGTAGTCAAAGTGTGCAAGGCTTTGGTTGCCTCTTGTGTATTTTAATGCGTAAAATTGTGTGTAAAGTGCTTGACAAGCGTGGTAATATGGAGTGAAAACAAGGTAAGGCGTGCCATCTTTTTTGAGCACTTCATTGGGTTCAAAAAGGTAACAGTCATTCAAAAAATGAAAACGAAGCATCTCAGCGATTTCGCCATCGCGCTCTTTGGCGTAATCATCGTAATCCACACTGCCATAAATATCTTCAAAGCCGAGTGTTTTAAGGTAGGCAAAGACATCAAAAGGCGTGCCATAAAACAAAGCAAGGTCAAGTCCAAGCGCTTTCAGATCGGCTTTGAGTTTAAGCACCTGCTCAAATATAAACGAGACTCGTCGATCTTTTGTATCAAGACCCCGTAAAATCTTCGTATCGAAGATAAAAATGGGCAAAACTTCGCCATCCTGCGCTAAAAGCATCGAGTCATGAACACGAAGATCGCGTCTAAACCAAAGGACTTTTTTCATGATTATTTTCCTTCTTGAATGGTGGAACGCAGTGCCAAATCTTTAGGGTAGGGGTTTAAAAACTTCTGTCCTAAAAGGTAATGTACTTCATACTTTTTAGCCAAAAATTCGATGGTATTCATCACAGCAATGAGCGGAACGATCTCATCGCGGAATGCTTCGATCTGAAGGTGAAGCTCCTGTTTTTCGGCACTGCTTAACTCTTTTTTGAAAAATCCCACCAGATGTTGAAGCACATTGACCGTTTTGCCGATGGAGCCTTTGTACGCAATCGTCTTTTTAAACAGCGCAAGGTACTCATGTGTCACGACATGCAGGCTTTTTTTCTCATGGTTAGCGACGATTTTGCCCAAAAGTCGGTAGTTTGCTTCATGCTTGCTTTGCAGTAAAAACTTATACGCGGTGTGAAAACTCACAAGCTCTTGCATGGTTTGGATGGTGTGTTGAAGTTTCATTGCATCTTCGTACGCAAAAAGTTGCATCACAAAGTTTTCCCGTAGCCAAGGGTCAAGCAAGCGTGCCTCTTCCTCAATGGGAAAATCCTTAAAATGCGCTTTACATGTAAACGCGAAAAGCCCATCTTTCTTCCCCTCACTCATCGCACCGCTGTAATACTTAGCACTGCCAAGCCCACAACTCGGTGACTTGGACTTAAGGATAATGCCGCAAATTGCTTCATTTTGAATCTTACGTAGTTCATGTTCCACCGCTTCATTCATCGCCTCTGTGACATCGTTTTTGGAAAAAACAGTGATGACCTTTTTTTGCTCGCTTTCTTGCACAATGCGTATGGTTTCACGCGGTGTTCCAAACGCCAAATGCTCAGGACAAAAAGGCACAAACGAAGCATACTTGCCAAGCTTATCGGTAATAAAACGATCTCTTTGCGCTGTCTTGTCATAACGAATTTGCTCACCCAGCAAACAAGCGGAAACGGCGATTTTGAGCATGGTAGTCCTTTGAGAAAAGCTATGACTATTATAGCCAGTACATTTGATAAAATGCTTATTGGGAATGTGTTAAACTATGCGAATTTATCCAATGTAGGATTTTAATTGAGCGAGAAAGAGATCACGAAAATATGAGTTTGCATAATAAATGGGAAAATCTACTTGACAAAATTAATAAATCTAAAGAGAATATATGTATTGTTCCTGAAAATAGCGAATTATTAAGATTACTAATTGCAGGGGAAGACCATCGATTTAAATTTCATAGTGGAGTAGATGTTATTGCATTATTGAGAGCTTCTTGGAAAACACTAATCTTAAATAAAAGAGAAGGTGGCTCAACTATCGCTATGCAACTTGTTCGAGTAGTAACTGGTAAGTATGATAAAACATTGCTTCGAAAATTGGAAGAAATATTTTTAGCATATAAACTTACTAAACATATTTCCAAACAAGAAATTTTGTCTTTATACTTATCTATTGCATATTTTGGATGGAATATGCATGGACTTAAGCAAGCATGTAAATCATTGAAATTAAATTTAAATAATTTAACATTGGAAGAATCTGCGGGTTTAATTGCTCGCTTAAAGTATCCCGAACCAAAAAATACTTCCAAGAATAGAAATATTCAAATTGAACATAGAACTAAATATATATTAAAAACGATACGATACACTTAATATCAAGGATAGATATGATTCCCTTTAAAGTACCATCAATATTTCAAGATTTTTCTGAACAATATCCAGAAGCACATAAGATTCAAGCTGTTGTAAAAAATGGAGGCAATATGGCGAGAAATTCAATAGCTAGATTATGGCTTTCAGAAGGTATTCCATATGCATTTAAAGAATCCCCTATATTATATGATGAAATTCGCTCATGGCTTTCTGTAAAATTAGATGTTGATCCAAAAGAAATAAGCATGACAGGAAGTGGTCGTATTGGGCAATCTCTCGCACCTTCAAAACTTGGAACAAATTTTAATGAAAAGTCGGATTTAGATCTTTTTATTATTTCGGAAAATCTACTTGAAAGATTGAGACAAGATTTTAATGCTTGGTCTTTTAATTTTGAATCTGCTCGTATTCAACCAAGAAATGAAAGAGAAGAAGGATTTTGGAAAGATAATTTATTAAGAGGACACTCTTATTTTTCTAAAGGATTTTTTTGATGCAAAATTAATCCCAAATCATAAAGATTATCCATGTGCTTCAACTATAGCAAATACGATGTGGATGTTAAAAGCTAAGTTAGATGTAACTCCAAATGCACCAAAAGTTTCAGAGGCTAGTGTTCGTTGTTATAAAACATGGGCAGATTTTGTGAGACAAGTATCACTCAATCTTGCATAAATTAATAGAGAAAAATAGAGTAGGCAATAAAATGACCAACACCACACCAACATCAAATATCCTTATTTATCAAAGTGAAGATGGCAATACTAAAATAGAAACAAGGCTTGAAAATGAGACGGTTTGGCTCAATAGAAATCAACTTTCAGACCTTTTTGGGCGTGATGTCAAAACGATAGGAAAGCATATCAATAATGTATTTTCCGATGATAAACTTGAAAAAACTTCAGTTGTCGCAAATTTTGCGACAACTGCCAAAGATGGAAAAACATATACTGTTGAATACTACAATTTAGATGTCATTATTTCTGTGGGTTATCGTGTCAAATCTGCTAGTGGTGTTAAGTTTAGACAATGGGCAAGTAAAATTCTAAAAGAGTATCTCATTAACGGTTATGCCCTCAACCAAAAAAGATTGGAGCAAAAAGGGCTTCAGTCTCTCAATGACACCATTGCTCTTTTGCAAGACACCATATCTAAAAGTGAACTGGAACTAAGCGAAGCTAAGGGCTTACTCGATGTCATTTTGAACTATTCTCGTACATGGACGCTTTTGCAAGGTTATGACGAAGATTCTTTACATGTAAATATCGTGCCAAAAGTTGCCAAGTTTATTTTAGACGTTGACGAAGCGAAAGACGCTGTTGTGCAGTTGAAAAAGGAACTTATCAAAAAAGGTGAAGCGACGGAACTTTTCGGGCATGAAAAAGCAGGGGAGTTTGGTGGTATGGTGCGCAACATTTATCAAACGTTCGGCGGTGTGGATTTACTTCCCAGTGTTGAGGAAAAAGCGGCAAATCTTCTTTACTACATTATCAAAGGGCATCCGTTTAACGATGGCAACAAACGCATCGGTGCTTTTATGTTTATTCTCTTTTTATCAAAAAACAATATGTTGTATAAAAAGAGTGGTGAGCTTAAAATAAACGACAACGCGCTTGTGGCTCTTTCTTTAATGACTGCTAAGAGCGATCCCAAGCAAAAAGAGACTATCATCCATCTCATTGTCAATCTTTTAGAAGGATAGAAAACATTTTACATGTAAAGCCAAAAGACTTTACATGTAAAAGATTATTTAGGTCTCTTATCCAAAACGCGAGTGGCTTTTCCCTCACTTCTTTGAAGCGATTTGGGTGCGACGAGTTTGACTTCGACGTTGATGTAGAGATTGTTTAAAAGAGAATGTTGGAGCTCTTTTTTGAGGTTTCCGAGGTAGCTCACGTCATCGCTGATGAGATGCTCATCCAGTTCCACATCGATCTCTAGTTTATCGAGGTAGCCTTTTTTGTCGGCGATGATTTGGTAGTTGAGTGTGATGCCTTCTTGTTTGGAGAGCACGTGTTCGATTTGCGATGGGAAGACGTTGACGCCGTTGATGAGAAGCATATCGTCACTTCTGCCGACGATGCTCTCTATCCTGCCAATGGTTCTGCCACAACGACACGGAATGCGCGTTAAAGAGGTGATGTCACCTGTTCGGTAGCGAATGATCGGCAAGCCTTGTTTGGTAAGCGTGGTAATGACAAGCTCACCACGTGTTCCCTCTGGCAAGACTTCGCCTGTTTCAGGGTTGATGATCTCAGGGTAGAAATGGTCTTCGTGAATGTGCAGTAGGTTTGAGTGTTTGCAGTTGCACGCCACACCCGGTCCTATGATCTCGGAGAGTCCATAAATCTCGTGGTAATCTATGCCCCAGATATGGGCTATCTCGTTTTTGAGTCCTTCGCTGGTCGGCTCTGCTCCGAAAAATCCCACGCGCAGTTTAAAATCTTTTGCTATATCGTAGCCCTCAGCCTTGGCGACTTCTGCCATGTGCAAGGCAAATGAAGGTGTTGCTGTCAGTACCGTTGCGCCAAAATCTTTGAGTAACAAGAGTTGACGAGAAGTAAAGCCAGTGGAGCTAGGAATAATGGCGATTTTCATGCGTTCTGCGGCGTTATGAAAGCCTAGACCGCCCGTGAAAAGTCCGTATCCGTGGGAGTTTTGCATGATGTCTTGGCATGTCACACCGCCCATCGTAAAAGCGCGTCCCATCACTTCCGCCCAGATGTCCATATCGTGCTCTGTGTAGCCTACAACAGTGGGTTTGCCTGTGGTTCCACTACTGCTGTGGATGCGGACGATCTGGTCCATATCGACCGAGAACATGCCAAAAGGGTAGTTGTCTCTGAGGTCGTGTTTTTTGGTGAACGGAAGCTTAGCGATGTCTTCAAGGGTTTTAATATCTTCAGGTAAAACGCCATGCTCATCAAATTTCTTTTTGTAAAATGGTACAAGATGATAGACGCGAAGCAGGGTCTCTTTGAGGTGTTTGAGCTGCCAAGCCTGAAGCTCGTCACGGCTTAGGCTTTCATTTTTACTAAATGTCATGGGTTTTTCCAACCTTTACATGTAAAAGTGTTTGGCTTGAACAATCTCAATATTTTGAGCTTGAAGTGCAGCAATCGCGTCGTCAAATCGGTCTTTATCGACACTGAAAATAAAAATGCCTGTATTGGCTTCATAGAAACTATAGGTATAGAGAATGTTAATGCCTGCCTTTGAAAGGGCTCTCACAGCTTTATCAAAGCTTCCTACGACATCTTCGATCTTGACACCAAAGACATCGGTGAAACGTACGCTAAAGCCTTCATCTTCGAGTACCGTTTTGGCTTTTTCAGGATTGTCCACGATGGTGCGAATGAGACCAAAATCGGTTGAGTCTGCGAGTAAAATCGACTTAATCGAGATATTGTTTTTAGAGAGAACGCCTGTAAATTCAGAGAGTTCGCCTGCTTTATTTTCTAAAAAAATGGAGAGTTGTTTGATGGTGTAATTCATGAGAGATTCCTTTTGTCGATGACGCGTACGGCTTTTCCGACACTGCGTTCTATGGTTCTAGGCTCAACCAGTTTGATCTCAGCGTTAATGTAGAGGTTGTTGAGCAGTTCATGTTGGATTTTTTTCTTTAAAGCTTCGAGTGAACCGATGCTATCCAGTGGCATATTTTCAGTCACTTCCACCATGATTTCGAGTTTATCAAGATAGCCTTTTTTATCGGCGATGATTTGGTAATTCAGCGTAATGCCTTCGATGTTGGAGAGTACATGCTCCACTTGAGAAGGGAAGACGTTGACACCGTTGACGATGAGCATGTCATCCACTCGTCCCATGACGCTTTTCATGCGCACATGCGTTCGTCCACACTTGCATGGTGTGCGATCGAGAGAAGTGATGTCACCTGTACGGTAGCGAATGATCGGAAACGCTTGCTTGGTAAGACTGGTGATGACCAGTTCACCTTTTTCACCCAATGGCAAGACTTCGAGTGTTTTTGGGTCGATGATTTCTGGATAGAAATGGTCTTCAAATACATGCAGGTCACTGCTTTCAAAACAATTCGCTGAAACACCAGGTCCTATGATCTCAGAGAGTCCATAAATCTCGCAGTAGTGAATGCCCCAAACGCGCGCTACCTCTTCTTTGAGCCCAAGACTGGTCGGTTCTGCACCAAAGATGCCGCATTTGAGTTTAAAATCTTTTTGGATGTCATAACCCTCGGCAATGGCTGCTTCTGCCATATGCAAGGCAAACGAAGGTGTTGATGTGAGTACGGTTGCTTCAAAGTCTTTCATAAGCATGAGTTGGCGTGAGGTAAAACCACCTGAACTTGGAACAACCGTTGCACCGACAGTTTCAGCGCCATAATGAAGCCCAAGACCTCCTGTGAAAAGACCGTAACCATACGCATTGTGTGAGGTATCTTCGCTTGTGACGCCTGCCATCGTAAAGACACGCGCCATCACTTCGTTCCACGTATCAAGATCCGCTCGTGTATAGCCAACAACGGTGGGTTTGCCTGTTGTTCCACTACTACTATGAATGCGTACGACCGCATCTTTTTTCACGGCAAAAAGCCCAAAAGGGTAGTTGTCACGCAAATCTTTTTTCTTTGTAAATGGAAGTTTGACAATGTCATCGATAGACGTAATATCAGCAGGCGTAATGCCAAGCTCCTCAAACTTTTTTTGGTAAAACGGTACATTGGTATACACGCGTGCGACGGTGTCTTTAAGTCGTTCTGTTTGAAGTTCAGTAAGTTTATGACGAGGTAATGTCTCTTCTTTTGACCAGATCATTTCTTCGCCTTTGTATCGTTGATGCCTTGGTGAAGTACAGTGATATTTTTCTCCGCTACTTTCGCGTTCATCATCGTAATCGCCTCTTCAATCTCTTTACATGTAAACGGAAAATGTGCATCAAGTGCGAGTGTAACGCCTAGCATATAGACGTTGAGTGCATCGATGGGAAACTCTTTAGCTTTGGCTTTTTTAAACGCATCAATGCTGTGGGTTTCAAAGTCAACTTTGGGAAAGTTCTTCGGTGCATTCATCACGATGACACCTCTTTCTTTACTCAAATACTGAATGTTGCGAAGTGCTTCATTACCCTCAAGTGCGATTAAAAGATCGGCTTGCCCTTCATCAATCGCAGGAGCGTAAAAATCGCCAATTTTGACATAACATGAAACGGAACCACCCCGTTGGCTCATTCCGTGATTTTCAGTTCCTAAACATTTTTGGTGTGTAATTGCAGAAGCGATGCTGAGCACTTTAACCAAAAAGACCGCACCTTGTCCGCCAATTCCTGCGATAACAATTTGATACTTCATCTTACTTCTCCTCTTTTTTCACAAATGCATCGGTCGGACAGACTACGTCAAGGCACGAGCCGCATCCTGCACATAAGAATGGGTCAATTTCCATTTTTCCTGCATCGTTGTAGTGCATTGGTGGGCATTTGTAGTTAGTGATGCACGAATCACAGGCGACGCATTTGTCTTCATCAACTTCTACAACGACATTGCCAAGGCGTCCTAGCGCATTGTCTTTATCAAGGACACAAAACTCTCGTACGACAGCAACGACAGGTGAAGTGGCTGTTTTGTAGGCTTCTTGAAGTGACTTCATGAAGTCAACCGTTTTCGTGAGGTCTTGCTCGTAAACATATTCGTGACATGCGATGCCACAGCCTTCAATGATGCGTTTGATGTCGATTTGGTTTGGATTGGTTCGCTCAGGTGTCGTTTGACGACCTGTCATTGCGGTGGTGGAGTTGTCTAGGATGATCAGTACAAATTTATGGTTTTGATAGACGGCATTAATGAGTGGCGCAACCCCTGAGTGCATAAAGGTACTATCACCAATCGTCGCAACAACGGTTTTATCAGGATCTGAGATGCTAAAACCACTCGCCATCGAGATGCTTGCTCCCATACACAAAATCGTATCGATGGCTGCTTGATTGAGCCCTAATGTGTAACAGCCGATGTCGGATGTGTAGATAGATTTTTTCTTTTTAAAGACTTTGGTGATGGCGTAATGTACATCACGGTGTGGACAACCTGGGCACATATTGGGCGGACGCTTAGGAAGCTCTTGATCGTACTTTTCACTTTGATACGCATGACTTGGCGCTATGACGTCTGCTTTTGCCAGCGCAGCAAGGACTTTATCTTTGGAAAATTCATCGATGAGATGTACATGTTTGGTTAGTTTCCCGTAGAGTTTTACAGAGCTCAACTGTTCTTCAATGCAGGGGAAACTCTCTTCAAAAACAATAATTTTATCGTAATTGACAAAAAGGGCTTCGAGCTTTTCTTTGGGAAGTGGGTAGGGCATATCAAGTTTCAAAATATCTGCTTTGATCTCTAATTCACTCATAGCTTCTCGTACATAACCATCACCCGTTCCACTGGTAAGACAGAGAATAGTTTCACCTTTGAGTGCATGGGTTTTAGGTTTAATGAGATGATCCCAGTTCCAAGCTTTAATGGCTTCCAAACGATCAATTTGTTCTAAACCTTGTCGAAATCTTCCCGCAGGAGGAACAGCGCCCCATCGGGGAATATTGCGCTCAAAATTGCCTTGATTTGCCTTTACATGTAAAGCATCATCTACATCGCAAATTTCCCTAGCATGGCTGACACGCATAACAGGGCGAAGCATGACAATCGATTCAAATTCATGTGAGAATTCAATACCCAGTTTGACCATATCGTAGGCTTCTTGAGGTGTAGAAGGATCAAGGACAGGAATACGTGCAAATTTAGCGAAACTGCGGCTATCTTGTTCAGTTTGTGAGGAGTAAAATCCTGGATCATCACATGAAATCAACAACATTGCACCTTTAAGTCCAATGTAAGAGGCACTCATCAACGCGTCACTCGCCACGTTGAGTCCCACTTGCTTCATGGTTGCACAGGTACGTTTGCCAGAAATTGCTCCAGCATAAGCAACCTCAAAACCGACCTTTTCATTGGTTGCCCATTGTGCGTAGGCTTCTAGTTTGTTTTTATCGCGAAATTTTTGGAAATTTCCCAAAATCTCACTCGAAGGCGTCCCTGGATAGCCTGAAACCATATCTACACCCGCGTGAATCAATCCCAAGGCAATCGCTTCATTCCCCATCAAAATCTGTTTCATATCGTTATACTCCATCGCTTTTACGTAGTAATTTTAAAGAGTATTGAAACTTAGTTTATAAAATACTTATCTAAGCTATTGTGTCAAAAACGTTACTTGTAAAGTGGGCAATTTTGAAACTAATCACTTTTTTATAATCTATTAATGAAAGAAATAAAGTTTCATTAAAGCTTTTTATATTACTTTTAAGGAATTTTTAAAAGGAAAGGGATGGTATGGGAAACATTTGATGTAGGTGTTGGTTTAGCCTTTTGGTTAATGAATGCGAGTGCTCTCTTATGCGTTATTTACGGCATTATTTACTGGAATAAAGATAAAGAAGAGAAGGTGATTGAACGCAAAACGTGGGATAAAAATGAAGCTAAAATCAATAAGGATCTGTAATGAATTTAATTGAAAATATTGTCATTATACTTTACCTCGCAGTGCTTGCCTACCTAGGATTTGTGGGGTATAAGCAGACGAAAAGTTCAGCAGACTATCTTATTGCAGGTGGAAATACGCATCCATTTGTTATGGCACTGAGTTATGGTGCAACCTTTATCTCTACTGCTGCCATCGTTGGGTTTGGTGGTGTAGCAGCATGGCTTGGAAATTCACTCTTATGGCTTACGTTTTGTAACATCTTTATTGGTGTCTTTATCGCGTTTGTTTTTTTGGGCAATCCAACGCGAAAAATGGGCATTCGACTTAATGCACACACCTTTCCTGAATTACTGGGACGACGTTTTAATTCTAAGTTTATTCAGGTATTTGGTGGCGTTCTTATCACAATTTTTATGCCACTATACACTTCGGCAGTTTTAATTGGTGGAACAGAATTTTTAGTCGCTTACTTCAAAGTGGACTATCACCTTGCTCTTCTTGTGATGTCGGTGATTGTAACAGGCTATGTTTTAGCAGGCGGACTTAAAGGCGTTATGTTAACCGACGCGCTTCAAGGGGTCATTATGTTTGTAGCGATGATCATTTTGATGGTGATGGTGTTTAATGCCATCGGTGGCGTTGACGTGGGACTTTCAAAGTTGGAGATGGTTTGGGATAAAACCGTTGCACCGCTTTCCACTGTTCCAATCAAAGAGCTTGTCGTGGGAAGTCCTGATTTTTTAATGAAACTCTCGATGAATTGGGGATTTCAAGGGTGGAATAAAATGCCTGTTTTCCTTTCAGAGGGATGGCTATTTATTATCACAACCATTGCAATGGGTGTGGGTGTAGGTGTTTTGGCACAACCACAACTCGTGGTTCGTTTTATGACTGTTAAAAGTAAAAACGAACTCAATCGTGCGGTTTTGATTGGCGGTATTTTTATCATTGCTATGACGGGAATTATCTATTTGGTTGGTTCAGTGACCAATGTGTGGTACTATGAGTTTAATGAAGGTAAAAATGCACTTCAAAGTACCGGTGGTGTGGGAAAAGTGATTCCTCATTTTATCAATGCTGCAATGCCAAGATGGTTTTCATTTATTTTTTTATTTGCATTAATATCAGCGGCTATGAGTACACTTTCCAGTCAGTTTCATGCAATGGGGACGGCAATAGGTCGTGATGTTTTTGAACAACTAGCAGGAAAGCATAATCCAAATTCACTCCTCATTACACGGGTAGGTATTGTAGTGATGATCGTCATTTCAGTCACATTAGCTTACTTTTTCGATAAACAACCTGCTATTATTGCCCGCAGTACCGCCATCTTCTTTGCGCTTTGTGCGAGTATATTTTTGCCAACTTATTTTGGTGGACTTTTTTGGAAACGTATGACTAAAAAAGGTGCGATTGCTTCTATGTTTGTAGGTACGATTATCACAACATTTTGGTTGGTTTTCGTTCATTTTCAAGAGGCAAAAGAGTTAGGTCTGTGTAAAATGCTTTTTGGAGTCAATAGTCTTTTAAGCGGAAAAAATTACCTTTGTGGATGCAATGATGGTTGCTTTACCTCTTTCGCTTTTAACTGCAGTGGCTGTTTCGCTCATGACAAAGCCAGAGAGTCCAGCATTAATTAAAAAATGTTTTGAAGATTAGAAAAGAGAAGAGGGTAGAGAGTTTTACCCTCTGTACTCTTGTATGTACGATTCTGTGGATGTATCAATAAATTGACGTGTTTTTTTAAGTTTTTGCATCGCTTCAAAAGTGCTTTCTTTTTCTCTTTGTATCATTATTAAAGCTTCTTGGATTAGCGCACAAGCGGTGATTGCTTCATCAACCGTTTCAAATTGAGGAACACTTTCAATAAGATCCCCAATGTGAGTATAATTTTCTTCAATAATAGCGATTGTAAAAGATTCAATCCACGACATTATCCGTCTCATCTTTCCATGCTTGTAATAATTCTTTGGCAACGCTAATAACTTCATCTAATTTAGAGGTATCATTGTTGAGATTTGCTTCAGCAAGAAGTTTAACTTGGTGAACATAAAGACCACTGAGGTAATAAGCAATTTGCCCACCATCGTAATTAAGCGAGTTGATAAGCTCCGTAAAGATTGCGGACGTACGATTGATCCAATACGTTCGCTTTTCGATGCTACCATCTTCAATGGCTCTTTTAGCTTGTGATGCAAAGCGTAAAACGCCTTCATATAGCATCCTGATCAACTTTTCAGAAGATTCAATTGAGGCGTTATTCTGTGAGTAAGTTGAATATGCTAAGTTTGAATACATTATTAATTCCTTTATTTTAGTTACGATTTAGAGGTCATGGACTGTTTGATGATAGTAGAAAGACTGCTAAACTCATTGTTTAGTTTGCTAATCATACTGTCATAAGCAGCAAATTTTGTTGCCATTGCGTTATATTTAGTATCTAAACGTGAAACGGCGGTTGCTCTGGATGTTGTTAAAGCTGTTTTGAGCGTTGTTAAGCTTGTGTTGTACTGAGTCAGCGTTCCATCCGTGGTATTGACGTAACCATTCATGATGCTATTAAACGTTGAAAAGATACCATCTTTGATAGTCGGGGAAGAGTAAACATTATTTGCAGCAAGTCCTAAAGAAGCAAGAGCTGTAGTGTCACCCTTAATAACAATATCCGCACCTGCAGTACCTTTTAAAACAATGTTATTATTTGTGCCAATACTTGCAGTAATGCCTGAAAGTCCAGCATTATTAATGGCTGTTTTAATGGCAGCCAAATTATCTGCTGTCGTTGAACTAGCACCTGTTGTAAGGGTAATGGCCTTGCCATTAATTGAAAAGGCACTTGAACCGATGCTCAATGCTCCTGCTGCAACAGCCGAACCATTGTAAGAAGTGCTACTGTAGGTTGTTGAACCTTGAAAATAGTCTTTAATATCAGCAGGATTAGCAGCTACTTTAGCATCAAAGGTCGCTGAATTAAATGACAATACGCCTTTACTATCCATGGAAAGACCATAATCACTCAATCCTCTGCCTTTACTATCAACACTTAACACTTCTTTACGAATAGCAGAACTCAAAGAATTTACTTGCGATACTCCTTGAAATGTCCCTGCTGTTTTTGCAGTTGTATCATAAGTGGTTGCACTTTTGAGTTTGGTCATTAAATCATTGTAACCAGAGACAAGTGATTTAAGATTGGTCGTTATATTAGTCCAGTCTTGTGTAATGGCAACTGTTGTATTCGTTGTTGCGTCTGTTTGTTCTTTATTTAAAGTTAGGCTTAGTCCAGAAACAAGATCCGATACTGTATTGGATGAACGATTGATCGTAACGCCATTGTAGACAAAGGAGGCATCTGTTGCCGTTTGAAGATGATTAGCCACTGTATTCAGACCTAAATCAGTAAGTGCCGTTCCTGTACCAATGGAAGATAAGGTAATGGCATTATTTGCTCCCGTTGAAGTTGATTTAATGACAAGCTTATAAGGATTAGTTCCACCAACGTTAAGAATAGAAGCAGTGACTTTTCCGCCAGCCCTATCATTGATCATATCTTTAAGATCAGACAGTGTTGTTTGTTGAAGTTATATCAAGAGTATAATTGCTTGTTCCAATTTTGAGGTTAAGTGTGTCACTTGCTGATGTAAAAGAGCTTGTTTGGCTTGAAAAACTGGTTGATTGATAAATATCTTGTTTGGCTAATGTATTTACATGCAGTGTAAAGTTTTCTATCGCTGCACCACCAATTGCGGTGACGGATACTGCATCATTAGAGACGGTTGTCGTTCTTTTGAGATAATTATTTTCATCCGATAGTACATTGGTAGACGACTTCAACGCATTTGCGAGTGATAGAATCGATGCCAAATCCGTTTGTTTGGTTGCATTGGCAGTTAATTTATTATCAATAGGTGTTACAAGGCCTGATTCGTCAGCGGCACGTAATTTATCCAAAACATCGCTTGTTAATACACCACTACCAAGACCCAATGAACTCAAACTACCAGTCGTGCTACTTGTGGTGGTAGTCGTTGAAGTTGTTGCCATTATCTATCCTTTTTTATCAAAAATTATCCCTACAATCTCTTTCAATTTTTTCAGAAAGTTTCATTGCTTCATCGGTAGGAAATTTACGAATGACCTTGCCTGTGCTTTTTTCCATTACATTAACATACATTACATCAATTTTATCATTAAAACCAAAAGTGAGATTGGTGTCAAGCAAATCCATTTGCTTATTAAGCTCTTTAACGGTATCTGTTAATGTTTTTTTAGTATCTGTATTTTGGCTTTGTTGTTGGTTGACTTTAGTCGTGTCCGCCGTTTGCTCAACTTGTCTTGTTGGTATAGGATTTGATACCTTGGGAGCGGTTGCTGTTTCGACTTGTTTGCTGGTTGCGCTAAAAATGTCCATAATTGCCCTCCTTGACGTTTTATAATTTTCTATTAACCAAATCGACACATAATTGTTTTTGTTTAACAATTAAGACTTAGTGTGTTATATTTCGATATCTTTTATCCAAAGGGTTATCTATGAAAGTCGCATTAGTTTGTCAATCGCTATTGCTAAGTCGCGCACTTAAAAGTTTTTTAGGCGATTTAGTCGTTCCTTACAAACAGTGTGATTTTGTCATTAGTGATAAAAAAATTGAACTTGATAAACCTATTTTTTATATCTCCTCAAACGACGGCAATTTAATCATTCCATTTTCTAAATCCTCTTTACTTATTGAGCTTGATAAGTTTTTTCAACGCTTGATTATGTTTCAAGGCAATGTGGATGATATGATGCCTCAATCTAAACATGCATTGGATTTAGAAAAAAAAATTACAGTTTTAACCGAAAAATTCAGAGAAGAACTGATACAAACTATTCGAGGGTATTATGGCAATTAAGCCTCTATTGACAACCATTAGTGCGGGTAAATATAAAGGTAAAAAGATTATGCTTCCTTCCCTTGATAGCACACGAAGTACCAAAGCAATTCTGAAAGGTTCTCTTTTTGATAGCCTGCAATATGACATTGTGGATGAAGTTTTTGTTGAAGTGTTTGGTGGAAGTGGGTCAATGGGTTTGGAAGCGCTGAGTCGCGGAGCAAAGCAAGCCTATTTTATTGAGAAAGATAGAGCAGCATTTTCAGTGTTAAAAAATAATTGTAAAGAAATTGATGAAAAACATACAACACCGCTACAGGGTGACAGTTTTTTACTCTTTCCAACCCTTCTTTCTACGCTTACATGTAAAGCCTATTTTTATTTTGATCCGCCTTTTTCTATTCGTAATGGAATGGAAGATATTTACCAAAAGGTACTCTCCCTTATTGCTTTGATTCCTCCTCAAATGGCTCATTTGATCGTCATAGAGCATATGAGTAGTCTCATCCTTCCAGAAGTGATCGGCGTTTATGCCCTACACAAAACTAAAAAATTTGGGAATAGCACTTTGAGCTATTATCGTTCAAATGAAAACTAAGACATTTATTAGTGATATTTCTGGTAAATCATTTCCGCTAACGGAGCGGATCTCCTCTAAGGCTATTCGAGGATCCATTTTAAAATACATCCAAGATGCGAATCCCACTTTTAATGAACAAAGTTATTTAGCCAATACCGAACTCAATATTTTTCGAGAAAAATATATTACAGATTATTTGACTCAAGAGTTAGGCCAACTTACTACGCTAGAGCATAAGGTTATTGACTCTTTTCAAAATCACTCTATCCTGACCGACAATATAGAAGATGATGATAAAACTGTTTTGAGTTTTGGGCAGAGAATAGCCGATAAAGTAGCTACTTTTGGTGGCAGTTGGACATTTATTCTTTCATTTTGTTCTTTTCTCATTATTTGGATACTCGTCAATGTATATTGGTTTCACAACCAAGGATTTGATCCATATCCTTATATATTACTCAATTTGATCTTATCGTGTATTGCTGCATTGCAAGCTCCAGTGATTATGATGAGTCAAAATAGACAAGAAGAGAAAGATAGAATTCGTGCCAAAAATGATTATATGATCAACCTTAAATCCGAACTTGAAATTCGCATGCTTCATGAAAAAATCGACCATCTTATTATGCATCAACAAGAAGAACTCCTTGAAATTCAGAAAGTACAAATTGATATGATGGAAGATATTTTACAACGCGTTAATCAAAAATAACTCTTGGAACATTAATTGCTTTAGAATTGGCATGAATGTCAAATTTAAAGGAAATTGATGAAGATCGTCAAACTATCTTTCGTATTAATTTCAGCGCTCAGTACGCTTTATGCCCAAAGAATAGGCGATATTGCTAATGTTATTGGTGTGCGTGATAACCAATTAATAGGCTATGGTCTTGTCGTTGGACTTAATGGTACGGGTGATGGCTCGTCTTCACAGTTTACTTTGCGTTCACTTTCGAATCTTTTACAAACAGTGAATGTCAAAATTGATCCTGCTGATATTAAATCCAAAAACGTTGCCGCTGTTCTTGTTACCGCGAAGCTTCCCGCTTTTGCTAGACAAGGTGATAAAGTGGATGTTTCTGTCTCCTCTATTGGAGATGCGAAGTCATTACAAGGTGGCAATTTGATTCTAACACCTCTTAAAGGTGTGGACGGCAAAATTTACTCTCTCGCACAAGGTTCACTCACCATTGGTGGTATGAATGGTAAAGAAAAAGGACAACTCAACCATCCTGCTTCTGCCAATATTTTTGGTGGAGCGATTGTAGAGCGTGAAATCGAAAATAATCTGCACGACCAAGAGTATGTGAACCTCTCACTCAAAGAGGCAAATTTCAACACAGCAGTTTCAATTCAAAATGAACTTAACAAAAAATTTGGCAAAAAAGTGGCAGTAGCTACGGATTCAAGAACCATTCGTATGATGCGTCCTGAAAATTTAACAACGGTTGAATTTTTAGCGAAAACATTGGATGTTGATGTGAAGTATGAAAAAGAGGATAAAATTGTCATTGATGAACGTACTGGAACGATTGTTTCAGGTGTAAATATTAAAGTTGACCCTGTTGTGGTAACACATGGTGACATTACGATTAAAATTGAAGCCAGTGATGTGCCGCTTGATGATAAGAGTGTGGATATTGGTGGAGATGTACAAATTGCTAGCACTGAAAATCGCATCAAAATCAAAAAAGAGAGCATGACTGTTGCGAATATTGCACGTGCACTTACAAAGCTTGGAGCAAAGCCAAAAGACATTATTTCAATTTTGGAAAATATTAAACGCTCTGGTGCTATTACCGCTAGTTTGGAGATCATCTAATGCAAACAACCGATAGCAGTGTAGCGCTTATCAATGCCAATTATAGTGGAGCCATCAAGCATGTAGATACCAATGCTAAAAATGATGCCGCCCTTAGAGAACAAACCGATAAATTTGAAGCTTTTTTTGTGAAACAAATTCTTG
Organism: Sulfurospirillum diekertiae; assembly: GCF_011769985.2. Lineage (NCBI taxonomy): Bacteria > Pseudomonadati > Campylobacterota > Epsilonproteobacteria > Campylobacterales > Sulfurospirillaceae > Sulfurospirillum > Sulfurospirillum diekertiae. The sequence continues at coordinate 1,173,825 of NZ_CP039734.2, forward strand.
ATATTGCTATCAACAGCGAGGACAACAATGAAAATAGCCTTTTCCCGAAAGATGCGGGTGACAAGATTTATAAGTCGATGTATAACGATACAATGAGTAATGCTCTAAGTGGAAAATTGGGATTAAGCGAGATGCTATTTACATATTTAAAAGAAGGTCGTTAAAGTTTTATCATTTTGGACGATATGGTAGTTAAGAACTTCCAAACCAAAAAAAGGGTTTAAAATGATTTCAAAAATTCAGACGTCCAATGTGGCGTATATACAACAAAGTGCCCCCCAAGATGATTCATCTAAAGGGATAAATAAAACAGACAAAACTGAAGGTGTAGATAAAGTCTCCGCACTTAAAGAGCAGATCGCAAATGGAACCTATAAAGTCGATCTAGCAAAAACTGCTCAAGCAGCCGCGGAAGAGTTGATCTAAATCCTTACATGTAAAAGGATCATAAGATGTTGACACACTACTTACACAATGCGATTAAAGATATTGAAAACCTCATTGAACAAACACAAAAAGATATAGCAGCTATAAAAGTCGCAAATCATAGTGAGGTTTTTGAGAGAGCAAAAATTAAAAATGATTTAATTCAGTCTTTTGAAACAAAAAAGTCTCTTTTGGACAATGAATTGATGAAGATGCTCAAAGTAAGTGGTAAAACATCTTTAGAAGAGTTATTGAGTGTTGAACAAAAAGAGCTTTTAGCACAAATGAAAGTGAAACTTTCAGAATTAAAAACGTGTAATAAGCAGTACGCAAAATATGTTGTTACCATCAGTCAATTTTACAATGTTTTACTCGATAGTATTTTTCCAAGAGATATGGAAGGTTATAAAATATCAGATCATCAACCCGCATCTTTACTTAAAGTTAGGGCATAAGCTATGAGCAACTTATTTGGGATTTTAAACACAGGTAATTCTGGATTAAATGCTGCTCAAGTAGCGGTAGCAACCACGAGTCAAAATATTGCCAATGCCCAAAATACTTTTTATACACGCCAAAGAGTGAGTTTTAGTGCAAGTCCTGCGCTTAGTTCTCAAGGGGTGAGTGTGGGCTCTGGTGTGACTGTCACATCTATTGTACGTATTCATGATGAATTGGTTTTTTCTAAGCTCAGAAGTGCTGCTACAAGTCTTTCATACGATACAAATTCATCTCAATCACTTCAAGAAGTTGCAAAATATTTTCCAGATTTAAGTGATGCAGGTATTGCAAAAGATTTAACATCGTACTTTACTGAATGGAATAATCTTGCCTCCAATACCACAGCTGGTTCTCAAAAAATAGCATTAGTGCAAGCTGCTTCAACTTTAGGAGGAGATATTCAATCAACCAGAGAAACCATTCGAAACCTTCAAGACTCTGTGAATACTCAGCTTAAAAGTACAGTTGATGAAGTGAATAGTATTGGTCAGCAGATGGCTGACGTTAATAAACAAATTGCCACCATTGAATCTCAAAAAGGTAATTATGCCAATGATCTTCGTGATAAACGTGACCAATTAGAATTGACACTGTCAAATCTAATTGGTTTTTCTGTTTCAAAAGGTAATCTCATCAGTAATGACAGTGTCGATGCAAATATGACAGATACTGGGACACAGTATTATCTCAATATTGCAGGAGCAACGCTTGTGGATGGTTCAACGTTCCATCCGCTTGTGATTGACAATAGTTCTAATGGAAGTAGTTATTATTCTATTTATTCTGAAATTCAAGATGGAACACGTTATAACTTAACGGAGCAGTTATCGGGTGGTAAGATTGGTTCCATGTTGGATCTTAGAGGTCGCGTGATTGATCCTTCTGTCAATGGAGGCTATCCTCAAGATGGTACGATTCAAAGTTATATCAATAATCTTGATACCTTCGCTCAAAGTGTTATCACAGAAACGAACAATATTTACGCAAACAGTGCTCAAAAAAGTATGCAAACACCCAATTTAGACCTTAAAAGTAATACCTCGTTGCAAAATGCCTATAATAACGTTGAAAATGGCAGTTTTGATATGATTGTTTATGATAGTGCCGGTAAAGAAGTTGCTCGTAAAACGATTACCATTGACAATGCCACAACCATGGGTGATGATACTTTTTCAAAAAGTATATTAACTCAAATAAATACAAGTACCGATGATAATAAAGATAACAATTCGCTGAATGATGTTGATGACTATTTCAAAGCAACATTTGCAGACAATGGAGCATTCTCTCTTTCGCCTACAATCAATAATAACGGCTATACAATCGCAATTAAAGATAAAGGAACAAACTTTCCTGGTACTGTGGGTATAAGTCAATTTTTTACAGGCACAGACGCTTCCAATATTGATGTCAAAGCAGAATATAAAAAAGATTCTTCATTAATACAAGGCTATGGTGCACCAATCAGTGGTAATCAGGATGTTGCCAATGCTATGTTGCAATTACAATACAATAAAATCAATTTTTATGGGAAAAGTGGATCGGTATCGAGTGATACAATTTCAGGATATTACAGCGCTGTTACAACAAAAGTTGCAACAGATGCATCCGCTTCTAAATCAAGTTATGATACCAATGAAGCACTGTATAATACAATTAATACACAATTTCAATCCATTAGTGGTGTGAATAAAGATGAAGAGTTAGCAAATTTAATACAGTACCAAAAATCATATACCGCAGCAGCAAAAATCATTACAACCATTAATGAAATGTTAGATACTCTTTTAGGCATTAAACAATAGTGAAAAAATTTCCTTTTTTGAGCACTTTTATCTTGGTGCTCATTTTCCTATTCTGTTTTGTATTCCCTTCTTTCTATACAGGATCAGCTTATGATCTGAATCCTTCCGCAATTTTATTGCCCCCTAGTTTAGAACATTTTTTAGGTACGGATAGATTAGGGCGCGATCTTTTTGCTCGCTTGATGATAGGAGGACAAGTCTCTTTGATTATTGGTGTTTTAAGTGCATTGATTTCTAGTTTAGTGGGACTGATGATTGGGATTAGTGCAGGATTTTTTCAAAAAAATGTCGACAAGTTTAATATTATTGTAATTGATCTTTTTCTAACGTTTCCTACCTTTTTTCTTCTTTTAGCTTTGATTAGTTACATGAGTGCTTCTGTATGGGTGCTTATTTTTATTATCTCTATCACAGGATGGATGGGGATGGCAAGGATGATACGCTCTGAAAGCTTTGCTATTTCGAATGCTCCATTTATTAAAATTTTAAAACTATCCAATGTGAATACGCTGAAAATTATTTTTAAATACTTCGCTCCTTTGCTTGCACCTATTTTTTTTATTAGTTTTACCTTTGGTGTCAGTGGAGCAATTTTAGCAGAGAGTGGGCTTAGCTTCTTGGGTATTGGTATTACACCTCCTCAAATGAGCTGGGGTGTGATTATTAGTGAAGGAAAAGAGGTTATTGACATCGCATGGTGGCTTAGTTTCTTTCCAGGTTTTTTGATCTTTTTAGTCACTCTGTCGCTCATCAATCTCTCTGATTATTTGCAAAGCAAGAGTAATGAAAAAGATATTTTAAATGACATTTGATCAAATTGCAAAACGCCTCAAAGAAGAAGCTCTTAAACGTAATCATATAGAAGAAATATCCTTAGATCGCCCTGATCCTTTAATGATTGCTTCTCGTTATAATGATGAATTTAGTGCGTTAATCTGTGCGTTGTTTGCGTATGGTAATGTTCCAGCAATCATAAAATTTTTGGAAAGTTTAAATTTTTCACTCTTAGATAGTGATGAGACTACAATTCAGAAAACACTAGAGCATCATTATTACCGTTTTCAAAATTCTCAAGATATTCAAGCCCTTTTTATCACATTGCATCGTCTTAAAAAAGAAGGTTCATTGGAGTCCACTTTTGTTTCAGCGTACCAAAAAAGTGCTAATGTTATGGATGGTCTCCGCGCACTAATAGCCATGTTATATGATTTGAATCCTTACCGTTCACGTGGCTATCAGTTTTTATTGGGTACAATACCGTCTATAAATCCACACTCTCCTTATAAACGATGGCATATGTATCTTAGATGGATGGTGCGTAAAGATCATCTTGACCTTGGTCTTTGGCAGGGCGTTAATACCAAAGATTTGCTCGTACCTCTTGATACTCACACCTTCGCATTGGGAAAGAAATTAGGCTTAATTCAGCGAAAAACGTATGATTTTAAAGCTGTTTTAGAGTTGAGTGAGTCATTTAAAAAGATTGATCCAAGTGATCCTGTCAAATACGATTTTGCACTCTATCGCTTAGGACAAGAGAAAATTTTTCTTTAAGGTTCAGAATGAATATAAAGTATTGGCTTCCTAGGAGTTTTACTGTTTTAAGGGAGGGTTACTCTGTTGCAAAGTTATCGTCTGATATTGTAGCAGGGTCTACCGTTGCGATTATTGCCTTGCCTTTAGCAATGGCATTTGCAATAGCAAGTGGAGTTAGTCCCGAAAAAGGATTGTTTACAGCGGTTGTCGCAGGAATTATCATCTCTCTCTTTGGTGGGAGTAGGTATCAGATTGGAGGTCCTACAGGGGCTTTTGTTGTGGTACTTTATGCGGTTATTTTAAAACATGGATACGATGGTTTAGTCATTGCTACATTTTTAGCAGGTATCATGCTCTTTTTTATGGGAGTTTTTAGACTTGGTAACATTATCAAGTATATTCCTTATCCTGTTACAGTTGGTTTTACCACAGGAATAGCGCTGATTATCTTCTCTTCGCAGATCAAAGATTTTTTGGGACTTCCTATTGCCAAAATGCCAGCAGAGTTTATCGATCAATGGAAACTTTACTCTATTGAATTTTTACATGTAAACTATTATGCATTGGCTATTGGAGTCGTGAGTATGGCTCTTTTGATTAAATTACGTCATCGTTTTCCTCATATTCCAACGCCCATTATTGTTATTATTCTCTCAGCGCTAGCTGTGTATCTTTTTAAACTTCCTGTGGAGACGATTGGTTCTAAATTTGGTACACTCCCTGCTACTTTACCCTATCCATCTATTCCCGCTTTTTCACTGGAAAAAGTGCGTGCTGTTTTTCCAGATGCTATTACCATAGCGCTGTTAGGAGCCATTGAATCACTACTTTCGTGTGTTGTAGCTGATGGGATGACAGGAGATCGTCACCACTCCAATAAAGAGCTTATGGCTCAAGGTGCAGCCAATATTGCCTCTGTCCTTTTTGGTGGTATTGCAGCTACAGGTGCGATTGCAAGAACAGCAACGAATATTAAAGCAGGTGCTTATAGTCCCATTGCAGGTGTCGTACATTCACTAATGTTACTCATTTTTATGTTCTTGTTCTCCAAATTTATTGTGTTGATCCCTTTAGCAACATTGGCTGCTATCTTGATTGTTGTCGCATGGAATATGAGTGAATTTCACCATTTTAAAGCCATTGCTCTTAAATCCGAACGTAATGATATCGTTGTTCTTTTAATGACTTTTTTCCTCACAGTTTTGATTGATCTCAATACCGGTGTCCAAACAGGCATTATGTTAGCAGGACTGTTGTTTATTAAGCGTATGATTGATGTGACAGGAATAGTGGATACCAAAAATACCATTGGAATGCCTTTAGATGAAGATGATGAACCTTTAGAAGTTGAGGATACAAATGCCATCTCTAAAAAAATTGTTCCCAAAGATGTTGAAGTTTATGAAATTGATGGACCTTTCTTTTTTGGCGTTGCCGATCGTCTCAAAAATATCCTTAGTGAAGTAAGTCAAGCTCCCAAAGTCTTCATTTTACGCATGCGTCATGTACCTATGATTGATGCAACAGGACTTCATGCGTTGGATGAATTTTTTGATCTTTGCCAAGGCAATGGAACGATTCTTGTACTTTCAGGGGTTAATGAGCACATTAAGCTTAAAATACGTCGTCTTGGATTTGAGAAAAAAATAGGGACAGAAAACATCACAGACAATATTGATATGGCACTTAGCCGTGCACATAGATTATTAGAAAAGGAGTAAATAGATGCCTTATGTTAATATCAAAATCACCAAAGAGGGTGCAACGAAAGAGCAAAAAGAAGAGCTTATTGCAGGAGTCACGAACCTTTTGGTGAGTGTCCTTGGTAAAAATCCAGCCACAACGGTTGTTACAATTGACGAAGTGGATATGGATAATTGGGGAATTGGTGGGCAACAGGTCAGCGAACTTCGCAAAAAGCCGAAGCCTTAAACTACTATTAAATGATTTATCGGTACAATCACGCAAATTATTAACGAAGGAAATGTGTAATGGGCGAAATGTTTACATTTTTAGGTCTTATTAACCACACTCATGACTTCATCTTTGTATCACATGTTTTATTGGTTGGTGTTATCAGTCTTGCCTTGGCAAAACTGGCAACGTCTAAAATGCAACTGGTACCAAGTGGTGTTCAAAATGTCATGGAAGCATATCTTGAGAGTGTCGTCTCTATGGGTAAAGACGTCATTGGAGAAGAATTGGCGCGTAAATATCTACCATTAGTAGCTACTATTGGTTTAATGGTATTTATTGCAAACGTTATTGGTATTATTCCTGGTTTCGAATCACCTACGGGTAACCTTAATATGACATTAGCACTTGCATTGATGGTGTTTGTCTATTATAATTACGAAGGTATCCGTGTAAACGGTGTTGTTCATTATTTTGCACACTTTATGGGACCATTGAAAGTTTTAGCACCTTTGATGTTTCCTATCGAAGTTGTTTCACACTTTTCAAGAATTGTCTCTTTAACCTTCCGACTTTTTGGAAACATTAAAGGTGACGATCTTTTCTTAGCAGTTGTTTTGATGCTTGCTCCTTGGATAGCACCACTTCCTGCGTATGCGCTTTTAACATTCTCTGCATTCTTGCAGACATTTATTTTTATGATCTTAACATACGTTTATCTTGCAGGTGCTGTTTTAATTAGCGAAGAGCACTAAAAAGTATTCTCTTGTTGCACCAACAAACGCGTTTTGAAAAACTCCTCAGCTTTTTGCAAGGTGCCTCTTGGGCTCTTGCAATCGCTGGTGGAGGTTATACCTTCCTCCTTTTTCTTCCTTTTGGTTTTATCATTGCTTCCATTATTGCGCTTTTTATCTTTCTTGCAGGGTGCTTCTTTGCCATTATATGTGAGATGGCACAGCTTCAGTTGGATAAACTAGATGAACTTAAAAAACAGACGCATTTTTTAGAGAAACTTTCTCTCAATGATCAAACACTATCTCATCACTGATCCTGCTTTTTATACTTCCAATCCCGAAGAGGTTGTTCAAAAACTTTTACATGTAAAGACAAAATATCAGCCTGACTATATCTGTCTCCGCGATAAAATAACCTCAGATTATGCCTCCCTTTCCAAAGCTGTCGCAAACGCTTTCTTGCAAGATGCAAAAACGAAACTGTATTTGCATACTGATTTTAGATTAGCGCATGCATTAGGATGTAATGGTGTACATTTACCTTCTACTGCGTTACATGTCATTGAAAAAGCGAAAGCCTTAGGTTTAGAAGTGATTGTAAGTACGCATACCTTAGAGGAAATAGAAGAAGCTGAAAAAAGAGGAGCGGATGCAATCACATTTAGTCCAATTTTTGCGACGCCCAATAAGGGAAAACCGCTTGGTTTAGAGAAGTTAAAAGAAATAAATGATAGAATTAACATTAAATGTTTTGCGCTTGGTGGCATCATCAACATAGAACAAGTGAAAGCTTGTGAAGAGATTGGTGTATACGGTTTTGCCTCAATTCGCTTTTTTTTAGATTAATCCAAAGGGAAGTTAATGAAATTTGAAGTCGTTATTGGACTAGAAGTTCATGCTCAATTAAACACCAAAACCAAGATTTTTTGCAGTTGCCCCACCAGTTTTGGCGACGAACCCAATACCAATGTGTGTGAAGTCTGCTTAGGACTTCCAGGCTCACTGCCTGTTTTAAACAAAGAAGCGGTGAAAAAAGCTATCGCGCTTGGTACAGCTATCAATGCGACCATCAATCAAAAATCTATTTTTAACCGTAAAAATTACTTCTATCCCGATCTTCCAAAAGGGTATCAAATCAGCCAATTTGAGATACCTATTGTTGAAGCGGGTGAAATTTATATTGACTTTGAAGATGGTACAACAAAACGTATTGGTGTCACACGCGCGCACCTTGAAGAAGATGCTGGAAAGAATATCCATCATGGTAGTGTCTCTCATGTAGATTTAAATCGCGCGGGTACACCACTTCTTGAGATCGTTAGTGAACCCGATATGAGAAGCAGTGAAGAGGCAATTTTGTACCTTAAAAAATTGCATGCGATTTTGCGTTACCTCGACATCAGTGATGCAAATATGCAAGAGGGAAGTTTCCGCTGTGATGCGAACGTTTCCATTCGCCCCAAAGGTGATACGAAGCTTTATACTAGAGCAGAGATTAAAAACCTAAACTCATTTAAGTTTATTCAAAAAGCGATTGATTATGAAGTTGAACGTCAAAGTAATGCATGGGAAGATGGCGTGTATGAACGAGAAGTGGTTCAAGAAACGCGTCTTTATGACATTGATAAAGACGAAACACGCAGTATGCGTTCAAAAGAAGACAGTGCAGAGTATCGCTATTTCCCAGATCCTGACCTATTGCCAGTGCTTATTCCTGATGATATGCTCGCAGAGTGTATCCAAATTCCAGAACTCCCCGATCAAAAGCGTGATCGTTTCCTTAAAGAGTATGGTATTAAAGAGTACGATGCCAATGTAATTACATCCAGTGTTGAAATGGCTCAATTTTATGAGACAATGATCCAGGAGGGTGCAGGAGCCAAGAACTCTGTGACATGGCTCACCGTAGAGCTTTTAGCACGTTTGAGTCATGGTGTGACCCTTACCACTTCACCTGTTGATGCCGTAAAACTAGCCTCTATTGTCAAACGTATTGAAGATGGTACTATTAGCGGCAAAGCGGCAAAAGAGGTTCTTGATTATTTGATGCAAAATAGTACCCATGTTGATGACGCCATTAAAAAACTTGGACTGAAACAAGTAAGTGATGATGGTGCAATTTTGGCAATTATTGATGCCATTATCAGTGTCAATGCTGATAAAGTAGCAGAGTATAGAAGTGGTAAAGATAAACTTTTTGGTTTCTTTGTAGGACAAACGATGAAAGAGAGCAAAGGGACTGCAAATCCTACAAAAGTGAATGAACTTTTAAAATCTAGACTTGATGTATAAGCAGGTATTGGCGTGAGCATAGCAGTTATTGGGGCGGGGAAATGGGGGCAAGCACTTCAGTTTGCGCTCTCTCGCAATTTTACATGTAAGATTACTTCGCGCCAACAAAAACCTATTGAAAATTTTGTAAGCCTTGAAGAAGCATTAGCCTGTCAATATCTCATTTTTGCACTTCCTGCACAAGTGGTTCGCGGTTGGTTGGAAACGCATTTTAGCTTTAGTGGTCAAAAGATTTTGGTTGCTGCTAAAGGAATCGAGCAGGGAAGTGGGGCATTTTTAAATGAAATTTTTGCAAATTTTGTTCCTGAAGATCATCTCAGCTTCCTCTCAGGTCCTTCGTTTGCAAGTGAAGTGATACAAGGGCTTCCTACCGCTCTTGTCATCAATTCTACTAATGAAATACTTGCTAAAGAGTTTGCTTCATTTTTCCCTTCATTTATCAAAACTTATACTTCAAAAGATGTTATTGGTGCAGAAGTCTGTGGTGCTTATAAAAATGTTCTCGCCATTGCCAGCGGTATTTGTGATGGATTAAGGTTGGGAAATAACGCAAGGGCTAGTTTAATCGCCAGAGGGCTTGTGGAGATGCGCCGTTTTGGTAAGTATTTTGGAGCACAGGATGAAACTTTTTTAGGTTTGAGTGGCGCAGGCGATCTGTTTTTAACAGCTTCCAGTACACTTTCACGTAATTACCGTGTGGGTCTTTTTTTAGCTGAAGGCAAAAAACTTGAAGATATTTTGATCGCTCTTGGTGAAGTTGCTGAAGGTGTTTTTACCTCTGAAGCCATTTTTGAGCTCTCTTTGAAACATACCATTTATACACCCATTGCGCATGAAATAGCATTGATCCTCAAAGGTAAAGAGCCTCGTATCAGTGTTAAAGATTTATTGGCTGATTGATGATGTTTAAGCTTCTCCTTTCCTGCTTTTTTTTCTCCACGCTAATGTATGCAAAAACACCTTCGCTCGAAGAGATGATTGCTCAAATGATTGTGATTGGTTTTGAAGGGGTAAAAGAAGGCGATAAATGGGTGGATCAGATTGCTAAAGATATTAAGCGCGAAAAAATTGGTGGAATTCTTTTAACCGATAAAAATATCCAAAATCCAGCACAACTGAAAAAACTCAATGATTATTTAAAAGCTGAAGCACCAAAAGGATTGCCACTGATTGTTGCTGTCGAACAAGAGGGTGGTGAAAATAGTATATTGAGTGCTAAAAAAGGGTTTAGTGAAATTCCTTCTGCTGCTAGACTTTTTAAGACAAAAGATATTGCTGAGGCGGAAGATCTTTATAAAAAATTGAGCAGAGATCTTACAAAAGCAGGTATTAATGTAGATCTTGCACCGGTTTTAGATCTTCAACCTAAACGAGATAATCTCGATAACCCTAAGGTGCAACGCAGCTACTCTAGTTATGAAGAAATTGTGACAACCTATGCAATGCTTTTAATCAATGCTCTCTATGCGGATGGTGTGACACCTGTTGTGAAGTATTTTCCTACGGCGGGCGCTAATCTTTGGAATAATTTTTCCAGCGAAGAAGATGTAACGAATACATGGCGCTTTGAGCAGCTCAAACCCTATTATGATTTAATTGCTTTTGGAAAAATGGATGCTGTTTTGATCTCACATATTATGCAAAAAGAGATTGATCCTAAAAACCCAGCACTATTTTCAAAATTGCTTATTCAAGGATTGCTTAGAGATAAAATGCATTTTGAGGGAGTTGTCTTTGCTGATAATTTCCGAACAAGCTCAATTTCCAGCAGTATTGATTTTAAACAGCGTATTATTCGAAGTATTGATGCAGGAGTTGATATTATCATTATGCCTAATTATTTCTCTGAAAATGCGAGCACTCCTTTGACAATTCAAAAAATTATTACAGATGCTATTAAGAATGGTGAATTAAGCGAGGAGCGTATAGCGATTTCTTATGAGCGCATTAATCTTTTCAAACAAAAACTATTAAAGAGAGGAAGCCATGTTAATTAAAAATGCTTTAGTACACACGAATGAGGGACTTATTCCTAAAGATGTACTGATTAAAGAAGGTAAAATTGTTTCAATAGCACAAAATATTACCACTTCTTTAGGCGATGAAATGATTGATGCAAAGGGGCTTTACTTGCTTCCAGGACTCATTGATCTTAATGTACGTTTTGCAAATAGCACTCTTAACAAAGAACATATTGATAAACTCTCTTCTAGTTGCCTAAAAGGTGGTGTTACAACAGCTGTGGTTATGTCTGATTTTACACCACGGCTTGATAGTGCCACACTTTTAGAATTAGTCAAATTTAAAATTGATCAAGCCAAAATAAATCTTCATATGAGTGCTCCTTTGGCTGATGAAAAAGAAGACCAACTGCATAATATAGCAACGCTTCTTAATAATGGTGCTGCAGCTATTTTGGCAGATTCCCATCGTAATGCCAACCTTCTAAGACGTGGTATGCAATATGCGATTATGAAAAAAAGACCTCTTTTTGTACAGTGCTATGAACCAAACCTTGATGATAATGGTTTGATGAATGATGGCTTTAGTGCTTCAAAAATGGGGCTTTCAGGCATCTCCAAAATCTCTGAAACAGCTGAAGTGGCTAAAGTTTCAGAAATGGCACATTTTTACGGTGCCAAAGTGGTGTTAAAATCCCTTTCAACCAAACGCTCTTTAGAGATTGCCAAAGAACATAAAGCCCTAAAATCAGACTTGTATGCCGAGGTTTCAATTCATCATCTTGCCAAAAATGACACCAGTTGTGATGGCTTTAATACGTATGCTAAATTGATGCCACCCCTTCGTGAAGAAGATGAACGCAAAGCTTTAGTGGGCGCTTTGAAAGAGGGAATGGTTGATATTTTAACATCAGCCCACTCACCCAAATCAATTCTTTATAAAGACGTGGCATTTGAAGATGCGGCATTTGGTATTGGCTCCATTGAAGAGTTTTTAACACTGGTATACACCTTCCTCGTTAAAAATAAAGTGATTGATTTAGGTGAACTTATTCGTATTTGTTGTGTGAATCCTGCTCAAGTGTTAGGCTTAGAGCGTAAAGGGTTGATTCAAGAGGGGTTTGATGCAGATTTAGTGCTGTTTGATCCTAAAGAGAGCTATGAAGTAACCAATAAACACTCACTCTATTTTGGTGATACGCTCTATGGAAAAGTGAAAAAAGTAATTGTTGATGGAACGTTACTGTTAAATCAATAAATTCTATGTTATGACTCAATCAGTAAAATACCTTTGAAAGATAGAGTCCACACGCTGGTATCAATGTTGTGGACACTTTCATTTTCCGTTCGCGTTGGGCTATCAAATCATCTAGCGAGAGTTCGTTATGACATACTTTGAGTAAACTACCACACATCATTCGTACTTGCGAACGTAAAAAAGCATCTCCTAAAAAATAGATAATAATCAAATTTTTATACCGATAAGCGCCTGCTTTAAAGATGGTGCGTTCATCTTTAGTTGTCCCACCACCAAGCTTTTTAAAGTATTCAAAGTTATGAAATCCTACAAAAACTTGTGCATATTCATTTAATTTCATCACATTCAGTGCTTTTACATGTAAAGCATAATTGGCCAAAAATGGCTGATATGCACCATCGTAAAGTATGTAACGGTACAATCTTTTCTTCGCATTAAAGCGGGCATGAAAGGAAGCATCAACGGGGATGATACTTTGAATAAAAATATATGGCGCTAAAAAACCATTTAAATGCGATTGGAGTTTTTCAAGATCATTCCAAAAAACTGGAAGGTCTATATGTAAAACTTGATGCGTTGCATGCACACCCGTATCGGTGCGTCCACTTCCAACAACTGTCGCATCAATATTGACACGTCTAAGTGCACGGGTAATAACTCCTGCAACGCTTTGACATGTTTTTGTCTCATTCTTTTGAATTTGAAAGCCAACAAAAGCGCTTCCATCATAGCTTAGAGTGATTTTAACACGCATAAGAGTTTAAAAGATGGCACGAATGCGTTTTTGATATATGATGTAAGCAATGAAAAAAGTCAGTACAAAAACAATGATCGGTGCAAATTGTGGTTGCCATGTTGAGACTAACGTTGTCAACAGAAGGTACGTTGAGATCGTGACAAACATAGCAACATAAATACCACTTTTATTATAACGATAGGTCACAATACCAATGCTCAGTGCAATCAATGTTGAAGCCATGGGGAAGAGGGCTATGAGGAGGAAAAATGCAAGGTCATAGGCACGTCTTTGGTCGACAAAAACGCCACTCCAATACTCTTCAATACTCTGAATCGCACCAACAGGTGTTTTCGGATTAGAATTAAGATGCATCTCATCAAAATTGATCTGCTGAATGGTGTCTTTTGAAAATTCAAAAATCTTACCTTTGTCAAGATTAAGTCTTAGAATACCTTTTTCATTATCGATCGCTGCTGTGGTAGCGACGATCAATTTTTCATCTTCATTTTCCATAGGTGCTTGGTAGAGTGTAACCCCGCTGTAGAGTTTAGTGTCATCGCTGTGTTCAATGTAAACGAGCCAATCAGCGAACTTTTGACCAAATTCATTGGCTTTGATATTAAATTTAGCTTCAGCTTTTTTGTATTCAATAAAATTGTTATTCAGTTGCTTTGAAATAGGAATCAGCACAAAAATATCCAGTAAAAGCACCAAGGAGAGTCCTGATGCGAGCGTTAAAAAGAGCTGTGCTATTTTTTTAGGATTGTAGCCAAGGGTAAAGAGGACAATGGTCTCATTCTCTTTTGAAAGATTAAAAAGAGTAATACACAGTGCAATAAAAAAAGTGATGGGAAGTGTGTAAACCATCGTTCTGGGTAAAAGATAAATATAGAGCGTGCCAAGTTCCAAGAAATTCATTTTAATAATCGCAGTAAGCGCTGCAATCTTAATGAAAAAGACAACGGAAGTGATAAAAAAAAGAATAAAAAATAAAGAGCTGAAGAGCTCACTGAAGTGTTTTAAAAGATAACGACTGACTCTATTCATAGATAAATTCCATTACATGTAAAATTGGTAGATCAAAAAACCACGTGATTAAAAGCCCTAAAGAGAGAAAGGGGATAAAGGGCAATTCATACCCGCGTTTACGTACAATAACAAAAGCAACAAGTGCAATTACGGCTGCTAGATAAATTGCCACAAGCCCAAGCTTGATACCAAGAAGTGCTCCTATGATACCCGCAATAATACTATCTGCTTCACCCATTGCCTCTTTTTTTGTCAGTGCTGAAACTAAGAAGCGTAAAAGGGTAAATGCACCCATCAATAAAAGTCCATTTTGAAATGATTGTAACGGTATAGCTGTACAAAAAGCAATCAAAAGTGCTGGTAAACTTAAGCTGTCTGGAACGGCTTTATAGCGAAGATCAATAATACTAAGGGCAAGTAAAAGTGAAAAGATAGAACCCACCAAAAGAGTTTGTGTAAGATTTTCTAAATGAACATAGCAGAGTCCGTATATTACGGCTGAACTCAGTTCAACGAGGGGATATTGCATAGAAATTGAACTTTTGCAAAAAGCACATTTCCCCCGTAGTGCAAGCCATGAAACAAGGGGTATGTTGTGATACCATTTAAGGGGATGCAAACAGTGTGGGCAGTGTGATGCAGGAAGAGAAATGCTCTCACCTTTGGGCAAACGCAAAATGGCTACGTTGAGAAACGATCCAATGCAGAGTCCAAAAAGTGTGATTAAAATAACTTCCATTACCTACTAGCCCTTTAAATCTAATACTATATCGCTCAGATCAAAAAGAGGTGAAATCTCTTCTTGAAGAGTAATGTGTGTAATCATACCCAATTTAGGGCTCTCTTTTTGTAAATAATGGAAACTTTTTTCATACATCGTTGCCATCTGAAGTTTTGTTGGGCTTAAAATTCCCCGTAAGGGTCCAAGATGTTCCAATGCCATATAAAACAAAAGTGTTTCATCGCCTTGAACTTGGAATTGCAACATGACTTTTTTACCATCATGAGACAAAGGAAGATGAATCGTGGCTTTTGAAAGGGCGAGTAGCATGTAGCTTAACGTTTTAAACAGCGTTTTGGAAATGGTGTCATCACTCAGTTGTTTGAGTAAAAATGATTTAAAATCGTTATAGGAAAACGTTTTTGAGTCAAAAAAATGCTTATAATCAAGTGGCAAAAAATACTCATCCTTTTCAAACAGTTGGGGCTGTTTATAAAGCGCTGAGATGGTAAGGATGCCCCCTTGTTTTTCTGAAAAATTTGCCCAATATTTTTGTCCCTCTTTGAGGTTCTTACTGCTTTTCGTTGTCAGCTCTTTGCGCCCAAGTTTGAGACGATAACGTGTAGCATCGATCTGTTTCATGACTTCGATGCTGACGGGTAAATTGGCATTAAAATTAATGCTTGAACTACTTGTGTGCCCGATGTCTGAGCCAAGACCCGCTAATTTTTGAAGTGTGGAGATCATAGATGGCTACAGTGCTCCACAATCTGTTCAGCAATTTCAAATTTGCCAGCGAGTGAAAATTTTTGGACATGAGAGGGAGTAATAAAACTGATCTCATTTTTAGTGCTTCCAAAGTTATTTTGATCTTTTAAAACGTTGAGACACACGGCATCCAGCCCTTTTTTCTCCAGCATTTTTCCTGCATTTTCAAGTGCTTTGCTTTCGTCTATTTCTGCTTTAAAGCCAATGACTTTAAAATCGCGTTTGGGAAGCGAAGCAAGGACATCGACATTGCGTTTAAGCTCAAGGCTATAAGTTTCACCTAATTCTTCTTTTTTGAGCTTACCTTCATGTACTTTGATGGGTACATAATCACTGACTGCTGCAGCCATGAGCAAATACGGAGTTTTATCATTTTTGGTGACATATTGCATTTGTGAAAGTAGGGCACTTTGAAGCTCGGTGGTACTCTTTACATGTAATGTGTTGATTGCGTTTATTTGGGGTGTTTCTCCGCTGCTAATGAGCGTCACATTGGCTCCCCTTAGGAAAAAAGCGAGTGCAAGTGCTGAAGCTTGCTTTCCACTGGAAAAATTGGTGAGGCATCTTACATCATCGATCTTTTCCATTGTGCCACCACCGGTAATAATGACTTCTCGATCAGTCCAAAAAGCTTCTTTCAGAAGTAGTCTTGCACAGTGATAGAAAATTTGCTCAATGTCAGCAAGCGCACCTACCCCTTCATCGTTACAGGCAAGCAATTTGGATTGCGGTGCAACAATTTCGTATCCAAGAGAAGTGAGCTTTAAAAGGCTTTCCTGGGTAATGGGATTTAGCATCATATTGGTGTTTGCTGAAGGGGCAAGCACGATCGTTTTGGTAAAAGCAATCGCCGTTTGGGTTAAAAGATTGTCGGCAATGCCATGGGAAAGTTTATTGATAGTGTTCACCGAAGCGGGAGCTATGAGAAAAAGGTCTGCCCATTTGCCCGTATGAATGTGGCTAAGCCCTTCACTCCAGCTTTCGGTGTCTACATGTAAAACCTTGTTTTGACTGATGGTCTCAAAGGTAAGGGGAGCAATAAAACGTTTGGCATCTTCACTCATCAGTACCTTAACCTCAGCACCCGCTTTGATAAAAAGTCGAGTTAGCTCTAAGGCTTTGTAAATGGCAATGCTTCCCGTCACACCTAAAAGGATTTTTTTTCCTGCAAGTTGATTATTTCGCATCTTTTTTCCCGAAGAATTTGTAGAAGAATCCCTCAATAATTTTAAGAGGTTCACGGTTGATGGCTAAAGCGCCTTTTGGGATATTCTTTGTGACGGTAGTCCCTGAAGCGATGAGCACATCATCTTCAATGGTAACAGGGGCAACCAGTTGTGAGTCGCTACCTACAAAGACGTTTTTGCCGATGATTGTTTGGTATTTTGCTTTGCCATCGTAATTACATGTAATCGTTCCACATCCAATGTTCGTTCCCTCATCAATGATGGCGTCACCTAAGTAGCTGAGATGCCCCGCTTTGACGCCTTTGAGCGTTGATTTTTTGATCTCAACAAAATTTCCGATGTGCGTATCTTCGATATGTGAGTCAGGGCGAACACGTGCCATTGGCCCAATGTCAGAATTTTTGATGACACTTTTTTCAATGACGGAGTGCGCTTTGATGTGCGCATTTTCAAGCACGGTGCCTTTAAGTAAAGTCACACCGTTTTCAAGTTTGCATTCTCCGCTCATCTGCACATCTGTTTCAATGTAGATGGTGTGAGGTAAGCGCATACTCACCCCTTGCTCCATAAAACGGCGTTTAATGCGCTCTTGCATGAGCTCTTCCGCTTGGGAGAGATGGTACTTGGAGTTGACACCCATAAAGGTTGCTTCATCGACGAACAGCGCTTTAACACTTTTTTTCTCGGCATTGGCTAAAGCAATAAGGTCGGTGATGTAATACTCTTTTTGGCTGTTGTGATTGGAAAGCTTTGGAAGATTTTCGTTTAAAAAGTTGGTTTTAAAAAGATAAACGCCTGCATTGACCGCCGTTACTTTTTTCTCTTCCGCACTAGCGTCTTTCTCTTCAACGATCTTTTGCACGTTTAAAGACTCATCCATGATGACACGCCCATAACCAAAAGGTTCTTTACATGTAAACGCACTCATTACAACGTCCGCATCCAAATATGTAAAATTTTGCATATTTTGAGCTTCCAAAAGTGGCATATCGCCATTGAGTACGAGTAAATGCTCATATTTTGGTTTTACGCCACGAATTGCACCGCCCGTACCTGGGAAGTTTTGATGGTCTTGTATGCTATAGTGGATATTGGAAAAGTAACGATTCATTTTTTCTTGGACAAGGTCTGCTTGGTGGTATAAAATGACATGAATGTCGTCACTGACCTTTTGAGATTCTTTGATGATGTGATACAGCATTTCAAAACCGCTGATCTCATGAAGGACTTTAGGTAAGCTTGATTTCATCCGTGTTCCAAGCCCAGCAGCCATAATTGCAATCGAAATATTCATAAAGTGTGTTCCTAACAATCAGATGAAATCTATTTTAACGAAAAGTTGTTTAAAGATTAAAACGTTTTTAACGCAAAACCAACTAAAATCATAAATCTACTACGAGGAATCTATTTGAAGAATATGAAGAGAATTTTACTTTTACTATTGATCTGTATGACACCGATGGCTTTTGGCGCCGATACAATCCCTACAGTCAATCTCTCTTTAAGCGCACCTAATTCGCCACAACAGTTAGTTACAAGTCTTAACCTTCTTGTTGTTCTTACCATTTTAGTTCTCGCACCTTCACTTATTTTTATGATGACCAGTTTCTTACGCCTTTTGATCGTCTTTTCTTTCTTGCGTCAAGCACTGGGAACACAGCAAATGCCACCTTCTCAAGTGATGGTCTCTCTAGCGATGATTTTGACGTTTTTCATTATGGAACCGGTGATGAATGAGTCCTATGAGAACGCAATTAAGCCTTATTTGGCGGAGAAGATGAGCTATCAAGAGGCCTTTGAAAAAGGCTCTGCTCCTTTTAAAGCCTTTATGATTCGCAATACACGTGAAAAAGATTTGGCGCTTTTCTTTCGTATTCGTAACCTTGAAAATCCCAAAAATATTGAAGATGTCCCCTTAACCGTTGCCATGCCTGCGTTTATGATCAGTGAGCTTAAAACCGCTTTTGAGATCGGCTTTTTACTCTATTTGCCATTCCTCGTCATCGACATGGTTGTCAGTTCCGTTTTGATGAGTATGGGTATGATGATGTTACCGCCTGTTATGATCTCCTTACCGTTTAAATTGCTTATTTTTGTCCTCGTTGATGGTTGGAATTTGCTGGTGCAAAAACTCGTGGAGAGCTTCCATTAACACGCAATACCTGACAACCACAGCGTTGGGGTTTGAACTTCACCATCCTTTGTTTGATGCGACTATTTTAAAACAAGGTGCGCAACTGATCCATTTTCAGCCTAAAGAGGGCGAACCACTCTTTTGGTGTGCCGATCTTTCTACCTTTGAAAAAGGCAAGGCTTTTCGTGGTGGCGTTCCTCTGTGTTGGCCATGGTTTGGAAAAGCAGGTATTCCCTCTCATGGATTTGCACGTATTGTTGAATGGACATTACTCTCGTATGTCGAAAAAGAAGAGGGTATCAAGCTCGTGTTTGAACTGTGTGATACAGCGTTTACACGTACTATTTGGCCTTACGCGTTTAACACACACCTTACGATGGTATTAGGAGAAGAGGTTGAACTCTCTTTACATGTAAAGGCAGATAAAGAGAGCACCGCAGCACTTCATTCTTATTTTACATGTAAAGATATTAACGATGTCAATGTGAGGGGACTCGGTCTCACCTACATTGACGCTTTGCTCGGTGGAAAGCCGTGTGAAGAAGACAATACACCTTTACATGTAAATTATGCGATTGATCGTATCTATACCCATCCTGATGCCAAAACGACTCTCCAAGAAAAAGAGCGGACGATCACCATTACGCATAAAAATCACAGTGATGTGGTTGTGTGGAATCCATGGCTGGAAGGTAGTGCAAAACTTTCTGATATGAATGAAAATGACTATACGAAAATGCTCTGCATTGAGAGTGCTCGAATCACAAAACCTTTAATGTGCGATGATCACTTACATGTAACGATACAGGTTGAGCGTTTTTCCTAATCTCCAATGCAAATATTTTACAATACTTACCTAAAGTATTGTAAAGATAAATTAAGTATATTACGTCTATAATATTCCTCAATAAACAACAAAAAAAAGGAAATGCGATGAAAAATGTACTGATCATCAACGGTCATCAATACTATGAACATGTAGCAGAGGGAAAACTCACACAGTTTTACATCGATACGGCGACAGAATTCTTTCACAAAGAGGGCTATGCCATCAAGCACAGTGTTGTCGAGAGTGACTATAGCGTTAAAGAAGAAGTCGAAAAGTTTGCATGGGCCGATATTATCCTTTTTCAATTTCCAACGTATTGGATGGGCGTGCCTTGGATGACAAAAAAATATATCGATGAGATTTTTTCAGCAGGGCAAGGAACGGTGACGTATGAGAGTGATGGCAGAACCAGAAGTGATGCAACAAAACGTTATGGAAGTGGCGGTTTGATGCAAGGTAAAACGTATATGCTCTCCATCACCTATAACTGTCCAACGAGTGAATTTAGCAATAAAGAGGGCTTTTTTGAAGGGCTTAGCCTTGATGAAGCCAATGTTGCCACGCACAAAACCTTTCAATTTTGTGGCGCAGAACCTTTAAAAACTTTCTCAGTTCATGACATTTTCAAAGGTGATTTGGATTTAGCAAAAGAAAAAGTACGTTTTCACGCGCATTTAGAAAAAACCTTCAAATAACGCTTAGGGTGGCGTGATTTCATGCCACCATCTTCTTTACATGTAAAGATCAAACCCCTGTTGCTGCTTTAAAATACGATCAAACAATTTTTGTGCTTTTTGGAGCATTTTTTCGTTTTGATTGTGCGATTGTTCTAAAATTTTGTCCAACGATTTAAGTAGACTATCATTGAGGTAATTTTGGGTATTGAGATCTTTTGTTTTCGGTAAGATCGTGTTAATATCAAAAGCGGTATTGGTGGTGGTTGCATCTTCTGAAGAGGAAGATTGAACTGTTTTAAAGTATTCGTCCAGTTTAGGTTGAATGGTTTTCATCGCAGCATCAATCTCTTTTTGATCGTTAGCATCAATGCCATTTCCTTTGTAATGAAACTGATAGCCATAGGCATGAGAAAGTGACAGAATCGTCGTTTGCGTGGTATCACTCTGTTCTTGGGAAACACTCATTGAGCGATCATCATACAAACTAAGGTCAATGACATCACCACTGCTGGTTTGAAATGAAAAACCAAAATGGTTTGAACTGTTGTAATTATTTGCCCCTATGGTTTGCATAAGTTGCCCCCTTATTTAAACGTAATAGCAAATCGGCATAATGAAAATTTTTTAAATGGTAATAAGACAGTCGAGTTTATTCTGTACGGATTCAATTTTTTGGTGCATACCATCTTCTCGGTTGGGTCTTATGTCAAATTTCAAACAGGCATACACGCGTCCACAGGCTTCTAAGAGCGCATAAGCCTCTTCAATCAGTTTAAGCGCTTCACGCATTGTTGGTGTCTCAACCACCGTACTCATCGGTGTAAGCTTGTAACTATAACCACTTTCATGAACCATTTTGACGATGCGTGCGACATCACCACTTTTACTGCCTTCTCCCTCTAGAGGGAACATACTAAATTCCATTAAAACGGACATATTTTTTCCTTTACATGTAAACTACAATACTGCATAATAAACACCACAAAATGTACCAATCGTCAGCACGAGATAGCCCGCAACATAAGAGGCAATACTCCTCGTACCCAATAGAAAAACAATCAGACTTTTAAGCAATGAATTCGCAATGATCGCAAGTGTGATGGCGTTTAACGCGGTTGTGCCATTGAGCCCATTTTGGGACAAAGATGCAAGTGAAAGTGCTATGGCATCAGTGTCGGTTAAGCCTGAAATAAACGAGATAATATAAACGCCTAATTCGCCAAAGGAGGTATCTGCAAATTTGACAAGAGCGATGACAACACCAAACAAAAGTCCTAAAATAAGTGCTTCAGAGAGTTGAAAGGGATTTTTAAACACGGTCTCTTGAATGATGGTTTCTTTTGCAGTGATCATATAGAGAACGCCAAGATAGAGATACCCAACACCAGAAGCGATCAAAACAGGGTATAAAATCTCGTGTGCTAACACGGCATTGATGATAAAAAGCTCTATGTAAATACGAAAAAGCATAATGGAGCAGGCAAGCCCTATACCAATCGCTAGATTTTTGGAAAGGGAAGGATTCTCTTTTGAGCGTCTTGCAAGACTAAGAGCAACAGCGGTGGAAGAGACAATACCGCCTAGTAAACCTGCTAAACCAATACCATGTTTGACGCCCACAAGACGTACAGCGATATAACCTAAAAAAGAGATGCCTGCAACCAAAACAACCATCAGCCAAATTTTGTAAAGATTGAAATAACCCCAAGGATCAAGCGGTTCATCGGGGAAAAGCGGCAAAATAACAAAGCTCATCATTAAAAAAAGAATCATAGCGCTCAGATCTTGCTTCTTAATCACTTTTTCATAGGTTTGGATCTTCTCTTTAAGATTGAGGATAAAAAGGACACTCATGGCGACAAACACAGCCAGCGTTATTTTCTCATAAGCAAGCAGAACCCCTAAGAAAAAAACCACCAGTGCTGAAAATTCTGTGGTCATGCCATTTTCAGTGGGTGTTCGATTGAGCATATACGCACCCATCAACAGAGCCCCTAAAACGCAGACAGAAGCAATGAGGACATAAGGAACAGACGCATTCAGCCACGCAGAGAGATACCCTATGAGCGAGATGAGTGCAAACGTGCGTGCTCCTCCAAAATCCTTCTTGCGGTTGGCATACAAAAGATTCATTTCACGCTGTAAACCAATGAGTAGTCCAAGAACAATAGCGATAATAATGTTTTGAAAAACAAGCGTATCCATTGTTGACCTCTTTGGCGTTATTTTACCTCAATTTGGTTACATCAACTGTCAAGTCCACTGCGAAATTTATGCTCTTTTGCCACCACAATCTCTTTTTGTTTCTCTTTTTTGAGAGTATCTTTTTCGACAAAAAGCGGTTGGCGTGTTTTAAAATGAAGTCCTGTGTAATACATAAGCGTAGAGTACGTCGAAGGGGTTGGCGTAAAGACTTGCGCTTGCTCAGGATTGATTTTGAGTACGTTGCTCGCAAACTGTTTTAAGGAGTGCATATGTTTCTCTTCACAACCGGGGTGTGCGGCAATAAGATAGTAAGTCAAAAACTGTTTTTTGCCTGACTCATGTGTCAGCCTGTCAAAGAGCGTTTTAAATTCAACCAAAGCTTCTTTGCCCGGTTTGCCCATTAACCCCAAAATTTCATCATCAATATGTTCCGGTGCAATCTTCATCTGTCCACTGATATGATATTCCACAATCTCTTTAAGATACTCGTAGCCATACGCTTTATCTTCACTAATAAGATCATAGCGAATGCCTGAAGCCACAAATGCTTTTTTAATCCCTGGAAGCGCTCTTACTTTTCGCAGCAAATCCAGCTGTCTTTTATGCGTAGGTCTAAGCGCCTTACAGAGTTTAGGGAACATACAGCTTTTATCTTCACACGCACCTTTGGCAAGTTTTTTAGCACATTCATAACCGTACATATTGGCCGTTGGTCCTCCAAGGTCGGAGATAATGCCTTTGAAATCTTTATACGTCGTAAAGTGTTTTGCCTCGTTGAGAATAGAACTCTCACTACGACTTCGAATTGTTTTGCCTTGATGGACTGTAATGGCGCAGAAGTTGCACTCACCATAACAGCCTTGATGCGTAGAAATGGAAAATTTGATGGTCTCCAGTGCTTTAACCGCACCCTCTTTTTTGTGATAAGGATGGACATCGCGCATAAAAGGTAAACGACTCACTTCATCCATCTCTTCTGTGGTAAGGTAAAGTGCAGGTGGGTTTTGGATGAGGTAACGATCATCTACTTTTTGGCAGAGTCCTTTGGCTGAAATTGGATCATTATTATGGTAAAACAGGTCGAACATATCCATAAATTTAAGTTTATCAGCAACTGTTTCAGCATGGCTTGGAAGGGCGATATACTCAGCCTTTGGCTCTTTGGAAATGTACGAAAGTCCTTTTACATGTAAAGGCTGGGTACCTTCTTTAAGCGCATCGGCAAATTCAACAATGCTCTTGTCGGACATACCGTACAAAAGGTAGTCCGCCTTGGCATCAAACAAAATGGGTTTACGAAGTTTATTACTCCAAAAATCATAATGCGTGACACGTCTTAGGCTGGCTTCAATGCCACCAAGCATAATAGGCACGGTATTTTTAAAATATTGGCGGATGAGGTTGGTATAGACCAAACTGGCGCGATCAGGTCGTTTGTTGTTGATGCCACCTGGTGTATAATCATCACTATTTCGAAACTTCTTTGTCGCCGTATAGTTGGAGACCATAGAGTCCACACTTCCACCACTCACGCCCCAAAAGAGTTTGGGCTCACCCAGACGGGTAATGTCAACATCACTTTTGACATCCGGCTGACCGATAATACCCACCTTATAGCCCGCATGTTCGAGCACACGCCCTACAACCGATACACCCATATAAGGGCTATCTATATAGGCATCGGAGGTGATAAGAATGATATCGAGTTGCTTCCATCCTCTTTGGTACATCTCTTCACGTGTTGTAGGTAAAAACATAACGCTCCCATCGGCTTTTTTTAGTCTTATTACTATAACAAAATCTCCATTTTGTTTGGCTTTCTTTAAGATTCTTCGTAGTAATATCACACCAATTATCATTTGGAGGATACGTTTGAAAAATTCACTCTATTTTAACATTAAAGTAGAAGAGGGCATCTTTGAAAAAATCATAGCCGAACAAAATACTATTGGCTACTATGCACTGCCCGATCAAGAGATCAGTTATCTCGAAGACTACTTAGCAGATTTTAAATCTAAAAATGATTACGATGCGATTAAAGATATCGCAATTATCGGTATTGGTGGAAGTTCCTTGGGACCAAAAGCAATTTTTAGAGCGTTACAAGGTATTCGTGATTTTGACAAACGCTTGCATTTGTTTGAGAGTACCGATCCTGCATCCATTCGCTCTACGCTCAACAAATTAGATATCAAAAATACGCATTTTTTTGTCATTAGCAAATCCGGTACAACCATTGAAACAGTTTCTGTTTATAAGTATGTTCTTTCTTTGTTAAAAGCTAAAGACATTTCTCTCGATTATCGCTTTACATTTGTGACCGATGATGGCTCAAAACTGGAAGCACATGCCAAAACATTTAACTCGTTTGTTCTGCATATTCCTCTTAATGTCGGTGGACGTTTTTCTGTTTTAAGTGCAGCAGGACTTGCACCATTACTTTTGGTTGGTGTCGATATTCAACGATTACTCGATGGTGCTAAAGCGATTAAGAAAAGCTTTTTTGAAGATGGTTATATCAAAGAGACGATTCTCAAAAAAGCAACCTATTACGCTAAAAACTCCATGCACTACAACATCAATACCCTTTTTGCTTATTCTGAAAGTTTAGACAGTTTTACCGATTGGTATGTACAACTTTGGGGTGAGAGTTTGGGTAAAAAACAGAAACAAAGTAGTATCAACGTTGGTCTTACACCGGTTGGTTTGATTGGCCCCAAAGATCAACACTCTTTCTTACAGCTTATCGTTGAGGGACTTCGTGATAAAAGTGTTACGGTGCTTAAAATCGAAAATTTTGACGATAAAATCAAAATCCCTGCAATAACGCTTAAAGAGTTAGAGGGGTTAGATTTGATGAATGGAATTGCATTTTGTGACCTCATTAACTTGCAAGCCGATTCAACGATTGAAGCGCTTTTAGATAAAAAAGACATTCCTATTGACACGATTACCCTTCAACATATTGATGAAGAGAACATTGGTAAATTGATTTTTTATTATGAACTTTTGACCTCACTGGTAGGACAAATGATGAATGTAAATACGTATGATCAACCCGGTGTTGAGAGTGGTAAAAAGATTCTTGAGGGTAAATTAATCGAAGAGAAAAAAACCTTTCCTAAAAAAGGTAAATAAAAAAGAGGTTGGGATTTCCCCAACCTTTCTAAACGGCTGTAAAGACAAGTGCTTGTTCATACAAGGCTGAACCCATTTTCCCCCACATTGAAAAAAGATTGATTTCTTGTTCTGTAAGATTGAAATGTTGTGCAATTTTATCGATGACTCTGTTTTCATTAATACCAAATTTATCATCTACATGGACTAATACCATCAACGCGAGTAAGATAATTCTTTGACTTTGGGATGATCTAAAAATTGTTAAAGTATCCTCTAACACAAAATGCTTTAAATCAATTTCTATATTTTCAATGCCCATTTCAGTGCAGTATTCTTCAACAATCTCGCGTTCTTTAGGACCATACTCGCCATCGAGATTGGCAACATACTGAGAAAGCTGTAAAAAAGCAAATTTTTCTTCAGATTTGAGTTTCATAAGTAACAATTTGTACTCCTTTGGTAATGGATCAATGAAATTATAGTAAAACATTTTAAATAAATATTAATAAACATGATAGAATTAAAAAAATCCATTTTGAAGGATTTATCCCGTGGATAAAAAAATTCGAAAAAGTGAAAAAATTTTGGATGCAGCATTACTGCTCTTTTCAACACGAGGTTTTTACGCCACTACAATTCCTGATATTGCAAAAGCTATGGGGATGAGTGTTGGAAATCTCTACAATTATTTTTCTTCCAAAGAGATTCTTGCTAAGGAAATCATTAAATACTCTTCCGATATTTTGGGTGCTGCAATACGTACCGTCAATGAAGAAGAAGGGAGTGCGAAAGAAAAAATACGTAAAATCGTTGCGATTTATTTTGAAATGGCAACCTCTAAACCACAGCATATTAATTACTTTCTACGTGTCTATCTTGCGAATAAAGAGGTTTTTAAAGATGGTTGCGAAGGGATGCTCTGTGTCTCTTCTTTTGTGACAGAACTGATGATTTTTTTTGAAGAGGGCGTTGCCTCTGGTGAGCTTCGAAACCAAGATTTTTTCTCAGCATTTGGACTGTTTATGGGCTATCTTGGTGGATTTGTTTTTCTCAATGGTGAAGGCGTCTTGGAAAAAGATCTTAATTATTACGTCGATGATATTGCGTTGAATATTTATAACGCACTCAAAAAGAATCAATGAAACACAAATCAACCATTGTTTGGCTTCAAGGTCTTACATGTAATGGTAACAGTCACTCTTTTTTGAATTACCCTCAGATGCCAAGTTTTGCCTCTTCTTTTGAGATGATCTATCATCCATTAATCTGTGGTGCACAGAGTTTTAGTACAGTACTCGAGAGTAATGAGCACTTTGATTTTTTGATTATAGAAGGTGCTTTAAGCCATGATGAGCGTTTACTTCAACGTTTTGGTATCCCTTTTTATGAGATTCTTGATAATTTTGCGAAAAGAGCCAAGCATATTATTTGTGCAGGTAGCTGTGCGAGCTTTGGTGGTATTTTTAGGCTTCGCGATCCTGAAAAAATTACGGGAGCATTATTTAGCGGTAAAGAGAAAGGTGGTTATTGGTTAGAAAAGAGCAATGTTGTTAATATTCCAGGTTGTCCACTGCATCCAAGATGGCTTGTTGAAACACTGTTCGCGTTACGAGATAGAGACACACTCCTTTTAGATGAATTTTTGCGTCCTAAAGAGGTCTTTGCGTATCTTGCGCATCATGGTTGTTTACGTAATGAATATTTTGAATGGAAAGTGGATAGCAAACAGTTAGGCGAAAAAGAGGGGTGTTTGTTCTACGAACATGGTTGCCAAGGACCGATGAGCCATGCTAATTGCAATAAAATTCTTTGGAATGGGGTTAGTTCTAAAACGAGGGCAGGTTCACCTTGTCTTGGATGTACAGAATTTGACTTTCCTCGTCGCGCTCTGTTTGAGACACAAAAAAATATGTCATTACCTCAAACGCCTTTTGGTATCAGCAAACGTGCTTATTATACAGTAGCAGGTGTTGCTAAAAGTTTTAAGATAGAGAGACTTGAAAAGAAGCTGATAGATGAAAATCACTAAAGAGATTATCGAACGAATAGAGGGTGAAGCTACCTTAGAACTTGAATGGGACAACGAACAGGTCACCTTTGCCAAAATCAAATTTTTTAATTACCGTGGAATTGAAGAGATTTTGAAAAAGCGACCTTTGCTCGATGCATTGGCTTTGACACCACGCGTATGCGGTATCTGCTCGCATTCTCATGCTATTGCCTCTGTATTAGCGATCGAATCTATTTTTGAAAATCAAGGTGAATCTTTACATGTAAGCCAAAAAGCCAATGATATTCGTGAAATCGCACTGAATGCTGAGAAGATTCACAATCATATCAAATGGTATTTTTTCTCCATTTTGCCAGAACTTAAACGAGTTGCCGATCCAACGTATCACGGCAATGCTTATAAAGAGAAGCAGTGGTTTCAAGCGCAAAATGCCATTATGGAAAGTCTAAAAATGGGGGCACATTTTACGGGACAATGGCCGCATGGCTCTTTTGTAATGGCAGGTGGCGTGACATGCGATCCGCTCCAAAGTGATGTTGTAAGCGCGATTGGATGTTTAGATTCTGTGATTTCATTTTGTGAAGAGCATTTTTATGGCATGCCTTTAGAAGAATTTTTGAGTTTTGATTCAGCTCTTCAAGTCATGTCAGTACCTTCTGCACTCTCTTATGGCATTGATGAGATGCTCAAACAGGGATTTGATCGTTTAGGCAGAAGTTATGACCGCTTTTTAGCTTTGGGAAAATCTTATATGTACGAAGGAAGCCTTAAAGCTTCCAAAACAGCTGTTCTAGGGGCAGATGTCAAATATGTACAGGAAAGTTTAGAACACACCTTCTTTGAAGACAAGCACAAAGGGTATACGTATTCAAAAAGTGCTCAATACAAAAAAAGCTATTGTGAAGTAGGACCATTGGCGCGCTTAATGGTAGCAAAAGAGCCACTCATGCGTGATTTTCATAGACGCTTTAAAGATGCAGCGCTCACGCGAGTGGTGGCTCGTGCGGTAGAATGTGCCCATTTGATTGCGCGTACCAAGCAACTTCTCTCTAAGCTTAATCTAAAAGAGCCCTCTTTTTATCCTCCCAAAAAAGATATTCATAGTTTAAGTGGAGAGGGTGTAGGGATTATTGAAGCACCAAGAGGAACGCTCATTCATCAGGTGGATGTTCGCAACGGAGTCATTGAGTTATACAATATCATCACACCAACCGTTTGGAACCTTGGAAATGGTAATCGTGAAAATCCTTCCACCGCACAAAAGGCAATTATTGGTCTAAATTCATTTACCAAAGCCGATTTTATCCTGAAAAGTTTTGATGTATGTTCGGTTTGTACGACCCAATAATCAGGTCATTATCGGTGTGACAATTTAGCCATTTTTAATATAATACACTTTTTATCTTCTTTCTTTGTTACATTTTTACTCTATTACTTTAAATTGCACTTAATATTGTTTGTTTTCTGCTGATTGTGAAACGTTTTTTGATTTAATTCTAAGTGAATAGTCATTCAGGTAAATAACTATTGTCTATTTACTGAATAATGCCTTAACTTTTTGATCTTGGAAAATTTACACAGGAGAGATTTATGGAACATGCTAAACTGTACGAAAGGCTTGCTGAGCGACTTAGCAATCTTGAGAAGTTCCCCCGTATTAAGGAGGACAAATCTATTGCGGCACTAATGGAAGAACATGGAATTAGCCGTAGAGATTTTATGAAGTGGGCAGCAGGTGTCACTGCAATGTTGTCTTTACCTTCAGAATTTACACCACTTATGGCGCAAGCTGCTGAATTGACAGATCGTTTGCCTGTTATTTGGTTGCATATGGCAGAATGTACGGGCTGTAGTGAGAGTTTGCTTCGAACAGACGCTCCAACAATCGATAGTTTGATTTTTGATCATATCTCATTAGAGTATCATGAAACTTTGATGGTTGCTTGTGGTTGGCAGGCTGAGCACAATTTAGAGAGTGCTATTGAAAAATATAAAGGTAAATACATTTTAATGGTTGAAGGTGGTATTCCTGCAGGAAGCAGTGAATTCTTCTTAACCGTTGGACCACATGGCCAAACAGGTCAAAAAAGTGCACAAAAAGCAGCAGATTCTGCAGCAGCTATTTTTGCTATTGGCTCTTGTTCAAGTTTTGGTGGTATTCAAGCGGCTCATCCAAATCCTACCAATGCACAACCACTTAGTAAAGTAACCAATAAACCTGTTATTAATGTTCCAGGCTGTCCTCCAAGTGAGAAAAATATTGTCGGTAACGTACTTCACTATATTCTTTTTGGCACACTTCCAGCACTTGATGCATACAATCGTCCAAAATGGGCTTATGGTTTTAGAATTCATGACCTTTGCGAAAGACGTGGTCACTTTGACGCGGGCGAGTTCGTACAAGAATTTGGCGATGCTGGTGCAAAAAAAGGTTTCTGTCTTTATAAAGTAGGTTGTAAAGGTCCTTATACTTTTAATAACTGTTCACGTGAGAGATTTAACCAACATACTTCTTGGCCAGTTCAAGCAGGTCACGGCTGTATTGGCTGTTCAGAACCAGGTTTCTGGGACAATATGGGACCATTTGAAGAGCCACTAGGTGATAGACTTTATAAAACAGTTTATGGCGATGGTGCTGATAAAACTGCTGATAAAGTTGGTGTTGCGCTTCTCACTGCAACTGCGGTAGGTATTGCGGCTCATGCGGCAATTGCTGCGGTTAAGGGCAGTGGAAAAACTGAAGAATAAGAGAAGGATAAGTAAATGAGTAAAAGAATCGTAGTAGATCCAATCACCAGAATTGAAGGACACTTAAGAGTTGAAGTTATTGTAGATGATAACAACGTTGTTACAGAAGCATACTCTTTTTCAACACTTTGGAGAGGTATTGAAACTATCCTTAAAGGCAGAGATCCAAGAGATGCTGGTTTTATGGTACAAAGAATTTGTGGTGTTTGTACATACTCTCACTATAAAGCAGGTATTATGGCAGTTGAGAATGCTCTAGGAATTGAGCCTCCTCTTAATGCAAAACTAACACGTACATTGATGAACAATGCACTTTTCTTGCATGATCACGTTGTACACTTCTATCATCTTCATGGACTTGACTGGGTTGATGTTGTTTCAGCGCTTAAAGCAGATCCACGTAAAGCTGCGGAAGAGGCATTTAAATACACAGACTCTCCTGTTGCATGCGGTGCAGACATCCTTATGGCAACTCAAAAAAGAGTAGCGGAATTTGTTAAAAAAGGAAATCTTGGACCATTCGCTAATGCGTATTGGGGACATGCAACCTACAAATTAACACCAGAGCAAAACTTAATTGCTGTTTCTCACTACCTTAAAGCACTTGAACTTCAAAGAACTGCTGCACAAATGATGGCTATCTTTGGTGCAAAACAACCACATCCACAAAGCTTAACCGTTGGTGGTGTAACGTGTGTTATGGATCTTCAAGACCCAGCTCGTTTGGGTGAATATATGACGAAATTTAAAGAGATGGCAGACTTTGTAAATCATGCTTACTATCCTGATGTTGTTATGGCTGGACTTGCTTATTCAAAAGAGCCAAGTGTCACAGGTGGTTTGGGTGTTGCAAATCTCTTTACTGAAAAAGAGTTCCAAATTAATGCTAAAGACTTCTTGTTTGAGAGTGGTGTTATGATGGGTGAAGATGTGGTTAATTTAATCACTGGCAAACCATTTAAAGTTCAAACATTGGATGAGAGTAAAATCACTGAAGAAGCAACACGTTCTTGGTATAAAGATAACGCTGCATATCATCCATACGAGGGTCGTCAAGAGCCTAATTATACTGGCTTTAAAGATGCACAAACTGTCAATGATAAAGGTGAGCTTGCTGCAACTAAAGTTATTGATGAAAATGGTAAATATACATGGGTTAAAGCTCCTCGTTATGATGGTAAACCACTTCAAGTTGGACCATTGGCAAATATCGTTATTAACTATGCGCTTGGTAACAAACGCGTTAAAGTTGTCGTTGATAAATTCTTGAAAGATACAGGACTTCCTATTACTGCTGTAGCTTCAACACTCGGTCGTACAGCATGTCGTATGATTGAAGCCAAAGTTGTAGCTGATAACGGTATGGAAGCATTTACCGCATTGATTAATAATCTTAAAGTTGATGATGCTACCTGTGCAAGCTATAAAATCGACAAAAATAAAGAGTACAAAGGTCGCTATATTGGACATGTTCCTCGTGGTGTTCTTAGTCACTGGGTTAAAATCAAAAATGGCGTGATTGAAAACTACCAAGCAGTTGTTCCAACAACTTGGAATGCAAGTCCAAAAGACGCTAAAGGTGTTAGAGGATCTTATGAAGAGTCTTTAATTGGTTTAAAGATCACTGATCTTTCTCAACCGCTTGAAATTGTAAGAATCATCCACTCTTATGATCCATGTCTTGCATGTGCTGTACATGTAATGGATACAAAAGGGAATGAGATGAGCAGTTATAAGGTCAATGTTAACGGCGCGTCTTGCTAAAAGCGAAAGGGAGTCTAACAATGAAAAGAAATGTAGAATTTGAGTTCTCAGCAGGGCTTCGTTGGACGCACTGGCTAAGGGCAATCGCTATTTTTGTATTAACGGTGACAGGGTTTTATTTGGCCTATGTATTCATCGCTCCTGAATCATCAGATGAGCCTATCCTCTTCTTGAATGCAAAGTTCAGAATGTGGCATGAAATTGCAGGGTTTTTATTGATTGCAATTACACTCTACAAAACGTACCTTTTTTGCCTTGATGGTATCAGTTCAAAAGAGAGAGTATCGTTTGTAGATTTCATCAGTCCAAAGATATGGTTTCAACAGCTTAAATATTACCTTTTTATGGGAGAACATCCTCATTTAAAAGGTGTCTATAATCCGTTGCAATTTATCGCTTATGTGGGACTTTATGCAATGATTTTTATCATCAGCTTAACAGGTCTCATTTTGTATGTCAATTGTTATCAAGGTGGCGGTATTGGTCTCTTCTTATATGACTATATGCGTCCAATCGAAGCAATGATGGGTGGACTCGCAATGGTTAGAGAAATTCACCACATTGTTATGTGGGGTATTTTGATCTTCTTACCAATTCATATCTATATGGCAATCTTTAACTCAATCATGGGTAAAGAGGGCTCTTTGGATGCGATTTTCAGTGGTTATAAGTTTCTTAAACACGATCCAAAACACTAAGAGAGTTTTTACTTGAAAGTGTTGATTTTAGGCATTGGCAATGTAATGTTCTCCGACGAAGGCGTCGGAGTTCATCTTTGCCGTCTTGTTGAACAAAAATATGCGTTTTCTTCTCCCGAACATACCCTTACCTTTATTGATGGTGGTACACTAGCGGAGCGTTTAATTCCCATTATTGCTGAGTATGACTATGTCATTGTATTAGATTGTGTTGATACAAGAGATGGAGAAATTGGAGATGTTTATTTCTTCGATTTTGAAAATGTTCCTAATACAATCACATGGCAAGGGAGTGTTCATGAAGTCGAGATGCTTCAAACACTTAATATGATGGATATGGTAGGAGATCGTCCTCCTACAAAAATTATTGGTATAATTCCAGAAGTTATAGAAGATACAACGTTACAACTTACAGATGCTGTCGTCAAAGGCAGTGGTATTATGGAAAATGTTTTACTAAAACATTTGAGTGAACTTGGATTTACATATCAGCAAATCAGTGATATTGACATCCAAAGTGTGGCAAATACGTCCTGTTTGGGGGATCGATGATTTTAGCATTTGAGTTTAATTATATATCATATAATGGTATTTTAGAAAATTTATTGAAAGAAATTGCAAATGATTTTGGTATTGTACATAAAATTATACGTAAAGAATCGATTGTAACACTGTTTATTGATGCCGATGAAGTTCGTTTAGGCACTTTTGCAGATACTCTTTCTTCTTCGCTTCCATTGTCTATCTTTTTTAAGTCTTCCAGTGTTGAAGTTTTAGAAAGCATGCCTGAGGAAGAAGAAGTATTGCCATCAATGGCATATACCGTAGAATTTACACCTAAAATTTTAGCTTCAGTGGATGCACCAAGTTCTCCTCAGTATCTTTCTCCTTTTGTTGTTGTACCAAAAGATGCGTCTATTCATCTTGTACATGAGGGAAAAAATCTTTTACATGTAAACATGACAGAAGGCTATGAATCGCTTTATGAAAAAGTTTCTGAACTGATTGTTGCAGGTGAAAATATAGCCATCCAAACTAAAAATGGCCATTTTGTTTTTGGCAAAATTGAAAACATCTCTGCATGTTCTCATGTTGTATTTCCTGAAGTGATTGCAACGGATTTATCGGTTGTTGAGCGCATGGTTGTCAGTAGAGAAAATGAGATCAAAGCGCTTGCCTCTTTAGAGCGCCCTTCAATTCGTTTTAAAGTAAATGCACTGTTCGCACAAAAAGAGATTTTTCAAGAAGCTCGCGTCATGTTAAGACTTGCAGATGATCTTTTCTTGTATCAACTCTCTAAACGACTCTTTGCAAAAGGGGTTCATTTCCTTTTTAAAGCTTCTCCTAAAGAGTGTCAAAGTCTGTACAGCGTTGATTATGAACAAACTTTGAAAGCGCTAGAGCCATTAGTGGTAAGTGTCCTTGAAAATGGGACTATTTTAATTGTTCAAGGTAAAAGTTATGCTTCTGAGGCGCTCAAAGGAAGTTTGAAAAAATTTGATGAACCTTCCCATGCAGCATTGGCTTCTATTTTACAAGAGCATAAGCTTTTTGATACAGCGTTGAGCTGTTTTTATTTTAGTCGAACTCATAATGATCGTGTCATGCACTATTCCAAAGAAAATGGCATGCTTAATCTTGTGGAAATTTTACTGCCAAGTTCATTTGCTGAGCTTTTTGCAGAAATTGAGAGAAGTAGTCCTAGTGCTGAGCGTCTTGTTGCCAGTTATAAGGAACAGTTTCCTGAACTGTACGAAAAAATAATTCATACAGTTATTCCAAACACATTACCAAAGAGTATTTATTCCCTTTGGAAAATTGTAGCAATCGTACTAGGCATTAGTGATAATTTTGATCGCGCTGCTGAACAACTCATTGAAAATGCCGAAGATTTTGGTGGTCAAAAAGGTCCACGTATTGACTATTATTTGGAAAAAGAGGATGCACTTAGTTCTGATTTGAATTATGTTAGGTTGCTCCGCAGTGGTATGAGTTACAAACTCGCTGGAACGGACACAATAACATTGAGTTTTGGTTGTATGGAAAGTCTCTCTTTTTTCCTCTCCGATATGGCTGATTCTCACAAAGATAATCTTACTTCAAGTAAAATTGCTTTGTGTGGTTCACTGTTTGGCTATAAACGTTTTACAGAGATGCTTTCAAAAAACATCAAGCCAAATCATACGATCTGCTTGAATAAAGAATTGCCGATTGATCAGTAAATCTCGTCTGATTTATCATATAGAAGGTATTGTCCAAGGGGTTGGTTTTCGCCCCTTTGTCTATACACTTGCCTTACGCTTTCATTTAAAAGGTTTTGTGCTTAACAATTCTAAAGGTGTCATCATTGAGATAGAAGGATTTGAAGAGAGCCTTGATTCGTTTGAACAGGCTTTGTTTAAAGAACTTCCTCCACTTGCGCGCATTGATTTCTGGCAAAAAAATAGGCTTACATGTAAAAATGATACACGCTTCGAAATTCGACAAAGTGATGAAGCAAGTACAAAATCTTCTCTTGTATTACCCGATATGTCCATTTGTGATGATTGTCTGAAAGAATTGTATGATCCAAACAACAGACGCTATCACTACTTTTTCATCAACTGTACACATTGTGGACCTCGCTATTCCATTATCAAAACTGTTCCATATGATCGTCCATACACTTCAATGCAACCCTTTGTAATGTGTGAAGCGTGCCAAAGTGAATACACAAATCCTCTTGATCGCCGCTATCACGCGCAACCTATCAGCTGTCCAACATGCGGACCAACACTCTCTTTGTGTTCCATTAATGGAGAACTATTGGCGACAAATGAAGCGGCGATTGTTAAATTAGCGGATTTGATTAATGTTGGGCATATTGTAGCACTCAAAGGCATGGGAGGTTTTCATCTCATTTGTGATGCCACAAGCGACAGGGTGTTAGCGAGCTTGAGAGAGCGTAAACACAGACCTTCCAAACCGTTTGCTGTTATGTTTAAAACTATAGAAGCGATCAAAGAAGAGTGTATTTTAAGTGCTCAAGAAGAAGAGGGTATTTGCTCTCTGCTTCGCCCGATTGTTCTTGTAAAGCGCAATGTTAAGGCTTCTAAAATCAGTGGACTCATTGCCCCTCGCATCGATCGTCTTGGTGTTTTCTTACCTTATACACCTTTACATGTAATGCTTTTTGAGTACCTCAAAAACCCTATCGTGGCAACCAGTGCCAATCGCTCTGGTGAGCCCATTATTAGCGAAGTAACTGTTTTAAAACAAAAGCTTCATGACGTTGTGGAGTATTATCTGGATTATAACCGTGAAATAGTCAACTCCAGTGATGACAGTGTTTTACAATACCTTGGTGATAAAACGCTTTTGATGCGCTCTTCTCGTGGTATTGCTCCAAAGAGCTTTCGAGTTGATTCATCGGATGAGCGGAAAATCTTAGCCGTAGGCGCACATCAAAAAAACGCGATTGCTATCTATCTTAATCACCAAATTATTGTGAGTCCTTATATTGGTGATTTGGATAATATTGCCTCGAATGATCTATTTGAAAAGATGATAGAGCGTTTTTCACGATTTTATGATTTTACACCCGATCTGATCGTCGGCGATTTGCATCCAAATTATGTATCAACACAGTGGGTAAAAAGACAAAATATTCCTTTTGTTCAGGTGCAGCATCACTATGCACATATTCTCTCTGCTATGTGTGAACATAAACTGAGCGGAAAAGTGTTAGGCATCGCATGGGATGGTACGGGGTATGGTGATGATGGTACGATTTGGGGTGGTGAGTTTTTAGTGTGTGATCCTAGTGGTTATGAACGTGTATGTTTTTTTGAACCTTTTCCTCTTTTGGGTGCAGATGCGAGCATTAAAGAGATTAAACGCATTTTAGCTTCGCTTCTGTGGGATGTATTGGGTGACGAGGCTGATGCATTGTTATTAGACTATTTTGATGAAAAGGCACTCAAACGTCTCAAACAAATTTACACCAAAAAGATTAATTCACCCCTATGCTCATCAGTAGGAAGACTCTTTGATGCCGTTGCCGTTTTGTGTGGAATGGAAGGAAATGTAAGTTATGATGGAGAAAGTGGCTTGCTTATTGAAGCTCTGTATGATCCTGCCATTACAGATCGCTATACATTTGAAATAGACGATAAAATGATTCGTTATAAACCTATGTTTGCTCAAATGCTTCACGATAAAGAACCACACCTGATTGCTTCTAAATTTATCAATACATTGGTCGAAATGGCTCTTACCATAAGTCATCGTTACACTTATCCAATCGTTCTTGGAGGTGGAGTGTTTCAAAATCGCACACTCATGGAACAAATACTTCAAAATGTCACACAACCTCTCTATTTTCCGTTACAATTAGCAATCAATGATGGCGGAATTTGTGTTGGACAGATCTACAAATCACTTCAAAAGTAATATTAATATTTTTATCTTTAAATAAATAAAGAATAGTATGATTAAAATGTAGTTGAAGTATATAAAAAGGATACACCATGGATAAAATTATTCGTTTTAGTGTTTCACTTCCAGAAAAACTTTTAGAAGAGCTTGACAAAAAAGTTGATGCTCAAGGTTATGCTTCACGTAGTGAATTTACCAGAGACCTAATTCGCGAGAAAATCGTAAAAGATGATTGGCAAGACGATAACAGCGATGTTATAGGTGTTTTGACAATGATCTATACGCATCATCAAAATGAGCTCGTGCAGAAGATTTTGGAAATTCAACATGATGCAAAAATACATATTATGTGTAATACTCATGTACATGTAAGCCATGAAAATTGTCTCGAAACCATTATGGTGACGGGAAAAGTTTCTGAAGTGAAAGACTTTGCACAGAAGATTGCAGGGCTTAAAGGGGTTAAATTCTCCAAACTTGTTGAAGCATCCATTCCCGCTTCATAATCTTTACATGTAAAGATTTTTCTTCCATAGCGTCTCTAAAATGAGGCGCTGTTTTTCTTGAGTATAATTAAATTTAAACTCCGCTTCTTTTAGATAATAGATAAAATTCTCTTTACTCACACCTTTAAAGTGATCCATCCAGCTCTCTAAAAATTTCCAAAAGCGTGTTAAGACGTTGTCAAAACTCTCGTAGTGCGCAACTTTATGCTGGTTAAGATAGCGTGCATAGGTCTCTTTTTCGATGGAATTTTCATCTAAATTTTTCAGGTGTGCAAATTGATCTGGGAGTAAGAGGGTGTGAATAGAGTCGCCGTACACCATACCTAAAATACCGATAGCATCGAAAAGATATTTATTTTTTCCTCTTTTACATGTAGGAAGGTAATAGTATTCGTCATACTGTGAAAACGTCTGTGTTTG
Source organism: Sulfurospirillum diekertiae (assembly GCF_011769985.2). Lineage (NCBI taxonomy): Bacteria > Pseudomonadati > Campylobacterota > Epsilonproteobacteria > Campylobacterales > Sulfurospirillaceae > Sulfurospirillum > Sulfurospirillum diekertiae. The sequence goes on from NZ_CP039734.2 coordinate 1,212,224, forward strand.
TTCTGCATAAAGAGCTTCACAGTGACTTATCAGTAAAAGACGTAGTTTTTGATATTTTTTTGCGATGGTAAGATAATTCAATCCTAAAAGTGTAGCACATTCATACGCACTGTTATTATCGATAAAACACTCCAAAATAGTCATCTCTTGTGCATATTTTACATAGCTAAATGTTCGTTTACATGTAACGCATCGGCATTGCGTTTTAGAGACGAAATAAAGTGCTTTGTTCCCGCAAAAAATGCACTGCTTTTGATCTGTTTTCATGAGTGTATTTTTCCTAAAAATAACTAAGAAACATCTTTTTTTATCTCTTGTTTAAAGACTTCTACTATAATAGAGAAAAAATAGAGACAAGGACTTAAAAATGTGTAAAGATTGCGGTTGTTCAATTACTCCTACTCAATGGTCAGCAGCACATGCGCACGAACACGATCATGATGGTCACACGCATAGTCATTCGCATGATCATGATCACCATGAGCACAAAAATCATGATGAAATTCATGCCAATCCTCAATTAAATGACAAAAAAACCATTGCTGTCATTACGAAGATTTTGGATGCGAACGACACACAAGCATCGCACAATAGAGCGCATTTTGAAGAGCATGGTGTTTTGGCGATCAATCTAATGAGCAGTCCCGGCAGTGGAAAAACAACACTTTTGGAAGCAACGATTGATACAAAAGAGATCAAACTAGCAGTTATAGAAGGCGATCTTGAGACCAATCAAGATGCCGATCGTATCACTGCAAAGGGGGCATTGGCTCATCAAATCACCACAGGTCAAGCGTGTCATTTGGATGCGTTTATGGTGCACGAAGGGCTTCATCATTTACCGATTGATGGGCTTGATGTTGTGTTTATCGAAAACGTGGGCAATTTGGTGTGTCCTGCTAGTTACGATGTCGGAAGTCACCTTAATGTCGTACTTCTTTCCGTTCCAGAAGGCGATGATAAACCAGCTAAATACCCAGTGATGTTTCGAAGTGCCGATCTGTTCTTAATCACAAAGTGCGATCTGTTGCCATATTTTGATTTTAATGTTGAAAAAGCAATTCGTGAGGCTCGAAAGCTCAATCCAAAAGTCGATGTCATCGAGATAGACAGTAAGTCTGGTAAAGGGATTGATCAGTGGATCAATTACTTAAAAATGAAAAAAGCATTGAGGTAATCATGTGTTTATCTATACCTTCTAAAGTCATCGAAATTGATGAAAATAATTATGCAACCGTCGATACCATGGGTGTTAAGCGTAAGGTAACGCTTGATTTGATCAGTGAGCCTGTTAATATTGGTGATTATGTCCTTATTCACGTAGGATTTGCCATGAATAAGATCAGTAAAGAACACGCCGAAGATAGCATTGCGGCTTATAATGAGATCGCTGAAGCGATGCGCGATGGTGAGATCAGTGATGAAGAAGGAAACAGTAATTATGTTTGAAGTGGATCTCATTGAGGGATTTCGCGACCCTGAGCATATGAAAGCCTTGGCGGCACTCATTAAAAAAGAGTGCAAATCCAAAATCAATATTATGGAAGTGTGTGGCGGTCATACACATACGATTATGAAGTTTGGACTTTCTCAAATTTTACCTGATTTGATCGAATTTGTACATGGCCCTGGATGTCCAGTGTGCATTATGCCTAAAGAGCGGATTGATCATGCCATAGCATTAGCAAGTATGCCCAATACCATTTTAGCCACGCTTGGCGATATGATACGCGTCCCAGGCAGTAAAACCTCTTTACAAAAACTTCGCGCCGAGGGTAAAGATATACGTTCACTTTATTCGCCGTTGGATGTCATTAAAATTGCGCAGGAAAATCCTGATAAAAACGTGGTTTTTTTCGCCATTGGTTTTGAAACCACAACGCCGATGAGTGCGGTTTTGATGCAACAAGCCATCGCCCATAAACTGACCAATGTCTTTTTTCACATCAACCATGTCACCGTGCCTGAAGCCGTAGAGGCGATTATGGGAGATGGAAATGCCCTTATTGATGCGTTTCTTGGACCTTCGCATGTGAGTGTCATCACAGGGTATAAAATCTATGAGCCGATCGCTGAAAAATACCACACGCCAATCGTAGTTGCAGGGTTTGAACCCACCGATGTGATGGAGTCGGTTTTGCGCATTGTGCGCCAAGTGAATGAGGGCACAAGTGTTGTTGACAATGAATATGCCAGAGCCGTTTCACGCGAAGGCAATCTCAAAGCGCAAGAGCTTATCAATACTTATTTTGAAAAACGTGATCACTTTAGATGGCGTGGTATTGGTGATATCCCCAAAAGTGCGTTGAAGCTTAAAGCAGAATATGCTGCTTTTGACGCTGAGATTGTGTTTGATGCAGTGTTGCCTAAAACAGAACTTAATGACCATAAAATGTGCATTTGCGGTGATATTCTCAAAGGTAGAGCTAAACCGTTTGACTGTAAGGTCTTTGGTAAAGCCTGTACCCCAACGAATCCAATGGGTTCATGCATGGTTTCGAGTGAAGGGGCGTGTTCGGCGTACTTTAAATATGGAAAATTAAACCTCAAAGGAGTAAGGGCGTGAGCAAAAAGATACTTCTCTCTCACGGAGGTGGCGGTGAAGAGACCCAAAACCTTATTAAAGAGCTATTTTTTAAACATTTTGATAACGAAATTTTATTGCGTATGGAAGATGCTGCAAGCCTTGTGATGAATGACCATAAAATTGCATTTACAACTGACTCTTTTGTTGTTTCACCGCTTTTTTTTAAGGGTGGAAATATTGGTAAGCTTGCGATTGCGGGAACGGTGAATGATCTTTCGATGATGGGGGCAAAGCCTCGTTATATGACCTGTTCTTTTATGATTGAAGAGGGGTTTTTATATTCTCACCTTGAAGAGATTGTTATCACGATGCGTGATGAGATGGCAAAAAGCGGTGTTAAAATTGTTGCTGGTGATACCAAAGTAGTACCAAAAGGTGGGGTTGATGGACTTTTCATTAACACAGCTGGTATTGGTGAGATCATGTATGAAAATATTTCTGCCCATAACTTAGAAGAGGGTGATTGTATCATCGTTTCTAATGAAATTGGCAATCACGGTGCCTGTATCTTAGCAACCCGCGAAGAGATAGAGCTGGAGAGTGATCTTCAAACCGATTGTGCAAGTTTATGGAAACCTGTTGAAGCGCTTATTGATGCAGGTGTGAAGATTCATGCGCTCAGGGATGCGACGAGAGGAGGGCTCAGTGCGGTTTTGAATGAATGGGCTGAAACTTCAAAGGTGTGCATCGAAGTCGATGAGGCAAAAATTCCTGTGGCGCAAGAGGTCAAAGGTGTTTGTGAGCTTCTCGGTTTTGAACCGTATGAATTTGCCAATGAAGGAACCATGGTGATTTGTTTGCCTCAAAGTGAAGCAGTAAAAGCACTTGAGATCCTCAAAAAGTTCCCTGAAACAGCAAAATGTGCCGTGATAGGAAAGGTGAGCAACACCTTTACATGTAAAGTTGTTTTACATACGCCTTGGGGGTCAGAGCGCTTTTTAGAACCACCTAAAGGTGAGTTACTTCCGAGGATTTGCTAATGCATGAGTTTTCCATCGTTAACGCCCTTTTAGAGATGTGCGAAAAAAACGCAAAAGAGCATAATGCGACAAAAATCACTAAAGTTGAAATTAAAATAGGAAAACTCAGTGGTGTTGAACCCTATTTATTGCAAACGGCATTTGATACCTTTAAAGAAGAGACCATTTGTGCTGAGGCAGAATTTATCGTTCATCTGCAAGAAATTGTCATTCATTGTGAGAATTGTCACAATGAAGTAACGCTCACACACAATGAATTTGTTTGCCCTACTTGTAACAGCACTGATTTACGCGTCATCGATGGAGAAGAGATGTACCTCATGCATCTTGAAATGGAGTAAAGAGAGGCTAAGAGTGCATAATGTATAATCAATGATACTATATTATGTTTCTACACGAAAACTTTACTAAGGATGCCAATGCTAAATGAGTTACGACATGCAACCCTTGAAGATTTGCCTGAGATCATTAAGATCTATAACGAGGCAATCAAAGATGGTATTTCTACTGCGGATAGCAAAACGGTGAGCGTAGAAGACAAGATAGAGTGGTTTAAGGCTCACGATGCCTTACACCCAATCTTAGTTAAAGAGTATCATGGTCGTATTATTGCGTGGATCAGTTTACAACCTTTTTATGCCAACTTGTTGGCTTATGCACACAGTGCTCGCATCAATATCTATATTGATAAAAATTTTCAAGGTAAAAAGCTTGGACAACAATTTTTATGTGAAGCGATTGAACAAGCTAAAAGCTATGAAATTAAAACACTTTTAGCGCTTATTTTTTCTGAAAATACACCTAGTTTGAAGCTTTTCAAAAAATTAGGGTTTAAAGAATGGGGTAATCTCAATCGTATCGCTACGATTGAAGGAATGGATAAAGACCTTTTAATACTTGGACATCGTATTCAAGAATAGTGACGATGAAAAAAGAAGTTTCGATTATCTTTGATATGGATGGTACTTTGATTGACTCTAGTGCCGCAATGACCCACAGTGTCAATTATGTGCGTAATACGCTAGGGCTTGCTCCTATTGCCAAAGAGTATTTGGAGTATTATATTAACCAACCTGATCAGCATCTACCAAAGATTTTTTACAATACAGATGAATACGATCCCGCACATCGCGCTTTGTTCAAAGAACATTACATGCACTTTTCACCCAGTATGATTTCACTCTATCCTGATGTCGAAGAGCTATTGCATGTTCTGAGTGAAAAAGCCTACTTGAGTATTGCTACGAATGCAAGTGATTTTTTTGCACGCCATATGCTTCAAGAACTCAACATCATTGATTATTTTTCGAGTATTGTGGGTGCCAATAATGTGGCTGAGCCAAAACCAAGTCCATTGATGGTGTACCATTTGATGGAGGAGTTAGGAAGTGCCCCTTCCAAGACTATTTTAGTGGGGGACAGCATCAAAGACGAACTTGCTGCCTCAAATGCTGGAATTCGTTTTATTTTTGCGCTATGGGGTTATGGTACAAGCGAAACAGCAAAGCTTCGTGCTCATACTATTCATGACCTTTTAAAACTTCTTAACACGTTTATTTAAAAAGCTCCAATGGCAATTCAAGTGTTCGTTGGAGGATATGCACAGGTGTTTTAATCGTATCCATGATTAAATGTGTTTCAATCTTCGGATCTGTTGTTTGTCCTGTCACATTGACATTGGTTGCAATTCTTTTATCTTCTCCCAATATAATACCTCCCACTAAAGGAATCATATCAATGGCAGAGCTAAAGGATTTAAGTGTCTTGATTTGTAATTGAAGATCCAATGAGCTAGTGTTTAAATCGACCGTACCTGCACCTACAATATCTGCATTCGATCCACGAAGTTGAAGCTCTTTAACGTGTAATGCCTCTTTGGTTTGATTATATTCTATATAACCATTATCCACAAAATAGCCTTCAGAATTAAAGTTTGGATCATTAAAAACAAGTAGGGAAGGGATGGCATTGATCGTAGCCATAAGATTATTGAAAAATTTAAGGTCTTTGATAAATGTTTTATGCATGATCAATGTACCTTTCATCGTGTTACTATCTTTGCCTTCAATTGTCAGTGAAAAATCACCTTGATGGAAATAAGGTTTATTTAAAAGGGCATTAGCTGCATCCGCATCCATTGCCGTCGCTTGGATACCAAAGCTTCCTTTTTGTTCCTCATATTCAAAAGAAGATTTGCCACGTTTTGAATTAAGATGAACTCGATCTTTATACAGTGTCATTGTATAGCGCTCACTCAAGACGGTTCTATTGTTATCTGTATCGATTAAGGAGGAGTTTTCACCAAAAACAGTAGTCTTGATTGGTATATTAAGAGGATCATCTCCATGGGGTAGAGAGATATTAAGATCTTTTACATGTAACGTCAAATCTTTGTCAAAATGAAGTGAAAGTTTATTGTTTGTTGTGCTGGCATCCAGTGTTTTAGTGTTTGTTTGTAATGCAATTTCATAATCACGTATAGGCTCTCGGTTTTCTAAAAGAGGTGTGGAAACATTATGAAGATTGATTTTGGCATCAAAGTTTTCAAAGTCTTTTGTTTTGAGAAGGACTGAACCTTGATTGAGCGAACCACTTTGCATAAAAGGTGAATGGTCTGCTAGTTTAGAAAGATCATTGATAATGAATTGGTTATTGTCTTTTTCAAACATAATCGTCGTATCAAGGTCAGGTAAAAGCATTTGTGTCGTGTTGTTTTCAATGACAATAGAGGCTTTTTGATTGAGAAGATTTGCAAAGGATAACAGTGTTGTACCGCTAAAATCAAGGAAGAGTGAATTAATATCAATAGACCCATCATAGCGGCTCTTTTTTGCATCAAAAATACCAGTTGCATTAATATCAAAAAGGTTTTTATAACGCATATTGGTATGATCAAGTGTAATAGTAAAATTATCCAGTTTGACTTCTCCCGCTTTAGTCGACATGGGAACGCCACTTAAAATAAAGTTGCTAGGAGAGAGTTTGAAAGTACCTGTTGCATTGATGTCATAAGGAAGAAATTTAATATCAAGTCTAACATGTGCATCTGTTTTTCCAGAAGTCTGAGTGATAGGAACATCAATTTTAAAAGCATGTAAAATTTTATGTATTGGTGCATCAAGCTTCGATGTAGCCGTAAGATCAACGACTATACCTGTCCCTTTTGCAATGAGGTTATAGATATAAACGTCTGCTTTATCAATGACTTTTTGCTCATAAGTTGGTTCTTTAATGTCAAAAAGAAGTTTATCATTTTTAAATTCAATTCCAATCTCTTTGACATGGGCTGCTGGAACGCTTGGTTCAAAGCTAACGACAGCATCTTTAACCGTTGCACTTCCATGCATGGATTGTGGAAAATAATCCAGTGTTTCAATATTGAATTGACCTTCAAAAAAATGAAGAATATACTCTTGCCCCACAATGTTTTTATCGATCCAGTCTTTTGCAATCTGATCAAGTTCAACCTGTGATACAATAAAATCCATAAGATCTTTGAGATTTTTATTGTTAAAGGGTTCACTTTGTAAATGATAGGTTAGAAGCTTATCTTTAAGATCGAGAATTGCAGTACCTTGAAGTCCAAATGTCTCAAAATCTCCTTCAAAAGAGTACTGTTTCTTTTTAAGATCTATCTTGGTGGTTCCCTTTACATGTAAAGCCAAATCTTTCAGATATGCTTCTTGAATTTCAATTTCCAAGCTCCACTTTGCAACAGGCGTAATAATAAGATTGACACTCAGATGTTGACTATCAAGAATAAACGTATTTTGTTCGTAGCGTAGTTTAATTTTTTCGTTCTCATAGATCAAATTATCGATGATGATTTGACTAAAAAATTGATCAAGGTACGGGAAATTTTTAATAATTTCAGCACTCTCATCCAAGGATGTCGTATTTTGCGTTTGTTTCTTGATTTCAAGCGTTTGGATATTCACAATCAATTTTTTATCTAGTTTAATATATAATTGATCAATTTTTAACGTTGGTAATGTTAGATTATCGATCGAAATGCCATTTACTAAGGTCCCAATTAATGCTACGACAGAAAGAACTATGAATAGTAAAAGTATCCAAATATTCCTAATAGTATGTGATGTTGCTTTAATAATCATGTATTCACTTCTCTTTCACTTGTCCAGACCTATGACTTCTAGCTCAGTTGCTTTTGTGCCACAAGGCTCAATAGGGCAAATTATATCATATATGGTCGATAAAAATTTTGACCTACATGATAAAGTGGATAAATATCTTCTGTATATTATTGGTAAACCCCAATCAGGGTGGGTGAGTATCAATCCTAGTCCCCTCACTCGGGGTGATTTTCTGTACAAACTTTCTCATGCTAAAGCGCCGTTAAAGGTTGTTACATACATTCCCGGTGAGACTAAGGAGCTTTTATTTGTACAAATTGCCCTTGCATTTGATCTCTCCTACGAAAAATTAATGCAAGAATATGCCCTTGCAACTCCTTATGTTGAGGGATTCCTTGTACCGGATACCTACTATATTCCTGTAGGTATTAATGAAAAACATCTGGTGCATTTTTTACTTGCCAATGCTAAAAAGTACCATAAAGATGTTTTCGAAAAGATCTTTGGTGAGTTTAATGAAGCAAAATGGCAAAAGTTTCTTATTATTGCTTCCATTATTCAAAAAGAGGCAGCCAATGCTGAAGAGATGCCTCTGATTTCATCGGTTATCTACAATCGTCTTAAAAAAGACATGAAGCTTCAAATGGATGGTACGCTAAACTATGGGCAATATTCTCATACAAAGATAACACCACAGCGTATTCGTGAAGATACTTCGCCGTATAATACTTATATGTATAAAGGTTTGCCACCTAATCCTGTGTGCAGTGTCAGTAAAGAGGCGATTTTCGCCGCTATTTTTCCAAAGCAGACGAATTATCTCTATTTTGTGAAAAATAAAAATAATGGTACACACACATTCTCACAGACTTATGAGGCACATTTGGAAAATATAAAAAATTAATGACGTAACTTTAATAAAGCAAAATAAAGAAACTGGTAGCATTAACAAAATCTAGTTAAAAAAAGGGGTAATTATGGTTCAACCAACAAGTAAAATCATCTATACGAAAGTCGATGAGGCTCCCGCTCTTGCGACGTACTCTTTATTGCCGATTATTCAGGCATTTACTGCAAGTTCTAACATTGAGATCGAAATCCGAGATATCTCATTGGCCGGTCGTATTTTGGCAAATTTTCCTGAAAACCTAACGGCAGCGCAAAAGGTTAATGACGATTTAACGTATTTAGGCAAGCTTGCTAATCAGCCAGAAGCCAATATTATTAAACTGCCAAATATTAGTGCCTCTTTACCACAACTTCAAGCAGCCATTAAAGAGCTTCAAGAGAAAGGTTATAATGTTCCTAATTACCCAGAAAATCCTTCCAGTGAAGCTGAAAAAGAGATCAAAGCACGTTATGCCAAAGTTCTTGGAAGTGCAGTAAATCCTGTCCTTCGTGAAGGAAACTCAGACAGACGTGCTCCATTATGTGTCAAAGAGTATGCCCGTAAAAATCCACATCGTATGGGAAAATGGACCAGTGACTCTGCTTCTCATGTTTCGTATATGACTGAGGGTGACTTTTATGGCAATGAAAAGTCAGTGACGGTACCAGAAGCAATGACTGTGCGCATTGAGCTTTTAGGGAAAGATGGCAAAACAACCGTCTTAAAAGAAAAACTCGCTCTTTTAAAAGATGAAATCATTGATGGAACGTATATGAGCAATAAAAAGCTCTCAGCATTTTTTGAAGCACAGATGGACGAAGCTAAAAAAAGTGGCATCCTTCTCTCGTTACATCTTAAAGCTACCATGATGAAAGTCAGTGATCCGATTATGTTTGGCTATGCAGTGAAAGCGTTTTTTAAAGATGTTTTTGAAAAATATGTCACACTTTTCAAAGAGATTGGTGTCAATGCCAACAATGGTCTAGGTGATCTCTATACCAAAATTGCTACGCTTCCAGAAGCTCAAAAAGCGGCGATTGAAGCAGATATTATGAATACCTATACCAAACGTCCTAAACTTGCAATGGTTAATTCTGAGAAAGGCATTACCAATTTACATGTACCAAGCGATGTGATCATTGATGCATCTATGCCAGCATGTATTCGCGAGTCTGGCAAAATGTGGGGCGAAGATGGAGCTTTACACGATACCAAAGCACTCATTCCTGATCGCTGCTATGCACGCATATATGAAGAAACCATGAATTTTTGCAAGAAAAATGGTGCACTTGACCCTAAAACAATGGGTTCAGTTCCTAATGTTGGCTTAATGGCACAAAAAGCAGAAGAGTATGGCTCTCACGATAAAACGTTTCAATGCGAAGCTGATGGTGTTGTTCGTATTGTAGATACCGCTAATGGAAATGTGTTGATGGAACACAGTGTTGAAAAAGGTGATATTTACCGTGCATGCCAAGCAAAAGATGCACCGATTCGTGATTGGGTAAAACTGGCTATCAATCGTTCACGACTCAGTAAAACACCCGCTATTTTCTGGCTCGATCCCGTTCGTGCACATGATAGAGAGATGATTAAAAAAGTTGAAAAATACCTCAAAGAATACGATCTTAAAGATCTTGACATTAAAATTATGACACCAGAAGAGGCAATTAATGTTTCCCTTGCACGTATTGTAAAAGGGTTAGACACAATTGCAGTGACAGGTAACGTTTTACGCGATTATCTCACCGATCTTTTCCCTATCTTAGAAGTAGGAACATCGGCTAAAATGCTCTCTATTGTTCCTCTCATGAGTGGCGGTGGCTTATTTGAAACGGGTGCTGGTGGTTCGGCTCCTAAACACGTGCAACAATTTATCGAAGAAGATCATTTGCGTTGGGATTCACTCGGTGAATTTATGGCATTAACCGCTTCACTTGAACACCTTGATAACGTTGTTGGCAATAAAAAAGCTTCTATTTTGGCAAAAACACTCGATGCTGCCACTGGTAAGTTTTTAGATAACAACAAATCACCATCGTCAAAAGTAGGTGAGTTAGACAATCGTGGTAGCCATTTTTATTTAGCAATGTATTGGGCAGAAGCATTGGCTGCGCAAAATGATGATAAAGAGCTTGCAGCGCAGTTTAAACCACTCGCTGAGACATTCAAAGCCAATGAGCAAAAAATTATTCATGAGCTCAATGCTGTCCAAGGTAAGCCTGTTGATATGGGTGGATACTATATCCCGAATTTTGAAAAAACGAGCCAAGCGATGCGTCCTAGTGCAACGTTAAATAAAGCTTTGGGTGAGCTCAAAGCGTAATTTTTGATTTACATGTAAAGAAGGAGTCTCATTGTCACAAGGAAAAAAAGTCTCTATTATCGGAGCAGGAAATGTTGGAGCAACGATTTGCTATTGGCTCGCGATGCGTAAAAGTTGTCGCGAAATTGTGATGATAGACCTTGTTGAGGGTGTTGCCATTGGTAAGGCCCTTGACATTTCTCAAGCGACGAGTCCTGAGGGTAGCCATACACTTATTAGTGCCTCAAGCGATTATCAGCATATTTCAAACAGTGATATTGTGGTTATTACTGCAGGCAGTCCAAGAAAGCCTGGTATGAGCAGAGATGATTTGTTAATGATTAACGCGAAAATTACCAAAGGTATCATTGAACAAGTAAAAATTTATTCGCCAGATGCCATTGTCATCACCGTTTCTAATCCATTAGATGCCATTACCTATGTTGCTATTAAAGCAGGTAACTATCCACGTGGGCGTGTTATCGGTATGGCAGGTATTTTAGACAGTTCTCGGATGGAAACATTTATTTCACGAAAACTTGGATTTGGTTACGGTCAAGTAACGGCAAGTGTTATGGGGGGACATGGTGATGATATGGTTCCACTACCTCGTTACTCTTCTGTCAACGGTGTAGCGCTTACGGATTTACTCAGTGATCTTGAAATTGATGAGATTATTGATAAAACACGTCATGGTGGAGCAGAAATTGTGGGTTATATGGGAACATCAGCTTATTATGCCCCCGCTAACTCAACTGTCAAGATGATTGAAGCTATTTTGAGTGATTCACGTGCTGTTTTCCCTTGTGCTGTCTTACTGGATGGTGAGTATGGCTACCATGATACCGTTAACGGTGTACCCGTTGTTTTGGGCTCAAATGGTGTCGAAGAAATTGTAGAATTACCACTCAATTTAAATGAACAACATCAATTTGCAAAAAGTGTGAATTCCGTTAATGTTTTATTAGAAACTTTACGTAAAAATGAGTTTTTCCCCGTCAAATAGAATTTTATAACTTAAACGAGAGACAAAAAAAAGATATAGTTGAGTTTTTTATTGATTATGATGTTCAGATAACTATAGAGTCTTGGAATCGAAAGTTTAAATTAAGTCAAGCAGGGAGGTTTTATGAATATTCATGAGTATCAGGCAAAAGAGATCTTTAAGAGATACAATGTTCCCACACCCAACGGCTATGTCGCCTTTAACGTTGAAGAGGCTGTAGAAAACGCAAAGAAACTTGGTGGTTCTATTTGGGTGGTAAAAGCTCAAATTCACGCAGGTGGACGTGGTCTTGGTGGTGGTGTAAAACTCGCCCGAAGCCTGGATGAAGTGAAAACACTTGCAAATGAAATTCTTGGTATGACTTTGGTCACACATCAGACTGGACCTGCGGGCAAACTGGTTCAAAAAGTCTACATTGAAGAAGGTGCTGAGATTGCTGATGAGCTTTATCTTGGAATTGTCTTGGATCGCGCTCGTGAAATGCCAGTGATTATGGCATCACGCGAAGGTGGTATGGAGATTGAAAAAGTTGCAGCAGCAACTCCTGAAAAAATTATTAAAGTAGCCGTTGATCCATTTATCGGTTTTCAAGCCTTTCATGGCAGAGAACTTGCTTATGGTTTAAGGCTTGCAAAAGAAGAGATCAGCAATTTTATTAAATTTGCAGCAGCACTCTACAAAGTGTATATGGAAAATGATGCAGAGATGATCGAAATTAACCCTTTGGTTAAAACAAAAAGTGGTGCATTTATCGCATTGGATGGCAAGATGGGTTTTGATGATAACTCGCTCTTCCGACATCCTGACATTGAAGCAATGCGCGATCCAAGTGAAGAAAATCCCATAGAGCGTGAAGCTTCAGGGTATGGATTGAGCTACGTTAAACTCGATGGTAATGTTGGTTGTATGGTCAATGGTGCTGGTCTTGCGATGGGTACGATGGATACAATTAACTACGTGGGAGGCACTCCTGCAAACTTCCTCGACGTGGGCGGCGGAGCGAATGCTCAAACCGTTGCTAAAGGCTTTGAAATCATTCTTAAAGATCCAAACGTCAAATCAATCTTTGTCAATATCTTTGGTGGTATTGTACGCTGTGACCGTATTGCCAATGGTATCTTGGAAGCAACGAAACTGGTCGATGTTCACGTTCCTGTGATCGTTAGATTGGATGGTACAAATGCAAAAGAAGCCGCTGAAATTCTTAAAAATGCCAACATCAAAAATATTATTACGGCAACTGATCTTAACGATGGCGCAATTAAAGCCGTTGCGTGTGCTAAAGGAAACTAATTATGAGCATATTGATTGATAAAAATACAAAAGTAATTGTTCAAGGTTTTACGGGTAAAGAGGGTAGCTTTCATGCTGAACAGTGTTTGGCGTATGGTACGAAAATCGTTGGCGGTGTAACACCGGGCAAAGGTGGCACAGAACATTTGGGTCAACCTGTGTTTAATACAGTACGTGAAGCTGTTTTAGCAACTGGTGCAACTGTTAGTATGGTATTTGTTCCACCTGCCTTTGTTGGGGACGCAGTTTTAGAAGCGGCCGATGCAGGTATTGAACTCTCTGTCATTATTACAGAAGGTTCACCTGTTCGTGATATGCAAAGAGCCAAAGCGTATGCCGTTAAAAAAGGGATGAAAACCATTGGACCAAACTGTCCAGGAATTATCACGGCTGAAGAGTGTAAAATCGGCATTATGCCAGGTTCTATTTTCAAAAAAGGGAATATTGGCTTGATTAGTAAATCAGGTACATTGACTTATGAAGGTGCAAACCAAGTGTGTAATGAAGGCTTTGGTATTACTACCGCTGTAGGTATTGGCGGTGATCCTATTATTGGACTTTCCTACTTGCAACTTCTTCCACTGTTTGAAGCAGATCCTGAGACGGAAGCGATCGTTATGATCGGTGAGATCGGAGGCGATCTTGAAATTCAAGCAGCAAAATTTATTAAAGAGCACATTAAAAAGCCTGTCGTTGCTTTTATTGCGGGTCAAACTGCACCAAAAGGTAAACGTATGGGACATGCCGGTGCGATTGTAAGCGGTAGTGCTGGAACAGCAGCAGAAAAAATGGATGCGCTTACAAAAGCAGGAGTTCATGTCGTCAAATCACCTGCTGAGATCGGGAAAAAGATCGCAGAGGTTTTGAAAAAATAATACATTAAGTCTGCTAGATGTTACACTATTGTACAATCTAGTAAAGTCTTTTACTAAGCATTTGATATTTAGAGTTAAGATAAAGGAGAATGAAGAATGGGTTTAATTACTGCACCCAGTAATACACCAGTATGGGTTAATGTCTCTAGGTGTAAAGCGTGTGATATTTGTGTCAGTATGTGTCCAGCAGGTGTTTTGGGAATGATTCAAGCACCTAACTCGACATTGGGATCAATGATAGAGGTTGTAGCTCCAGATTCCTGTATTGGATGTAAAGATTGTGAATTACATTGTCCAGATTTTGCTATCTATGTAGCAGATAAAAGTGAATTTAAGTTTGCGAAGCTTTCAGAAGCCTCTAAAGAGAGAGCTGAAAAAGTGAAACAAAATAAATTTAGAAAACTTAGCGCATAAGGATCATTGATGGCAAGAGAAGTAATATCAAGCGGCAATGCCTTAGTAGCAAAAGCTGCAGTAGAATGTGGATGTAAATTTTTTGGAGGCTATCCAATTACGCCTTCGAGTGAAATTGCTGAGGATTTGAGTAAACTGCTTCCAAAATTTGGTGGAAAATTTATCCAAATGGAAGATGAGATAGCTGGTATCTGTGTAGCACTTGGTGCTTCAATGAGTGGAACCAAGTCAATGACTGCTTCATCAGGCCCAGGAATTTCCCTCAAATCAGAGCAAATTGGTTACAGTTTTATCACGGAAGTTCCTTTGGTAATCGTTAATGTTATGCGTGGTGGTCCTTCAACGGGTCTTCCAACGCGTGTTTCTCAAGCGGATATTGGTCAAGCAAAATACCCAACACATGGTGATTTTGCTTCTATTTCACTTTGCCCTGGTAGTTTAGAGGAAGCCTATACTGAAACGATTAGAGCATTTAACATTGCTGAAAAATACATGACACCTGTTTTTGTTCTTTTGGATGAAACGCTCGGACATATGCATGGAAAAGCAATTCTTCCTGATCTTGCAGAAATTGAGAAAAGTGTGGTTAAACGTGCCGAATTTACAGGTGATCCAAAAGATTATAAACCTTATGCAGCTGCTCCAACAGAGCCTGCGGTTTTAAATCCTTTCTTTAAAGGGTACCATTACCATGTTACAGGTTTACATCATGGGGAAATGGGTTTTCCAACGGAAGATGGTACGATTTGTGAGTATAATATTGAGCGTTTAGTCAATAAAATCAAGACTAAAACAGATGATCTTGTTCATTATGAAGAGTTTATGCTTGAAGATGCGGATGTCTGTATTATTGCGTATGGTAGTATCTCTCGAGGGGCAAAAGAAGCGGTGATGAAACTTCGTCAAGATGGCATCAAAGCAGGTCTTTTTAGACCGATTACACTTTGGCCAAGCCCGGTTGCAAAACTACAAGAAATTGGTAAAAAATTCAAAAAAATTATGGTAACCGAACTCAACATGGGACAATATTTAGAAGAGATTGAGCGTGTTATGAAACGAGATGATTTTGCGACATTGCATAAAGCAAACGGTCGTCCAATCGCTCCCCTTGAAATGGTTGCTAAAGTTAAGGAGATGATGTAATGGCATTTAATTACGATAAATATCTACGTGTAGATAAAATGCCAACCTTATGGTGTTGGGGTTGTGGTGATGGTGTTATTCTAAAATCTGTTATTCGTGCAATCGATACAATGGGTTGGGATATGAATGATGTCTGTATTGTTTCAGGTATTGGTTGTAGTGGACGTTTTAGTTCTTACATTGATTGTAATACCGTTCATACAACGCATGGTCGTGCCATTGCGTATGCAACGGGTATTAAACTTGCCAATCCTGAAAAACATGTCATTGTTGTTACGGGTGACGGCGATGGTCTCGCCATTGGTGGTAACCATACGATTCATGGCTGTCGAAGAAATATTGATCTTAACCATGTTTTAATTAACAACTTTATTTACGGTTTGACCAATTCTCAAACGAGTCCAACCACACCACAAGGTATGTGGACAGCCACAGCAAACTATGGTAATGTTGACCCAACGTTTGATGCAGCACGCCTTGCCGATGCAGCAGGCGCTACATTTGTTGCTCGTGAATCCGTTCTTGATCCACAAAAATTGGAAAAAGTTTTGGTCGCAGGTTTTTCTCATAAAGGTTACTCTTTCTTTGATATATTCTCTAACTGTCACATCAACCTTGGACGTAAAAACAAAATGGGTGAAGCAGTCCAAAATCTTAAATGGATTGAAGGTCGCATTGTGGGTAAGAAAAAGTTTGACCTTTTAAGCGATGAAGAGCGTGTGGATAAATTCCCAACAGGTATCCTCAAACAAGAAGAGGGCAAACTCGAATACTGTGCTGCATATGACAAAGTCATTTATGCAGCACAAAATAAAACCACAGTACAGCTATAAGGAGCCCCTGATGAGAAGACAATTACGTTTCGTTGGCGTTGGTGGTCAGGGTGTTATCTTGGCGGGTGAGATTTTAGCAGTTGCAAAGATTAAAGAGGGCGGTTATGGTGTCAAAGCATCAACGTATACCTCTCAAGTGCGTGGCGGACCAACAAAAGTTGATATCTTGCTTGACGAGAGTGAAATCCTTTTTCCGTATGCCAATGAGGGTGAGATTGAGTTTATGATCGCTACAGCGCAAGTCAGCTTCAATCACTTTAAAAGTGGTGTAAAACCAGGTGCTATTATCGTTGTAGAACCAAACTTGGTGACTGTCAATGAGGAAGATCGTAAAAAATGGAAGATCGTTGAAATTCCTATTATTACGATTGCAAAAGAAGAGGTTGGCAATGTTATCACCCAATCGGTTGTGGCACTTTCCATTACCGTTGAAATGACAAAAGTGTTAGCCCATGATTTAGTCCGTGATGTAATGCTTTCTAAAGTACCAGAAAAAGTTCATGCTGATAATATTAAAGCGTATGAACTTGGTATTAAATACGCCAAAGAAGCGCTTGCGACACTTTAAAACTTTAAGCTCTTCGGGATAAAACCGAAGGGCTAATTTTATTTATTATTTATTGGGTAAAAATTGTAAAATTGTTTGTATTATAGTTATTATTGCAGTAATAACTGTAAATATTGCACCAACTTCATTAATTCCTAGCTTCTTTTGCTCCTTGTTATATGTATTTATTTTGATATATGGAAATATCTTTTGCTTTAATATTAATGTAAATATGATTATAAAAGCTAAAAAAGTTAATACTGACAAAAACATCGAATTGTATTGTTGTTTTGTATAAAAATTGATTGTATATATAATAGATACAGCTAGATTTATACCAAATATTATTGCAATAGATAAATGTTGCATAAACGAATACCATGGTTTTTTATTTTTAAAAAAATTAAAAATTTGATGTTTTTTACCATAAAACCATGTATCATCATGTGAACTGAGCTGACATTGCCCAAAATTATTATGTAATGTAATGCTAATACTACCTTCAATTTCATGATCGATGCGTCGATACATTCTTAATGATAAATAAGAAGAAAATTTTGCTAAATCGTTATGCAAAAACAATTCATTAAAACTACTAGCAGAAATAGTTGTATCGTTATAAGTGAATTCAATTGAGAGCTGATCTGTTTGGTTATTCTGAACAAGAATGCTTTCTAACTCCAGTAAATCTTTTTTGAATAAATTTACAGGAGGTAATTGAAATAGTTCGCGGTATTCTTTTTTCTTCGGCATCTTTATCCCTAGATTATTATGTTTTTATTTCTGCTGGTATTATATATTAATAATTTAGAGTAAGATAACAAAAGAGGATAGATTGCTCATTACTAGTAAAGCTATTTTAAAAAAATAACCACACCAGTAAAACTACTCCGAAACCAAGATTGAACCAGCTTATGCCATCTTCAAAGAGTTTGATCAATATTTCATAGTCAAATTTTTCAAGGGATGAGGGCTGCATTGCTAAACCATTTTGCGCAAAATGCACAATCTCCGTTGCGTAAAAATAAGCGATGATTTCAGGAGCAATAAAAAAGAGAATAATTCCTAAAGCACTCCAAAGAGTTTTTTTGGGTTTCATATCGCTCAGGGCTTTTCGTGTGGCAGGGTGGCGCGCTATTTTTTGGAGTTTATCTCTCACGAAAGACCTTTGGGAAGTTTTGAATGTGGAGCGGGTGACGGGAATCGGACGCGTCATTTTTAATTTTTAGAATAATCTTTCTTTTGAAATTATATAAGAATAGATAAACAATGTCAAGATCCCTATTTAATGGTATTTTATTTACTATTATTTATCTTTTTATATAATTATTTTTAATAAATCAAAATTGTGTTATCTAAAAAAACACAACCTGAAAACACAACCTATTTGTCCTGAGTTGTCTCATTGTTATCTTCTTTTTTGATGACATCACTAACAGTAATCTTCGTTTCATACGGAACAAATGTCTTATTATTGTCAACAGATGATGAAACAACATACGAAGATTTATTAACATCAATATTTTTATTATTAGTATCTTCTTCAGCAGAAGAACCTGCTAAAAACACAAGACCACCAGCAGCAAAGAAAAGAGGAGCGGCAAGACCACCGCTTCCTGCAGCTGACATCATATTGCCGCCAGCTGTTTTTGTATCTTTTGCGGAACAACCTAAAAAAACAAGAGAGATGAAAATAAGAAGTAATGTTTTTTTCATAAAGCTACTTTGTATGAGAATGTATTAAAATTTATATTACTTGAAATTGTATAATATGTGTCTTAGAAATGAATATAAATAATACTCAATTAGTAATTTTATATTTAAAATAATATAAATACACTCGTTTTACCATATATGAAGTAGCAGTGAGATACGATTATTTGATTGAATTATCATAAAAAGGGGCTATATATGAAGCGTTTGTGTTTGATATTTGTTATGTTACTTGGTACTTCACTTTTTGGGAGTGATCTGGAAGAAGGGTTAAAGCTTTATGATCAAAATGATTTTGCAAAAGCTTTTTCTCTATTTGAAAAATCTTGTAATGACGTAAATGCAAGAGGATGTTATATGCTTGGCAAAATGTATGGTTATGGTCAAGGTGTTAAGACAGATTTTTTAAAAGCATCACAATTTTATGAAAAAGCCTGTAATGGGGGAGATGCAGAAGGGTGTCTTACTCTTGGGAATATGTATAACGTAGGAGACGGTGTTCAACAAAATTCTTCTAAAGCAGTGTCATTGTATGAAAAAGCGTGCAATGGTGGAAATGTATATGGATGTTTTAATTTTGGAAATATGTATAATAATGGTCAAGGTATCAAACAAGATTATTCTAAGGCTATACAATTTTATGAAAAAGCCTGCAATGGTGGCTTTGCAGCAGGTTGCTATAATTTTGGAGTGATGTCCGCGAATGGTCAAGGTATCAAAAAAGATTATTCTAAGGCTATACAATTTTATGAAAAAGCCTGCAAGGGTGATGATATGTTAGGATGCAATAATCTTGGAAATATGTATAGTGCTGGTCGAGGCGTCAAACAAGATTTTTCTAAAGCGATACCACTCTACGAAAAAGCATGTAATAGTGGTGAGGCATTAGGATGTAACAACCTTGGATTAAGGTATGATAAGGGGGAAGGCATCAAACAAGATTCTTTTAAAGCGTTTCAATTATATGAAAAAGCGTGTAAGGGCGATAATGCCTCAGGATGTAGTAACCTTGGCGCAATGTATTTTAATGGTCAAGGTGTTAAACAAAATTCAACCAAAGCTCTTGATTTTTTTGGGAAAGCATGTGATTTGAAAAATGAACAAGGGTGTCAAAATTATGCTAAATTGAAAAAACAATTAGGTAAATAATTCCTGCTGACACTTTCTATAAAATAAATCAAGTGAAGTGAGCCACCGCCCTATGTGCGGATGGCTTCACTTCGATTCTGATAGCTTAAAAAATTCAATCATCATATTTTGCACACTTTCCCTAATATACGGCACTTGAATCAGGTTTTTATCACTCGTTAACCCATCTTTTAAAATAGCTCTACCTTTATTAAAATCTGCAACTTTCGTCTTGGTAATCAATTGAATATCTTCCTGTGTACCTATTGTGTTGTTCATATTAAAATCACTATCTGTTTTCATAAGCACTTTTGATTGAATATTAGTAAGCACATTCGTGGGAATATTCGTACTATCGATTTTTTGCGCAAATAACAGCAAAATGATTTTTGCGGCTCTTCCTTTTTGAAAAATATCTATCATATTCGCAAAAATTGAATCTTTGATTTTTTTATCATGATATGTGCCAATAGTGCCTACTTCATCTATAATCACAAAGATAGGCTTACCATCGTAAACTAATAAATTTTTTTGCTTCATGTGTTGAAATCGGTTATTCATAAGCTCTTTTAGCTCATGAAATATTGTATCAACTTCTTCAACATTATCAATAAATTTGATATAAGAAAGCCCGTTATATCGAGAAAGTTCAGGAGCTTTAAGGTCAATCATAATGATAAAATCAAGAAGTTTTTCATTATATAGAAGTGAAAATATGAGTAAATTCATAAAGTTGGATTTTCCACTTCCGCTTTCACCCACCGTTATCATATGTGTTTGGGCTTGTATTGGCAAATAGTATTTCCCATCTTTGAAAAACCCATAAAATATATGCTCTTTTTTGAGGTGAAATAATGGTGATTCTGTCTCAATATTCTTATGAAGTGTGTAAAATTTTAGAACCACATATTTATGTTTATACGGCTTTATATCCACTTCTACTGGTTTATCATGTATCCCTAAATAATGCACAATTTCATTTAATCTATTGATTTGATACTCTTCACAGTTGATAGCACTTCTATTATAAAAATAGGCTGTTTTCGTTTTTTTATCAAACTTTACAAACTGATCTAAAAATACTTTATTATTTCTTGCATCATTTGTTGATCTTGAGATTAATTTAAGTGCATATGGCATAGTGATAAATTGCCAGTATTTCGTATAAAAATAGATTCGCTCAGCTAATAAAAAACAGCCTATTGTAATTGTTAAAGAATCTAATGATGCAAAATTAAAGACACTGTTTTGAATTGACACATACAATAGGAGGAGCAAAAAGCCCCTCCATAAAGTATCATAGATAAATAATCTCATGCCCTCGATCATTTTCTAATCTCATTTTTTTTCATCGCATCGCATTGTGTAAAATAGATTGTGTTATTGACACACGCAATTACAATAGGAACAGAGACAAATTCATCTTTTTTGAGCTGAATAATGTCTGCTTCTTGTGTGATTTTTACTTTGATAATTTCCATTCCTTTCGCTTCACTTTCCATTAAAAATTGAGCATATACTGTTTTTTTACCCTCGTATGTTTTTTCGGTAATTGCCATTAATTTGCCATTAATTAAAATTTTAGTTTGCATTGTTTTGTCCTTATTTTTATTATTTACACTGCTGATACAGTGACATATAGGCTCTTTGAATAGAGCAACTTATTTCTATACTTAATGGTGAGTTCTCTTACCCGATAAGAGAGATTTTGAGTGGATGGGGAGCGGATTCGATTGATTTTAAGTTCAATTTTAAACAGTGAATTCGCATCACCAAAAGTTTCTCGGTTGATAGATGTTCTTTTGAGATCAAGACGTTTTATTTGTTTTTTAATAAAGGTATTTTCTTGCAAATAAATGTAATACGGAATGTTTTTTTCTTTGATTATCGGGTCAATAATTGCCTTAATGTCAGGGGTAATTGAGTAGTAAATTTTTTTGTATAAGAACTGTGTTAACCCTAAATTACTGCTGGTAACGATACGAATTTTGTGATGTTTTTTCCATCCATCTAGTGATCGTATCGCAAAGTAATCTTTTGAATCACTCAAATTTTTAGTGATATATTTTAAAAGGTAACGAGTAGCACTATTCACATTATCGCGAAATCTACACTCTTCAAAATCCACTTGATTTAATGCGTACTCTGCAATAACTCTTTGATATACCGCTTTTACATCATCTATATACTTCACAGGAAAGAAACAAAGATAGTGCAAGTGTGGAATCATTGTTGAATGTGGTTCAAAAACCTTGACATATAAGAATTCATCTTTAACATAATTTTTAATTCTCTTGTAAAATGTTCGAATCAAATTATTTAAAAATACACACCCATCATCTATTGCATCATGTAAAGTATTAAATATAAATTGTTCATTTGTGGCGACATATAATCGTTCGCCATTTTTTCCTTTACGTGATTTGAAAGGATGAAATGGAGAGGGTAACGTGAATGTAAGGAAAACACTTGCATATTCTAATTCTTGCGCTGTATGTTCAATGGCTAAGGATTTTTGTTCGATTAGTTTGCAGTATTTTTTATATTCTGCTTCGAAATCATAATTCAATTTTAACAATTCGCCTGTTTTTGTATTACAAAGATTGAGACGAGATAGATATGATTTTTGTTTCTTCTCTTTTACCGTGCTTATCTCATAATAATTTTTAAGATTGCCCTGCAACTCTTTATAAAGTTCTGTATTTTGTAGCTTCTTTGTTGCATGAATTGATTTCATTTTTTCCTCGTGGTTTTGGTTTGCAAAACCTAAAAGGAGATATTTCTATATTAGTTATAGGAACCAAATTCAAAAAAAGTTTGTTAAATTGTGTATTTCAATGAAATATCAAAAATAAAGTGATGTTTTCATATAATTTTGAGTTTTTATAATAGACATCTTGCAAAACTCAAATAAAAGGCACTAAAAATGCTTGGCAAGAGGCATGAAAAAATATGAACAAATGCAAAAGCATAAACCCAAAGATTTTAAGCGCCATATTGGCGTTAATGAAGAGACATTTAACGCAATGATAGAGGTGTTTAGGCAATACGATGAGAATCGTAAAAAAGGATTAGGTGTAGGAGGGAGGAGATCTCTTTCACCAGAAAATAAAGTACTTTTGATGCTTGGCTATTATCGTGAGTATCGCACCCTTGAACATATTGGATTTGATTATGGTGTGAGTGAATCAACGGCTTCAAGGATTGTATGTGAAGTAGAAGAAGTTTGATTAAGTCTGGTAGATTTTCATTGCCAAGCAAGAGAGAACTCTATAAAAGTGATGTTGCCCTCTCTTTTGTTGTCATTGATGCGACAGAAACGCCTTGTCAAAGACCCAAAAAAAGCAAAGAGAGTACTACTCAGGTAAGCAAAAGCGTCATACCCTTAAAGGACAGATTGTGATTGATAAAGAGGAGAGGATTATGTGTGTGCATACCGCTAAAGGTACGACACATGATTTTAGACTGTTTC
Organism: Sulfurospirillum diekertiae; assembly: GCF_011769985.2. NCBI lineage: Bacteria > Pseudomonadati > Campylobacterota > Epsilonproteobacteria > Campylobacterales > Sulfurospirillaceae > Sulfurospirillum > Sulfurospirillum diekertiae. The sequence continues at coordinate 1,235,503 of NZ_CP039734.2, forward strand.
AAGAATCTAATCTCCCCTTGATGCCCAAGACCTGTGTTTATGTTGATTTGGGATATCTGGGTATTGCCAAAGAACATAGCCATTGTCAAATTCCCCATAAAGCCTCCAAACTTCATCCTTTGAGTGAGGAGCAAAAAGAGGAAAACAGACAAAAAGCAAGTGCTAGAATATGTGTTGAACATGTGAATGCTAAAATCAAAACATTTCAGATACTCACCCAAAAATACAGAAACAGAAGAAAACGATTCAATCTACGCTTTAATTTGATATGTGGATTAATCAACTTTGACCGTGGTTTTGCTGTGGAATACAAATGAGTTTTGCAAGATGTCTAATAAATAAAACCAATTCAAAGGGAAAAAATGAGGGGCTTACTGTCGTTTTTGGTTTTTGCAAGTAGCTTATGTGCTACTGAGATTGTGGTAGATGGAAAATATTCATCACTATTGGGAAATCCATATAAGGCTAAATTAGAAGTAAAATCTTCAGATATGAGCATTATCAGTGGTTCTTCAAAAGTTATCAATGCTGTTGTTAATACAGGTAAAACAGATTTTGGTTCAATGTATCGCCAACCAGAATTTACAATCGATGCTTCTGCTTGTAATAAAGTGTTAAAAAGCTTTTTATCAGAAGATTACAAAATTGTTGATGGTGTTCAAAATACCGCTTCTCTTGTGAACTAGAATCTGTAAAAGTAAATCTAACGTATGCGTTCAATAATGATTCGCATTTAAACGTTATTTCTAATGTTGAAGTTGAAACTGGTATTGTTGTTAAAATCATCAAAGATGGTGTTGTAAAAGAGATGAGAGCAAGTGATAAACTTGACCAAGCTCTAGGACGAGATGGCAAAAATTACATGAACTCAATTAGATCAGATGCAAAATTAGACAGTAAATCCGCAGAAGAAAATGTTCAAATGATTTTAGAAAATTCTATTTACAGAATGTTAAACAATATGAAAGGTCAAAAATGAAAAACGTAGTTATTTTTTTATTGGCTTTTCTGCCAATTATATTTAGTGGCTGTGCAAAACATTATGCTTTTAACGAAGAAAATATTGGGTTGCAAAAAAATGATTTTTATTCCAAAGTTGAGAATCAAAATGTTTGTGTTGTTGAAAGTAGTAAGGTAATTACAAGAACTCCTAGAGATATGGCTTTACTCGCATCACAAACTATGGATTTAGATGTGAATAATGTGGCTTCGGGTGTTGCTAAAAAGAATTTTGAGCAATATTTCAAAACTGTGAAAATGATTAAAAATCAAAATGAATGTAGCAATGGATTAGTTGTTTACCCAGATGTAAAAGATTATCATTTTTTATTTGAAGCTGGTACTGGAGCAGGATTTATAAAATATGATATGACAATTAATGTTTATTTAAATAATAAATTAATTTTAAATAAACAGTATCAAGTTGAAGATACTGATCATATAGTTTTTCGTCTTGGTGCTGGATTTAAAAAACATAGTGATTGGATAGATGAGTTATATCACAAATCTCTATTCAATCTTTTTGAAACTCAAATCAAACAAGACATTATTAACGCTTTATAAGAAGTTCCTTGCAAGAGCTTCTTGAGTTTTTTTGAAGATACTTTTAATTTTTCATCATCTTGAAGATCAACATATGGAGTAAATGCAGATGCTGCAATGTTCGCAGCATCTAGAACAAGAGGTTTTTTCAAACAAGAATTGACACAATCAATGATTTCAAAAGAGGTAAATGGAATTCAAGATGAACATTTGGAAAACTTCAATCAGATCTCAATTCTTACTTGTTGGTATATTTATTTTATTTTAAGCTATTTTGCGCTATGTTTTCATCCTTGAAATGAAAATTTCAAGAGATTTTTTTATGAAGGAGCATTAAAATGATTTTAACTGTTAATTTTAATGCATCTTTCTATGCTGCTTATACACATCATAAAGCGGCTCATCATGGTAAAAAAAACGTTAACTTGAAGGATCTTTTTAAATAAAGAGATTTTAAAGTAAACCCTTTTTATCAGGTACGTAATGGCAGACATTATATACCTATGATGAGTTGAAGAACACAGTTCTTCCTATTTTTTTCATAAAAATAGAAAAGGATTTATGATGAGCTATTTTGAACTACTATACGCCAAATACAACAAAATGATTTTAACAAAAGATGAAATTGCCCTAGAATTAGGCATTTCAATAAAAACACTAGAAAGACGTTTGTTTGACAACGAACCTATAAAATTCTTCAAAACCTCTCAAAAACTACAATTCCCTTTAAAAGCATTTGCTGAATATTTGGAGGCTGTAGATGAATTATGTGCATAATTTAAAAACTCACTCTTATAAAACAAAATATAGGAGCGTGACCAATGGCTAAAAAACCAATTATTAATTTCTCAAAGTTAAACATCAGTATAAATGATGATAAAGCTTTTAAAAATCTCGAAAAGTTAACAAAAGGATTAAGCAAATTTATATTAATGACAGAAAAATTTCAAGGATCTGCTTATACATTTAAACCAGATTTTTTTAAAAATGAGAGCTTCAATTTTTCAGATATTGAAATTTCTGAAAGCTTTAAAATTAAAATCTTTTTTATTATTGATGGTTTCCCAAAAGTTTGGATTAATGGTAGAAATATGTATGTTCCATCCATCAACAAAGGTCTTGTTTTAAAAATACTTAACAAAAAAACTGGTGAATGGAAAGAAAAAAACAGCAATATCACAACAGCAAGAAGATTAGAAGAAGAAGTTTTAACCTTTTTAAAAAATACAGCAGAACCAAGAGCAGAAATAAAAGAACAAAAAGAAATTCTAGAAGCTTACAAAAAAGCTGAAAAAGCGTATAAAAAATCTGAATTAGAAGCAAGGAAAGCTGAAAAAGAAGAAATTCTAAGACAAAATAAAATGAAAAAATTGTCTCGATCTGCTCTCAAATCTGCTGAAACTATTCCGCTCAATTTTTTCTAAAAACAGCCCCTTTTTATAGGGGCTCAAATCAATTTTCTCACTAAAAAATAAAATAACCACTCTCAATCAATCTTAAAGCCATTGTGAAGAGATCCTAGAGCTCCTTTTGATAAAGCATCAATATAATTAGCTGATTTTTCAAGATCATGAGTTACATAAATTGAGGAAGTAGTGTTGACAGAAGAGTGATTTAAACATCTTGAAACTTCATAAATCGGCATTTTGAATTCATTTATATTTATCGAAGCAAAAGAGTGTCTCAAGGTATAAGGAACAACAGAACGTTCTCTTTGAATCTTATTACCGTATTGATCAAAATTGAAAAGTTGATTTAAAACCCTAGAAATCGAAGCTGGAAATTTTGAAAGCGCTTTATCTGTTGTCTCATGGAAAAATAGATAATCATTTTGATTTCTGATTCGACCGTCCAGATATTCGTTCACTGCTCGTTGACACTCTTCATTAAAAATGCTTTCATAATACATTTTTCTTTTGAAATCAAAAAGATTAATGCGATTGGTAGAAAAATAAAGATCTTTTATCCTTAATTTGATAACAGAATCAGGTCTTGCGCCTGTTAAAAGACAAATGAGGCAAATAACATAATCTCTTTTATTCTTCTTTTGTTTCAACACTTCAAAAAGTGTATTACATTCGTGAAGAGTTAAATATCGTGTTCTCGGTTTAAATTCCTTTTTCAAAGGAATCAGCTTCTTATCTATTTTAAGAAAAGGGTTTTCACTCTTTGGATAATTAAAATGTTTAGTAACTGTCAGCATAATGTCAATGTTTAGTTTCATTGATTTGGGCATATAAGCTTCACCATTATTCTTTTTTGCGGTCAAGATTACTTTATCAATAACTTCAGGAGTAATTCGAGAGAGTGGAAAGTTAATATACTTCTTAAAATTTTCATTGTTGAGCCAGAAATTTAGCCTGTTCCTATCTTTTCTTAAATTTATAGCTGTTTTATATCTTTTGTTCTTAACATCAACATCTTTTTCCTTAGAAACTTCGACATCTTTATCTGCAAGATATTTTTCACACATAACTTTTAAAGATGTTATCTTGTTTTTTCTTGCGATTTCAAGTTCGTCTTTAGAGGTTGCACTTCTGAAATTACGGGCTATGTCATATTTAATATTTCTTAAAATTTCAGCTGCTTTTGATTCGGTCATTCCACTTGATTTTCGACCAACATTTTCTTGCTTAACATTTTTACCAAGCTTGTATTTTATGATGTAAGAAATATCATCATTTTTTAGTTTTTGGTAATAAACACTAGGCGTCTTTGTTTTGATAAGTTCAGCCATTTGAAAACTCCTTTAAAAAAAAGAAAGTATATCAAAAAAAAGCACAACTAAAAGCACAACCTTTTTGTCTAAAGATGTCTTTAAGTGTCGTTGTTTTGATGAATTCTTAATTGAAAGATTATTCCAAGATGCGTTAAAAAACCCTAAAATAGGGATCTCCATTCAATAAAGGACACTTTAAGAATGGAGCGGGTGACGGGAATCGGACCCGCTACTTTCAGCTTGGGAAGCTAACACTCTACCAATGAGTTACACCCGCATTTTAGAGGTGACATTATAGCATATCAAACTGATGTATACTTTTACATGTAAAAATTTTAGTTTGAAAGTGGAGTATAATGTTTGAGCATTAAATGGCAAAGGAGCTAAAATGACACACGGTATAAACGTTAAAAAGGCATTGAAGCAGCAACAAAATGAACTCGATGATTTTACAATTTACAGTATGCTCTCCAAGTCTGATAAAAATGGAGCCAATCAAACCATTTTTCACAAAATTGCTGAAGAAGAGAAAAGACATTACCTCTATCTCAAAACCTATACGAATCAAGAACAACGACCTCGTCCTCACGTTGTTTTCTTTTATCTTTTACTTTCCAAAATTGTGGGTATCTCTTTTACGCTCAAATTTTTAGAGAAACGTGAAGAGGGTGCTAAAGCATTTTATCAAGAGCTTATCGCCATCGATCCTAAAGCAGAAGGTATTTTTGAACAGGAAATGCACCATGAAATAGAGCTCATTGACATGTTGCATGACAAAAAGCTCCTCTATGCCGGTGCTATTGTTTTAGGAATGAACGATGCCTTGGTTGAGTTAACAGGAACACTCAGTGGTATTGCTTTGGCATTTGATCGAAGTATTGTGGTAGGTGTTACGGGGCTTATTATGGGTATTGCAGCAGCACTGTCGATGGCAGGTTCTGCCTATTTGGAATCCAAAGAAAATATAGGGGATGAAGTCAAACCCTTGACGTATGCTCTTTATACAGGCATTTCGTATATTTTGACAACAGCACTGCTTGTTGCGCCTTTTTTTATCATAAATCAGATATCTGTAGCGATTATTTGGATGTTTATTGGAGCAATATTAACCATTTTTTTATACAATTTTTATATTTCGGTCGCAAAAGACTTGTCGTTTTGGCTACGTGTGCGTGAAATGTCTTATATTACCTTTGGTGTTGCGCTGATCTCATTTGGTATTGGTTATGTGGTTAAACACTATTTTGGCATTGAAATATAAGATGAATGATAGAATTTTGATGTAATTTTAAAAGAGAGATTTTTTTAAAACTTGCCTGTGCCATAATGACTCATATGAGATAAAGGAGTTACTATGGATTATAGAATTGAAAAAGATACTATGGGTGAGATCAAAGTTCCTAATGAGCGTTACTGGGGAGCTCAAACTGAGAGAAGTTTGGAAAATTTTAAAATAGGTACAGAAAAGATGCCAAAAGAGCTTATCCGAGCCTTTGCTCTTTTAAAACGCTCTTTAGCAACGGTTAATCAAAAACTGAAAAAACTGGATGGCACAAAAGCAGAGGCGATCGTTCAAGCGTGTGATGAAATTCTTGCTGGCAAATTTGATGGTGAATTTCCTCTTGCCATCTAGCAAACAGGTAGTGGTACACAGACCAATATGAACCTAAACGAAGTTATCGCTAACCGTGCAACTGAGATTTTAGGAGGAGATTTCCGAAAAGAAAAACTCATCCATCCTAATGATCATGTCAATATGTCTCAAAGCTCAAACGATACGTTTCCAACAGCCATGCACATTGCCAGTGTTATTGAAATAGAAGAGCAACTGCTTCCTTCACTTGAAAAGCTCAAGGAAGCACTACAGGCGAAAGAAAATGAGTTTGCTGGCATCATTAAGATTGGTCGAACACATTTACAAGATGCAACACCCCTGACGCTTGGACAAGAGTTTAGCGGGTATCGAAGTATGTTAGAACACTCTTCTTCGCACATTTTACAAGCACTGGAATCTTTACGTGAACTTGCGATTGGAGGCACAGCTGTAGGAACAGGTATTAATGCGCACCCCAAACTCAGCGAATTTGTCAGTGAAGAGCTGAGCAAACTGACAGGGAAACATTTTGTCTCAGCTCCCAATAAATTTCATGCTTTAACATCCCATGATGCCCTTGTCTTTGCAAGTGGTGCCAATAAAGGCTTAGCAGCAAACTTGATGAAAATTGCCAATGACATTAGGTGGTTGGCTTCAGGTCCAAGATGTGGCATCGGTGAACTCTCTATTCCTGAAAATGAACCAGGAAGTTCCATTATGCCCGGTAAAGTCAATCCGACTCAAGCCGAAGCGGTAACGATGGTCGCCTGTCAAGTATTTGGTGCTGACACTGCTATTGCCTTTGGTGCAAGTCAAGGAAACTTTGAACTCAATGTCTTTAAACCAGTTATTATCCTCAATTTTTTGCAACAAGTCAGGCTTTTGAGCGATGTGATGGAGTCATTTAGAATACATTGTGTGGAAGGTATTGAAGCCAATAGCGAAAAGATTGCGTTCAATCTTCACAATTCATTAATGCTCGTCACGGCACTTAATCCCTATATCGGCTACGAAAATGCAGCAAAAGTCGCCAAATTAGCGCATAAAGAGCATTCAAGTCTTAAAGAGGCATGTGTGAAACTTTCACTTTTGACACCAGAAGAGTTTGATCGTTATGTCATTCCTTCTGAAATGATCCATCCTAAAGCGTAAAAAATGTAGAGCGTAGTAACTTCTTTTTGCTACTACGCTTTACATGTAATAGTTTTGTGACTACGGTATGCCTTTTGCATAAACTCCTTTAAATTTTTAAGGAGTGATTATGGAAACAATCATCAAAGGTGTCAGCAAACCATTATTGAAAAATGAGCGGAAAATAGGCTCAGAGGCTCCTGCAATCATTTTAGAAATGCTCAATGGTGAGATGAAAGTCATCGGTATGATGGCAACCAAAGTGCAAGTGATGATCACCTTACCTTTTCAAAATTCATTGAGTAAAGAGCTTTTAAACATCATTGAGAAATACCAAGAACAAGCATTTATTTATCTTATCTGTAGTACCAAATTAGAAGAAGAGGTCAATATAGAAAATTCATCTGTTGATTTTGTAGAATTTTCAAAGAAATTTGGGGTTTATATTGATGAAACACTCTGTGCAAAATCTCTTTTTATCATCAACAAAGATGGTCAATTTGTCTATAAAGAGATCACCAAGGATGTTGAAGATGCATTTGATCTTGAGATGTTTGAGACAAAGCTTGATGAAGCGATTCATTTCAAGAAAAAAGGGCACGTACATGAGACTTGGATGGGCGCATGAGTGAGCAAACTTTACTTTGGCTTTCAGCTAATGGCTATGATGCCAATGATTTAAATTTCGTTGGTAAGTATGGTAACTCTGCACTGATGAAAGCAGTGCGGGAAGCCAATATTTCCGTTACCAAAGAGCTCATCGAAGCGGGAGTGGATCTGGAACTTAAAAATATTGATGGCAATACCGCCATTTGGAATGCCTGTTTTGGTGGGGACTTCACCTGTGTGGAACTTTTGGTAAAAGCGGGTATCCAACTGGATAATCAAAATGACAATGGTGTAACGGCATTGATGTACTGTGCCAGTTCAGGGAAAGAGGAAATGACAAAGCTTTTGTTGGCATCTCATGCTGATACAACCATCGCGAATTTAGATGGCTTTAAAGCAATTGATCTCGCGAGCACACCGACTATTTATAAGATGCTAAAAGCAAGTATTCACTAAAAAATATCTTTACATGTAAAGATGGTTGGCTCACTGTTGAGTGAGGACTTTTTTTTCAAAAATGCCCCAACCACACTCAAGCCAGAGACGTGCACTTTGATTAAATAGTTCACTTTGTAGGGTTGCTACTTTAGCTTTTGTACTTGCCAAGTTGGCAATAGCACGGCTAAGTTCATCGGCACTGATGAGTTGGTTATCAAAACGTCCTTGTGTAAGGTTGGTATAGGATTCACTGGCTTTTTCTTCGAGTTTTGCGCTTTGAAGCTCGGCATTAAGTGTTTTAATCTCAAGCTCTGTATTTTCCACTTCAAGGGCGACTTGTTGCTTGTATTCTTCTAAATTGAAAAAAGCAGACATCTTAGAAGCGCGTGCTGCATCAATGGTATGTGTATCACTAAAGCCATTAAATAGATTCCATGAAGCACTCAATCCTACATAACTTTTATCAGCATTGGTATAGCCATCACCATTGAGCTCGAGTGAGTCACCTTGCCCCTTCAAAACACCCACCATCGCAATGGTGGGATAATTTTTACTTTTGGCAAGCTCAACACTGCTTTGTGCGACGTCAATCGCTTTTGCCATGACATGTAAATCTTCACGTTCATTTAAGGCGATCTCTTTTGCTCCATCACCATTGGGTATTTCAAAGGTTTGAAGGGTATTTGCTTGAAGCGTTTCTATTTTGGTATTGACGATCAGTGAGAGTTGGTTGAGAAGCTGTTTTTTTTGATTTTGATGGTGAAGCAGTTGCGCTTCAATATCATATTTTTTAGCTTCGATCGCGTAGAGTTCGCTTTGAGCCAAAAGTCCATTGGTGTAAAATCCTTTGGCTTTTTGATATGCTTGATTAATGGCAAGCTCTGAGCTTTTTAAAGCGTCAATAACTCTCTCTTCAGCGATAATAGCGCTAAAAAGTTGCGTGACATGCATGGCAAGATTTCGCTTCAGATTGGTCAGTTTAAGCATTGCTTGCTCATTTTCTAAGCGGGCTTTATCAATGGTTGCTGAAATAGCAAAACCCGTAAAAAGTGGATAACTTAAAATGAGTGCACCCTCAAGATGTCTACGTGTCCCCACATCGGCTTTGGTAACAGGAAAAGAGGGAAGATGGAGCGTCATGTTAGGAATTTCATTAAACTCAATGGCGCTCAGTGTAGCATCCAAGGCTGGAAGGTTTTTCCCTAGTGCTGCTTGATAGAGTGATTCTGAAGCACTTTCAAGTTCTTTAGCACTTTTATAGCTATTACTTTTCTCCAACAAATTTAAAAGTTCCGTGTATGTTTGTGCACAAAGACACAAAGGAAATAAAAGTAGCAGTAAACGTCGCATGAACCGTCCTTGCGAAACATCATGATTATAGTGTTAATAGTATTGCTAATAGCGTTAAATTGCTCTTAATTTAGGTAAAAATATACCAAAGAAGTTATATAATAGTTTACTCTTCAACCAAGGAGCGTGAATGTTAGAAAAACTCAAACAGTATCGTTTAGGTGTGGCTATTTTAGCTTTGGTCTTAATTGCTTCGGGACTTATTATCCATAAACTCATTGCTCCAACGCTTGCAGCCAATTTAGTTCAAGGTTCTGGACGTATGGATGGTGATTTGATAAATTTAAATGCCAAGTATGCAGGGCGTATTTCTACTTTAAACATTCAAGAAGGGCAACACGTTGAGCTAGGTCAAAACATAGCCGTCCTTGCAAGCGAGGAATATGAAGCGCAAAAGGCACAAATAGAAGCCCAAATAAGTGCACGAACACAAGAGTTAAACGCCAAAGAGACAGAGCTTGAAATTGCTTCCAAAACCATTCCTGAAACACTCTCAAAAGCCAAAGACAATCTCTCTATTAAACAACATCAACGCACAGAACTTGATAAAAATATCGCCTCACAAACCAGTATTTTAGCGCAAGACAAGCACGATCTTGAGCGTATGAAAAATTTGTTTGAACACAATCTCATCGAAAAGCGTCAGGTAGAAACCGCAGTGCTCAAATTCCAAACCAGTGGCGATTTACTGGCAGGATTACAACAAAAAAGAGAGCAACTCAGTCTTGCAATCAATGTTGCCAACAGCGAGCTCATCGAAGCAACAGCGCATCAAAAAACATTACGTGCCTTGGAACAAGGTATCGAGGCACTCAAGTCATCCCTGAAAGCGTTAGAAGCGTCTAAAACTCAAATCGAAGCGATCTTACATGAGATGATATTGCGTTCTTCTGTGAATGGCGTTGTCGTGGAAAAAATTGCCAATCAAGGTGAAGTCATCGGGGCTGGAAGTGTGGTTGCTACCTTGCTTGATCCAAACTCCCTTTATCTAAAAATATTTGTCGATACCAAACAAAATGGAAACCTTCAGGTTGGCAATGATGCCGTCATCTTTTTAGATGGAAAACCCAATGAACCCATCCAAGCTAAAGTCGTGCGCATTGAGCAAAAAGCGGAGTTTACTCCCAAAGAGGTCAGTGTTCCGAGTGATCGCATTCAAAGGGTTTTTGCTTTACATGTAAAACCCCTTTCACCACAACCAACGCTCAAACTGGGCATTCCTGCTGTTGGTGTTGTCTCCATGGATGGCAAAGGGTTACCAAAGAGTTTAAACAACGTTCCTGAATGAGTCTAGTATGGAATTAAACGTTCATAACGTCAGTGTCCATCATAAAAAACGTTTAGGCATTGCTGGGGCAAATTTATCTGCACAAGAGGGTGAGATCATCGGCTTTATTGGTGCGGATGGTGCTGGTAAAAGTTCTCTTATTCATGCTATAGCAGGGGTTATTCCATTTGAAGGTGATGTCACATTTAACGGAGTGACATACCATTCACCTAAAGAGGCTGAACCGCTTAAAGCCTCCATCGGACTGATGCCTCAGGGTATTGGGTTGGTGCTGTATGAACTTTTAACCATTGATGAGCATCTTCGTTTTTTTGCCAATATTCACAATATCTATCAAGACAGTGTCTTTGAAGCCTACAAGCTACGTCTTTTAAAAATGGCTGGTCTGGATGCCTTTCAAGATCGTCAAGCAGGAAAACTGAGTGGTGGTATGATGCAAAAGCTCTCACTGATCTGTACACTCTTACACCGTCCCAAACTACTCCTTTTGGATGAGCCGACCACAGGTGTTGATCCATTGAGCCGTATTGAGCTCTGGGAAATTCTTGATGAGATACGCAAGTCTGAAGGAACAATCTCTATCATCAGCACTGCGTACATGCAAGAAGCTGCTAAGATGGATAGAATCTTACTCTTTGACGAGCAAGAGATCATTGCGCAAGGTACTTCAAGTGAATTGATAGATTCTGTTCGATCAATGAGTTATGTTGAGGGTATCACAACAGAAGAACCTTGCATTCATACCTTACATGCGACTTATTGTCTGAGTGCTTTAGAGGAAAGACATATCGAACCGAGTCTTGAAGCGCTCTTTTTTGTTAATGCCCTTCAAAAAGGCAGAAAAATGCCCCTCATTGAGATTACCAATAAAGAAAAAACCATTGATTTACCCGATATTGTTATGGAAGCCAAAGGACTCACCAAAATTTTTGGTAGTTTTATTGCCAATGAAAATGTCGATATGACACTTCATAAAGGTGAAATTTTAGGACTTTTGGGTGCAAATGGTGCAGGAAAAACGACATTTATCAAAATGCTTTTAGGACTTTACCCGATTGATGGAGGAGAGTTAACGCTTCTTGGAAAATCCATTCAAACGCAAGAAGATAGACAAGCACTGAAAGCGAGCATTGGTTATGTGAGTCAACATTTTGCACTTTACAATGATATGAGTGTTGAGGAAAATCTACTGTATGCTGCATCGATGCGGGGTATTACAAACGATGTTGCCAAAAGCCGTATTGCACGTTATGCGTTAGAACTTGGATTTGATGAATTTCTAAACTCGATGCCTCAAGAACTGCCTCTAGGTATCAATCAGCGCTTTTCGATCGCTTCCGCACTCTTGCATGAACCAGTTATTTTATTTTTAGATGAACCTACTTCTGGGGTTGATTCCATTGCAAGAGCAAAATTTTGGGAGCTATTAAAGCTTCTTAAAGAGCGCTGGGAAATCGCTATTTTGATCACCACCCATTATATGAGTGAAGCCGAATTTTGTGATCGTGTCGTATTGTTGCGTCAAGGCAAAAAGATCGCCGATCATACGATTGCGGAGTTTTACGCCAAACACCCTAATGCGCAAAGTTTTGAGGAGATTTTCTTGGAGTATTACCGATGAAATTGGGTGTCATCAAGGCCTATGTGCTCAAAGAGCTTACGGAGATTGTACGATCTCGCCTGATTATTATGGTTTATTTGTTACCTACGATGGTATTGGTGCTCTTTGGGTATGGTATTCGAATGGAAGTAACGGGTGCACGTACACTTATTATTGACAACGATCAGAGTCATTATTCACAGCTACTTGTGAGTAAGTTTGAACACTCTAAATACTTTGATTCCACTATTGAAAAACGAGGTGAAGCCAAGGCACTTGATGAAATTCATAAAGCTAAAAGTGACATTCTCATCATCATCCCTGAGAGCTTTGAGAAGCGGCTTTTACATGGGCAATCTACCCAAATCGGTGTCTTTGTGGATGCCGCTTTCCCGATGCGAGGCTCAACAATGGAGAGTTATGTCAAAGGTGTTGTCCTAGATGCTGCCAGTCAGATGTTGGAGCGCTTAGGAGGCAATGCTCCAACGATTAGCATTAACCAGAGGACACTCTTTAACCAAGCAATGCGTGATGAAGATGCTATCGTTCCAGGACTTATTGGGCTTGTTTTACTCATTGCTCCAGCTATTTTGGCTGCCCTTTTGATCGTTAAAGAGAAAGAGCGAGGGACTATTTTTAATTTTTATGCATCACCACTTTCGAAAGGGGAGTTTATTGCGGCTAAGCTGATTCCTGTTTTTTTACTGCATTCGATCAATATTTTTATCCTTTTTCTTTGGGCAACATATCTGTTTGAAGTGCCGTTTCGAGGTAGTTTCTTGCTCTATTGGCTCACGTCTGAGCTCTATTTGATGATTAGTCTCTCCATTGGGATGCTGATTTCTATCGTAACCAGTACGCAAATTGTAGCGGTGGTTTTAACGGTCATTGTGACCATCATTCCTGGATTTTTGTATTCAGGTATTTTGATGCCGATCTCTTCAATGATTGGTGTTTCACGCTATGAAGCGCACATTTTTCCGGTGATGTACTACAACCATATTCTTTACGATGTCTTTTTAGTGGGAGAAGGGCTGGCTTCGTCTAAAACTGTAATGTACATTGTTATTTTGGCCTTTTATGCTTTTTTTATGCTGACTCTTGGAAGTTTTTTACTTAAAAAGGAGCTCAAATGAAAATATTTTGGGCTGTTGTTGGGAAAGAGTTACTGAGCTTTATACGTTCATGGCAGTTGGTTTTTGTTGTGCTTTACGCCTTTAGTTTTGAAGTTTACATTGCTGGCAGTGGCATTGAACTTAAACCTCGTAATATTGCCGTTGGGTATATAGACAGTAGCGGAGGAGGACTCAGTCAGAAGTTTTTGAGTTACTTCCATGCGCCTGAATTTTTAGAACCCGTTTTATTTGAGTCACAAGAAAAACTCTCTCAAGCGGTATTTGATAAAGAGATCATGGTAGGCTTAGTATTTGATGATACGTTTGAGCAAAATTTTCGTAAAAAACATGCGACTACTTTGAATGTTTTACTTGATGCCACAGCAGCATCACAAGCCTTTACAGCTCTAAGTTATTTGCAAAATATCGCGATTAATTTCACAGCACGTTCCTTTCCTGTGGAACTTGTGACCCACAAACTCTTTAATGAAAACGCCGATAACCACACTTTTATGGCGCTGACAGAACTGCTCTCGATCACAACGCTTTTATCGGTCATTTTAACCGCCGTCGTGTTTGTGAAAGAGAAAGAGGAGGGGACATGGGACATTATGCTTTTGATGCCAGTGAATGCAAAAATTATCATTTTAGCAAAGTCTTTTTCACAGGTGATTATTGTGATGGTGGGCATTGTTATCTCGGTGGGCTTTGTGATTTTTGGAGTGTTTAATACGCCAATTAATGGTTCGTTTTTTGCCTTTTTACTGCTCAGTTTTCTCTATGCTTTTACAGGCGCTGGTATTGGACTTTTCATTGCAGCGATTGCTAAAGATGTCATGCAAGTCGCACAACTTGCCATCGTCATCATGCTTCCTCTCATTTTTCTCAGCGGTGCGTGGACGCCCATTTATGCGATGCATCCGTTGTTGCAGAAGTTCTCACTCATCTCGCCACTGCGGTATTACATCGAAGGAACGGAGAGTATTTTCTTTCGTGGAACACCTGTTTTGGAGCTTTACCCGTATTTCTTGGGGGTAACAGTAGTCGGGAGCGTGCTTTATTTTATTGGTTTTCGTAAGATTGGGCGATTGTTTTGATGTTACTGAAACTTGTCGATTACCATTGGCAGAATCTTTTTACATGTAAAGATTAATGTAAGAAATTTTTGATACCTGTAAAAATGAGCTGAGCTGAGAGTGCAGAAAGAACCAGTCCTGTTACTTTACTAAAGACAACAAGTCCCGTGCGCCCAATGAGCCTTTCGATATGCCCTGAGAGATACAATAATAACCCAATGCTAAAAATAGCCACTAAAAGTGCGCTTGAGCCTAAGATAAGATCTTCAAAACCATCCATATCGGCTCCCATAACCATTAAAGCACCCACGGTTCCAGGTCCTACGGTAACTGGTATTGCCAAAGGCACAACGGCATGTTTTAAGATATCGGCTTTACATGTTGGTTCTGCATTAATGTCTTTTTGAACCAAATCAACAGCGGTTAAAAAAAGTAGAGCACCAGCTCCAATACGAAATGCATCAAGGGTAATGCCAAAGAGTTCAAAAATATATTTTCCGAAAAAAAGAATAATAAGACATGTAATAGAAATAGCCAATGTCACTTTAACTGCAAGGCGCTTTTTATCGCTCTCATCAATTCCTTTTGTCATCGACAAAAAGATGGTCGTAACAAAAAATGGTGTCATAATAAAAAAGAATTTGACATAAATTGCAAAAAAAGTTGAGAGGTGAATCATGTATGCTCCTTAAAAAGAGTTGGCATTATAGCACTTTTTCAGTTCCTCTTTGGCAGAATAGGGGCATGAAAAAAGAGATCCTTTACCTAACCGAATACTTAGCTAAAAGTGAAAGCGAGCAAGAGCGAACTTTTTATGCACTATTGATTCAAAACCTTGCCGACTTAGAGGTGTACTCACCGACTAAATTGACACAAGCGCAGATTGCCTCTTTGATGTCACGACAAGGAT
Source organism: Sulfurospirillum diekertiae (assembly GCF_011769985.2). Lineage (NCBI taxonomy): Bacteria > Pseudomonadati > Campylobacterota > Epsilonproteobacteria > Campylobacterales > Sulfurospirillaceae > Sulfurospirillum > Sulfurospirillum diekertiae. The sequence continues at coordinate 1,250,875 of NZ_CP039734.2, forward strand.
TGAGCGTTCCTTCTAGTTTTAAAGAGGGAATTCAAGCACTCGATACTTTATTTGAATCATTCATTCCAAAGCCACTTCAAGAGGCAAAAAAAACTCTTTTTATGACTCTTCTTCATGCAAACTTTCCTAAAAAGAAAGGTTTTTTGAGTGTCTCTTTAGAGCTTTTTCTCTCACAACTAGAACCTGTTGAAATGAGCATCTATGAGAGCCTATTAGCCTATGTTGCTGGACTCAACCGTGCTCTTGCTCTTTTCTTTATCTTAGGTAAAGAAGATACTCAAAACTTTACACCTGAGCGTTTAGTTGCTTTTGGAGAATCTTTACATGGTAAACTTTTAGCATTTCTTTTTAATGAAGAAGAGACGGCACTTTTGAATCAAGGTCTTAAAGAATTACTGGGTGTTTACCTCAGTTTATATGGCAAATATCTTTACATGTAAATCGAAAACAGTCAATTTTAGTCTTTTGCTTACGTTATAATTGTCATTATAAATTCTAAAGGTTTAGAAAATGAATGAAGAAGAAAAAGAACTCAGTTGCGCTGAATGTGGAACACTGAATTGCCATAAACATGATAGTAGATATCCTAAATTTTGTTTAACAACCAATGTTGATGAGCAGATGCTAGAAGAATCTCTTGCCTGTTATAAAGAAGAAGAGGGAATGGATCGCAAAATTGCACTGGCCGCTGCTGATATTGAAGGTAAATACTATGGACAATTAACACGTGTTGAAGAAATATTAGCCTTTGCAAGACGCATTGGTGCAAAGAAAATTGGTATTGCATCCTGTGTTGGCTTAGCTGCCGAGTCCAAAATTTTTGCTGAGATTCTTAAAGTCAATGGATTTGATGTTTTTATGGCAATTTGTAAAGTAGGTTCTCGTGATAAATGCGATATTGGGCTTGAAGAAGAGCAAAAAATTCGCCCAAACACGTTTGAGCCGATGTGTAATCCTATTCTTCAAGCCAAATACCTCAATAAAGCAAAGACAGATCTGAATGTGATTATGGGGTTGTGTGTTGGACATGACTCATTGTTTATCAAATATGCGAAAGCAACCACAACGTATCTTGTAGTCAAAGATCGTGTTTTGGGGCACAATCCTATTGCCGCATTGCATTTAACACAGACGTACTATAAAAAACTTTTAACACCTAAAGCGTATTAATTGGTTATACTCTATCAATAAAGAGAATTGAAAGGCGGAAAATACAAAATGTATTTTTGGATAATGATGATATTTTTCGTACCATTTTCTCTTTTTGGTGTTGAACTATCGTTAGATGAAAATACTTATCTTAAAAAACTAGGCACTGTTAACGTCTGTGTTGATCCCGATTGGGAACCTTTTGAGATGATAGATCAAAAAGGGAATTATACAGGTATTGGTGCTGATCTTTTGCATCTGGTTGCCCAACGCATTGGGCTTAAGATTACTGTTTTGCCGACAAAAGATTGGGACGAGAGTATTGCGTATTCCAAAGCAGGTAAATGTCAAATCATTAGCTTTCTCAATCAATCTCCTTACCGAGATACATGGCTTTTGTTTACAAAACCACATTTTAGTGATCCCAATGTTTTTATTACTCGAGAAGAGCACTCTTTCATTGGTGATCCTCATGATTTGGTCAATGAAAGCATTGTTTTTCCCACAGGAACAGCGATGGAAGAGCTTGTTCGCACAGAGTATCCAAATCTCAACATTATAACCACGCACTCTGAAATGGATGCTTTCCAACTGGTCTCCAATAAAAAAGCAGACATCGCAATGCGCTCACTCATTGTGGCAGCGTATACACTGAAAAAAGAAGGAATGTTTAATCTCAAAATTGCAGGGCAATTACCCGATTATATCAATAAAATGCACATGGGAGTCATACAAAGTGAACCGATGCTTCGGGACATTTTAGACAAAGGTATTGCAACCATTAGTGCTGAAGATCGAGCGAATATTGTCAATAAATATGTGGCAATTAAAGCTCAAACCGTTTACGATTATAGCTTACTCTTGAAAATTGTTTTTGGGTTTATGATTTTGGGTCTATTGTTTCTATGGCGTTATTATGAGCTCAAAAAATATACTAAAGAGTTATTGTACCTTTCAGAAACAGACATTCTTACCAAAATGTACAATCGAATGAAGATCGAAAAAGAGTTGGTTATGCAAGTTGAGCGTGCTAAAGCCATGAAATATTCTTTTTCTATATTATTGATTGATTTTGATTTTTTTAAGATCATCAATGACACCTTTGGTCATCCTATTGGTGACAAAGTCTTGATTGAAATGGCAGACCTTATTAAGCGAAGTATTCGCTCTGATGATAGGATTGGACGTTGGGGTGGAGAAGAGTTTTTAGTGCTTTGTCCACAGAGTAATGAAGATGAAGCACTAAATATTGCCAGACGTATTCAAATGGCAATTCATACAGGTGTTTTTTCGACCCATAAACATCATACGGTTAGTATTGGTATACGAACATTAACAGATGAAGACACACCTTATACGCTAATATCACATGCTGATGACGCACTGTATAAAGCAAAAAATACAGGTCGCGATACAATTTGTTGTTCTTCTTCTAGCACATCTATTTAAATAAAATACTTCCCAAACGAATCATGTTAGAACCACAGGCAATTGCTAATTCAAAATCTCCACTCATACCCATTGAACAATATTTCGCACCATAATTTTGGAGTGATTCAAAGATTTTATGCGTGGTTTCAAAGCTCTTTTGAATAACAGCGCACTCTTCGGTATGTGCACCAATACTCATGACACCTTTAAGCTGAAGGTGTTTACATGTAAGCACGATTTGTTCATACACTTCGATTGCTTGCTCAGGCAGAACACCCGCTTTTTGTTCTTCATAGGCACTGTTGATTTGAAGCAGAACGTTCATGGTTTTATTCTTTACATGTAAACGTTTGTCGATCTCTTGGGCAAGCTCTAAAGAGCTTAGAGAGTGCATCAATGATGGCTCTAAATCGATGAGTTGGTTGATTTTGTTGGTTTGTAATCGTCCTATAAAATGCCATTCAAGTGGGAGGCGTGAAAGTGCATGAACTTTGTCACTCATATCTTGAATTTTATTTTCACCAAAACAACGTTGACCTGCATGGTACATCGCTTCAATCATAGAAGGATCAGCGCTTTTACTTGCTGCAACAATCTTAACAATCAAGTGTTGATCGACACTCAAACGCGCTTTTTCAACGCGTGTGAGAATATCATCCAAAGTATTTACAAAATTTTTAGTTTCCATTGGTTAGCCTGTAAATATCATTAAAAATACTCAAAGCCATAAGGCTGAGTAAAAATATCCATCCCATTGACGTCATAGCCGTAAGTACACGCTCACTGGGTGCTTTTTTGGTCAACATTTCGTAGGCATTAAACATAATGTGTCCACCATCAAGGGCAGGAATTGGTAAAAGATTGAGAACGCCAAGGTTAACAGAAATAAGTGCCGTCAATGCAAAAAGCGCCACAAGACCAGCAGCGCTCGCCTCTGAAGTGACTTGAACAATCGAGATGATACCCCCTAACTCTTTAGGTGAAACAACCCCTTCAATGAGTTTTTGAAGACTGGTTAAAATAAGTGTGGTTGCCTTTATGGTTTGTTCATAAGCAAATCCTGGAAGTTCACTGATGCTATAAACCATTTCAATCGTTTTACCGCTTGGGAGAACACCAATCATTTTTTTCTGTTTTGTCTCTCCAAACATATTTTTGTATTCACTAATTTTTGGTGACAAAACAATCGTTTGTACGCTTCCTGCTCGCTCAACTTTCATTTGCATTGAACCACTATTTTTTTGAATGAGTATACTCACTTCATCCCAAGTTTCAATGAGTTCGTTATTAATCATTACAATGCGGTCATTCTCTTGGAGACCTGCTTCTAAAGCAGGGGAGTTTGGACTAATTTTACCAATAATTGGAGCAAATTTTGTTACTCCCATCGTCCCTACAGCAAGAAAAAGCAAGAAAGCAAGTAAGAAGTTCGCAAAGGGACCTGCAAAAAGGATAATAATACGTTTCCATGGTGCTTTGGTTGTATAACTGTCAGCATCATAACTGACTTTTGTTGGATCACGATCGTCTTGTCCCTTCATCTGCACATAGCCACCTAACGGAATGAGACTTAGACAATACTCTGTATGACCAACGATTTTTGAAAAGATCTTTTTTCCAAATCCAATGCTGAAAACTTCAACGTGAACACCAAAAAATCGAGCGGCAAGAAAATGTCCTAATTCATGAAAAAAAATGAGAAACGAGAGAACCAATATTGAGGTCAGTGTACCCATCAGTTGCTCTCTATTTTTGTGTAGCCAATGATATATTCATAACCAGAGTACAATGTAAGTCCAACAGCAACCCATAAAAGTAACTCAGCATAAGGCCAGTTCATCATTAAAAAGCCAATGGCAATCATCTGAAAAACAGTTTTGACTTTACCCGCCATACTCGCAGCAATATTCTTACCTTCACCCATTGCCGCTACACGAAGTCCTGTAATAAAAAATTCACGTGTTAGGATAAGAAAAATGGCCCAAGGGTTAGCCCGATCAATCATCATCAGTCCCAAAAATGCCGCTAAGGTAAGCATTTTATCAGCAAGTGGATCAAGAATAGCACCCAGTTGTGTTTTCTGATTCCAATTACGTGCAATATAGCCATCAAAAAAATCTGTTGCGCTCGCAATAACAAAAATAAGTGCAGCAAAGTAATCTAACCAACTTACATGTAAGCCCTTAAACAAGGGTAAATCACGATTGACTAAAAGAATAAACATAAGGGGTGCTAAGCCAATACGCATAGAGGCTAGAAGGTTTGGAAGATTCATCATTTAAACGTTGTACCACCATCAATCAGCATGGTGTGCCCTGTAATCCATGATGCCTTATCTGAACAAAGGAATAAACAAGCTCCAGCTAAGTCTTGTGGTTGCCCCATACGACCTAAAGGTGAAAGTTTAGCGGTGATATCACGAACCTCTTCATAGTTAGTAAAAGCTCTTAAAGCATCGGTTTCGATAGGCCCACCACTCACAGCATTGACACGAATACCTTTACAACCAAGTTCCGCTGCAGCATAACGAACCATTGTCTCAACAGCCGCTTTTGCGGTACCATGACCTGCATAATTTTCAATATAAACGAGATTTCCAGTAGATGAAAGAGAGATAATACTTCCCCCTCCAATTTTTTCCATACGTTTAGCCGCTTCTTGTGCACCCACGACAAAAGCATTGACCGTTGCTGTAAAGATGTTGTTAATACCACGAGGTTTAAGTTTCATAAACTTGGTATATCCACCCACAACTGGTCGACCAGAAATGATCGCGTTAGAGATAAAAAAGTCTACACGATCAAAATCTTTGTCAATTTCCAAGAAAAGATCTTTATAGGTCTCTGGTTCTAAAATATTGAGAGGATATGCTTTGGCTTTAATGCCAAATTTTTCTTCTAAATCTTTCACTTGCTCTTGTGCTAACGCTTCATTTGAATTGTACGTAAATGCAATATTCACACCTGCTTGGGCAAATTCATGAACAATGGCTTGACCGATACCTCTGGTACCGCCGCTAATGACAAGTGTTTTTCCCTTCATTAAAATCCTTTAATCGTATATTTTTTAAGTGTATTTTCAATGCGTTTCATATTGTCGTTGCTTGGAGCACACAGAGGCAAACGATATTCCAGTGTTTCAAGCAAACCAGCAATATACATTGCCGCTTTTATAGGAATAGGATTACTTTCGCAGAAAAGTGTTTTATTGATCTCATACAGTGAATCATTAATGGCTTTTGCCCCATGAAAATCACCTTTAAGCGCTAAGTGTGTAAGCTCTGCAATTTGGTCAGGTAGAATATTTGATGTGACGGAAATTACACCTGAGCCTCCATTGGAAAGAATAGGGTAATTGATCGCATCTTCACCGCTAAAGACAGAGAGTTGCGGCTGATGTGCGAGTAAATCTACACAACGATCAATCGAGCCTGTTGCCTCTTTGACACCAAAAATATTAGGACAAGCACCAAAAAGTCTAAAGATGGTATCGGGGAGTAAATCACATCCTGTACGTCCTGGGACATTGTACAACAACACAGGAATATCAACAGAACCTGCAATCGCTTTATAATGTTGAAAAAGACCTTCTTGTGTTGGTTTGTTATAGTATGGTGTTACAGAAAGAATAGCATGCGCTCCATGTGCTTGTGCAAATTTAGCCAATCCAATGGCTTCATGGGTTGCATTACTTCCAGCGCCTGCAAGAACTTTGACAGCACTATGTGAGCAAACATCGACTGCTATTTCAATACAACGGCGGTGTTCATCATGATCTAGTGTTGCACTTTCACCTGTTGTTCCAACAGGGACAACAACATCTATGCCATTTTTAATCTGTCTTTCTATGAGTTTTGCATATTGAACTTCATCGAGTTTTCCATTTTTAAAGGGTGTGATAAGAGCGGTCATCGCTCCTTGTAACGCCTGTTGCATTTTAATAATCCTTTCTTAATATAACTGTGGTAGATGATTGTGGAACTAAATATTTATTGACAACTTTAATTATATCTTCTTTTTTGAGCTTGTTAATCCCCTCTTCATAGTTCAAAAGAGGTGTAATGTCACCTTTTGCAAAATAGGAACCAAAAAGGGTTGCAAGATCGCTAGAACTTTCTAAATTATGAATAAAATCAGCTTTTGTATTGATCTTAATCTTTTCAATATCTTTATCACTGACATCGTCTTTTTTAAGGCTATCAATAATTTTGAGTATTTCAGTTTCAACACTTTCTGCTTTTACACCTGGATTACAGACCGCTAAAAATAAAAAGACAGAGGGATCTTTTGCTTCCATTGCATAGCCATAGATTTGATTGACCAGTTTCTTTTCATCTACTAAAATACGGTGTAGCTTGCTACTTTTTCCACTGCTTAAAAGCTCACTTAAAGCAGAAAGTGCCACTTGGTCTTCGTGTAGAAAATTTGGAATTTTATAGGCAATAGCCACCATTTCAACTTCACTCTCTTTTTTAATAAAAAGACGTTTTGCACCATCTTGTTGTGGTTCAACTTGATGATGTACCTTTGGAAGAGGCGTAGAATTTTTAATGTCACCAAAATATTTTGTAACATTTTTGAAAACATCTTCGGGTTCAATGTCACCCGCAACCACAACAATGGCATTTGAAGGTTGATAGTATTTTGAGTGAAAACTACGAATATCTTCAATGCTCCAATTTTTTATATCATCTATAAAACCAATGGGTGTCCAATGGTATGGATGGTAGGTAAAGGCATTATTGAAAAGTCTAAAGTAGAGATAACCAATGGGTGAATTATCCGTTCTCCATAGCCTCTCTTCTAGAACAACATTACGTTCTGGTTGAAATTCTTCATCAGTGAGTTTAAGATTTTGCATCAGTTCTGCAAAAAGCTCCAATGATTTTGGTAAATTTTTGGATGAACTTTTGATGAAGTAATGCGTGTAATCAAAACCTGTTGATGCGTTATTCACGCCACCAAAGCCTTTAACAATTTCATCAAATTCACCGGTCTTAAGGTTCTTAGTCGATTTAAAATTAAGGTGTTCAAGCATGTGGGCTATACCACTTTTACCCATAATCTCATTGCCGCTACCGACTTTATAAAAAATATCTGTCGTAATAACATCGCTTTTATTATGCATGGGAATGACAACAATTTGAAGTCCATTCTCCAATGTTTTAGTAAAGTGCTCAGGTAGAGAGTTAGCCATTAATGCTCCTAAAAATAGTAAAAATAGTAGTATCTGTTTCATTGTTTATCATCTCCTATCGCTTCCTATAACTTCACTAATATGATTAAATCCATCTTTTTCCATGCGCTCCAAAATACCAAGATTGATTGCACGGTTAAGAGAAGGTCCTTTAAAAATGAATGCCGAATAAATTTGAATCAAACTTGCTCCCGCTTTCAGTCTTCGGTAGGCTTCATCCGCTGAATCAATACCCCCAACTGAAATGAGTGTCGTTTTGCCAAAAAACTCTTTCGCGAGAGCTTCAAACATGACAAAACTTTTTTCTGTTAGCACTTTGCCGCTCAGACCACCAAAGTCTCTTGCATTGGGAATCAAAGAATAGTCAACGGTTGTGTTGGTTGCTACGATTCCCGCAGCTCCATTTTCAAGGGCCGTTGAGCTTACATGTAAAGCATCATTGATCTCAAGATCGGGTGCAATTTTAAGAAGTACCGGTTTTAAGGTTAACTCTTTTGCCATCACAAAAAGATCTTTAATAAATTGCTCATTCTGCAAATCTCGAAGACCTGGAGTATTCGGAGAAGAGATATTGATGACCAAATAATCGCTTAAATCTTTAAAGCGTTTAATTAACTTTTCGTAGTCTTTGAGTGCATTTTCAACCGTAGTCGTTTTGTTTTTTCCTATATTGGCACCTAAAGGTGTTGCAAAGGGGTAAAGTGACTCTAAGCGCGTGCCGACTTTATACATACCTTCATTGTTAAATCCCATTGCATTTTGAATGGATTCTTGTTCTACGTAGCGAAATAACCTTGGTTTTGCATTGCCATTTTGTGGCTCAGGCGTAATCGTTCCATACTCAATATGACCAAATCCAAGAGCGGTAAGCATTTGAATCATCGTTGCATTTTTATCAAAACCTGCACCAAGACCCAGAGGATTTAAAAATGTTTTACCAAAAATAGTTTGTTCCAAACGTTTATCATGAATAAAAAAATGCTCAGCCAATGGTGAAAGAATAAAAGGAGCATAGGTGGCACCATTCTTAAAGAAAAATTCTGCAATATGGTGGGCATTCTCAGGAGAGAAGTTAAACATGAATTTTTTCATCAGGCCATAATAATCAAACATCTTCTATTTCCTTCAATATAAAGTACGCGATTATACTCCACTAAAGATAAAAGATGGTTGATTTTAGCCCTTTTCTAGTGCTGTAAACCTTTGAGCTTAAGATACTCTTGGGAGTTAGCCAATAGCTCCTCGTCACTTCCAATGGCACAAATTTTACCATGTTTAAGAAGCGCAATTTTATCTGCTTTTTTGATGGTACTCAGGCGATGGGCAATGACAAAAGTAATTTTATCTTTGATGAGATTTTCAATCGCCTCCGTAATTTTTTGCTCACTTTGAGAATCAAGTGCCGAGGTTGCTTCATCTAAAATAAGCACTTGAGGATTGGTATAAATGGCACGGGCTATGGCAATACGTTGCCTCTGTCCTCCTGAAAGGTTCGTTCCAAATTCATCCAAATGCGTATGAATACCTTCAGGAAGGTTTTGAATAAATTCGTAAGCATTTGCTTTTTTCAGAGCATCAATCACGTTATTTTCATTGATTTCTTTACCATAAGCAACATTGGCAGCAACACTATCATGAAAAATATAAACACGCTGTGTTACCATGGCAATATTGTGACGTAAATCGTGAAGATCAAAAGATTTAAGATCAATGCCATTGATACAAACACTTCCTGATGTTGGATCATAAAAACGCATCAGCATATTCATTAAGGAGCTTTTCCCTCCACCACTATCACCAATGAGAGCTATCATTTCGCCCGATTTTGCTTCAAGACTCACATTCTGTAAAGCTTCTTTTTCGCCATAACAGAGAGAGACATTATGAAAAGAAATCGTATCGATTTTAGAAGGTAACATTTTTGTTCCAACGGGGATAGATGAGCGTTGATCTAGTAAAAAGAAAATACGTTCACTGGCAACTAATGCATCTTGCATTTTGTTATAAAGTCCTGATATTCTCTTAATAGGTGTGTAAAGCATAAAAAGAGCTGTTAAAAAAGAGAAAAATGCTCCAACACTCATACCTCCTTCAATAACCTCTTTACCACCTACGAGAATCACTACGGCAACACCAATAGAACCTAATGTTTCCATTACAGGACTGACAAGTTCATTGACTTTAACCGATTTCATCGTCAGTTTGAAGTAACGCTCATTGTCTTTTTTGAAAAGTTCGTGCTCGTATGTTTGTGCATTATTGGCTTGAATAATCTCAATATTGTTAAAAATTTCACTGAGTTTTGCTGTGATATCCGAAACTTTTTCTTGCGATTGACGTGAGACTTTTTTCATTTTTTTAGAAAGCACACTCAAAGGGTAGATTGCTAAAGGCATAATAATGAGTGCATAAAAAGCAAGTTCAGGACTTTGGTAGATGACAACACCAATCAAGCCAAAAATAGTCAGCGTTTGGCTTAGAAATTCAGGAATGAGATTGGAGACAACGGTTCTAACACGCTCTACATCATTCGTATTACGACTGATCAGCTCGCCCGTTCGGTACTCATGAAAAAAGGAGAGGTCAAGTTTTAAAAGATTTTCCAAAATCATGTCACGAAAGCGTTTGATAATATCCTGGCCAATATAGGCGGTATAGTACGCTTGTGTATAACGACCTGCTTCTTTGAGTGCATAAACAGCGATAATCGCATAGGGCAAAAGTTCAAGCATCTCTTTATCTTTGGCAATGAAAATTTCATCCAAAAGAGGCTTTACAAGATACGCTGAATAGGCAGTTCCTCCACTGGAGAGAAGCATTCCAAAAATCGCTAAGAGAAAATAGGGGATATAGTCCTTAAAAAAAGGAGAAAAACGGGCTAATACACCTTTAATACCGAGCATTTAGTTCACCTTTTCCCACTGTGTCCCCATCGCTGTATCCATGAGTTGTATCTGCTTGGACTCTAGTAGTGTGCGAATTTCATCTGCTTTTGCAAAATCTTTGGCTTTTTTGGCAACTATTCGGTTTTCAATCAATGCTTCAATCTCCGCTTTTTCAGCGTCACTAACACCGATTTGAAAGTACATGTAAGGATTGTAAAGTCCAATGCCTAGGAGCAATTCAATCCATTGTAAATTGGCATGTGTGGTTGCTTTGAGTGCTTTATCTTTAGGATTAAGATCGAGCATTTCATTCGCTGAAGTGATCATCTCATCCAAACTTGCAAGGGCTTTGGAAATATTAAGATCATCACTGAGTGCTTCCAGCATTGCCTCTTTAAAAGGAGCCGAGACTTCACTTGGTATGTTTTCAAAAACTCTCTTTTTCAATCGATAGAGTTTATCAAGGCGTTTTTTGGTGTTTAATAGATCTTCTTCGGAAAAATTGAAATTCGCACGATAATGTGTTGCAAGCAAGTAAAAGCGAAGCACTTCGCCACTGTAAATGGCAAGTGCATCTTTTAAAAAGAAACTATTTCCTAGTGATTTACTCATTTTTTCGCCGCTAATGGTGACAAAGCCATTGTGCATCCAGTATTTGGCGAGTTCTTGATGACTTTTACATCTGGTTTGTGCCGCTTCATTTTCGTGGTGTGGGAAGAGAAGATCGGCACCTCCTGCATGAATATCGATCTGAAAATTGCCACTGCTCGCAAGATGTTTTTCAATCATCGCAGAACACTCAATATGCCATCCCGGGCGTCCTACACCAAATGGGGCAGAGTAGCTAGGTTCATTGGCTTTTGAGAATTTCCACAATGCAAAATCTTTTTGATCTTTTTTCTCTTCTTTTTGCTCGACGCGTGATTGACTCGCATCTTCTTCAATGTTGCGGTGACTGAGGCTAAGGTATTTGGCATCTTTTGAGGTATCAAAATAGATCCCATCACTGGTTGCATAAGCGACTTTTTTGCGAAGCATTTCATCCACAAACGAAATGATTTCCGACACCGTCTCCGTCGCCTTTGGTTCAATGTCCGCATCCTTTACATGTAAAGCATGCATTTCATTTTTGTAGCGCTCAATGTAAAAAGAGGTAATCTCCTCAAGTGACTTTCCACTCTCTTTCATTTTGTTAATAATTTTATCATCAATATCAGTGAAGTTCTTAACAAACGTTACGTGATAACCAAGAGCAATAAATACACGACGTAAAAGATCAAAAGCAATAGCACTTCTTGCGTGTCCTAAATGAGCATCATCATATACAGTTGGACCGCAGACATAAATTTTAACTTCATTCTCTTGAATAGGAATAAACGATACTTTTTTCTTCTGTACTGAATCATAAATAAACATGCATAAGTTCCTTTACATAGAGTAATACACCCCATTCTACAACAAGGAGTATGACTAAAATAGCTAATTTTTTAGTATATAGTATAGCAAAAAACTTTCCTAGCCCAAATGATCGGAGCGTAAAAAAGAGTAGAACAAACGCTGAAAGCGATCCAGCAAGAGCAAGGCCTGCAGCGCCCATAGGCTTGATAAGGCTAAAGGAAAAGATTAGGTTGGCAATGAGTGAATACATTGCGATAATGGCCGCTTCTTTTTGTCTCATCCCTGCATAAAGCCAAAGGGAGAAGAGTTTTGCTAAACCAAAAGGGATCAGTCCTATCATATACATTGCTAAAACAAAACCTGTATTAGCTGTATCTTGAGTCGAAAAAGAACCATGTTGAAACAGTAATTTAACAATTTCTTCACTGAGGATAAAACCACCCAATGTTGATGTTGTGAGTAAAAACGCTAAAATCCAAAAGCCTTGAGAAAGTAAATTGGAAGCTTCTTCCTCTTTATTGGCTTTGAGGAGTCGGCTAATTTTTGGAAAAATTCCTGTGGTGAGTGCTATCGCAAAAAGAGCCAATGGAAGTTGAAAAATACGGTTCCCATAGTAGAGATAACTAATACTACCTGTCACTAAAAAGCTTGCCAGTGTTGTATCGACAAAAGAGACGATTTGTGGTGTTGAATTTCCAATAACAGAGTGCCAAAAAGAGCGATTAAAGTTTTTGTTGCTCTCTTCTAATGCCGCATCTCTCTTATGACGATACTTAAAACCCAGCGCTAAAAATTTAAAAAAACGCTCTTTCTTAAGTGCAAAAAGATGGGCAATCACTTGCAATACGCCACCCACTAAAACACCATAGCTTAAAGCATAAACGATCGTTTTACGATCATACCCTTGAAAAAGAAGGAGGGCACCTATCATACCGATGTTAAGGAGTGCTGTTGAAAATGCTGAAACGGCAAAATGGTGCTTGTATTGAAGCAATGACCCAAAAAGGGTGACACAGAAAATAAGAGGTAAATAGTAAAAGTTAATAGCAACAAAAGGTGCTGAGAGTGCTACCGTTTCATCATCAAAGCCAAAGGCAATTATTTTGGCAAAAGATTCGCTAAAAAGTGTAACAATCAATGAGAAAATAATAAGAAAAAGTAAAAAGCGTGAGAAAATAGTATAGGTAAAAAGTGCCTTACGTGATGTTTTAATAAAACTCGGGATAAAGCTCTGTGTAAAAGCGCCTTCTGCAAAAATACGGCGAAAAAGATTAGGAAATTTAAACGCCACGAAAAAAATATCGCTATAGATATTTGCTCCTAAAATTGAAGCACTCAGTATATCGCGAATAAAGCCAAATATACGAGAAACAAGGGTTCCAATACTGTTTGTGAAAAATGATTTAATAAGCATTGCGTATCTTATCAAAAAATGGTTTAAACAATATTTTTATCTATTTTTCGCTAAGATTTCCTAACATTATAAGCAACATTTGTCGATATTAGAGCAAAATTGAGAGTTTATTCAAAAAACAGAGGTGCACATTGGGGCTATTTGATAAGATTAAAGGTCATAATACGGATACGGGTACACAAAATGATGGTGACGTGTCTGAATTTAAATCTATTGTTATAGACACTATTAACGTCATCAAAGAACTAAAAAATGTTGCTATTGCAAGTCATCTGAAGCCTTCTGAACTCTCTTTTAAGCTTCTACGTACAACAACGTACTACAGTGATGAAAAGAGTGAAAATAATGAGATGAATGAAGAAGAGTTAAAGCTTTTATCGGATGATAACTTTTTACTCAATCCCAATCTCAAACTAACACAGCATTATCGTGTTGAAATTTACAAAATTGCCGATCAAGAAGAAGATCATACGATTCTTCCTGATATAACACTCAGTGGAAATAAAACTTTAACCAAGATTATTGCAATGGTTGCAAAAAACCATGATGTCAAATATACCTCAAAACTTGAAGAAAAAATAATCGAAGATATTCAGATCAAAAAGATTAAAGCAGGTATTTTAGTAGGTATTCGCGATCAGAATATGTACAAAGAAGTCAAAAAAATTGTAGCTAATATTCGGGTGAATGGAATCATCGATCAAAATCAGACCTTTGTTGTCTGTCAAGGCGTGGATGAGATACCTTCCATCAATGATGATCTTATTTATCATTATAAGAAGAAAATCAATGCTAAAAGTACCGATGGCAAAATTGACTATGCTAAACGAGGATACGTATTAGCTGTCGATAAAGATGAATGTATTATTGAATATATTAAACCGCAGCTTGGGACTCCTGGACGTAACTGTAGAGGAGCATTTTTGCCAGTGAAAGAGCCTCGCAAGTCAAATGATACACCCATTGCCATTACGGCTAATCTCGTTAAAAAAGAGAGCGAAACCAGTATCAAATATATTGCAAATCGCGGTGGATATGTCAATTTTGACAAAGGCACTTATGATATACAAGATCAAATGGAGATCAACGAAATCAGCTTTAGATCCACGGGTTCTATCGATGCAAGTTTGGGATCAAACATCAAAATTAATATCAAAGAAAGTGATATTCTTAAAGATGCCATAGGTGCTGGTATGAGTGTTGAAACTTCCGAAGTGCATGTTCAAGGCAACATTGGAAGTGGTGCTAAAATTAAAGCAAAGATTGCTGAAATTGGTGGACAAACACATCAGAGTGCCTATATTGAGGCGGATAAAATTATTATTTCAGTTCATCGTGGTGAAGCCAATGGTCAAGACATCGAAATTGATCGTTTGGAAGGTGGAAAAGTCATTGGTCATACGGTGCATGTTAAACAGATGATTGGTGGCGAAATTATTGCCAATAGCGTTAAAATTGACAATCTTCTTTCCAATGCAAAAATAACAGCGTGTGATCTTATCGAAATAACAGAACTCAAAGGCAATAACAATAAACTTATTATTGATCCAAGTGTCACAAAAGAGTTCAATGAAATGATTGATACGATTAATGCTAAGATTGAAAAACTTGAAGAAGAGCTCAAAGCCTATCCAAGGCAACTCAGTTCTAAAAAAGAGTTTATCGATAAAAATAAACCTATGGCAGAGATGGTTAAAGATAAGATTATGGAGCTTAAACGTAATGGCGTTGAACCGCCTATGACACTTTTTGCTAAGATCAAAGATTTTCAAGAAAAAGTGATTGACTATAATACGTTTTTGCAGACCTTTAAAGATAAAAAAGAGGAGTTGCAAGAGTATCGTAAAGAGCTCAATCAAGTCCAAAATAAAGTGTTCTCTGCCAAAATCATTAACCATTCTGCTTGGAAAGAGTTTAATGAAGTACGATTTAGACTCATTTCTCCACCCAAAGATATTACCTACAATCCAAAAGAGCATGAAATTGTACGTGAAATTACGCTCAAAGATATGGGCAATGGTGAGCATAGAGTAATGCGTTCCGCGGAGTATAGTAGCAAATGATTGTGGGTATTGAAGGAAAAGTTGTTAAAAAAGAGGTGACGTTTGTCCATATTAAAACAGCTGCAGGACTAACGTATAAAGTGTTTGTTTCATTATCGTGTCTTGGAAAAATCAGCAGTGAAATAATCTCTTTACATGTAAGCCAAATTATCAGAGAAGATCAGCACAGTTTGTATGGTTTTATCGACGAAAATGAGAAAAAAGTATTTGACACACTTATTAAACTAAATGGTATTGGACCATCAACGGCTTTAGCGGTTTGTTCGACGCTCAGTCCCGATGATTTTGCACAAGCCTTGGTGAGTCAAAATGTTCAAGCTTTTCAAAAAGTTCCTGGCATTGGACCCAAGAGTGCCAAACGTATTTTAGTAGAACTGAGTGATTTTTCGTTGCAACTTAGTTCTGATGAGCATAACTCGAGTAGTATGATTGAAGCCTCTTTAGCCCTTGAAAGTCTTGGATTTAAAAAAGAGATGATTAAAAAAGCATTGAGTACCTGTCAAGGGGTAGATACTCAAACACTTATCAAAGAAGCTCTTAGAAAGCTTAGTTAAATAAAGGATGAAAATGACTATAGCCGTTTTGTTTGGCGCCCAAAGTTTTGAGCATGAGATTAGCGTGGTAAGTGCCATTGCTCTCAAAAAAGTGCTAAAAAGTGACATTGTTTATATTTTTTGTGATTATTACCGTAATTTTTATTTGATTCCAACCGATAAAATTACTTCAAAACGTTTTAGCAGTGGTGAATATAAAAAAGATAAACTGCTTTATCTTAAGCAAGGTGGTTTTTACGCTAAAAAGATGTTGGGTGAAGAGAAAATAATCTTCGATGTCATGATTAACCTCGTGCATGGCATGGACGGAGAAGATGGAAAACTCAGTTCTATGCTTGATTTCTTTAGTGTACCCTATATTGGGCCTCGGATGGAAGGTAGTTGTATCAGTTATAACAAACTTTTTACAAAGCTGTATGCCAAGGAAGTGGGTGTTAATGTTTTAGACTACCAAGTGCTTCGTAAAGGAAGTGGTGAATCAATTAAAATTGCTTATCCATTTATCGTCAAGCCTCTACGACTAGGAAGTTCCATTGGAATAGGGATTGTTAAAGAAGAAAAAGAGCTTGCATACGCACTTGATGTTGCTTTTGAATTTGATGATAGTGTCCTAATAGAACCGTTCATAAGTGGTGTAAAAGAGTACAATCTTGCAGGTTGTAAGACCGATATATTCCACTTTTCTATTATAGAAGAGCCTCAAAAAGAAGAATTTTTAGATTTCGATAAAAAATATTTAGATTTTTCTCGTACAAAAAGAGTGAATGAGGCTACACTAGATATCAAAGCAGAAGAGGGAATTCGAGACGCATTTATGAAGCTTTATGATCCACTTTTTTTAGGTGCACTTATTCGTTGTGATTTTTTTGTGATTGATGGAATGACGTATCTTAATGAAATCAACCCAATCCCTGGTAGTATGGCCAATTATCTTTTTGATGATTTTGACAGAATAATTAAAAATCTTTCAAAATGGTTGCCAAAAAGTATCACGATTCCAAAAGAATACCGCTATATCAACTCCATTCAAGCAGCTAAAGGTAAGTAAAAGTCTTGTTTATGTAGGATATTACATAAAATTTTGCACAAAGGCTCGAATCGATGACCTATGCTAAAAACGAGATAATGACTGCAACAGACATGGTGCGCAACTTTAGTTCTGTGTTGGGTAGTATTACCAAAGGGAAAAGTAAACGTGTGGTCATCGTGAAAAATAACCGTTTTGAAGCGGTTATGATCACGGTGGATGAATACGAAAAAATGAGTGAAGCCGTTAATATTTTGGAAAAAATCTATGCCAACACGAAAAAGAAGAGTGATGGCTAAGAAAGAGATCGTATTTCAAAATACTTCTTACGAATTATCGTATGAGTTGTTAAACCAAAACCAACCGCAAACCATTCTTTTTTTACATGGTTGGGGCAGTAATAAAGAGATTATGAAGCAAGCGTTTGGGAAGACGTTTTCTCAGTACCAACATCTCTATCTTGATCTTCCTGGTTTTGGGCACTCTTCAATTCATGATGTCATCACTACAGGAACTTACTCAGACATTGTATCTGTCTTCTTAAAAGCGTTACATGTAAAACCTCTTATCATTGTGGGACACTCGTATGGTGGTAAAGTGGCAACATTGCTGCAACCAGAGGTCTTGGTTTTGCTCTCAAGCGCTGGTATTGTTCCACCAAAATCTTTGAAAGTCAAACTAAAAATAGCGCTTTTCAAACTGCTAAAACCCTTTGCTCCACGCTCTTTTTACCGCTTTTTTGCGACCAAAGATGTGGAAGGGATGAGCCAAACCATGTACGAAATTATCAAGCGGGTCGTCAATGAAGACTTTAGTGAGCAATTTCTTACATGTAAAGCAAAAACGTTTCTGTTTTGGGGCAAAGAGGATAGTGCAATGCCACTTTTCTGTGGAGAAAAGATGCACTCTCTCATTAAGGGAAGTCACTTTTACCCGATGGAGGGTGATCATTTCTTTTTTATGAATCAAGCAAAACAGATCGAAAAGACACTTGGGGAGTTTGGATTTTGAGTACTTATAGATTGATTGTAACAGGACGCGTACAAGGTGTTAATTTTCGCCGATTTGTTGTTGATATAGCGCATGCATTGAATTATGTGGGGTATGTCAAAAATAGTGCCGATGGCAGTGTTGAAGTTGTGATTAACTCTGCTTATGAGGAAGATTTGGAATTTTTTATTAGTAAACTCTATGATGGTTCAATGTTTTCAGATGTTCAAGACGTTACATGTCAGAAGATTGAAAGTATGATCTTTGATGATTTTGAGAAGAGATAAAGAGCATGGAAATAATGGTTACAAGCATCACTCACCTCTGTTTTATTTTAGGGCTTAGCTACTACTTTATAATAGCAATGCAATGGTACAGTTATAGGCTAGAGCGTATTTTATTTCACTACAATCGTTATGATTGGCACGTGTTCTACTTTTTAGTTCCTTTAGTAGGTTACTACCTTCTAAACGGTGTTGTACTTTCTCTTTTTGTTGCACTTTTTTTGATCTCCCTTTTCATATGGCAGAAAAAAATGGACAAAAAACTTGTTTGGACAGCACGAGTAAAGCGATTTTTTCTCTTTTTAGTTTTAGCGACTCTTTTTCAAGATCTTTTGTGTACGGTATTGGTTGCATCATGCTTGAAGTTAGGTGTCATTATTCCTTTAATGGTGGCACAAATAGCAAGTATGTTCTATGAAAAGATGCTTTTTCTTAGCTTTAAAAAAGAGGCTCAGAAAAAATTGATGGCAAACAGTGCGTTAAAAGTAGTTGCCATTACAGCGAGTTATGGTAAAACCAGTATTAAAAACTTTTTAGCACAAATTCTTTCCACAAAGTTTAATGTCTATAAAACACCACGTAGTGTCAATACAATAGGTGGCATTATTAAGGATATTAACAACGATTTGCCTGAACAATGTGATGTTTATATTGTTGAAGCGGGTGCTCGAGCTCGTGGAGATATTGATGAAATTGCGAGACTTGTCAATCCACACATTGCCGTTGTTGGGTGTATTGGCGAGCAACATATTGAGTATTTTAAAACATTGGAAAATATCCGAAATACAAAGATGGAACTCCTTCACTCCTCTAGGCTTGAAAAAGCATTTGTGCATGAAAGTACCAATGTCAAAGGATCAGAATCTATTCTTTCTTTTGGCGCTGAGCTTAGTGATGTTGAGGCTTCTTTGCAAGGGCTAAGTTTTTCAATGCTCCTAAATGGCGTAAAAGAGAGTTTTACATGTAAACTTTTGGGTGCTTTTAATGCGATTAATATAGCAGCAGCCATTCACGTTGCACGCACACTAGGGCTCTCTATTGAAGAGATTAGGTCTGCCGTATCGCATTTAGAAGGGGTTGAGCATCGTCTTCAAAAAATTGAAGCAGGTGGAAAGCTCATTATTGATGATAGTTTTAATGGTAATTTAGAAGGCATGTTAAGTTCCTATAATCTGGTTTCACAGCATCAAGGGCGTAAAGTGATTATTACGCCAGGTATTGTTGAAAGTACCGAAGAAGCGAATAGGATACTTGCCAAAAAAATTGATGATGTCTTTGATCTTGTCATGATTACAGGTAAAATAAACGTTACTATTTTACACGATAACATTCATAAAGCTCAAAAAATTATCATTTCCGATAAATCAAAGCTCCAAGAGACCTTATCAGAACAGACATATGCAGGAGATGTGATACTTTTCTCCAATGATGCACCAACTTTTCTCTAATAATCGTATCCTTTTTATATTCCTATTATCTGTTGTAAAGTATGATGGGCAATCAATTTAAAAGGAGTGAGATGAAAAGTAAGAGTTTGTATATCTCATCGCTTGCACCTGCCGCAGGCAGTTTGATTGTAGCGATGGGCATTATGGAACTATTAAAAGGGCGTCTTGGTAAGGTTGCTTTTTTTAGACCGGTTATTTTAGATGCGAATGAAGTTGATAAAGACATTGATTTCATGCTGGAATATTATGCCCTTAAAATGGACTATAACGCTACTTATGGTTACACTGTTCATGAAGTTGAAAGTTTAATTGCTGAAAATAAATACAATGAAGTTTTGGAAAATCTTATTGATAAATTCAAAATTTTAGAGAGCCAGTATGACTTTGTACTCATTGAAGGACTTAACCAAGCGAATTTTTCACAAACTCTTGATTTTGATATTAATCTTTCAATCGCTAAAAACTTGAGTAGCCCTTTTATCAGTGTTTTAAAAGGTAAGCAAAAAAGTGTTAAAGAGGTATTGGATGAAATATCTATCGAGGCAGATGCCATTAAGGGTGCTGGATGCCAACATTTTGCGACATTTGTCAATCGTTTAGGTGACCAAGAGGTTCAAGAGCTTAAAGAGCTCAATCGCGCTAAACCAATTCAAAATGTTCCTGTCTATTTTTTACCTGAGGTGCCAGAGCTTGACACTCCGACTGTTGCTGAGATAAAAAATAAGCTAGGTTGTTCCCATATCTATGGTGAAGAAAAAGATTTACGTAGAGTTGTCAAGCAGAGTAAAATCGCTGCAATGAAACTTGATAATTTCTTAGAATATATTGAAGATGGTGACTTGGTCATAACTTCAGGGGATAGATCAGATATTATCGTAGGATGTCTTAGTACCGTATTTTCTAATAATTATCCAAATATCTCCGGCATTTTATTGACTGCAGGGATGATGCCCCATAAGTCCATTAACAAACTTATTGCTGGGTTTAAAGACCTTTCCATTCCTATTTTAAGTGTCGACAATGGTACTTTTGATACTGCTGTCAATGTCTCCAATGTTCCAGCGACAATTACACCACAAAGTGTACGCAAAATTGCATTGGCTATGGGACTTTTCTCTTCAAATGTCAATATTGAAGAAATCGAAAAAAGTATTGATACTGAATCCACCACGAGTTCTATTACTCCAATTATGTTTGAGTATGCTCTTTTTGAACGCGCAAGGAGAAATCGTAAAAAAATTCTTCTTCCTGAGAGTAATGATGAGCGTATTCTTCGAGCAACGGAGATTTTATTACGTCGTGATGTAGCTGATATTATCCTTTTAGGTGTTGAAGAAGAAGTACGTCGAAAGAGTGCAACACTTGGACTTGATATAAGTAAAGCGACTATCATTGATCCTTTAACATCACCTCTAATGGAAGAGTTTGTCACTTCTTTCTATGAAATGCGTAAAGCCAAAGGATTGAGCTTAGATGTTGCTCGTGATAGTATGATGATGAAAAATTATTTTGGAACAATGATGGTTTACCTAGGTTATGCCGATGGCATGGTCTCAGGTGCGATTCATACAACCCAAGAGACGATTCGTCCAGCACTTCAGATTATCAAAACCAAACCAGGTATTTCCATTGTTTCAAGCCTTTTCTTTATGTGTTTAGATACAAGAGTCTTAGTTTACGGTGATTGTGCCGTCAATCAAGATCCAAATGCGGAAGAGTTGGCTCAAATTGCTATTTCTTCTGCAGATACGGCTAAGATATTTGGTATATCTCCAAAAATTGCAATGCTCTCGTATTCTACAGGTGATTCAGGGAAGGGTGAAGAGGTTGAAAAAGTGCGTTTAGCCACTAAAATCGTTAAAGAAACACGACCTGATCTTTTGGTAGAAGGACCTATTCAATACGACGCAGCCATTGATCCTATTGTTGCTAAAACAAAATTACCGAATAGTAAAGTCGCTGGTGAAGCCACCATCTTCATCTTTCCAGATCTTAATACTGGTAACAACACCTATAAAGCGGTTCAAAGAAGTTCAGGTGCTGTTGCTATTGGCCCTGTACTCCAGGGACTTCGAAAACCCGTTAATGATCTCAGTCGAGGTTGTTTAGTTCCAGATATTGTCAATACCGTCGCCATTACAGCTATTCAAGCACAAACCAATGATGGAGCTAATAAGTGAAAATTTTAGTCTTAAATGCGGGTAGTTCTTCTGTCAAATATCAACTCTTTAATATGGCCAATAATGAGGTTTTGGCCAGTGGAGTGATTGAGCAAATTGGCGAAAAAGAGTCAATGGCTAAAATAAAATATAAAAAGCCAGCTGGTGATGAGCAAAAAAGAGAAGAAAAATGCTCCATCCACGATCATGATGCAGCCTTAACATGGATGAGTGAGGCATTGATCCAATCAGGTGTTATTCACAATCTTAATGACCTTGATGGGATTGGTCATCGTGTTGTTCAAGGTGGTTCTTCGTTTCAGGAACCAGCAATGGTTGATGACTATGTGATGTCAGAGATTGAGCGTTTAATTCCACTTGGACCATTGCACAATCCAGGTCATCTTGCCGGTATGAAAGTTTCGGTACATCAAAGCCCTAATGTTCCCCAAGTGGCTGTTTTTGATACCGCATTTCACTCGACATTACCTAACTATGCTTACATGTATGCTATTCCTTACAAATACTATGAGGAATTACGCATTAGACGTTATGGCTTTCATGGAACTTCGCACTATTACGTTACCAAAGTAGCTGCAAAATATTTGAAGCAAGACATCAATACACTTAATGCCATTACGCTTCATTTAGGAAATGGTGCAAGTGTTGCAGCGATTGAAAATGGTCAAAGTGTTGATACATCAATGGGCTTAACACCACTGGAAGGGCTCATTATGGGAACACGAAGTGGTGACCTTGATCCAGCTATTCTCTTCTATTTAGCACGTAAACGTGGACTTACTCTTGATGAACTGGATAAAATGCTCAATAAAGAGAGTGGATTAAAAGGAATATGCGGAAGTAATGATATGCGTGAAATTACACGTATGGCAGAGGAGGGTGATGAAAGAGCACAGCTTGCCTGTGATATGTTCAATTATCGCCTTAAAAAATACATTGGTTCTTATTCTGCTGTTCTTGGGCGGGTAGATTGTATTGTTTTTACAGGAGGTATTGGCGAAAATGCAAATGATGTTCGCCTCAAGTCTTGTGAAAAATTGGAGAATTTTGGCATCAAAATAGACCCAATACTCAATAGTGTTCGATCAAGTGAAATTAGAACGATTAGTGCAGATGATAGCAAAGTAAAAGTTTTGGTTATTCCAACCAATGAAGAGCTTGAAATTGCAATAGAAACTTTGGAAATGATCCAAAAGCATCACTCGTAAAATATGTGTTTACATGTAAAGATTTTCTTTACATGTAAACCTTCTTTTTTAGCTCAAAAGTTCTTTCGCAATCGTATTAATACGTTTACCATCAGCTACGCCTTCACATTCAGCAAGAACTCCAGCCATGATCTTACCAATTTCTTTTAAACTCGTTGCTCCAGTTGCAAGAATGTGCTTTTGAATGATGACTTTAAGACTTTCATCACTGAGTTGCTGCGGTAAATAACTTTTTAAAATCATTGCTTCTGCCAACTCTTTTTCATAAAGATCTTCTCTTCCTGCATCTTTAAAAGCAGATAAGGCATCTTCGCGTTGCTTGAGTGATTTTTGGATAATTTTTACAATATCAGAATCACTAAGCTCTTTACGTTCATCGACTTCAATTTGTTTAAGTGCACTCATCAAAAAACGGATAACATCACGTTTAAAAGTATCTTTGGTTTTCATCGCATCTTTTAGATCATCTTGAAGTTTTGACTTGAGTTCTGACATCTTTTTTCCTTAGAACATAATTTACTTTAGAGGTGAGTATTTTATAGTATAATAGTAAAAAATAGAATAAAACGGAGTCGTATGAGAGTTTTTACATGTAGCTTTGTAGCCGCTCTTTTTTTGGCAGGCTGCTCAGTACATCCAGCTGATCCAAAAATTAGTATGAAAGCACCTGTATATGTTGATGAAACGCCTTCCAAAGTGAATGAAGTGATGCCAACAAATCCAGGTAGCCTTTTTGGACAAGGTGACAACCCTTTATTTGCCGATCTTAAAGCAATGCATGTTAATGACGTTGTAACTGTTACCATTACTGAAAAAACAGCACAAACATCTACGGGTAAAAAAGCTTTAACAAAACAAAGTAGTGATTCTCTTGGTGCTGGTATTACCACTGCTGCAGGTGGTGGTGTTTTAGGTACAGTATCAAAAAATTTAAATGATGTTGGTAATATTGGTTTTACGACAGGATCCAATAACTCTTTTACAGGCAATGGAAGCAATACTCGTAACGAAACCTTTAGTACGACTATTTCGGCACGTGTCATCAAGATTTTAAATAATGGACATTACTTTATTGAGGGTAGTCGCGAATTATTAATTAATGGTGAAAAGCAAATTATTCAAGTGAGTGGCGTTATTCGACCTTATGACATTGATAAAAATAACAACATTGATTCAAAATACATTGCGGATGCAAAAATTCTTTACAAAACAGAAGGTGATATAGATCAAACTACGACTAAGCCATGGGGTGCCAAATTTATGGAAACCATTTGGCCATTTTAATGTAACTATACTAAAGGATATTTTTTGGAAAACAGTAACCCACCTAAGTTTATTGAAAGAGACAAAATTTTTAAGGCAAAAGATATTATTGTTGCACTTAAATATTTTGGTGTCAGTTTTGATAAACTTAAAACAAATACACCCAATCGTGCTCGTGCCATCGTTCTAGGCTATAAAGCATGGCGATTAGGATTGAATGAAACACAATTACGTTCTGTCATTGAACGCAAAATTGATGATAAAGAAATTATTGAGATTCTTGAATATAAAGAAAAAAAAAGTATTCGAAGTTGGAGTATTTTTACTAAAATTAAAGAAGATGACTATAAAATTAAAGTTGAACGTTTATGGTGTAAAAAGCTAGGAGCACTTTGCTTAATTGCAAAAATAGGGCAAAAAGAACTTATTACGCTCGCATGCGAAACATTCAAAGATCAATTAGATTGCACAATTCCTAAAGAGTTTTAAACCCAATTTGCCTTACATGTAAAACCATATAAGGCAAAATTCTCTCTTTTATGATTTAACAGCTTTTGCCATATCCCACATAGGCATGAAAATACCTAAGGCCATCAAAAGTACCATAGCTGCAATAAAGCCCAAAAGAATAGGCTCAATATAACTTGCGATATTGTCGATAATTTGGCTAAAACGTGATTTGAAATAAAGGGTGACTTTTTCCAGCATTTTATCCAGAGTACCACTTTGTTCACCTGCTTGAATCATTTGAATAAGCATACCTTCAAAAAGTCCTGTATCACGAAATGATTCTGTTAAAGAAATACCTCTTTGTACTGAGATCTTAACACTAGAAAGTTTCTTTTTAAGATGGGTGTTTTCTAACGTTAATAAAGCTGTATCGAGCGCATCTGCAATAGGAATACCTGCACGAATAAGTTCCGTAAAAACAAGGCAAAAACGGCTCAGTGTTGCATAAAAAATAATATTTCCAATTAAATAGACCTTAAGAATATAGATATCAAATTTTTTCTTAAAGTCTTCATTATTTTTGAGTAAATACTGAAATAGTAGAATAGTGCCAATAATGCCAGATAGAAGGTAGAGACCATAATGATTAATAAGGTTTTCCATAAAAAGAAGGATTTTGGTTGGTAGGGGCAATTCCGCTTTAAGTTGAGCAAAAATTTCTTTAAATTTTGGGACAACATAGATCATAAGTATTGAAAAAGCAACAGCAATTGCAATAACAACCGTAATAGGGTATCGCATCGCTTTTTTAAACTTTTGTCTATTTTCTTCAATTTCTTCAAGAATTTCTGAAAGTTTTTCTAAAGATTCTGCCATATTTCCTGTACTCTCACCTAACTCAACCATAGCAAGGGTCACGTCACCTACTTCATTGCGATATGTCATCAATGATTGCGTAAGGCTAAGTCCAGAGTTTAGATCATCATTAACGCTGTTAAATATTTCCTTCAGTGTCTTGTCTACGGTAGCATTTGCAACTTCTTTAACACTATCATGAATAGAAATACCAGCATTGGTCATAACACTGAGCTGTCTCATTGCAGCAATAAGGTTTGGCATTTTTATTTTTTTGCGAAAGAGAGCATTCATGATTTGATCTTTTAATTCACCTAACTGATCTTCAAGGGGTGCCGAAGTTTCTTTAATATTTAAAATTACGCCTGGTATTTTTAATTTTGCTATTGATATTGCATCATTTCGTGTGGGCGATTTGACAACGGTTTTAGTCTTTTGCCCTTTGAATAGGTAGTTTACTTCAAAATATTTCATTCTTTTGCCACCCTTATGATTTCATCTAGCGTTGTAATGCCATGTGCAGCTCGGGTAATACCATCTTGGAACATATCGACAAAGCCTTCTTTGATTGCCTGCTCTTTAATATCACTTTTACTGCCACCTTGTGCAATCATACTTGAAATTTTTTCACTTATAGGAAGAATTTCAGAGATCATTTCACGCCCTAAATAGCCTGTTTGTGAACATTTTTCACAACCATTATTTTTATAGAATTGAAAATTTTCAGGAAGCATATCTTTAATTTCATCATGAGCAGTTTTTGGTAGTGTATATTTTGTTTTGCAATAAGGGCACAATTTACGTACTAGCCTTTGTGCTTCAATCGCAATTAATGATCCACTAATTAAATACGGTTCAATTCCCATATCTACAACTCTTGTAACGGCACTGATTGAATCATTTGTGTGAAGCGTTGAAAAAACCAAGTGACCTGTAAGTGCTGCTTGCACTGCAATACGAAGGGTTTCAGTGTCACGAATCTCACCAATCATAATAATATCTGGATCTTGTCTTAAGATAGAACGTAATGCCGTTGCAAACGTTAAATTAGCCTTTTCATTAACTTGTACCTGTTGCGTTAAATTGAGTTGGTACTCCACTGGGTCTTCGACGGTAATAATTTTACTTTGCACACTTTTAATAGCATTTAAAGCCGCATAAAGCGTTGTGGTTTTACCACTTCCTGTTGGCCCTGTAACTAAGATAATACCATAGGGAGACTTCATAGCTTGTGCAAACTTAATGTAGTTATTAGGATGCATACCAAGATCTTCAATTTTAATCATCACTTTAGATTTATCTAAAATACGAATTACAATGGATTCTCCATTAATTGTAGGCAATGCAGAGATCCTGAAATCATACTCACGGCCTAGAATCGTAGCTGAAAAACGACCATCTTGAGGCTTTCTCTTTTCAGCAATATCCATATTGGAAAGCAACTTCATCCGTGAGCCCAGAGGAGGGTATATATCTTTATCAAAAATGAATGTTTCTGTGAGCATTCCATCAATACGGCTACGAACAATGCAATTGTTCTCTGTTGGTTCAATGTGAATATCACTAGCACGTGCCAAAATAGATGTTTTAAGGATAATTTCTATGAGTTTTAAAATCCCAGAAGATTCTTGTGGATTTTCAGCAGCACTGGAAGTAATCTCTTTGCGAATTTCGCCAATGAGTCCTTTGATACTTTCACCTAACTCCATTTTAATCAGGTATTTATCAATTTGTGTAGGCTCTGCAATGATAACTTTGAGTAGTTTTCGTGGAAAAATTCTTTGAACGCCTTCTTGAGCATTGATGTCCAATGGATCTTTTAATGCAACAAAAATATTAATTTCATCTTCTCTAATAGGGAGTGCTTTAAATTTCTTGAGTTGAGCAAAAGGAAGTTTTGAGGCAAGACGATAATCAATGTCTATTGAATCAAGATCAAGGTACTCATAATTAAGATTTTTAGCCAAAGATTGTAAAAACTTTTCACTGTCAATTGCAAAATTAGCGTTAACATCTTCTAAATTTAGATACCCTTTTTTAAAAAATTCAATGACTAAAATAAGAAGATCTTCTTTTGTAAAAAAATTATTTTCTAAAAGAATTTCACCTAATACTTTATGATTATTCTGTTGTGTTTCTTCTCTTATTTTAGCAGCACTATGTTCATCAATTATACGGTTGTGAATAAGATATGTTAAAAGTGTTGTTGTAATATCATTCATTTTTTACCACTATTTATAAATTTTTCTATTGTACCATTTATTAAAAAAAGAAAACAAATTCATTTAGTCAATAACTTCACCTACACTAATTTGATTCAGTAGACTTTGAGCTGCTTTTGATTTATTACTTTTTAGGTAGGCTTGAAGCGCAAGGACAGCATCTTCTTTATGACCAAGTTTAACTTTAGATTTAGCAAACCAAATCCAACTTTTTTCACTATCAGGATCTGCATTGTTGGCCATAAGAGCCCATTTATTACATTCCGTATAGTTTTTCATTGCATAATATTCTTCTGCGAGCATTAATGCAAAAGTAATGTTGTGTGTTTTCTCAAATTTATCTTTAAGATATTGTACAGAATTTACCTCATGCGTCTCAATTTTTATAAGACCCTTTGGTTTTGGTTCATCTAGTAGAGGAGGGGGCAAAAGAGCTGTGTCAACTTTGTCCTCTTTATTGCGATAAAAATTTTCATCATCAATAGTTGGCATTTTACGCATTAAAACTTTATTGTCAAGTTCTTCTTCTTGAATACCAAAATTTGTTTTTTTCTCAGGAGTTTCTGGTATATAAGAGGACTTTTTTTCTGCTTTATTTCTATTAATAGTTGGAAGTTGGAGAAAAAGTGTTTGATTTTCTTGTTCATTCATCACAATAGGTGGAGTATATTTCTTCACACCAATATTCACATCAGGAACATTTAAGGGCTGTTCTTGAATACTAGTACTGTTAGTATCAAGAGGTTTTATTGTTTCTGCTGTTGTTTGAACATCAGATAATGACGTATTGGTATCTGTCCCATGAATAATCGTAGGATAAGAGTAAATGGCAATAGCCCCTATTAGTAAAATAATGACACTAATAATGATGTAATGTATTCTTTGTTTAAGTCTATATTTGAAGACTCTTTTTTCGAGCTCCATAATTTCTACAGCACTAAGCATGGATCATTCCTAGACTTATACCTGCCATTTCAATATATTTTACATGTAAAGCATTTGTTTTGATAAGGGAGGGTTGATGCATATCGTAATATTCCAAAATTTCAAAAAGTTTGTACATTAGTTTATTAATAGTTCTCAAATTTCCATCCGTAACTTTTAAAATAAGTTTATAGTGCTTATCTCTAAAAAGGTTGAGATATTCAAAGCGATTATGGAAGAGGAGTTTTTTTTCAATATATGTTTTAATTTCATTCTTTGAAGCATTGTCAATTTCAATTGTTTCCCAAATACGTGTCTGAAAATAGTCTTTAGCTAAAACATCTTCTTTTTCTGTTTTATGAACCGTAAATAAAAATTTAAATAAACGCGAATCTGCCATCAGACGAATTTTTTCAATCAAATCTGTTGGATAAAGCTGTGCTTCATCAATTAATACGGTAATAGATTGATCTGTAGATGTAATATGCTTGCTTAAGAGTGCTAAAAATTCATTGTAATTTGAAAATCCAGGAGATTTCTTTGCAAAAATATGCTCAAACAATGCATCAATAAAAACTTTTTCTTCAAAAAAAGGTCTTGGAAAAAAAATAATCCGTTTTTTTGTTCTTAAATCATTAAAAATTTTTTGGAGTAAAAAAGTTTTACCCGTTCCTGGCTTGCCATAAAAAAGGATTAACTTTAGAGGTTTATCTAAAGTCTGTACCAACTTATCATACGTTGTTGCAGACTTATCAAGATTGACATAATCAAAAACTTCACCATCAACAAAGATAGTTTTAAGATCACTGTAATGGCTATTCATTTATCTTTTGACTGTACCCAAGATCTTTAAGTGTTGCTTTATCTGTGCCTTTTGCTCCGATAATACGTGGTGTGATTACAAAAACAAGTTCATTGCTAGACAATGTATCAGCCGAATGTTTAAAGGCTTCTCCCAGCAGAGGAATACTACTGAGTAGCGGTACACTCGTATCTTGTTTAGATTTATTATTTGTTATAAGACCACCTAAAATAATCGTTGAGCCATCTTTAACTTTTACAACTGTTGAGAGTTTTTTCTCAGAAGTATCTGGTGCAATAACTCTAGGGTCAGTCGTTTTAACATCATCTGCTGTGTATTTAAACGTACTAACAGATGGATTTATCCTAAGAATAATTTCATTGTCTTCAGAAATTTCAGGAGTAATATTCAAAAGAACACCAATAAAAATAGAATAATTAGTATAGGTTGTTGCCAATGTAGCGGTTCCAGTTGTGCTAGCTGCATTGGTTGTTTCAGGAACACGGTAATTAACATTATCACCAATAGTAATGAGTGCTTGTTGATTATTCATTGTTAAGACTTTTGGACTAGATACAACTTTTGTTTCACCACTTGAACCTAGAAAATCAATCAGTCCTGCAATAGAAAAAGATACGTCATTGACAACTGTTAAATTATTGAGATTGCTTGATGCATTTGCAGTACCAGTACTGGCTGAATTATATAAAGTATTTGGATTGCTAGCAGATAATGTTCCTTGATTGCTGTTGTTAAAAATAGAGTTACTACCAATATTTAAAGAAAATTTACTCCAATCAACACCTGATGTATTACTATTATTTAATAATACTGAGACAATTGAAACATCAATTAACACTTGCCTATGAAGTCTCTCTTTAAGTACATCTATATATTCACTGACACGGTCTAATTGCCTTTTTGTAGCTGTAACAGTAATCATACCTGCATTGATATTGATAATAGGTGATTGTGCTTTATACGTTTCACCTCCCGTATTTAAAACGGAGGTAAGTTCTGTTGCAATAGTTTTCCAAAAATCAAAAGATTCATTTGAAGAAATTGTATTTTGACCTTGTGTTGCTGTATTTTTTGTGCCACTGGTACTTGTTTCAGTCGGTGTAGCATCGACTGAAGCATTGATAACCGCTTTACCTTCTCGAATTGATGAAATGTAATCTACTTTAAAAGATTTTGTTGATAAAGCTGAAATCTTTAAATAGTTCTTATCATAAGTATAAAAAAGATCATTATCTTGAATAATTATTTGAAAAACTTCATCCAAAGAGAGATTTTTGATATTAACCCCATTAAGATTTTTAGCAAGCACCTTTTCTGCTTCAGTATCTTTGACAACAATACTAAAATCACAAACTTCTGCAAGCTCGCCTAAAAGTTCTAACCCTGTTGCTTTGTTATTTGTTTTAATGTTAAATGTACGATACTCACATGATGAACGATTATTTTTTTCTGCTGCATGTAAAGGCAAAAGAGCAATCGTGAAAACTGCAACCAATGCAATAATTTTACTTGGAAAATATTTTAATATTGCTATCATCTTTTGTCCTTATTACAAGTTCTTTTTTTTCAATTTCATTCTGAAGAATAACACTATTGCGTGTAATTTTTATTAGCATATAAGATCCTATAAGATCATTTTTTTTGTACCAATTACCATTTATTTTTGCTTTTTGATCAAAAGTAGCTTCTAAAACATAAGTAGATGCTTGTGCGGTTGCATTGTTTTCACTCTCATTTTGTTCTGAAGAAAGAATAATAAAAGGATTTTCGAGCTTATCAATCATAATCGAATCAGCACCTGATCTTCTTTCCGCAATTTTTTCAAAAATTTTATCATACTCTTTGACTTCACTGCTCGCAGGCAATTTATCTTGTGCTTCTATAACAGTAAACATAAGCAATAATCCTAAAATAGGCTTCATTAAAGTTTTCAATATTTCATCCCCCAAACAGCAATATTGAATTGACCCTCAATATCTTTTTGACCTGTACAGTTGAGCTCATAAATATCAACAACCAATTCACTTTCTTCGATAGCATTCATATACTTCATTGTATTGGCGAAAGAACCATTAAAAGAAACTTTTAGAGTTAAAATTTGCTCTATTTTTTGAATACTTGGCTCGTTGATTTTATTTTCAATAACTTTAATACGAACAGAATATTTTTGTGCCAATTGGCTAATTGTATTAAGAAATTTTGCCCAATTTTCATCATTGAATAACAGATAGGAGAGATCTTTGAGTTTATTATCTACGTAATCATTCATATAAATTGTTTTTTCTAAAAGGAGTTTAGAATTTTCAATATCTGACTTAACTTTTTTAATTAAAAAAGTTGCATCTCCATCTCTCGATACAGAAGTCAAGTAAGCTTGTTCATCATGAAGCTTCTTTTCAATGTCTTTTGCACTTCGCATTGACTGATTCAATATTTTTTCTGTTACAGGATAAAGATAGCTGTAGAAAATAAATCCAATGACGACAAAGGCCATCGCAAAAATTAAGTAAATTTCGTTATTTTTTTTATCTTTAAAAAAAAGATCAATTTTATCTAAAAGTGAATCAATACTATTCATTGCTCAATCCTATAGAGATTTTACTGGTATAGAGTTTAATCTTGTCATCCTGTATAATCTTTTCCGTATTGACTTTATATTTTTTTAGAGCTGTTAAATCTTTAATAAATTCTGTAATCTTTTTTTCATTTTTATTTCGAACAAAAAAATCAAGTTGCTGGTTTTTGAACTCAATTGCCTCGACTTTACAACCATTTTGATTTGAAAGCTGAAATATTTCTAGTAGCATTAGTGCTTTCATAGGATATGATATTTTTTTATTATAAATTTCACTTAAAAGCTTTTTTCTAAATTCAAACTTCGTTGTTTCATTCTTAACCAAACCATCAACTTTTTCTTTCTCAGTTTTTAAAAGAGATAGTTGTTGCCTGATATCAGATGTCTGTTTGTATAACTCATTATACTCACTTGTCTGTTTTACAATTATCAAACTTAAAAAAGTATGGTATGCAAATTGATAAGCAGGATATGCGAGACTAATAATAACACTTGCTGCCATAATGCCAAGAAATTTTCCTGAAGCTCTGTATTTAAGAGGAGGGGGTCTTTTATAAATGGAAAAATTAAGATTATCATCTGGATTTTCAATATAAAGTTGTGCACTAAGCATCATCAAAATATGAATTTGATCAATATACCACTCTTTGGAATTAATCGCTATACTAAAATTAAATTCATATGACTCTAATCCGAGATAGCTTTTCCCATATTCTTCAATACCCGAAAAAGTACCAATCTCTGATCCTAAATAGATTTTATCAATAAAATCTATATTGTAAGAACGTTTTGTAAAAACTAATACATCATTAATATAAAGGAATATCTCACCAAAAAGCTGCATTAAGCTTTGTTGATATTGGCTATTGGTAGCTCTTAATCCCTCGTTAGTAAGAAGTTTATAGAAATCTTCTTCATCAACACGCTCGCCGATCAGTTCACAAAATTTTTCATTAATCTCTTTTAATGAATAATGAAGTGATTTAGAATAAACATATTCACCATTTTTGTAAATTGCTAAAAAAGCATCTGTCTTTTGGAAATAAACAAAACAGTGTGTTCCATCTGCTTCAATAAAATTTTTGCGATATAAAGCTTTAATAAGAAAAGGTGCAGAGGTTACATAATCAATATAACGTGTTTTTTCTTTAATGGGTGTCAATTTTGTATAAATAAGTGCTGCATCAATAATAAAAACATTAAAAGAGCGATTTTTAGAATCTTTTGATTCTGTTTCAATATAACTTATAGAGTATTCGATAGCAGAATCAAGGGCTAATTCATCATATACTTTTATTTCAATAGCATCTTTAAGATCGCTATCAGGAATATTCCGACTTACATCAATAGTAGCACTAATAACATCACGCGTTTGAAGATATGAGGTATAAAACGCATTCTTATCACTTTTTTCTAGTTTGTTAAGTTTGATTTCATTTTTTGAATAGGTATAAGAGACAAGTGATAAAGGGTCTATTGATACAATTTCTGAGCTAAAACGTCTATCCTCAGTTACGGCCATTTTAAAAACCCCTTTTTAAATAATTATATCTCTAGATAACGATGATATTACAGTAACTTTATTCTACTATATAACCAATTTTCTTCAACATTTCTTTATCTTGACTCCAACCCTGCTTCACGACAACAACAAGTTTCAGAAAGACACGTTTTTGTGACAAGGATTCAATGAGCAAACGAGCGCTAGAACCGATTCTTTTGATCGTTTGACCTTCTTTACCAATCACAATACCTTTTTGACTTTTTTTATCAACAATAATAGTAGCATAAATATTATCGATTGTCTCTTTTTCGTCTACCTTATCAATGATTACATCCGCAAAATAGGGGATTTCATCACTCGTATTTTCAAAAATAGCCTCTCGAATCAACTCTTTATAAATATCACGTGAACGCTCTGTTGTAAGAATTTCAGGGTCATAAAGATAAGGATGTTCTGGCATGTATTTAGAGATTGCTTCTAAAAGATAGGATTGTGAGATTCCTTTTTTAACTGAAACAGGAATGAGTGCTACAAATTTATCTTGATAGGCTTGATATTCTGTAATCTTATCAAAAAGTGCTGTTTGAGAAACACTGTCTGTTTTTGTAAGGAGAACCATGTGTGGAATATTGTTTTTATTGAGGGATAAAAAATCTACATAGTGCTGAAGCGCATCGCTTGCTGGAGCTAAAAAGAGAATAAGATCACAATCACCCATCGCTTTCATTGCTTCTTCAAGCATAAATTGGTTTAACAAACGTTCTTGTTCATGAATACCTGGCGTGTCAATAAAAATAATTTGTGTATTTTCGTGCATTGCAATGATGTTTAAACGTTTTCGTGTTGCATTGGCTTTGTGTGAAACCATCGCCAGTTTTTCACCTACAAGCCAGTTTAATAGGGAACTTTTCCCCGCATTAGGTCTGCCAATAACGGCAACATACCCTGTTTTTGTTTTTTCGCTCATTTCTCTTCTTTGGTTATAAAATATAGCGACTACTATCTTCGCTTTCTACGATGGCATCAAGTTTTGCATGGACGAGTTCTTTGGTTACATGTAATGTCTCACCTTCGTGCTCATCGGCTGTATAACTGATATCTTCTAATACTTTTTCTATAATGGTATGCAATCTTCTTGCTCCAATATCTTCTGTTTTTTCATTGGTAATTTGTGCAATTTTTGCAATGGAAGCAATAGCATCATCATCAAAAACAAGTTCAACACCTTCAGTTTTTAAAAGGGCTTGGTATTGGCGCAAAAGCGAGTTTTTGGGTTGTGTTAAAATTTGGTAGAGAACTTCTTCTGTCAATGAACTGAGCTCAACGCGCAGTGGAAAACGTCCTTGAAGCTCAGGAATAAGATCACTGGGTTTACTCAAATGAAAAGCACCTGCTGAAATAAAGAGAATATGGTCGGTTTTAATGCTACCGTATTTGGTATTGACATCACTGCCTTCAACAATAGGCAAAAGATCGCGTTGAACACCCTCTTTGCTTGGATCGCTTCGGTGAGATTGTGAAGAGCTTACCGCGATTTTATCAATCTCATCAATAAAAATAATACCACCATTTTGAGCACGCTCTCTGGCTTCACTTTTGACAGCTTCCATGTCCAGAAGTTTTTCGCTTGCTTCAATTTTAAGTGCCTCTTTGGCATCTTTGACTTTCATCTCTTTTTTAATATTACCCTGACCCGCACCCAAGATTTTAATAAAAGACTCTTGCACTTTAATCATTTCAGGTGGTAAGGATGAATCCCCTAAATCATTATTGTTTTGAGAAATCTCCACTTCAATTTTCAGATCATCGAGTTCGCCATCACGAAGTCTTTGTCGCATCTTTTCATAACTTTTTTCATAGTCAGCTTTTTTCTCTTCACTTACGCCTTTTGGAAGTGGTGGAAGCAGTTTTTCAATGATAGCTTTTTCTACATGTAAAGCAATATCATCTTGATTTTTCTCTTTGTGCTCTGCTTTGACAAGGTTAATGGACGCCATCATAAGATCACGTACCATTGACTCAACATCACGTCCCACAAAACCTACTTCGGTGTATTTGCTGGCTTCTACTTTGACAAAAGGAAGCGAGAGCATTTTTGCCATACGACGTGCTATTTCTGTTTTTCCTACACCTGTTGAGCCAATCATTAAAATATTTTTTGGCATCACTTCTTCTGCCATTTCACCTTCAAGCTTCAATCTCCGATATCGATTTCGAAGGGCAATAGCAATAGATTTTTTTGCATTAAATTGTCCGATGATATACTCATCTAAGTAAGCAACGGTTTGTTTGGGTGTTAAATTCATGCTTCTTTACTCTCTAAAACATATGTTTTGATGTTGTCGTTAGTATAAATACAAAGCTCACTGGCAATTTTCAAACTTTCTTTTACGATTGTTTCTTCATCAAGATTGGTATGGCGATCCAATGCACGTGCAGCTGATATGGCGTAGTTTCCACCACTGCCAATCGCTGCAATTTTGCCATCTTCTGGTTCAACCACATCTCCATTACCACTTAAAATAAAAATATGCTCACAATCTAAAACAATCATCATCGCTTCTAAACGACGCAACATTTTATCTTTACGCCACTCTTTTGAAAACTCAATCACTGATTTGTACAAATCACCTTTTTTTTGTTCCAAAATACCTTCGAACATATCAAAAAGGTTAAACGCATCCGCTGTGCTTCCTGCAAATCCTGCTAGGATTTTGCCACTAAAGAGTTTACGAATTTTTGTGGCATTGTTTTTAAGCACGGTATTGCCAAAAGTGACCTGCCCATCACCGCCAATAACTGCTTTCTTATCACCGCGACACGCAAGGATAGTAGTTGCTTCAAACATAGAATTTATTCTCCAAGAATAATAAGTGTTAAGGTAGCGTGAATACCGTGCCCTAACTTAATACTCACACTAAAATTGCCCGTTGTTTTGATCGCTTGCTCAAGTTCAACAGTTTTTTTATCAATTTCAATTTTATACTGCTCTTTAAGTTCGTGTGCAATTTCATCTTTGGTAACGGCGCCAAAAAGACTTCCGTTTGCACCCAATTTACGTTTAACCGTAAGTTTAAGTTCACCAAGTTTTTTTTCAATGGATTTAAGATTTGCAATTTCTTCAGCTTCTGCTGCTGCTTTTTTACGTTGATCTGATTCATATTTTCGCATGACTTCGTTGGTCGCTAAAAGCGCAAACCCTTTACCAATGAGGAAGTTTTGACCATAACCGTCTTTTACCTCTTTGATTTCGCCTTTTTTACCTAAATCTTTGACATCTTTAATCAATAATACTTTCATTTTTTTCCTTTTATCATGATCGAATATTTTTGGGAAATGGGGCATTTTTCAGTTTTTCACCGTGAAAGGCATCAATGCCGCCACTGAGATGGGCAATATTTGAAAAGCCCATTCTTCGTAAAATAAATATCATTTGTGCTGTGCGCCCACCGGTATGGCAGTAAAAAATCAAAAGCTTACTCGCAAGTTTTTTAAGTTCATCCATGTGTTGATGAATGGTTGAAGTCGGTAATAGCATGTCTGTACCTTTGATACAAGACAGTGAGAACTCATACATCTCTCGAATATCGACCAGCACAAAATCAAGTTTTTTTTGTGCTCTTAAATTCAGCATTACATGTAACTCTTCACCACTGACTTCACAGCTTCTCGTTACTGTTTTAACTAAATTCATCATGGCTTCTTCACTCCATTCATCATTGTTTGGCTTATCCACTTTGGTTTAAGCTTTGCCTTGATTTCTTCTGTTTTTACCACTAATGATAAAGCGTAGCGCGTTCAGCTTAATAAAGCCTGCAGCGTCTTTTTGGTTATACACTTCATCCTCTTCAAAGGTGCAGAATGCTTCGCTGAAGAGATTATTGGTTTTAGAATCTCTACCGATGACTGAAACATTCCCTTTGTAGAGTTTAAGTTTAACCGTGCCATTGACGGTCTCTTGCGATTTATCAATCGCTGCTTGCATCATCTCTCGCTCTGGTGAAAACCAAAATCCGTTGTAAATGGTTTTGGCATACGTTGGCATAATTTCGTCTTTAAAGTGAGCCGCTTCACGATCCAGTGTAATGCTTTCAATGGCACGGTGTGCACGAAGCATAATTGTACCACCCGGTGTTTCGTAACACCCTCTACTTTTCATACCGACAAAACGGTTTTCAACGATGTCAATACGACCAATGCCGTGTTTGCAACCCAGTTCATTCAGTTTTGCCAGCATCGTTGCGGGACTGAGTTTAACACCATTGAGTGCGACTGGATCACCTTTTTCATAGGTAATTTCAATGACTTCAGACTGGTCAGGTGCTTTTTCAGGGCTTACTGTCCAGCGCCACATATCTTCTTCTGGCTCTGCCGCTGGATTTTCCAAGACAAGTCCCTCATAAGAAATATGAAGAAGGTTTGCATCCATAGAGTAGGGTGATTTACCTGGTTTTTTCTCAATCACGATACCGTTTTTCTCTGCATAGGCAAGGAGTTTTTCACGAGAGTTCAAATCCCATTCTCTCCACGGTGCAATGATGACAAGGTCTGAATTCATACTCAAATATCCCATCTCAAAACGGACTTGATCATTTCCTTTACCCGTAGCACCATGACTGACACCGTCAGCTCCCACCATCGCAGCAATCTCTGCTTGACGTTTAGCAATTAAAGGTCTAGCAATAGAGGTGCCTAAAAGGTATTCGCCCTCGTAAATGGCATTCGCTCTAAACATAGGGAATACATAATCTTTTACAAACTCTTCTTTTAAATCTTCAATAAAAATATTTTCTGGTTTAATGCCCAAAGAGATAGCTTTCTTACGCGCTGGCTCTAACTCTTCGCCTTGACCGATGTCGGCTGTAAAAGTGACAACTTCACATTTATACTCATCTTGGAGCCATTTTAAAATAATACTGGTATCGAGCCCACCTGAATAGGCTAAAACTACTTTTTTGACACTTTTTTTCATAATACGAATCCTCACAGAATTTATAGAATTGCGTGATGGTAGCGCAACTTTGTAAAAACTTTGCTTATGCTTTAGGGGAGACTTTACATGTAAAGATAAAAAAGCAAGTTTAAATATTCTTTTGATAGAATGGGGATTAAATCCTAAGGATGGGGTATGCGAGTCGATAAATTTTTAAACAGTGTCAATATTACGAAACGTCGCGCAATATCGGAAGATATGTGCAAAAATGGCGTTGTCTGCATCAACAGTGTGGTTGTTAAGCCTGCAAAAGATGTCAAAGTCGGTGATATTATTACGATTAATTATCTTGAAAAAACAGTCAAATACGAGGTTTTGCAAATTCCTGAAGCCAAAACCATTCCAAAAACGAAACAAAACGAATACGTAAGGGAAGTGTGATGAATTACCAAGAGGCCTATCAACAGTTTAATGCGCTTTTTGAAAATGAGCTGAGCCCAGAAGCAGCAGCACAATTTTTAGTTGAGCTTTACGAGCGAGGTGAGAGTTTTGAGGAGATCGCCGCAGCTGCAAATGTTATGCGCGAGCACAGTGTTAAACTGGACATCCCGGAGCATTTGAAAAGAGAACTTATTGATATTGTTGGAACGGGTGGCGATAAAAGTGGCACGTTTAACATCTCCACAACAACGTCCATTGTTTTAGCCACTCTTGGTTGTAAAGTTGCCAAACACGGCAGCGGTTCTGCCACTTCACTCTCTGGCAGTGCCGATGTACTTAAAGCCTTAGGACTCAACCTTAGTTTAACACCCGAAAAACAGATTAAAATGCTCGAAGGATGTGGTTTTGTCTTTATGTTTGCGATGAATCACCATCCATGCATGAAGCATATTATGCCCATTCGTAGAAGTCTCTCACATCGAACCATTTTCAATATGTTAGGACCCCTTGCCAATCCTGCAAGTGCTCAAAAACAGATGGTGGGAGTGTTCCATGTGGATTACATTGATCGTTTTAGTCAAGCATTAAGGGAGCTAGGCACAACAAAGAGCATGGTGGTAAGTTCTCTGGATGGTTTGGATGAAGTGAGTATTACGGCACCAACACGTTACACGATGATTGAAAACAAAATCATTACAGAAGGTGAAATCAATCCAGAAGCGTTTGGTTTTACCTTTGCTCCACTTGAGGCAATTAAAGGTGGTGATAGCATTCAAAATGCTGAAATTACGCGTGCGATTTTACGAGGCGATGAAAAGGGTGCAAAACTCGATGTTGTCCTTTTAAATGGGGCATGCGCTTTAATGATCGATGGAAAAGCAAGAGATATGCAAGAAGGAATTGAGCTCATGCGAGATGCCATTGAAAGCAAAAAAGCATGGGATAAACTGGGCGAAATTATTAAGCTCTCTTATCTTATATGAGTCAATGTTATGAAAAAGTGTGCGATTTAGCGCACTTAACTGCTTTTGCCGACGAGATAAAAAGTAAACTTGGAGATTCAGGCGTACTCTTATTACGAGGGAATCTCGCTAGCGGAAAGACCGCTTTTGTTAAAGCGTTTGCTAAAAT
Source organism: Sulfurospirillum diekertiae (assembly GCF_011769985.2). NCBI lineage: Bacteria > Pseudomonadati > Campylobacterota > Epsilonproteobacteria > Campylobacterales > Sulfurospirillaceae > Sulfurospirillum > Sulfurospirillum diekertiae. The sequence continues at coordinate 1,291,223 of NZ_CP039734.2, forward strand.
ATTAGGTATAGAAGAAGCGATCTCATCGCCAACCTTTTCGATTTTACATGAGTATGATGAAAAACTATTTCACTACGATATTTACCAATGCGGAAGCAATGGTTTTTTACAAAGTGGATTGATCGAAAAATTAGATGCTGAAGGTTACCATCTCATTGAATGGGGTGATGCTGAATTTGAAAAATTACTACACCATTTTGGTGTTGACTATAGTACAATAGATATTGAGACAATGGATTTAAAACGCAATTATAAGGTTCACATTAATGCATACGCTTAAAGTTCAAGAATTACAAAAAGTGATTAAAAAAACGGAAATTATTAAAGGAGTTTCCCTTGATGTTCAAAGTGGTGAAGTTGTAGGTCTTTTAGGACCCAATGGTGCAGGTAAAACAACAATGTTTTATATGATTTGTGGTCTTATCCCTCCAAGCTCTGGCGTTGTTTTTTTAGATAATCAAGATGTCACTCAAATACCTTTACATGTAAGAGCAAAACTGGGTATTGGTTACCTTCCTCAAGAATCAAGTATTTTTAAAGATTTGAGTGTGGAAGAGAACATTATGCTTGCTGCTGAAATTGTTTATCCCAATAAAGAAAATGCAATGAAGCGCGTGGAAGAGCTTTTAAATTTGCTCAATATTGAACCGATTCGTAAACGAAATGGCGTCAGTCTGAGCGGTGGTGAAAGACGCCGTTGTGAAATTGCACGTTCCTTGGTCTTAAAACCCAAATTTCTTCTTCTTGATGAACCTTTTGCGGGTGTCGATCCTATCGCTGTATCAGACATTCAAGGTATTGTACAAGAGCTTGCAAAATTGGATATTGGTGTTTTGATTACGGACCATAATGTACGCGAGACCCTCGCCATTTGTGATAGGGCATATGTACTTAAAGATGGAGCTCTTTTGGCGAGCGGTAGCAGTGAAGAAGTTGCTCAAAACAAACTGGTGAAGACCTATTATCTTGGTGAAGATTTCAGGTTTTAACCCACAAGGAGATTGGTTTTGAAACTTAGGGTTTCTAGCACACAAACAACCAAACAAAAGTTCTCCTCAACTCTTAGAGGTTGGCTTCCTATACTTCAAGCCAATTTAGATAGTTTGGTGGAAACACTGGAACCCTTTGTGCAAGAAAATCCTTTCATCAGTGTTAAATCAGGTTCAGAAACACCCGATAAACGTTTTGAAAAGAAAAGCTTTTTCTCCGAAGTTGCAAAAACATCGGTTTCTGATACCATTGAAGCACTGACTTTAGATAAAAAATCGCTCTATCAAGTCCTTAATGAGCAGGTAAATCCACCCCTTTTCCCTACTGAAAAATCACAACGAATTGCGTATGAAATTATTGAAAATATTAATTCAGAAGGATATTTTGAAGCTCAAGCATTGAGTGAGATTGCAAAAAAGTTGGATGTTAAAATCGAAGACGTGGAAAAGATAAGACAACGCTTTGCTTACCTTGAGCCTTTGGGCATTGGGGCACTTGATTTAAAAGAGACCTTTTTATTTCAACTCCAAGACCTTTCTTTAGAGAATGAACTCTATGACATGGTTGAAATGCTGATTATCAACTTTGATACTATCGAATCGTTCGGCAAAGAACCCCTGTTTCATGATGCCCTCGCTATTATTAAGCGGTTTCACAATCCACCCGCAATCGATTTTATGGAAGATGAGAAAGAGGTTATCCCTGATATTTTTATCTATAATCTTGAAGGTGCGATTGAAGTGAGACTCAATGATGCTTATTATCCTGAAGTGATACTTGATACGGAAGGGCTGGATGTTGATCATAGTTTTGTTTCTCAAAAAATTAAAGATGCTAAAGATCTTATTGATGCTCTTGAGATGCGTAAAGCAACGCTTTATAAAATCGGATTGATGATCGTAGAATATCAGTATGATTTTTTCTTTGGCAAAGCGATAAAACCGATGAAACTTAAAGACTTAGCCGATGATCTAGGGCGAAATCCTTCGACTATTTCACGTGCCATTGCGGGAAAATACCTTTCCTGTAGCCGTGGTGTGATTCCTTTAAAACAGTTTTTCGCAACGGCATTGGAAGAAGATATTTCCAATAGCGCTATTAAAGAATATATGATTGAACTTGTTAAAAATGAGAGTAAAATAAAACCTCTGAGTGATATTAAACTTTTAGAACTGATAGAAGGAAAATTTAACATCAAAATGGTGCGAAGAACCATTACCAAATACCGACAACAGTTTAATATCGCAAGCTCATCCGAGCGTAAAAAACTCTACACTCTTCAATTTTAAGCACTTTTTGCATCGGCATGTCTGAAGTGCATTTTAAGCATTTCATAGGCATTTTGAACCTCTTGAAACTTCGCAACATACTTTACATGTAAATCGCCATCGTAAAGCCCACAACTATCCGGATGATATTTTTTAACCAGTGTAAGATAATTGCTACGAATCATATCAAAGGAGTCTTCCATCTTACATCCAAGAACACCAAAATACTCTTCAAGTAAAGAGAAGAGGGCATTATGTCGGCTTCGTTTAGCACGTTTGGATACAAAACTCTTTTTATAGGCTAAAAAATCGTCCATAGAATAAGAAAACTCTACAAAACACCCAAAAAGCTCCTTTTGTGCCAAGAGTTTCTCTAAAAGACATACCGTAATCTCTGAGTTTGGATAGAGCGTAATGGTGCCATTCTTGGGGCGAATTCTGACTAAATGGTCTTTAAAATAGCTTTTCAGGTAGGACGCAAAAAGCGTGTTATGTGAACCCATATAAAAGACAACTGCATAATTGTCTTCAATGCAGAGTTGAATGTTCATTTTTTGAAGGACTTGATTGGATTTTAGAAGCGAAATCTTGATACTTTTATCGATTGTATTTTCGATGATACGTGCTTGTTCCACATTACCCGTTTTTCGTAGATAAATTTTACTGATCAATTTTAAAAAGTAACGGCGTTGCACTAACTCATCTTGCTCTTTAAAAATAATCATCTTATCTTTGCGTCCAATCTTCTTTTGAAAGTTTTTATCGGCAATATTTTGTAAAAAATAAAAGGTTTTTGAATCTTCTTCTATCGTAAGAGCTAGCATATCATGAGAGAGAGAAAGGTGCATCTATCCATCCTTTTGTATCAAGTTATTTACCTTGAAGCAAAAAGAATTCCAAGTTTTAAAACGTTATATCCAAATGGCATCTTCATCTAAATTTGGATTGCCTTGAAGCGTCTGATAAGGGGCATAGGATGCTTTATATTTAAGGCTTTGACACTCTTTGACGTAATAACCAAGATAGATCCATTCAAGATCATACTCTTTTGCCAAAATAATCTGCTCGTAGATGGAAAGTCGGCCTAAAGAGAGTTTTTCAAAATCGGGATCGTAGTAAAAATAGATTGAAGAGATACCATCATCTAAGAAGTCAATGAGATCAACACCAATAAGCTTTTCACCCTGAAAATAAAGCACCTCTTTGCCAAAATTATGTGCGCCACTTACATAGAGTTCGTGGTAACTTTGTGGCTTCAGGTTGTAGTATTGCCAGCCTCGTTTTTGTTCCATATGCCGATGATATTTGTCATAAAGTTCAAGATGTTCCGTGCTAATTGTTGGTGCTTGAATGACATAACGAATACCTTCTGCTTTTTTGAAAACACGCTTAGCCGAACGTGAAAAATTGTAATTTTTAACATCAATACGAAGGCTTAAACATAATTTACACTTTTGACATTGTGGTCTTGAGTAGTAGTTTCCAAAACGTCTCCAACCGCGTTCAATCAGTTCTTGATTGAGCTCCATTGTTGCATTTTCAATGTACTTATATTCCATACGTGTTTTACAGTCATCAAGGTATGAACATTTCGTTTCTAATGTTGAAAATTCAATAATGCGTGAAAATGATCTCATTGATTAGTCTAGTTTTCTAACTCCAGAGTTTTGCATAAACTTTTCAAATTGGTCATGAAGTTTTTTTTCTTTTTCTTGCTTTTGTTCTATAATAAGTTTTTCTTGAACATTTTTTTCTTCTTGACTTATTTTCTCTTTGAGTAATTTAAGATCATCAAATAAAATTCCTTGCATTGCATATGCCTTTACATGTAAAAATAAACAAGGTTAGATTATAGCAAAATTTCGTGTGAAGAAGTTGCAATACATCTTAACAATGTTTAATTGATTGACAAGCGAAGCACAGAGATCGCTAGTTATTACATTGAGACGTATCGTTGATGTCTTTAGTGAAGAAAAGCGCAAATTGCTTATTGAACATTCAAGTGGGCAACTTCATAACCTGATTCAGTTTGTTTTTTACAGCGGACTGAGAGCAGGGGAGATAATAGGCCTTAAGTGGGACAATATAGACTTTGACAAAAACAAGATTGATGTCTATATGAGAGTCCGAAAAGGTACTGTTGATCTGCCAAAAGGCGATAAAATCCGTTTGATTGATCTGTTACCGCAAGCGAAGCAAGCGCTTCTTGTACAAAGACAGCTAACAGGTCTTTCGACCTTTGTGTTTCATTCAAGAGAAGGTAAACCCTATTTTAGTGAAACAAGTATTACGCAATCTATTCAAGAGTTGTGTAAAAAGCTAGGGATTGAAAGTGGTGGTGGATTACAAAAGATGAGGCGAACGCATAACACAATGCTTAAGCAATGTGGTTTACCTCTTGATTGGATTCCTCATCAAATGGGTCATGAAACGGATGAAGTTAATCGAAATCATTATACGGGAACTATTACGGTAGATGTAAGTAAAATTATTGCGTAACTGACATTTACTGACACTCGTACTGACACCGTGTATATTGTAGGTTGGGAATATCGTATTTTAGGGATTTAGGGTGGTACTGAGGCCGGACTAAAATATATGCTTCAACTACAGTAATATCAGTCTTTAATTATTTTAATGTGGACAAGTACTGTCAAAAGTACTGTTATTTTAAAGTGTTTCAACTATCAGCTTATGCGTGATCTAGTTTTTAGGATGGGAACATAATTGTTATATTATTTTAATAGTAAAATACAAAAATCACTTCATTCAGTTAAAACAATATAATCTGCGATTCGTTTTATAACCCCAAATTAAATACTTTTTCTGAACCAATACTCATTTAACTATAAAATATTTTAATTAATAAAAAAAATTGAAGTATTTAAAACTTATCTACAATTTCCCTACAACTTAAATGTATATTTACCATGAAAATATATAAATTTAGATTAATAATGATGAAAAATAGTTAGAAGGAGGATTATATAAGTTCGGTTAGTTATTGTTTTGTTGACTTACTGTTTGTAGTTTGCTCTCTTTAATTTTAGTGTTTTACTATTGATTAAGAGTATTGGTGACGTCTTTTTGTTTTGCTGTATGTTACCAATTGTTAAAAAACGAACAAGTAACTTTTTTTATGGATCTGTGGTAGTTACAATTATCATAGGTCTTCATGTTAGCGTTAATAAATAGACATCTTGCAAAACTCATTTGTATTCCACAGCAAAACCACGGTCAAAGTTGATTAATCCACATATCAAATTAAAGCGTAGATTGAATCGTTTTCTTCTGTTTCTGTATTTTTGGGTGAGTATCTGAAATGTTTTGATTTTAGCATTCACATGTTCAACACATATTCTAGCACTTGCTTTTTGTCTGTTTTCCTCTTTTTGCTCCTCACTCAAAGGATGAAGTTTGGAGGCTTTATGGGGAATTTGACAATGGCTATGTTCTTTGGCAATACCCAGATATCCCAAATCAACATAAACACAGGTCTTGGGCATCAAGGGGAGATTAGATTCTTGAAACAGTCTAAAATCATGTGTCGTACCTTTAGCGGTATGCACACACATAATCCTCTCCTCTTTATCAATCACAATCTGTCCTTTAAGGGTATGACGCTTTTGCTTACCTGAGTAGTACTCTCTTTGCTTTTTTTGGGTCTTTGACAAGGCGTTTCTGTCGCATCAATGACAACAAAAGAGAGGGCAACATCACTTTTATAGAGTTCTCTCTTGCTTGGCAATGAAAATCTACCAGACTTAATCAACACTTCTTCTACTTCACATACAATCCTTGAAGCCGTTGATTCACTCACACCATAATCAAATCCAATATGTTCAAGGGTGCGATACTCACGATAATAGCCAAGCATCAAAAGTACTTTATTTTCTGGTGAAAGAGATCTCCTCCCTCCTACACCTAATCCTTTTTTACGATTCTCATCGTATTGCCTAAACACCTCTATCATTGCGTTAAATGTCTCTTCATTAACGCCAATATGGCGCTTAAAATCTTTGGGTTTATGCTTTTGCATTTGTTCATATTTTTTCATGCCTCTTGCCAAGCATTTTTAGTGCCTTTTATTTGAGTTTTGCAAGATGTCTAATATTTATTAGCAAATAAATACAAAAATCAAGGTGCTAGCCCTATTACTTTCAGATATATATCAAAGTAAAGGTTAATTTAAGATTCAAATGAGATTTTAATTAGAATATGTTTTTATACTAGTTGAAACAAAACTATTTTTAGGAGGAGTTTATATGAAATTAGCAAAGTTAAGTTTGGCGACATTGATCGCTATGAGTTCAGTTGTGTATGGCGCGGATACACTGGAAGATGCATTTAAAAATGGTAAGGTTAACGGGGAAATTAGAGCATTTTATTTTGGTCGTGATTATGATGCTGCTGCACATGGTGGTCCTGGAGCAACAGATTCTTCGTTAATGGCTTTTGGTCTAAGACTAAGCTATGAGGACGGCTGAATTAAAAGGATTTAGAGTAGGATTAGGTTTTCAAGGACAAAGTACTCCATGGGCTGATACTGATACGAAGCTGGACCATATGTTACCATGGGATTTAGGTGCATCAGGTGCTATTTTATCTGAAGCATACCTTTCTTACACTATGAATAAAACAGTCGTTAAAGTTGGTCGTCAGTACTTTGATAAGCCACTTATGAGCAGCGATAATCATGACGTAATAAAACAAGCAATTGAAGGTGTTACAATTGTTAGCAATGACATTCCTGATACAACACTTTATGCAGCGTATGCATGGAGAATGTCTTGGATGAAGGATAATGGGGTTAATAATGATTTTGCAAATTTTGGCAAGTTTGGCCTTTTGTATAATGTTATTCCTGGTGCTGAAGGTGGCGACTATGCTTATGTGGTGGGTGCGATCAATAAATCACTTCCAGATACAACATTGACATTGGCTTATGGTGAGGAAGATAAATCTCATTCTCTTTTTTTAGCACAAGCTGATTATATGCCAAAGATTAATGATAGCGTAACGTTAGTCACAGGTCTTCAGTTCTGGAATACAGAATTAGATGAAAGAAGTGTGGCTTGGGCAGATTCAACGGTTTACTCAGCCAAACTTGGTCTTAATGTTGGACCTGTTGGGGCTTATGTAGCGTATGCTAAGATTAATGATGGACGTGGCGCTTGGGGCGTTGGTATGACAGATGATCGCCCAAGACTGTATACTTCAACACTTACAGATGCTGGACAATTTGAAGCGTCAACTCAGTATGCTGTTGATGTACATGCATTTGTTCCTCAAATCGCAACCGTTCTTGGCGTGCGTTATGTCAATATTGATTTAGATGAAAAAGGTGCAGCATCATCACAGGTTGGTATTGGAAAGATTGATCAAACAGGTTTCTATGCTATACACAACTTCAGCGGTTCACTCAAAGGTCTCTACTGTATGGGCTTTTATGAAATTGCAAATAATAGTAATGATGCATATAGCAGAGATGAAATCCGTTTTAGAGTTGGTTACGAATTTTAATAGCAATATATTTTTTCTAACGAAACAAGTATAGATCTCCTTGTAATAAAATGGGTTTTGCATGTAAGTATGCAACGCCCATTTTTTATTTACATGTAAAGCTTTAAATGTATGGCTTTACATGTAACTAAAAATACATGCTCAAGGATTACAGATATGAAATTGCAACAGAAGATTACACTTTCTATTGTGTTAGGATTGGTCACTGGATTTGTTGTTTTTTTAGTCATTAACCATTCGATGATGAAAGAAACGACAAGTTCAGAAATTTATGAAAAGCTTAAAGATAAGTCATTTGGGTTGACTCAAAACATACAAAATTGGTTTGAATCAAAGCAACAAATCGCAAGTGCGTTAGCAGATGTTGCGCAAAAGATTGAAGATAGATCCCCTGAAAATTTACGAAGCTATTTGAATCTTGTCAATAAATCTGCGAAGATAGATGCTTCTATGGTTTACTATAAAGGTATGCCACTTCGTCATACCGATCCTAACTGGGCACCTTCTCCTGAGCAAGAAGAAGCCAATATGCCATATCAAATGATGCTCTCCAAAAAATTTAAAGAACAAGCGATCAGTCCTATTATTAAAAGTCCTATCGATAAAGTGACTGATTTGTTGGTTATTGTCTCTCCTTTTAATGGTGACAGTGAAGTGACCTTGGTTGTTGAGATTAAAGATATTAATGAAAAAGTACGTGAGAGTAAGTTTGAAGGTGGTTATGCTGCGTTGATAGGGGCTGATCACAAAATTATTGTTGATCCAAATGTAAAGATGCAAGGGAAGTCACTTTCTGAAAATGCTCCTGAATTAAAGTGGCTGGAAGAGGAAATTTTTTCTAAAAAATCAGGTTTAGCTGACTATAAAATGGCGGGGAAAGAATGGATAGCAGTATTTGATACCGTTGAAGCTACCGGCTGGAAAGTTGTCGTGACCGTAGACAAAGAAATTGCTTTTTCTAATCTAAATGCGCAAACTCAAAAATTACTCTTTATTAGTTTTGGCTTTTTCTTGTTAGGTTTGATTGGAATTTATGCTCTTTTAAAATGGCAGTTTAAACCACTGCACGCATTGCAGACGATGGTGAAAGATTTGTCATCAGGAGAAGGGGATCTCACTCAGCGTTTGAAAGTGCAAAGCAAGGATGAGTTAGCGGATATTGCTACTTCAGTAAACCTTTTTATTGAAAAGATTCAAATTTTACTTACCAACTCAAAAGAAAGTAGCAGTGAAAATGCATCGATTGCGCATGAACTTTCTACCACCTCTTTATCGGTAGGGAAACGCTCAGAAGAAGAGAGTTTAATCGTTTCCGCTTCCGTTACAGAGGGGCGCAATGTTTTGCAAGAAGTACAAAACGCTGTGAGTATTATCAAACATAACAGTGAACAATTAGATTTGGCAAATGTAAATTTTAAAACTATTCAAAAAGAGATGGATACAGTCAATTCAATACTACAAGTGGGTTCGAAAAAAGAAATAGAATTAGCAAAAAAACTTCAAGTTACTTCTGAGAATACAGAAGAAATAAAATATGTCCTAACCGTTATCGCTGATATTGCGGATCAAACCAACTTGCTTGCACTTAATGCCGCCATTGAAGCTGCACGAGCTGGAGAGCACGGACGAGGTTTTGCTGTGGTCGCTGATGAAGTTAGAAAATTAGCAGAACGCACTCAAAAAAGTTTGAGTGAAATTAATACCACCATTAATGTTGTTGTTCAATCAATTGCTGATGCAAGTGGAGAGATGGATTTTAACTCTAAAGAGATATTTAAACTTGCAGAGTTATCCTCAGAGCTCAAAACTATTGTAGGTGATAATGCAAAAATACTTGAATCTACAATTGCGAACAATCGTCAAAGTGTTCAAGACTTTGTACACGTCAATGAATCAGTCGATACTATGATTAAAAAAATACAAGAAGTAGATACTATTGCAAGTGCTAATGCTAGAAGTATTGAAGAGGTAGCAAGTGCTAGTGATCACCTCTCTTCGATGACTAATAAACTCGATAATGAACTTAAAAAGTTTAAAGTTTAAGCATGTCAGATATGTCTTCATTTTTGTGTCAAGACTGTATTGTTGATTTTAAGCAAGATGTGATGAATATGCTAATTCACACCATAGAACTAAAAGATATCTATACATCAGGCCATTCAGAGCAAGTGGCTCGTTATTGTTGTTCAATTGGTAATGCTCTTAACTTAGGGTTAAAGGATACAATTCTTTTATACCAATCTGCTTTTATGCATGACATAGGAAAAATTCTTATTGATCCTAAAATTTTGCAAAAAAATGATTATTTGACGAAAGAAGAATATGAGAGTGTTAAAAAACATTCTACTTTTGGAGCTCAAATGCTTCAAAATATCAATTTATTTCAAGAGCATGCTCAAATCGTTAAACATCATCATGAAAGATGGGATGGAACAGGCTATCCAGATGGTCTTACAAATAAAAAGATACCATTTTTTTCCAGAATCATTGCGATAGTTGATGCTTTTGATGCTATGACATCTATGCGAAATTATAAAAATAAATGCACATTTGATGAAGCTCTTAATGAGTTGGATCGTTGCAGTGGAACGCAGTTTGATCCGGAACTTGTTTCAATTTCCGTGAAAGTCCTCAGTGCATTTATTAACAACAACGCATTCAATAAAAAAATATGTTAAAGTTTAATAATGACATATAATAAAGTTTGATGAATAAAGGAAGACTATGTTAGATGAAATAAGAACAATTACCATCAAAGAATTAAAAGAAGAGATCAAAGAAAATCTAGAATATGCTCATCCCGAAAAAAATGAAAGTGTAGCTGCTGCCAATGCCTTTGGTGTACACTATGGATTTAAACCCTATGTAAATGATATTTTTTTTGCAACAGAAGATGAAGCGGTTGCCTATACGTTTAACACAGAAACAATCTATCAAAACATTAAAGAGCTTAATGATAGTGCAAAAGTTATTGAAAGTTATGATGATACAGAAGATACCTTGTGCTATGCTATTTTTAATGATATTGATAAAATTGCTCTTAAACAAGTCTTTTTTAGCCCCAAATCACAAAATGAAATTACAATCAAATTTCTCTTTGAAGAAGAGCAACTTTGTGTCTCTGATGAGAGTTCTCTAATGTTTACATGTAAACTAATGGATAGCGGTGAGACTGTATGGAACGAGGAAGAAAGTATTGAATTAATGTTCGAAAAAGAAGGGATTTTATACCCTGAGAATATTCGTAAGTTAGTAGAGGGCTTGTGGCTTTCTTGGAGAAACTATGAAAGAACTCTTGAAGAACTTGAAAAAGATCTAAATGCTTTAGTAGCATGGATTAATGCAATGACAAAAACAAAGCCCAATTTTATAGAATAAGTTGAAAGTTTTTATAATTCATGAGAAAGGAAAGCTAAATGAAGTTGGAAAAAAAGATTATCCTTTCTATTATGGGAGGTATGCTCTTAGGATTTACGGCATTTCTTAGTATCAACTATTCTATGATGTATGAAACAACCAGTACAGAAATCTATGATAAACTTAAAGGTAAATCTGCTGATTTAACACGAGATATTGAAGAATGGTTGGGAGATAAGCAGCGAACAGCTCTTGCTTTGGCTCGGCGTGCACAGAATCTTCAAGATAGATCACCTGCTAATGTACGAAACTATCTCTACCTCGTCAATCAATCTGCCAATATTGATGCTTCTATGGTTTACTACAAAGGTCAAACCCTCATTCATACAGAACCTGACTGGGCACTTACTCCACAAGAGGAAGAAGCCAATATGCCTTATCAAACGATGTTGGCTAATGGTTTTAATCCTACAATCAGTAAAGTTTTTAAAAGCCCTATTAATAAAATTGATAATATGGTTGCGGCGATTGCTCCTTTTAATGGAGATAGTGTGGCAACGTTGGTTGTTGAGATTAAAGATGTGGAAGAAAAAGTTTCTTCGAGTAACTTGGATGGAGGTTTTGCAGCACTTATCGATGTAGACCGAAGACTTCTTGTTGATCCAAATCCTAATTTTATCGGTAAGAAAATTTCTGAATTTAATCCAGAACTTGGCTGGATGGAAGAAAAAATATTTGCACTAAAGTCAGGATATATTGAATACCTTGTAAAGGGGAAAGTTTATTTGGCTTTTTTTGATACGATTGAATCTACAGGATGGAAAGTGGTACTCACGTTAAAAAAAGAAACTGCTTTTGCAAATTTGACGGTGCAAACAAAGAAGTTGATCTTGATTAGTGTAATCTTTTTTATTCTAGGTGCTATATTTATTGTTATCATTAATATTTTACATGAATATTGGAGACGCGAAATTGAGCTGAAACGAGATGAATATGAGTTTATTTTAGCACATCGTTCTCGCATCAGTGAGATAGGTGAACTCATCTCTGGGATTAATCATCAATTGCATCAACCTTTGAATTCTTTAAGTCTTTTATCCTCTTCAATGCTTTCCAAATCAAAAAATAAAACACTGACTTCTGAAGTTTTAGAAGAGAACCTTATCATGTCTCAAAAAGCTATTGCGCTTATGTCTACGACTATTGGGATGTTTCGAAACTTTTATAGGTTTGATGGAAATGCCACTACTTTTTGCTTAAAACAGTGTATAGACGGGGTTTTACAAGTTCTTTATATTGATTTTTCTCGTCACAATATCAGTGTTGAGATTGACTGTGATAGATGTGACATGTTAAACATTACTTCTGTAGATAACTTCATTCAACAAGTATTACTGGTTCTGCTTCAAAATGCAAAAGAAGCATTACTGATGACGAATGACAGAATAGATAATAAAATACAAATCCATGTTTCTCTTGATGGTGAATTAGTCAACGTTGATATTGCAGATTGGGGAGAGGGAATTAGTAAAGCGATTGAAGAAAAACTTTTTGACAATATTAAAAGTTCTAAAAAAACTTTAGGCAGTGGTATTGGGCTTTATTTTGCAAGAAAATTAGCCAGAGAAAAACTCAAAGGTGATCTTGTATTGGTGCAATCTTCAATGCCAACAATATTTAGATTTTCTTTTAAAAATTATTTATCTCCAAAGGAGCAAAACGATGCATCTGCAAACGCTTAATTTACTTAATGATATCTGTGTACTTATAGTCGAAGATGATGAGATTGCAAGAACGACGATTAAACAAGATATTAAGCCCTATTGCAAAGCTTGCTATGAAGCGGCAGATGGACTAAGTGGATTGCAAAGTTTTAAAGAACATCATATTGATGTTATTATCACGGATATTCATATGCCTGGTATTAATGGACTGGATATGATTAAAGAGATATTAAAACTCAAATCCGAACAATTGTTTATCGTTATGACTTCTTATGATAATGATAAAAACTTGATTGAGAGTATGAAAGAGGGAGCGTGTAGTTTTTTGCGTAAGCCTTTAGATATAGAAGAGTTACAAACAGCTCTTATAATGAGTTTAGGAAGAATCAAATATACGACAAAAATTCTTAGTGAAAGTGTTTATATTGATTACCAAAAAGAGATTATATATATAGATAATCAACCTGTTTTTCTCTCACATACAAGCAATAAAATATTTTGGTTATTGTCTTACAATATAGGTCGTTTGGTTTCTTATAATATGATAGAAGATTACATTTACGATGGCGAATCTGTTAATAAAAATATCTTACACAATGCTATCCTGAGAATTAAAAAACAACTTCACTCTATTGATATTGAAAACATCCCAAGTGAAGGATATATTTTAAAAGTTAAAACATTGTAATTAGTTTTAGCGAGTCAAATTAACTATCAAAAAATTTATTTCTGAAGCAAATGATTAAATGTACAGGACAGAATAGTGTTTTTGTTTGTGTACAAGGATATTTTATAAAGTAAAACTACTTCATTACATGGTTTACATGTAAGCATTTTCTATCTTCAACACCTCCTTTAATTTTAAGTTTTTTTTAATTTTCAGATGAGTTCTCTGATAGTGTATTGCTTTATACTTAAACTTAGAAATTAAAAAGAAAGGTTGTAACGTGAAAAGAGTTTTTCCAATACTTGGCATCTTTCTTTTTTCCATTGTGTTACTGTGTATCTCTGTACAGGCTGTTGACAATGCTATGTCACCTACTACTACAGCCAAAGAGGCTACACCTGTGATAGAAGTAAGCAAGGAATTAAGAGACCAATACCCAATCAAATCGCACCATGCGAAGTTATCCATAGATTGTATTCACTGTCATGATGACCAAGGACGTGTTCCTGCTAAATTTGAATACATTGGGGATAAAGGGTGTCTTAGCTGTCATGGAAGTAAAGAAAAAATGGCCAAACGAACAGGATTTATGGATATGTTCCATACCAATCCTCATAATTCCTATCATGATGGCCCAACATTATCATGTGATGAGTGTCATAAAGAACATGAACCTTCACAAAATAGATGTATGGAGTGTCACGAAAAAGAGGTTCCTAATTGGATGAAGAAGGTAATGCCATGATAAAAAATATTTTTACGTCTATTAAAAAGAAAATTCCACTTCTTTTAGTTGTAGGAATTGTTGTAGGCTTTATCGTTTCTTATACATCCTATGAAGCAATATCAAGAACAGGAACGCCTCAGTTTTGTGTTGTTTGTCATGAAATGGCGCCGATGAGAGCATCATATGATAACGATGTTCATGGTGGCAACGGTAAAACAGGCATAAGAGTCAATTGTGTTGATTGCCATCTTCCTCATAATAATCTTGTCAATTATGTTTTTACAAAAGCAAAAAATGGAATGTCTGAAGTAGGTACTCATTTTTTTGGAAATCCAGATGCTATAGACTGGCAACAAAAGAGAGAAGAGCGAGCTAAATTTGTTTATGATGATGGATGTATTAAGTGTCATAGCAATTATGCAACAAATGAAAAAATAAGTCCAAAAGCTCGACAAATGCATGAGCATTATAATGGACTTCTTGGTACAAATAAAGAATTGGGTTGTGCAAGTTGTCATGCAGAGATAGGACATAACGGACTTAATAATATGTTAAATATTTATAAGCCAGAACACGCTCTTTATGAAAAAGGCTCTGCAAAAGAAAAAATTAAAATAAATGAAAAATTATACGGAAAAGGAAGTTCTAATTAACAAAGTATCCCCTAAAACAAAAATAAAAAACAGAACAGAATAAGGTGCTCGCAAGAGTCAATACATACGAAAAATCAAAAAAGGAAAAAAGATGACAAATCAATCAAGACGAAATTTTTTTAAGACCAGTGCAATTGGTACAGGAGTTGTGGCATTAGGTGCAACAGGAATTGGTTCAAGTTTGAGTGCTGCAGAAAAAGGTCCAGATTTAGATAAAGCAGCTGCGCAACCTTTTATCACTGAAAGAGGAATTGCTCCTTCAAAAAATCCTGCATATCCAAATACTTTACCAAAAGTTGATGCAAGCCAAGTTAAAGAGACTGTTGAAGCTGATATTATCGTCATTGGAGCTGGTTTTGCAGGTATGTGTGCAGCTATTTCTGCTGTAGAAGTTGGTGCAAAAGTAATTGTGTTGGAAAAATATAAAAGACCAGGTGCCCGTGGTGGCCATATTACTGCATTTGGTTCAGATTTTCAAGATAAACACGGAATCACTAAAGATATTCATCCAAGACAAATCGCGAAAGAACTTGAACGATGGGGACAAGGACGTGTTGATGAAGACTTACTAAGACTCTTTATTGAAAAAAGTGGCGCATGTATGGATTGGCTCGATAACACATTGAAAACAAAAGGCTTTCAAAATGGTCAATGGTTTGAAGGTTGTAAAGATCCATTCTATTATGAACACCCAGTAACACATATGTTTAGAGATAAAAATGGCGTACCTGGTAACGCACCTGTGGTTGATGCTCTTGTTGAAATTGCAAAAGAGAAAGGCGTAGATGTAGTTTTTGAAGCGAGAGCACTTAAACTTGTTAAAGATGGTAATAAAGTTACAGCAGTTATTGCTAAAACCAAAAAAGGTTATGTTCAATATGCAGCTAAAAAAGCTGTTATTATAGCATCAGGCGATTATGCTTCAAATCATGATATGGTTTCTTACTACTCTCAAACATCATCACTTGCAGATGCTCAAATTTATTTTCCAAGTAAATCCAATACCGGTGATGGTCATATGATTGCTATGGATATTGGTGGTGCTATGCAAAGAGATGCAAACCATGCTGCAGTTATTCACTTAGAAGCAGGTGCAAAAAGTTATAACTTTTTACATGTAAACGCATATGGTAAACGTTTTAAAAATGAAGATATCAATACACAATCAATGAGTTGTGGTAAATTGTATCAAAAAGATGGCATTGCTTGGTCTGTTTATGATGCAAACGGTCTTAGCTATGCAGAAGAGATGATGAAGAAAAAAATTGGTGGTGGTTTATTCTTTGGCCAACAAGATAAAATTGTAGGCGTTAAAGAATGGAGCATGGACGATGAAAAACATATGCTTGAAAAACATATTTCTGAGGGAAAAGTTGTTGTTGCTAACACTCTCGAAGAACTTGCAGATAAAATGGGTGTTCCAAGAGCAGAATTTGTTAAAACTGTTAAAAGATACAATGAAATTGTCAAGGTTAAGAATGATACAGATTTTGGTAAAAGATCTGAATGTCTTTATCCTGTTGAAAAGGCACCTTTTTATGCTGGTAAGCTTTTGGCAACATTACTTACAATGTGTGGCGGTCTTAGTACGGATGATAGAATGCTTGTTCTTGATAAAGATGATAAAGCATTTGATAACCTCTATGTTGCTGGTGCTGCACAAGGTAACTTCTTTGCAGGCGATTACCCAACAATCTGTCCAGGTATTGGTCATGGACGTTGTATGACATTCGGACGCCTTACTGGTCTAGTTGCTGCAGGTAAGAGTGTTAATGATGTTAAAACAAAAATGACACTATAAGTTACATTTTTGAGATAGGTCTGCTTGTAATAAGCAGACCTTGTATGTACCCTTGCGAGGTTATATACAAGGTCTTTTATCTTATATCTCTACATAGCAATAGATAAAACGTTATTAAAGGATATGGAATGAACATTAAAATCTCAAATATTGCTAATCTTCCATCCAAATTTGGAAATTTAAAAATCCAATCTTTTCAAGAAGGTATTAAAGAGCATTTAGTGATTTTCAAAGAACCTCTTGGGCAGATTCCATTGGTTAGAATTCATAGTGAATGTTTAACAGGGGATGCACTTGGCTCTTTAAAATGCGATTGTGGTGAACAGCTTGAGTTTGCATTGCAGAATATCTCATCACTTGGTGGAATGATCATTTACTTACGTCAAGAAGGACGCAATATTGGTTTGTTTAATAAAGTAAATGCCTATGCGCTACAAGATCAAGGGTTCGATACTATTGAAGCAAATCATCAGTTGGGTTTTAAAAGTGATGAACGTAGTTATGAAGTGGTAGAAACTATTTTAGAGCATTTTAAAATTGATAAAATTCGTTTGCTTACGAATAACCCTAAAAAAATGAGTTGTTTAAAAAACATTATGATTATTGAAAGATGGCCAATTATTATACCTTCAAATAATCATAACGTTGATTATTTGAAAACTAAAAAAGAAATGATGGGTCATTTACTTTAAAGGAAAAACATGAATGCAATATTAAGCGATCAAAAAACATTCCAGGCTATTATCCGCGTTAATCAAGCGATTGAGGATATTAGACAAGGCAAGATGGTTGTTATGGTAGATGATGAAGATAGAGAAAATGAAGGTGATTTAGTTTATGCTGCTTCTTTTTCTACACCACAAAAAGTTAATTTTATGGCAAGTCATGCAAAAGGGCTTATCTGTGTTGCTATTTCAAAAAAGATAGCAAATAGATTGCAATTAGAGCCTATGGTCAAAAAAAATGATTCATCATATGAAACCGCTTTTACAATTACAGTCGATGCAAGAACAGCAGCAACGGGTATATCTGCAGGTGAGCGTGATATGACCATAAAAATTTTAGCAGATGGTGGATCGCATGAATCAGAACTCGTTCGTCCCGGCCATATTTTTCCATTGATTGCTAAAGAGGGTGGTGCATTAGTAAGAATAGGTCATACTGAGGGTTCTGTAGATTTATGTCGTTTAGCAGGACAGGGTGACTCTGCCGTTATTTGTGAAATCATGAAAGAAGATGGAACAATGGCTAGACGTCCTGATCTGGATATCTTTTGTGCGAAGCATGAATTAAATATTGTCTATATTTCTGATATTGTAGAGTATCGCATGATGAATGAATCACTTATTCGTGTTATTGCCGAATCAACAACGCAATTTTTAGGCAAAGATGCCAGACGTTATGACTTTGTGGATCATAATGATAACCATCATATAGCCTATGCGTTTGGAAATATTAAAAATAGATCAGCAGTAAAATTTCATAGTATTATGCCTGATAATGAACTTTTAGCTGATACAAAAAAATATAATAGCTTAATTCAAGCCATACACTATCTGCAAAAAAGTGGTGGAGTATTGATTTTTATGGATAATGGAACACAAGATATGTCTAAAATTCGTGAATACGGTATAGGTGCGCAAATAATTAAACATCTAGGTATAGAAAATATAGAACTTTTAAGTGATAGTAAGAATAAAGAGTTTGTTGGCATTAGTGGGTTTGGCCTTAGCGTCATTAAAAGTACGAATGTTAATGAAACTGTTGCTTAAAATAACAAGTATTTATTGTCAATGAAAATAAAGAGTAAAAAAGGTATCAGTGTAATGGGTTTCTATCTTGTAGCGTATGGTTTAAGTTGTG
This sequence comes from Sulfurospirillum diekertiae, assembly GCF_011769985.2. Taxonomy (NCBI): domain Bacteria; kingdom Pseudomonadati; phylum Campylobacterota; class Epsilonproteobacteria; order Campylobacterales; family Sulfurospirillaceae; genus Sulfurospirillum; species Sulfurospirillum diekertiae. Next base: position 1,309,796 of record NZ_CP039734.2, read on the forward strand.
TTGTGTTGGGAATGATGATTGGCACATGCATTCAATTCTCTAAAATTAATAAATGAGTCTGCAATGGATTATATCAGTATATCCATTTTGTTAAAATGTATGATATGAAGGATAATAATGAATATTGTAGAAGGTAAATTGTCCCTAAATGGTGACGAAAAAGTTGCTATTATTAATGCACGCTTTAACCATATCATCACAGATCGTTTGGTAGAAGGAGCGCGGGATGCCTATTTGAGACATGGTGGCAAAGATGAAAATTTAGATCTTGTTTTGGTACCGGGTGCATTTGAAATTCCAATGGCACTTAATCGTCTTTTGGCTTGTAGTAAATACGATGCAGTATGTTGTTTAGGTGCAGTAATACGTGGTTCAACGCCACATTTTGACTATGTGTCTGCAGAAGTGACCAAAGGTGTGGCCAATGTAGCACTTCAATTTGCTAAACCAGTCGCTTTTGGTGTCCTGACAGTGGATAGCATTGAACAAGCAATTGAACGAGCAGGTAGTAAAGCAGGTAATAAAGGTTTTGAAGCAATGGTTACTGTCATTGAACTATTAAGTCTATACTCTGCATTAAAGAATTAAGAAAAAGTTATAGATGTAGATATTGATAGAATTGATGGTGTTTTTTTGAGCATCGAGATAGATAGAAATACTACTGAATATTATTTAATGATTAAAGAATTAGTAGAAAAATTATTATTATCTACAAACAACCTATAATTATTTTCTATACTTACATTTATAATAATTAAATATTTTAAAAATAAGGATAGAATATGGCACACATAGCACTTTGCGTCTATGAAAATATGAGTGATTCTGTTAAAAAACATGCGGATAAGAAATTGGAAAAAACGGGTAGCTTGGGTGAGATATTTCAGCTACTTGCATTAAATGAAGACGTTTATTTTGCTACAGATACTATGGTTTCCAAGTTTCTCTTGAAAGAAACATTACTCCCTTATGTCACCAAACAAAGAATTGCAATATTAGTATCATTGGATAATGGGTGTAAAATGTGTGCAGGTGTACACAAGCAACTTGCACGGGCTTTAGGTGTGAGTGAGGTTGAAATTGAAGAAATAGCATTAGGTATTGATGCCCTAAGTTGTAGTGAAGCTGAAAAAAGGTTACTTCATTTTTGTATTCGTGCCTCAAAAAAAGATAACTATAAAATCATGAAAGAAGATATAGAAGTTATCAAGGCGTTTGGATACAGTGAAAAAGAGATCTTTGAAGCGGTTTGTATTGTTGGATATTTTAATTATATCAATACCTTATCTAATACATTTGGTCTTGGAAGCGAATAAAACATAAAATATTAGGGACGACTTTTTATCTTACTTTTTTTTTAAAAGCGTTCCTTTAACACAAATTATTGTCTGATATATTGACAAAATCTTTATAAAATCTCCAAAAATATAAAAAAAGAAAAGTATTTACTTATTACTTCGTAAATATTATTAACTTTCATTATTTTAAAATTAAAATCTATATCTTTCCTATAACAAAGCTATAACTTTTGTATATCATTCTTAAAATGTGAAATTAATTCATAAACACATTAAAAAATAAATAACTGTACTTGGGGTTATTTATAAAAGGTTACAAGAAGGTTTGAATACCACTGTGTAAGTTGTTACTCTTGGTATTTTTTAAGGAGGAAGTATGGAAAAGAAAAAAAAGCCTGAACTCTCAAGAAGAGATTTTGGTAAGTTGATTATCGGAGCTGGAGCTGCAGCAACGATAGCTCCATTTGGTGTACCAGGTGCAAATGCAGCTGAAAAAGAGAAAAATGCAGCTGAAATTCGTCAACAATTTGCAATGACTGCAGGTTCTCCCATCATAGTTAACGACAAATTGGAAAGATATGCTGAAGTACGAACAGCGTTTATTCATCCAACCTCATTTTTTAAACCAAACTACAAAGGTGAAGTGAAACCTTGGTTTTTATCAGCATATGATGAGAAAGTACGTCAGATTGAAAATGGTGAAAATGGTCCTAAGATGAAAGCTAAAAATGTAGGAGAAGCTAGAGCAGGTCGTGCACTTGAAGCTGCTGGATGGACCTTAGATATTAACTATGGAAACCATTATCCAAATAGATTTTTTATGTTATGGTCTGGTGAGACTATGCCTAACACCCAATTGTGGGCACCAGCAGGGTTAGATAGAAGACCTCCAGATACAACTGATCCTGTGGAACTTACAAATTATGTAAAATTTGCTGCACGTATGGCAGGTGCTGATTTGGTAGGTGTTGCAAGATTAAATCGTAACTGGGTTTATTCTGAGGCAGTAACTATACCAGCTGACGTACCTTATGAACAATCTTTGCATAAACAGATTGAAAAGCCAATCGTTTTCAAAGATGTTCCACTACCAATAGAAACTGATGATGAATTAATTATCCCTAATACTTGTGAAAATGTTATCGTTGCAGGTATCGCTATGAACCGCGAAATGATGCAAACAGCTCCTAACAGTATGGCATGTGCAGCAACATCATTTTGTTATTCACGTATGTGTATGTTCGATATGTGGTTATGCCAGTTTATTCGTTATATGGGTTACTATGCAATACCAAGCTGTAATGGTGTTGGACAATCAGTTGCCTTTGCTGTTGAAGCAGGTTTAGGACAAGCTAGTCGTATGGGTGCTTGTATTACTCCTGAATTTGGACCAAACGTAAGACTTACAAAAGTCTTTACAAATATGCCTTTAGTTCCAGATAAGCCTATCGACTTTGGAGTAACAGAATTTTGTGAAACATGTAAAAAATGTGCACGTGAGTGTCCTTCAAAAACAATTACTGAAGGTCCAAGAACTTTTGAAGGACGAAGTATTCATAATCAATCAGGTAAATTACAGTGGCAAAATGACTATAATAAATGCTTAGATTATTGGCCGAAATCTGGTGGATATTGTGGCATATGTGTAGCTGTTTGCCCCTTTACAAAAGGCAATATTTGGATTCATGATGGCGTTGAATGGCTTATTGATAACACAAGATTCTTAGACCCATTAATGCTTGGTATGGATGATGCATTGGGCTATGGTGCAAAACGAAATATTACAGAAGTTTGGGATGGAAAGATTAATACATATGGTCTAGACGCAGACCATTTTAGAGACGCTGTAAGCTTTAGAAAGGATAGGGTTAAAAAATCATGAAATTATTAAATATTTTAAATTATAAAGCGCTTGGTTTGAGTTTACTTTATTTGGCATTGATTTTGGTTACTTTCCAAATTTCAATGGGAAGTTATGGAGAGGATGAGCCACAAGCTGGTAGTATATTAATGGTTGCTGGATTGATTTTTTCGATCATCGGCGTTTTTCTTTTAATGAAGTTCAAGCCAACATATATTTTATGGGAAAAGCTTAAGCGTTAATTTCTAAATCTATGCATAAAGTAGGGTTTACATCATTACATGTAAACCCTACTTTTCTCTTTTTCTAAGTCATAAATATGCTTAAATATACAGCACGTTTAGCTTGACATTCCCATTATTTTGGAGTGACTCCAAAGCGCTGATGAAGTGGCTGACTTGATTATGACATTTATGCAGGGATTACGAGTTCAATCACGAAATCAATACTCTGGTGATGCAATCAAGCGAGCCATAAAAACATTTTTGGCTTTGATAAAGTCAATGGAAAAGAAAAAAAGTATATTTTTAGGTTTGTAATTGATATAAGAAAACGTTATAACTTTTTTTTCAGTTTTAAGAGAGATGACTTGGTAAATAACTCTCTTTTGAGCTAGATCGCCAATTATCTCTCTTGTTTTAAAAAGTTAGAGTCGTAATGCGCTCTTCTTTCTCTTTTTCATAATAAGCTTCTACGCACTCTTTATACGCTGTTAAAAATAACATGCTGCATCGTGATTCTTTAGAATCGTCATCTTTGATTTGTTTCAAAATATTACCAGCTAAAATGTAAGTCTCTGAAAGCGTAGCATTAAAAGCAGAATCTAAATAAAGCGAAGCTTGTGCAAGCAGTGATGGGCAACCTTTGATTTCAAAACCACATCTGACAGTCTTATCATCTTCAATTTGCATAGTAAGGACAACTTTACCTTTTCCATCGGGGTGAAGGCATGTCGCTTTGGCATTGTAATTATCTAATAGTCCATAAAAACGAGGGTTTTTCATATGGTCTTCTAATTGGCTTATGAGCCCTGTGTAGTCAAAATCATCACGCATAGTGTTTATTCCTTTAGTTATAAATTTTAATTATGGCAAAAAAGTATAGGACGTTTATAGGTAAAATATAAGTTAATTAGACGAAAAAACCTATTATCTCATACTGCGCATTCCTAATGTCTAGAAGTATTTTCATACAAATATAGCATATTAATTAACATGGCTAAGATCAATGATAAATTTTGCGCCTTTTTTAGAATTCTTTACATGTAAAGAACCACCGATGTTTTTTTCTATGATAATTTTTGCCATATAAAGCCCCAAACCAGTGCCATTTTTTTCTTTTTTAGTGCTAAAGTATGGGTCAAATATCTTCTCAATGATCTCAAGATCAATTCCTTCTGCATTATCTTCTATGAATATTTCTTTGTTTTTGATAGTAATCCATATCTGTTTGTCTTCTTTGGTTTTCAAGGCATCTTTGGCGTTGCTCATGAGAATGGTTAAGACTTGAATGAGTTCATTTTTACATCCAATGATAGTACTTTCATCGCTCTTTACATGTAAAGAAATTTGTTCTTGTTTAAAAGGTGTTCGGAGTAATACCATGGCACTCTCAACGGCGCTTTTAAGGAGAAAAACACGCTCCTCTTTTTTTGTAGAAAAGAAATTTAAAAAATCATTGATAGTATTTGACATGTATTTTATCTGTGTATTGGCTTCATGGACCTTTGTTTTCAATTTTTCATGTGAAAGCATTTGAAGTTCACTGGTCATTTCAATGTTGGCCAAAGTTGTTGAGACATTGTTAAGAGGTTGTCGCCATTGGTGAGCGATACTTGCAATCATCTCGCCCATTGCAGCAAGGCGTGATTTGGCTAAAAGCTCTTTTTGAAAAGAGAGTTTTTCATAAAAGAGTTTACTCAACCTGATATAAATAGAAAAGCACAGTAAAATTGCAGCAATAGTATTGGTGACCTGCATATTGTTGATGTAGGTGCCCTTGTTTAAGTAGGTATCAAAGAATTTGATATCAAATGAAGAAAAATAGAAGATAAATGGGTAGTAGATAAAGGCTGAGCTGATGATGTATAAAACGGAGACTGTGAAATCTTTTTTGAGGTTGACAATACCAACCATGAAAAAAAAGGGTAGAATTAATGCTGCTATAATGTAGCTGTAGTGGTCAAAGATAAAATTGTAGATATTTAATATTAAAGAGAAGAGAAGGCTTATATTGATAAATTTATCAACCCAAAGATAATTATTTTCTGTTTCAAAAAAGTATTTAGTAAAGAGTAGAAAAGTGATAATGTGAAGGGCAGGGAAGAAGATATTAAAAAGGACAATGATATTTTTATTGGAAAAGTTTAACCACTCTAATAAGACGACAATATCAGGAGAACAGTAGAGTGTTGGGGGTAAAAGTACCAAGCAATAGTATCCCAAACTTTTTTCTTTGATAGAAAAAAATACGATTAAGTTAAAGAAAAATATACTAATTAAAATTCCGAAAAAGAATCCATTGTCAAAATAAGACTTATCTGTTGAAATAACACTAAAGGTTTTTTCTTGATTAACTATTTTTATGGATTTAAAGACATCATACCCTTTTTTTTCATTAGATTTTACATATAGGGTTAAAGTTTCATTGGGGCTAATGATAAAATTATCAAATACAAACCCAGTGCGATCTTGGTCATAAAGTGAAGAATGTTTTAGTATTTGATTATGTTTAACATAATAAAGATCCAATTTGGCGTTGTACCAAAAGAAGATAATGCTTTTTTCAAGTTGTTGAACATTATTATTGGACATAGGTATTTTTATCCAAAAATTTCTGTTATCTAAATTTCGCATATCAGAGTATTGTAGATTTACTTTCGAAAAACTAGGATTATTAATAGCTTCATCAATAGATATATCTTTTTTAAGGAGATACGTTGATGGATTTTCTAAATTAATATAAGGCAAAGCACAAGCAGGAGAAAGTATTAATAAATAAACAATCAAAAAAGAGCGTAGTAGTTTCATTTATAGAGTTTCAATTTATAACCAAGTCTTGCTACATTAATAATAGTCTCTGGAGGCAAATGTTTTCGGATATCTCGTACTAACGAACGAATAGCGGCACTACTCATACCTTCTTCCCAGATATTATTTTCAAACTCTTGATAACTAACAATTTCATTAACACGTTTTAGTAAATATTCTAAAAAAGTGATTTCACTTCTTCTCAAAATTACATCTTTCTCATTGACAAAAAGAGCACGTTTAATAGTGTCATAATAAACTATATCAGAAAAATAAATTTTTTCATTTTTATTGTTTTTAAGATTAGCAACACATTTTTTAAGAGCATTTTTGAGATCAATCGCGGTGACAGGTTTTAGGATATAAGCTGCTAGATTAAGTTCAACGGCTTTTAAAAAATACTCAGTGTCTGTATAAGCAGTAGCAATGACAAGAGGTATTTTTTGGTTAAATTCACGAATTTGTTCACACACTTCAAGTCCATTAAAGTAGGGCATTTCGATGTCAAAAATAGCAATATCAATAGTATTGTTTTGAAAGATTTGAAGAGCTTCTTTCCCATCTTTGGCTAAATATACTTTTTTGCAAAAAAGAGAAAGTATTTCTCCTATGTTTTCACGAGTTTGTTCTTCATCATCTGCATAGAGTATTGTATAAGAAGCGAGCATGTTAAATCCCTGAAATTTTATGAATAATGTACGTATTATAAAAAAAGAAATATAGAACTTGTAGATAAAAAATATTTTCCTTCTATTTTAGTTATACAACGGTTGCATAAGTTTTAAATACAATTTTCATAATAAGTCAGATGTTAAATGGTTGTACTTGGGATCATTTAATTAAAGGTTACAAGAAGGTTTAAAATCATTATCATGATTGTATGGTAGATGATTTTTTAAGGAGTAAATATGGAAAAGAAAAAACCTGAACTTTCACGTAGAGATTTTGGAAAGATAGTTGCTGGCGTTGGTGTTGCGGTTACTATTGCACCATTTGGGGGCACAGATGCTCATGCAAAAGAAAAAGCATCGCAAGAGATTCGTCATCAATTCGCGATGCCAGATGGGGTATCTCCTATCAAAATCAATGAAAAGTATGAAAGATTTAATGAGGGGCATGTGGCATTTTATCATCCCTCTTCAGTGATGATTCCAAACTTCAAAGGAGAAACTAAGTTTTGGGTGTTTTCTATGATGGACCAAAAGCAAAATTTGATTAATACAGCACAACATGCACCTGGCGTTAAAGCTCCAAGTGTTGCTGAGGCAAGATCTGCTAGAGCATGGGAATCAGCTGCGTGGACACTGAATGAAATGCTAGGATATGGAAAGCCAAATAGAAAGATGCATTTATGGGATAATTTTAAAGCAGCAAAGGATTGGCCACATATCTATAACAAAGCACCAGATGAAAAAGATCCTGCCATATTAACAAATCAGATTAAATACGTTACAAGATTAGCAGGGGCTGACTTAGTGGGTATTGCAAGATTGAACCGAAATTGGATCTTTAAAGAGGCTTTTACTACAGTATCAGATAAGCCTGAGGATGATAATAACTTTATCACAAAGCCAATTAACTTTAAAGATATTGAAAAACCAACGGAAACAGAAGATGAATACATTATTCCAAATAGCTTTGCCAATGTTATCGTTTCTGCTTTTGCGATGAACCGTGATATGATGCAGTGTTTGGCTACTTCTATGGCACATGCAGCTGCGGCACTTTGTTACTCTCGTATGGTGGCGCATGATATGTGGATTTGTCAGTTTATTCGTAACCAAGGCTACTATGCAATACCAAGCTGTAATGGTGTTGGACAATCAGTTGCCTTTGCTGTTGAAGCAGGTTTAGGACAAGCTAGTCGTATGGGAACTATCATCACCCCTGAGTATGGACCAATGGTTCGTCTTTCTAAGATCTTTACCAATATGCCTCTTATTCCCGATAAACCAATTGATTTTGGTGTTACAGAGTTTTGTGAAACATGTAAAAAATGTGCAAGAGACTGTCCTTCCAAGGCAATCTCAGAAGGGCCACAATCCTATGAAGCACGAGATATTCATAATGCAAATGGCCGCTACCAATGGCACAATGACCATAAAAAATGTTTACAGTATTGGGTTGAATCGGGCGGAGACTGTGGCATATGTGTAGCTGTTTGCCCCTTTACAAAAGGCAATATTTGGATTCATGATGGCGTTGAATGGTTGATTGATAAAACAAGATTCCTTGATCCTGTAATGCTAGGTATGGATGATGCACTGGGTTATGGTAAAACACGAAATGTAGAAGAAGTATGGAAAGGTAAAATCAATACCTATGGTTTAGATACATCTCACTTTAAAGATACGGAGACAACAGGAAAGGATAGGGTAAAAAAATCATGAAATTATTAAATATTTTAAATTATAAAGCAATTGGTTTGAGTTTACTTTATTTGGCATTGATTTTGGTTACTTTCCAAATTTCAATGGGAAGTTATGGAGAAGATGAGCCACAAGCTGGTAGTATATTAATGGTTGCTGGATTGATTTTTTCGATCATCGGTGTTTTTCTTGCAATGAAGTTTAAGCCAAACTATATTTTATGGGATAAACTTGAGCGTTAATCTTTGAATTGATTATTAAATAAAAGGTACAAAGTCTACCATTTTTTGGAAGTAATGTACCTTTTTTGTTTTGTATTTCTGTTAAAGCGATATTTTTGGGAGTAATGGCGATAGTACTATTTTAAAAAACAAGAGACTATGGAAGTTTTAAGATAAACTCGGCTCCTCTTTTATTGTTTGCAACTTGAATACTCCCTTTTATATTATTTTCCATAATGATTTTTGCTGTGTAGAGTCCAAGTCCTGTTCCATTCTTTTCAAGTTTTGTTGAAAAATAAGGCTCAAAAATTCGATGAATAATTTTGCTATCAATTCCCCCTGCATTATCGCTAATGGATATCTCATTTTTACTTGTTTTAAAATAAATCTTTCGATCTTCTTCAGGATTATCTTTGAGTGCATCTTTTGCATTCGTTAAGATGGTGATAATGACTTGTATAAGTTCATTTTTATATGTATTGATTTCAAACATTGCATCGCACTGTGTGTAAATTTGAATATGATTGCTTTCAAAGGATGTGCGCATAAAAGAGAGTGAATCATCAATGATTTCTTTACATGAAAAAGTAGATTTTTGCTTTTTCTGAGAAAAAAAGTTCATGAAATCTTCTATGGTATTGGTCATATGACGAATCTGCAAATGCATCTCATTGAGTTTGTCTTGTAAGGTTTTTGGTGAGAGTTTATCAAGCTGGCTGTGCATGTCTATATTGACAACGATAGAGGAAAGATGACTCAGTGGTTGCCTCCATTGATGGGCAATATTGGCAATCATTTCTCCCATCGCACTAAAGCGTGAGCGTACAAGTATCTCTTTTTCAAATTGCCTTTTTTCTTCTAAGATCGAGAGTAGCTTTATATGGGTTACAATGCTTAGGCATAAAGAGCATAGTGTGCTGGTGACTTGAAGGTAATTGTTCATATTTTGTACACCATCAAAATTGAATATTCTAATAAAGGACTCCATAAATAGAGGGTAGATTAATAAAATCATCGCGATAGAATAAAGGGAAGCTTGCAGTTTGTCTTGTTTTAACATAATGAGACCAATTAAAATAAAACCTGGTAATAATATACCTGGATAAAAAATAATCAAAGATCCATTTGAAAAGATGAACTGTATAATTACCATTAGTATACAAGAGAGCATGTAAAAATTTAAAATGCTATTAATCGTGGCATGCTTATATTTGAGATCAAAAAACTCTTTGGTGAAAAGGGTAAGTGTCATCAAAATACTAAAAGGATTAGCCACTTTCATAATGTTATAGAGTATTGACTTTTCAAGGTATGGACTCAGTGCTGAGTAAAAGCTCCAGTGTAAGTTTGAGGTAATGAAGATAATGGACATTACAAACAAGACATAATAAAAGTAGCTTTTTAAGGATGTCATAAAGTACATAAATAAACTTGCAAAAAGAATGGTAAGTAAAATACCAAATAAAAGACCATGTTTATAAACGCTCCCATAGTTACTAATTTCTGATATAAGTTGTTCAGTATTGATGATATAAGCAGCAGAAAAATCATCCACTAATGGGTGATCATTGACTTTGATATAGATGGTACTTTCTTCATTAGGTCCTATAATGAAAGAGTAGTAAGAAATACCATTGTTTATGCCATCACTTACAGACTTAGTTTCGATGATTTTATTGTCTTTGCTATAGTAAACTTGGAGGTTGATATTCTTCCAGTAAAAAAGAAGTGTTTTATCTAGCTCTTTATTGAGTGTGTTTTTGAGAGGTATTTTTAACCAATAGTTCTTTGTAAATTGCTTTCTTAAAAAAACGGAAAGGTTATTGTTTTTGATGAAATCGCTATGCTTGAGAGCATCTTCTATAAAGATATTTTCATTTAAAAGATACGTATTTCGATGTAATAAGAGTTTCTCTTCATTTAAAGTAATTACGCCACTAAATAAAGAGAGTGTCAAAAGAAAAAAAAGAAAGAAGAACTTCATTTTTGAAGAACCAGCTTGTATCCAACTTTTGGAATATTTTGAATGCTCTCTTTGGTTAGGTGCTTTCTTAGATCTTTGACAAGGGTTCGAATAGCTGGACCACTCATCCCTTCTTCCCAAATATTATACTCAAATTCACTATAGTTGATAACTCTATTAGGATTTTTCAACATATATTCAAGAAATTGCATTTCAATATTCGTTAATCTGACTTCACTATTATTGATATACAGTGTTCGTTCACCTACATTATAATATGCGCTCTGATTGATGTGAATTTCGCTATTTTTAGAATAACTTAATTGCTCTTCACATTTTTTAAGTGCTTTTTTCAAATCAGAAGTTTCTATTGGTTTTAAAATATAAGAGGTTAGATTTAATTCAACTGCTTTTAAAAAATATGCCGTGTCTGTATAAGCTGTAGCCATGACAATCGGGATATTTTTATTGCTTTTTCTGATTTTTTCGGCCACTTCTAAGCCATTAAGATAGGGCATCTCAATATCGAGTACCATGATATCTGGAGACTCATTTTGATACAATTCATATGCCTTTTCCCCATCTTGTGCTAGAAGTACATCATCAAAAAGAAGAGAAAGAATTTCTCCAATATTTTTACGAATTCCTGCATCATCTTCTGCATAAAGTACTTTATAGTTTTTAAACATGTGTGAACCTATCCTATAGTTTATAACTATGATTCTATCAGATATTTTGTTAAAAATTAACTTAAAAGAGTAAAAATTATCTATTTAATAGTTACCTATAAATATTCATAAAATTCAAGGTTCTCTCTTTATTGCACACAAAGTTACTACAAGTTTTATGTACTATGGAGTTTTAGTGTTGAATGTTGATTGTATTAATACAAAAATAAAGGAACGACATGTTTAGACAAGTAGTATCGTTGACGTTATTGGTTTCATTGCTGGCAGTTGGGAGCTCTGGTATTTTGATGATTATACTGAATAGTTTTGAGTTTCAGTTTCAGATGCATCCTGTTCATAAGATTTTTGGAGTCTTGATGGTTTTATCCGGTAGTCTACACCTGTATCTTAACTTCGGTTCAGTAAAAAAATACTTGAATATAAAAAAGATGGCACTTTTTACAGGAGTATTGAGCATAATAATGGTTTTACTTTATGGTGTAGGTATTAATAAACCATTAAACATAGAAAAAATAAAGCAGATGGAAAATATTGCAAAAACATTAGAAGAGTAAACAAAATTTCCTCAGAACTGGGTTAAAACTTCTCTGAATATCTACACATAATGAAGGACTTTATGATAAAAGTCCTTCTTCTATCTTATTTGATTTTATGACTACAAAGAGATAAAACTTTATGTTGTATTAAAAAAAAGGTAAAATTTTTTATTCATCTATTTTCTCCGCACAACTTATCTATTTTTTTTTCTTATCATTACATAGCAATAAAAATAAGTAATGATAAGAGAGTCTTAGTGCTAGGACAATCTTTAAGAGAGAAAAAGATGAATTTTAATCGAAGAAAATTTTTAATTTACAGCGCAGAAGCAGGAGCGATGTTCGGTCTTGTTGGAGCTGTTCCGTTAATGTCAGGAGAACATCACTACTTACGACCTCCAGGCGCCATTAAAGACGATACTTTTTATAAAGCATGTATTAAATGTGGTGCTTGTGTTTCAGCATGCCCCACTAAAGCGGTGACACTTATTGATCTTTGTTGGGATGTTAAAAATATCGGCACACCTATAATTGATATCAAAAATGGTGGCTGTATTGCTTGGGGAAAAGAGTGTCTTTTATGTGTTAAAGCTTGTCCAACAGATGTTTTGAGTGTAGTTAAAGATTTAAAAGAAGAAAAGCTTGGTCTTGCCATTATAAAAGAAGAAGAGTGTGTGAATTGTATGGTTTGTTTTTTACATTGCCCCATTGAGGGAGTAGTACTCTTTCCAAATCCAGAAGTTCCTGATAAACCTTATACTAAAGAACGTGATATACCTACAAAAATAAAACTCAAAGATTCCCCGTTAAAGCCTTATATTGTTAAAGATAAATGCATTGGGTGTGGATTGTGTGCTCATTATTGTCCTCCACGGTGCATTGATATGATTCCTATAGCAGACGTAAAAAAGGTAGCAAAAAATGAATCAAATTAATAAAGTTATTAATGTAAAAAAATTACAAATCATTAGAAAAAGTGTACATAACTTTTCTATGCTAAGCATTATACTAGGTGCATTTGGCATCATAACTGTTGCCGGAACATGTTATGTAAGTATTGGTTATTTTAGGCTTATTTGTCCAGTTGGTTTTATAGAGCTCTCTCTAGCAACACACACTATTAATACAAAACTTATCGTACCTTTTTTAACAATTTCAGTTCTTCTTTTTTTAGCGGGAAGATCGTTTTGTTCTTGGGGTTGTCCTACGTCTTATATGGGCGGAATTATACGTAAAATGACATCTAATGAGACCTATAAAAAATACACTAAAGTAAAAAATAAAGTGCAAAAGTATGTACCGCAACCTGGTATGGATGATATCTTTGTCATGATGATAGGTACATTAATAGGAATATTTGTATTTCAGTATCCACTACCTTGCACAATTTGTCCATTAGGAATCATTTCACGGGCTCTTATTGAAACAGTCAATCATTCTACAATTACGCATTTTCACATTGCACTACGTTATGACACTTTATTGTTAATAATTCCTATCGTATCTATGTTTTTATTTGTAAGAGGTTGGTCACAAGTTTGCCCTGTCGGTTCATTGAAAGGGCTTATGTCAACGTATAACAAGACAATCGTTCCTTCAACAACAGAAGCATGTGTCAACTGTAAGTTATGTGAACAAGTATGTCCTGTTAATATTGGACATCATAGAGGGCTTCCTGATATGAGTATTTGTATCAAATGTATGCTATGTGCAGAATATTGTCCGCAACATGCCATAGACATTGTTGCTTTATACGAGCATAAAAAAACAAAATTTAAAGAAGTAAAAGATGTGAATGTACTGAATACATCCATTGAAACAATGAATAAAACAGCTTAATTAACTTTACAAAAGGGATTATAAAATGGGCGTAACCAATGGTTACAAGAAAAAGTATATAAGTTTGGCGGCTATTCTCACTTGTGCCGTTAGAACAATATTTTTTTCTGAAGAGGTTAAAGTGAATAATATTGAAACTATATCGGTTCTTTCCTTTTTGAGAAGAGATGATTATGTGTGTTATTGAAGATACTTTTAATATCACAAGCGCTCTATCTCACGTTGCATTAATACAATGTCTTAAATTGTTTAACTAAAGAGGTTATCTCTTTGATTAAACTCAAGAAAAAAGGATAAAGAATGAATACCGCATTAATAGCTTTTTTTGCGTATATCGTCGATAAATTTGTTGGTGAATTTACAGTTATAACGCATCCAGTCATTTTTATTGGGCGTTATATAAGTTGGTTTGAAAAAAAATTTTATAAAAATACTTTTCAACGAGGCTTAGTGCTTGCTGTGAGTACATTAGGACTTACATACGTAGCTATTTGGCTGTTAGAAACTCTTTTATCTTCTCTTCCACATGGTATTTCAATATTTATTTCAATCGTGATTGCTTCGATGTTTTTGGCGCATCATATGCTCTATCATTCTGTTTTGGACGTCATCAATTCTTCTGTTCCAAAAGAAAAAATAAAGTATTTAGTCAGTCGTGACACTGAAGATATGGATGACCACGAAATCTACAAGGCATGTATAGAAACGTATACTGAAAATATTAATGATGGGGTTATAGCACCTTTATTTTATCTTCTTCTTTTTGGACTAAAGGGGCTTATTATTTTTAAAGCGATTAGCACATTAGACTCCATGGTGGGTTATAAAAATGAACGTTACTCTCATTTTGGAACTGCAGGAGCAAGGTTGGATGATATTGTAGGATGGATTCCTGCTCGTATTAGTGCATTACTTATTTATTTAGCTGCTAAAGGATCGTACAGCTTTAATACGTTAAAAAAGTATGCTTCAGGGCATGAAAGTCCTAATTCAGGCTGGCCCATTGCAGCAGCTGGATTGGCATTTCATTTAAAACTTGGTGGTCCTACACGCTATTTTGGTGCAATCAAAAATAAGCCTTATCTTGGGGATGGTTCCCTTCCCTTAACACAGCAAGACGTATGTAATGTACTCACGCTGCATTCAAAGATTGACTATATTGTATTGGGAAGTATGGCAGCAATGATTACATTTCTATGGTTGATACAATGAATGCACGTAACACTCAATTTACGAAAGCGTTTCATGCGTTAAAACAGAATGCGGGAAGTCATAGTCCAAGTATGGAAGACTTGAAAAAAATGTTCCCAACATTGGAAATCAAGATCGATGCATGCTATTTGTCAAATCCTTATGCTTCTGAGCTAGTACTTGATTATATTGACCGTGAATTAATTCAAACCAATGCCTATAAAAAGGTACTGACACACTACCCATCACAGCAACGTTCTTTGCAAAAAGTTATGGCGGAGTCTTTACATGTAAAGCCTGAAAATATATTTATCGGGAATGGTGCCACTGAAATTATTCAGATGCTTCTACAACAAGAAGAGGTTCAAAAAGTTGCCTTAATGATTCCTACTTTTTCATCGTATTATGAGTTTGTGGGCAAAGGGTGTGAAGTTGTTTATTTTCCATTGAATGAACGTGATGATTATAGCTTTGATGCGGATAAATACTGCCAATTTATTGAAAATGAACAACCCGATACCGTTGTGTTGATTAATCCAAATAATCCAAATGGTGCCTATCTTTCTTTAGAAAAGATGCACATTTTATTGAAACGCTTAGCCTTTGTGCCGCGCATTATTATTGATGAAAGTTTTATTCATTTTGCCTATGAAGACGAGGCATTGACATGTCTTAGCTCAACTGTTTTATTTGATATGTATCCTAATGTCATCATTGTTAAAAGTCTCTCTAAAGATTTTGGCATAGCAGGGGTTCGCCTTGGGTATGCCTTGATGGATTCACGTAAGATTGATGCACTTTTAGAGCATGGATTTTTATGGAATATCAATGGTATTGGTGAGTATTGTCTTCGACTTTTTGTAAGGGAAGATTTTTTAAAGCGCTATGAAGAAGCTAGAAAGCAGTATATCAAAGAGATGTGCAGATTTAAAGAAGCGCTTTTAGGGATAGAAAATGTGTATGTCTATCCTTCGATGGCTAACTTTGTGATGCTCAAACTTCCGTCTAGAATAAAAGCAAGTTTTGTGATTAGTGCACTCCTTGTTGAGTATGGAATTTATGTTCGCACCATGGCAGATAAAATTGGTGTTGAGGGCGAATGTATTCGTATTGCAGGAAGAACGCGTGAAGAGAATAACTGCATCGTTATGGCGCTCAAAAGCATACTAAAGGATAGTAAGTGATTACATTTATCACCGGTGGTGGACGTAGCGGGAAAAGTCTGTTTGCAGAAGATAGGGCTAAACGCTATAAAAATAAATGCTACGTAGCAACCGCCATTGCTTTTGATGACGAAATGAAATACCGCGTTAAAAAACATTTAGAGCAGCGTGGAAGTGATTGGGTTACTATTGAACAATACGAAGGTATCGCAAAAGCTTTACATGTAAAGGCAAAAGATGCACAGGTTGTCTTGGTAGATTGTTTAACAAATTTGGTCAGCAATATGATGATTATGAACCGCGATGTGGATTGGGAAACGCTCAGTGATGAAGCAGTTTATGAAATTGAACAAGAGATATTAGAAGAAGTGAATGCATTGGTGCTGTTTGGGCATGAGTTTGCTGGTGAAATGATTATCGTGTCCAATGAAGTAGGTATGGGACTCATTCCTGAATATCCCTTAGGACGTCGCTTTAGAGATATTGCAGGACGAATGAATCAGCACGTAGCACGTGCAAGTGATGAAGCATACTTGGTAGTCGCAGGATTACCGATGAAATTAAAATAGAGACACTAATGAAACATAAAAATTTAATGGTTTACGGTACAGGTTCGGATGTTGGTAAGAGCGTTATTGTGGCAGGATTATGCCGTATTCTTAAGCAAGATGGTGTGCGAGTTTGCCCTTTTAAATCTCAAAATATGGCCTTAAATTCTTATATCACCAAAGATGGAAAAGAGATGGGACGTGCCCAAGTGGTGCAAGCAGAAGCCGCAGGGCTGGAGCCTGATGTGATGATGAATCCTATATTGCTGAAACCTTCAACAGACCGCAAGGCACAAGTCATCTTGCATGGAAAAGCTTTACGCAATATGGATGCTCGAGAGTATTTCACCAATCGTGGTGCTATGAAAATAGAGGTTATGAAGGCTTATAACAAGATACGCGAAAACTATGATGTATCTATTATCGAAGGAGCTGGAAGTCCTGCTGAGATTAATTTGAAAGTAGATGACTTGGTCAATACCGGTATGGCAGAAATGGCTGATGCGCCAGCTGTTTTGGTTGCAGACATTGATAAAGGAGGCGTTTTTGCCTCAATATATGGAACGATAAAACTTTTGGAAAAACATGAAAGTGCTCGTATCAAAGGGGTTATTATCAATAAGTTTCGTGGTGATGTAACCTTACTTGAACCAGGGCTTCGTATGATTGAAGAAAAAATCAATATTCCTGTTCTTGGCGTTATCCCTTATATACAACTGGGTATTGAAGAAGAAGATGGTTTTGGTGATAGGCATTTAGAAAAAAAAGCACGTGGGGCAATTGATATCGCCGTTATTGTACCTAAGCGCATTTCAAATTTTACCGACATGGATGCCCTTTTGAGACACAGTGATGTAACCGTGCGTTATGTTCGAAAAGTACATGAGATTGAAAATCCAGATGTTATTATCTTGCCAGGGTCAAAAAACACTATCGAGGATATGCTGGATCTTCAACAAAGAGGCATGGCCGAAGCGGTGATTAAACATGCAAAAAATGGGGTGATTATCTTTGGTATTTGTGGTGGATTTCAGATGTTAGGTCAAAAAATTCAAGATGAATTTGGAATTGAATCTTCCATTCAAGAAATAACCGGACTGGGTCTTTTAGATATCGAAACAACGATGTTAAAAGAAAAGACAACGACGCAATTTGAAGGCTTACTCAGTTGTAATACAGGTTTTCTTCAAGGAATGACTAAATGCCGTATCAAAGGATATGAAATCCATCAAGGCATCACGTATGGCAATGAAGCCAATTTATTTGAAGGTACTGAGGCATTACTCGGGGCAATACGGGACAATGTTATAGGAACCTATATCCATGGGGTGTTTGATAATTCTGACTTTACCACTGAATTTTTAAATCGTATTCGTGAGAAAAAAGGCATTACAAAAGTCGATGAAGTCTTTGACTATGACGCTTATAAACAAGGTGAGTACGACAAGTTGGCTTTATTGTTACGTGAAAATCTAGATATGAGAGCTATTTACAACATTATAGGAGTTGAATGATGCATCTATTAGAAGAGACTTTACTTGCTATAACCGGAGTAAATGAAGAAAACCAAAAAAACCAAAAAGAATATATTGCGACATTATTGAAGACGCCTGATGGGCTTGGTAAATTAGAAAAGATGAATATTCAACTGAGTGGAATAGAAAAAGAGTACCGCGTTAAGAAAAAAGCAGTCGTCGTGATGGCTGCAGATAATGGTGTTGAAGAAGAGGGCGTGAGTGCTTCTAAGCGTGTGATAACACAATATGTCGTTGAAGCGATGGTTGCGGGGGAAGCGTCTATTAGTTCACTGTGCAAATCATTGGGCAGTGAACTTTTTGTGATTGATCTTGGCATTGATTCGACACGTGTTTTCAAAGGGGCAATTACGCATAAAATTATGCCTACAGGGACATATAACATTCGAAAAGGCCCAGCAATGAGCCGTGAACAGGCCATTGAAGCTATTGAAGTTGGTATTGATATCGTTCGTGAACTCGTAGAAAAAGATTACAACCTTTTTGCTGTGGGTGAAATGGGTATTGGCAATACAACAACTAGTAGTGCCTGCTTAAAAGCCTTAACGAATCTTCCGTTAGTTGAACTTGTGGGATATGGCAGTGGTATTGATGAGCGAACATTAGGATTGAAAATAGCCGTTGTAGAGGATGCCGTTCGTATCAATAAGCCTGATGTGAATGACCCTATCGACATCATCCAAAAATTGGGTGGTCTTGATATCGCCGCCATGACGGGGGTCTATTTGGGTGCGGCTAGGTATAAAGTACCTATTGTTTTAGATGGCCTTATCTCAGGCGTTTCTGCCTTGCTTGCATACCGCATGAACGCGCATGCAAGAGATTACATGATTCCTTCTCACATCAGTGAAGAGCCTGGTGCAAAGTGGATAATGGAAGCACTTTGCTTTAATCCGATGCTTCATATGAACATGAAACTTGGTGAAGGTAGTGGTGCGGTACTCGTGTTTCCTTTGGTTGAAGCGGCTAGTAATCTAACACGCGATATTCGTGTCTACCCAGAGGTATAAGATGAGCTATAAATTTGTACAAAATAAAGCGTGTGAGTATTTTCCTTGTCATAAGATAGAAGAGGACACTACCTTTAATTGTCTTTTTTGCTATTGCCCTTTGTATGCTTTGGGTGAGCAGTGTGGCGGAAAATTTACCTATACAAAAAATGGAATCAAAAGTTGTGTGGAATGTGATGTTGTTCATCATAAAGATACGGGCTATGAATACGTCCAAGCGAAAATGCATTACATCATAAAACTGGCAGTACAGAAATGAACGGGATACTGTTATTAATTCAATTTATGACACGCCTTCCTGTATTTAGTAAAACAACCTATGACCCTATTGCGATTGGGCGTGCTATAAAGTTTTTTCCCTTCGTTGGTTTGCTTATCGGTTTAATTTTATGTGCGGTGTTTATGGTCATCAATCCTTTGATTGACAATAAATTAATTGTTGCCTTAATCATTGTTGTAGTTGAGATTTTACTCACGGGAGGGCTTCATCTTGATGGTTTATCGGACAGTTTTGATGGCTTGTTTAGTTACAGAGATAAAGAGCGCATCTTAGAGATTATGAAAGACTCTTGTATCGGGGTCAATGGGGCGTTAGCGCTTATTGTCTATGTGGTTGCCAAAATTTTATTTCTGAGTGAACTTGGCTGGGAATATATCGTTTTTATACCTGTCGTGGCACGTTTAAATACTGTTCTTCATGCAGGCTTAGGAAGGTATGCAAGAGAAGAAGGCATGGGAAAAAGTATTGTGGATGAAACGAGTATCCAAGGCGTATTTTTTGCCATTTTGAGTGTCTTAGTCATAGGCTTTATCCTCCTAGGTTTAGATGCGCTTTGGCTTGTTGTGGGTGCTTTGAGTTTTGGTTTTATGAGCCTTTATTATATTCAAAAGCGCATTGATGGCATCACAGGTGACACGATGGGAGCAGTATTAGAATTAACATCTTTAGTTGTGTTATTTATAGGAGTACTTTTATGAAAACAGAAATTTACCTTCTTCGCCATGGAGAGACAGGATTAAATAGGCAAAAAGTTTATTTTGGCCATTTAGATGCTGCTATGAATGAGTTAGGCAAAGAATGTATTGCGCATGTGGCAAATAACTTTTTTGGGCCATTAGATGTGATTATTTCTAGTGATTTGGAGCGTTGTGCCGAGTCAGCAAGAATATTTAGTCGCTCAAAAAAGATTAAGGTCACCTATGATCAGCGTTTACGTGAATTGGACTTTGGTGTCTTTGAAGGACGAACCTATGCGTCATTAATGGAAGAGTTTCCCAAAGAAGCTGAGCAGTTTTTTAGTGGCGATTATGATTTTGTGATACCCAAAGGTGAAAGTGTCAAAATGCTTTTTGAACGCACATATGAAGCGTTTGAAGAAATCATAGCAAACCATGCTGGTAAGCATATTCTTATCTCAACACATGGTGGCGCGATAAGGGCAATTCTTTCTCGCTACCTTGCAGGCAATAAAAAAGCTTACTGGAAGTTTGCCGTTGAACATGCTTCTTTGACAAAGCTCGTCCATGAAGATGGCTTTGTGTACCTGGAATACCTAGGAAGAGGAGAGAAAATTCAACAATTAGCCGTGAGTACAAAGATGAAAAAAGGAGCATGAAATGAAAAAAACTATAATGCTGATCTCTATGATGATGATAGTGTTTATATTTAATGGGTTTACGCTGTTTCAAAACAAAGACAAAAAAGCGATTCTTTTTGTTAATTTTGGAACGACATATAATGATACAAGAGTCGCTACAATTGATACGTTGCAGAAAAAAATAGCAGATACCTATAAAGACTATGATGTTAGATTGGCGTATACATCAAGACAAATCATTCGAAAACTCAGTGAGCGTGATGGTATTCGAATCGATACGCCCGAAGAGGCTCTTAAAAAGTTAAAAGCTGATGGATACGGTACGGTTATCGTTCAAGCAACGCATATCATTAATGGTGAGGAAGCGGATTATCTTAAACGCGAAGTTGCCTCCCTAAAAGATGATTTCTATGTCATTAAATTAGGTCATCCACTTTTGACGCATATTAAAGATTATGAGTTGACAATGAAGGCGCTTCAGTTGCAATATTCTGAATTAAAGGCAGATGAGGCTGTTGTGCTTATTGGACATGGTACACATCATCCTTCTACCTCTGCGTATGCCATGATTGATTATTTCTTCCAAGACGCATCTCAAAATGTCTATTTTGGAACCGTGGAAGGGTTTCCCTCTTATGACAATGTTCTCACAAGACTTAAGAAAAATGGTATTAGAACAGTAACTTTGATGCCGTTTCTATTTGTAGCAGGCGATCATGCAAACAATGATATTGCCGGTGACGAAGAAGATTCTTGGAAAAGTATGCTTTTAAAAGAGGGTTTTAACGTCAATGTTTATCTTCATGGCTTAGGTGAAAACGAAGCGATTCAACAGATTTTTATTGAGCATATTGAACATGCAATTACGAATAAAGAAATAGATATGAAACGAAAGAAAGCAGGTTATGCACTTGGCAAGTAAAACACATTTTCTATCATCCGACACCAAATTTTTAGTTTGGACGCTTGGTGGAATTTTATTAACGCTTAGTGGCGTGATTGCATTTGCCGGAATGGGATATATCGATATCCCCTTCTTTGATGTCTGTAAAATCATGATAGGCAGTAAAGAAAATGTAATAGGTTCTACGGAGTGGTTTGTCGTGCATGATATACGATTGCCACGTATTTTAACAGCGATTTTAACCGGCGTTGCATTAAGTTTAAGTGGGCTTGTCTTTCAAGGGGTTCTCCTTAACCCTTTGGCAGACCCTTATACTTTAGGTATCTCCTCAGGTGCATCATTTGGTGCCGCATTAGCGTTGTTATTAGGATTGAGTGGCGTGATGATTCAAGGAAGTGCTTTTTTCTTTGCGATAATCAGCCTTGGAATTGTGTTGCGTTTGGCAACGTTTGAAGGGCGCATCATTCCTGTATCGTTGATTCTATCCGGTGTTATCATTGGAGCTTTTTTCTCCGCAGGGCTTAGTTTTTCAAAATACCTAGCAGGGGATGAAATAGCGTCTATTTTCTTTTGGTTATTAGGTAGTTTTCAAGGTAAAACATGGATGGAAGTGATGATTCTTTTGGCTGTTGTTTCCTTTGGCTCTATGGTGATTTACTTTTATGCCGAGGAAATCAATATTTTGTCATTGGGAGAGAAAAATGCTAGCTCAATGGGCGTAGATACACACCGTGTACGTCTTATTTTACTCGTTGTTGCCTCATTGATGTCCTCAGTGACCGTATCTATTTGTGGGATTATCGGTTTTGTGGGATTGATAATCCCTCATATGATGCGATTTTTAGTGGGAACGGACAACAAAAAACTCATCATTGTTTGTTCTTTGTGGGGCGGAATTCTTCTCTCAATGGCTGATAATGTTTCTCGTGCGTTACTTCCACATGAAGTCCCTATTGGGATACTCACAGCGCTTTTAGGTGCACCATTCTTTGCCATAGTTTTTAGAAATAAGATGCGAGGGAAAAAGAGATGAGTGCTTTACATGTAAAGAATCTTGGCTATAAAAGTGGGTCTACTTCTATCTTAGAAAACATCAACTTGAGCCTTGAGGTGGGAAAATTCTATGGAATTT
This sequence comes from Sulfurospirillum diekertiae, assembly GCF_011769985.2. Taxonomy (NCBI): domain Bacteria; kingdom Pseudomonadati; phylum Campylobacterota; class Epsilonproteobacteria; order Campylobacterales; family Sulfurospirillaceae; genus Sulfurospirillum; species Sulfurospirillum diekertiae. Next base: position 1,332,682 of record NZ_CP039734.2, read on the forward strand.
TGGGGCCTAATGGCAGTGGTAAAACAACACTATTGGATTGTTTGGCTGGTTTAGTACCAAAATCACATGGTGAGATTGAAATATTTAATGTGCCTTGTCATACCTATTCTCGTAAAGAGTTCGCCCAACAAATAGCACTTGTTCCTCAAAATTTTGATATTTCCTTTCCCTATAAGGTTCAGGAAATCTTAGAAATGGGACGTTATCCCTTTAAAAAAAGAATGCATGGGCTTTCAGCAAAAGAGTATGCCTTAATTGATCAGATTAAGGATGTTTTTGAATTGAACTTTTTGGTAGATAAAGAGGTTACAAACCTCAGTGGTGGAGAAAAGCAACGCGTGGCTTTCGCTAAAGCATTAATTCAAGATACGCCTATTTTATTTCTGGATGAATCAACATCAAACATGGATCCTTATTTTGCACATTTTGTTTTAAAAGAGGTGCAAAAACGAACGAAGAATGAACAAAAAACAGTTCTTGCGGTCTTTCACGATATGAATCTTGCCTCACGTTATTGTGACGAGATCATCATGCTTAAAGATGGAGGACTTTTAGAAATGGGTACTACAAAAAAAGTATTAACACCGATCAATATCAAAAGACTTTTTGGTATCGAAAGTATTGCCGTTCATGATAACGACAAGAGCTATATTATTCCAGTTTAAGGAGCGAAAATGAAAATATTATGGTTAGTGGCTTTGCTGATATCAAGCCATCTTTATGCGCTAGAAATTGAAGATCAGAATGGAAACAAAATTATTTTTGACAAACCTTTTAAACGTGTTATCTCTTTATATCCTGCACATACAGATCTTATCGATGATTTAGGAGCAGGAGCATTATTAATAGGTGTTTCTATTGATTTAGATAATCCTGATAAATTCAAAGATATACCTACGTACTCCTATTATGATAATGCAGAAAAGTTCATTAGTGCAAAGCCTGATCTTATCTTGATTCGACCAATGATTGCCAATAAATTCAAAGGTATGATAGACCTTTTAAAATCACGAGGAATTGAAGTTGTTTCACTCCAACCTTCAACCTACCAAGAGTTACCAACGTATTGGAATAAGATTGGAAAATTAGTAGGAAAAGAAGAAGCTTCCACTCGATATGTAGAATCTTTTGAGAATGAAGTTGCAAAGATTAAAGCTAAGGTAGCTTCCATTCCTAGTGAAAATAAAAAAGGACTTTTCTTTGAAACGCGTCATAAAGATTTTTTGACAACCAGTCCTGGAAGTATGCCTTATACAATCATTGAGATTTTAGGTGTAAAAAATATTGCGAAAGATGCTAAATCAATCAGAAATGGTTCCACTGTTGCGCCCTATGAGATTGAAAAAATTCTTTCTCATGCGCAGGATATTGATGTTTATATCGCACAGAATGGAGCGATGAACCGTGTTAGTGAAGAAGATATTTATAATACACCTGGTTTTAAAGCAATTAATGCCATCAAAAATAAACACGTCTATTTAATTCCTGAAGAGATCGTTTCAAGGCCCACAAAAAAATTGCTTGACGGAATGTGGGCACTCGGTCAGATTATCTATCCCAATTATTTTAAAGAAAGGATTTAACCATGTCGTATGAAAGACGGCCAATGAGTATTGAACAAAAGAGTTTTGAGATTATTACCCAAGAGATGGGAAGTGCTATTGATGCCTTTGATGCTACGTTGCAACCTGTTGTTAAACGTGTCATTCATACCACGGCTGATTTTGAGTATACCGATCTTTTAGATTTTTCTGATGATGCAGTCCAGAGTACGTTTGATGCCCTCAAAAGTGGATGTAAAATCTATTGTGATACCAATATGATTGTTAATGGCCTCAGTAAAGTTGCCTTAGGGAAATTTTCTTGCAAACCGTACTGCCTTGTGAGTGATGAAGATGTCAGTAAAGAAGCTAAAGAACGTGGTGTTACAAGATCAATTGTAGGCATGGAACATGCGGCAAAAGATCCAGAAACTAAAATATTTTTAATCGGCAATGCCCCAACAGCACTTTATACTCTATTGGAGATGATTAAATCAGGTGATTGTGCAAAACCTTCCCTTATCGTCGCTGTACCTGTTGGATTTGTGGGAGCGGCTGAATCTAAAGAAGAAGTTCTAAAATATGATGTTCCTTATATTCGAGTAAGAGGTAGAAAAGGTGGAAGTACGGTTGCCGTTGCTATTTTACACGGTCTTATCTACCAAATTTTTCAAAGAGAAGGCATCTAAAAAATGCAAAAGTATGTGATTCATGAGGGAAAGAAGCTTCGATACGGTTTTACGACTGGCTCATCCGCTGCAGCTGCTACAAAAGCGGCATGTATGTTATTAATGAATGCGCCTTTAAAAAAAACCGTTGCAATCACTTTACCAACAAATGAAATATTACACATACCTATTTATACGGCAAAGAAAGAAAAAGAGTTGGCAATTGTTACTGTTATTAAAGATGGTGGTGATGATGCAGATGTGACGAGTGGACTAGAAATAGGAGCACGCGTCTCTTTTTCTGAGGAGAGAGGCATTCATATCAAAGGAGGCGAGGGTGTTGGTGTGGCAACTAAAAAAGGCTTACCTATTGGTGTAGGCGAACCCGCTATCAATCCAGTCCCTCAAGTGATGATTAAACAAAGCGTGATTGAGGTGATAGATATTTTAAAGCAAGGGATTGAAGTAGAAATTTTTGTTCCAAAAGGTGAAGAGATTGCCAAGCGAACGCTTAATTATAAATTAGGAATTCACGGGGGTATTTCCATATTGGGATCAACTGGTATCGTTAAACCTATGTCTGAAGAAGCATATAAAGACTCTTTGTCTATTGAGTTAAAAGCAATGTACCAACAGCAAGATACCGATACCTTTGTCTTTACCTTTGGTAATTATGGACGCAAATTTGCCACAAACAATCTTGGATTAGTGGATGAAAATATCATCATTATCAGTAATTTTGTAGGATTTATGTTGGAGAAGGCCTGTGAGTTTGGTATCAAAAAAATACTGTTTGTTGGCAATATCGGAAAGATTGTCAAAGTAGCTGGAGGTATATTTCATACCCATAGTCGCGTATCGGATGCAAGGCTTGAAATTATGGCGGCAAATGCAATAAAAGCAGGAGAAAAACTTGATGTTATTCAAAAAATACTCAAAGCCAATACCACAGAAGAAGCAGTGGAAATGTTAAACAGAAAAGATACGTTTGACATAATGGCACAAGAAATACGAGAAAAGTGCGAAACTCATGTGAGACGTAGTGGATATGAGTTAGAGGTGGCTGCATTGATTTATTCAAGTGAACAGGGAGAATTAGCGCGAACGGATAATTTTTATGTTGGAAATCATACCAATGCTTAAGATTCATATACTTGGAATGGGTCCTGGAAGTATAGATTTTATTGCACCTTATGTGCTGACATGTATAAAGGACGCAGACATACTTATTGGTGGAAAAAGACATTTTCAAGAGATAGAAGTGGAAGCATCAGGAAAAGTCTGTCAATACATAAGTAGTGATTTATTAGGACTTGTGGATTACATCAAAACAAACAGAAATAAAAAAATTGCGGTATTGGTCTCTGGTGACCCAGGATTTTATAGTTTTTTAGTGTATTTAAAAAAGCATTTTAGCAATGAGGAGTTAGTGGTAATACCAGGACTTTCTTCTATGCAGTATATGTTTTGCAAGATTGGGTTACCTTGGCAAGACGCTGTGATTAAAAGTCTTCATGGTAAAACGTTTGATTTTATTGAAGCTTTAAATGATTCTGGACTTGTAGGGGTGCTAACGGATAGTGCTTTTACACCTCAATTGATCGCAAAAGAGTTAGTAACTCACGGACTAGGAAACGTATTAGTATATGTAGGAGAAGAACTTTCTTATGCGGAAGAAAAAATAACAACGATGATAGCAACGCAAATGGCTAATAATGAACGAAATTTTGGCATGAATGTTGTGGTTATTGAAAGGACTGAAAATGTTTCATATAAAAGATAGTGAATTTATTAGGGGCAATGTGCCTATGACAAAAGATGAAGCACGTGTTGTTTGTATATCAAAACTTGAACTTGATAGCAATAGTGTCTTGATTGATGTGGGTGCAGGAACAGGTAGTGTCGGTATAGAGGCTAGTAGGTATTTAAGCTCTGGTAAAGTCATTGGTATAGAAGTTAATGAAGAAGCCAATGCTTTGATAGAAGCAAATCTAAAAAAATTTGACATAACGAATTACGAGTTATACAAAGGTTATGCTCCACAAGAACTACCAACTATTGCCTTCGATGCCATGTTTATTGGTGGCTCTAAAGGGAAACTTGGTGATATATTTCAGTATTTTGATGATCATGCCAAAGTAGGCGCTAGGTTGGTTATTAATGCCATTGTCCTTGAAACTTTTACTAAAACACTTAGTTTGATGAAAGAGTATGGCTTTCATGACATTGAGGTTGTTTCATTAAATATCTCAAAAAATAGATTACTTGGTCAATATAACATGATGATGGCTGAGAATCCTATATTTATTTTAAGTGCGAAAAAAGGAGAAAAAAATGTCTAAATTAATAGGAATTGGTGTAGGAGTTGGCGATCCTGAAATGTTAACCATCAAAGCAGTGAATGCTTTAAGAGAAGCAGATGCGGTCATCTTACCAAGGGCTAATACGAAAACGTATAGTACGGCTTTTGAAATTGCAAAGCAGTATATGAAAGATGATATTGAAAAAATCTATGCAGATTTTACAACGGTTGATGATGATAAGCTTAGAGAAGAAGATAGATTACTGTATGCCAAGGTAGTCAATGATTGTATTAAAGCTGGAAAAACAGTAGCGTTTATCACCATTGGTGATCCTATGACGTTTAGTACTTTTGTTTATGTCATGGAACTTTTAGAAAAAGATGTAGAAGTCCAAACTATACCAGGGATAACATCATTTGCTTCCATTGCTGCACGTCTGAATACTCCACTTGTTATGGGTGATGAAACACTCAAAATAGTACCTATTTCAAAAGATACAGATATTGTAAAAGAGATTAATAGCTCTGATAACGTTGTTTTTATGAAAGTTACACGTAACCTTGAACGACTCAAAGATGCTTTTAAAAAAACAGGCAACATGGATAATGTCGTACTTGTTTCTAATTGTGGAAAAGCGGATGAAAAAGTAATTTATGATCTTGAAAATATAACGCGTGAGGATATCTCTTACTTCTCAACCATTCTCCTTAAAAAAGGAGGGCTGAGTTATGTCTAAAGTTTATTTTATAGGAGCAGGGCCGGGTGATCCTGAACTTATTACTATCAAAGGTCAGCGCCTTGTAAGGGAAGCAGATATCATCATATATGCGGGCTCGCTTGTTCCTATAGAAGTTATTGCATGTCATAAGGAGGGAGCAGAAATTTATAACAGTGCCAGTATGGATTTGGATGAAGTGATGGATATTACTATTGCAGGTGTTAAAGAAGGAAAAAGTGTTGCAAGAGTTCATACAGGAGATCCTTCTATCTATGGGGCTCATCGTGAACAAATGGACATTTTGGAGAGTCATGGTATAGATTTTGATGTCATACCAGGTGTTAGCTCATTTTTAGCATCAGCAGCAGCCCTTAAAAAAGAGTTCACGCTTCCAGATGTATCGCAAACGGTTATTTGCACACGATTAGAAGGTCGCACTCCCGTTCCAGAAGCAGAATCCTTAGATAAATTAGCCTCTCATCAAGCTTCTATGGCTATCTTTTTATCCGTTCAAATGATTGATAAAGTAGTGGAAAAACTTGTGCTTCATTACCCGCCTAATACTCCAGTAGCAATTATTCAGCGTGCTAGTTGGCCGGATCAAAAAATTGTTGAGGGAACGCTTGAGACTATTGAAGAAAAAGTCAAAGAAGCCAATATCACTAAAACAGCGCAAATTCTTGTGGGATGGTTTATGGGAAATGAGTACTCTAAATCTAGGCTATATGACAAGTATTTTACCCATGAATACCGAGAAGGTATGGCACGCTCATGAAAAAAGAACTTGCCATTATTAGCGTAAGTAAGCAAGGATTAGAGAAAGCAAATTCTTTACATGTAAAGAACGCAGACATTTATGCCTTGCCAAAATACAGTGATGGCAAGTGCATAGAGATGATAGAGGGTTTTACACTTACAGTAGAGCGAATTTTTTCTCAATACAAAACGCTTTTGTTTATCATGGCTAGCGGGATTGTGGTTCGTACCATTGCGCCACTTCTTAAAGGTAAAGATATAGACCCCGCTATTTTGGTGATGGACGAACAAGGTATCTTTGTAAACTCTTTGCTTAGTGGCCATTTAGGTGGAGCAAACGAGATGGCAGAAATCATTGCCAAAGCATGTGATGCAATTCCTGTGATATCAACAGCCTCTGATGTCAGTCATAAAATAGCCGTTGATACGATTGCTATGAAATTAAATGCAAAAATAGATTCTTTGAAAAAAGCAAAGAATGTGACTGCTTTGATACTTAATGGGCAGAGAGTAGCGCTATGTTTACCTGAGAATATAGTCGTTGAGAATAAAAATATATCAGGGGTTATTGTGGTGTCAAATAAGTTACATGTAGAGATGAGTCAAATTATTCCACAAAATATCATAGTGGGTATTGGGTGCAAAAAAGATATCCCAAAAGAGGCGATTATTGAAGCTGTCAAAAAAGAGTTTAAAAAATTAAACCTTAGAGAAGATTCGATTAAACATTTTGCGACAGGATGGGTAAAAGCAGAAGAAAAAGGTCTGCTTGAAGCCGTTAACTATTTTGAGCGAGAGCTAAAAATAATAGAAAAAGAAGAAATAAGAGCAGTACAAGATAAATTTTGTGGATCAGATTTTGTAGAAAAAACCATTGGTGTACGCTCCATCTCAGCACCTAGTGCCTATGTAAGTTCTAGTAAAAAAGGAGTGTTTTTGTTAGAAAAAAATAAAAATTGCGGAATTACCATTTCGATTTATGAAGAGGAAGTTGGAAATGAAAAATAATATTTATGTTGTAGGTATCGGGCCAGGCTCATTGGAACATTTGAGTTTTAGAGCATATCATGTTTTAAAAGAGGTAAATGTCATCATTGGGCATAAAACCTATGTCAATTTAGTAAAAGAGTATTTTCCTGAGAAAGTGTTCATTAAATCAGGAATGAAAAGAGAAGTGGAGCGTTGCCTCGAGACTTTGGAAATAGCCAAGAGTGGTAAAAGTGTCGCCCTTATCTCTAGTGGTGATGCCGGAGTTTACGGCATGGCGGGCATTATGCTAGAAATTGCTCTTGATAATGGCTTTAATGTAGAAATTATCCCAGGGATTACCTCTGCCAATGCCTCCGCTTCAGTCGTAGGTGCACCCATTATGCATGATCATGCGACGATTAGTTTGAGTGATTTATTGACGGATTGGGAGCTCATCAAAAAGCGTGTTGATTTGGCATCACAAGGAGATTTTGTGATCTCTTTTTACAATCCTAAAAGTAAAAGTCGTCTAACTCAAATTGCTGAAGCAAGAGAAATTATGCTGAAGCATAAAAATAAAGATACGGTTGTTGCCATTGTGCGAAACACGGGACGAGAGGGCGAAAATCACGTTCTTACATCATTGGAAAATATGTTAGAGCATGAAATTGACATGTTTACGACGGTAATCGTTGGAAACTCAAAGACGTTTATCAAAGAAAACAAAATGATCACTCCTCGTGGGTATCACTACTAAAACAGGAAAAAAGATGAAAACAGGAAAAGTATATATCGCAGGTGCAGGTTGTGGAGATTTTGAATTGATGACATTAAAACTCAAGATGTTGATTGAAGAAGCAGAGTGTATTATTTATGATCGTCTTGTTAATAAGGAAATTCTTGCGTTAGCACCCAAAAGTGCCGAACTTATTTATTATGGTAAAGATAATTGCGAAGGCGGCCTTATCCAAGAAAAAATTAATGCAACATTAATCGAAAAAGCCAAAGAGGGCAAGAATGTTTTACGCCTTAAAGGAGGACACCCTTTTGTCTTTGGACGAGGTGGGGAAGAGGCCTTGGACTTAGTAGATGCAGGCATAGAATTTGAAATTATTCCAGGTGTTACTTCTGCTATTTCAGTACCCGCTTATGCAGGCATTCCTATAAGCCATAGAGGTATCAATACATCATTTCATGTTTTTACAGGACATAGTAAAGATGATGGAGAAAAAATTGACTTTGAAACAGTATCCAAGCTGAGTGGCACTTTAGTTTTTTTAATGGGTATTAAAAATATAGAGATGATCACTTCAAATCTTGTAAATTTTGGAAAAATATCATCCACACCTGTTGCAGTAATTGAAAATGGATCGACATGTCATCAACGAACGGTTGTCGGAAACCTAGAAACTATTTCAAAGATTGTTGAAGAAAATCATATTCAGTCACCTTCTATCATTATTATAGGTGATGTAGTAAATTTACGCGAAAAACTTGCTTGGTTTGAGCATAAAGCATTGCACGGGCATAAGGTTCTGGTAACATCAGAAAAAACCCAAGCAAAAGTGACTTCACGGTTGGTCCGAAGTTTAGGTGGAGAGAGTGTAGAATGTCCTTTTTTTACATTAGATAAAAAATCGTTTACTATTCCAAGACTTATTAATTTTGATACTGTGCTCTTTACAAGCCCTCAAAGTTTACATGCTTTTTTTGAAAAAATAGAAGATATACGCCAGTTACTTCATTTGCGTATTGGTGTGGCCGGCGAAAAAACTAAAGAAGCATTAAACACGTATAAATTACAAGCCAATATTTATTCGAACAGCTATCGCACACAAGAGTTGCTTAATCTCTTAACTGAAAAAGAAGAGAAAGTACTTTTAGTCAGATCTACCTCAATTTCAGCAGAACTTGCTGTATATTCTCAATCTATTACTGAACTTGAGACCTATTATGTTGATAAAGTTTTGCGAAGTGATGAAGAAGTAATTGCTTATATCAATGATGTCGATATTATCGCTTTTCCTAATGCATGTACGGTTAAAACATTAATAGATAGTGTAGGGCGTGAAATATTAGCCACCAAATTAATTATTGCTTCAAATGAAAATACAGCATTAAAAATCAAGTCTTATGGTTTACATGTAAACGCTTTTGGCAATGGTGAAATCACAGAAGAAACATTTAAAACATGCATGGAAACAGAGCATTGTATCAAAGGGAAAAAAGATGGTGTGGTTAATCGGAGGAACAAAGGATTCACGCATTCTGCTCGAGCAGCTAGTTGAATATCACGACCAGTTTATCGTGAGCATTACTACGAGTTATGGAAAAAAACTTTTAGAAAATTATAACGTTAAAATTATTGATAAACGTCTCAGTAAAGAAGAAAAAAAAGTATTGATAGAAAATGAATGTATAACTTTAATTCTTGATACGAGCCATCCTTATGCGGAAGGAATTTCGCATAGTGCTATGGAAATAGCAAAAGAGTGTGGTGTTGAGTATTTACGCTTTGAGCGCAAAAATCTTGAATATGAGGGTGCTAAACATTTTGAGGATATTACGTCATTGGTAGACTATATTAATCTTACATGTAAAGGTGAAAAAGTGCTGAGTACGTTAGGCATAAAAAACTTGGAAGACCTTCAAAAAATCAAGGATCAAGAAAACCTTTTTATTCGTCTTTTACCCGTCGTTATATCAATACAAAAAGCAGAAACTTTGGGTTTTTTAGCCAAAAATATTATCGCGATACAAGGACCTTTTAGTAAAGAGTTTAATACTGCAATAATTAAAAACTATGGGATACAATATCTTATAACAAAAGAGAGTGGTGATGAAGGAGGAGAGATGGAAAAAGTTTTAGCGTGCAAGGAAGAGGGAGTTCAACTTTTAGTACTAAAACGTCCTTTTATCAATTATCTAAAGACATGGGACTCTCTTCAAGAGATTGTTGACGAATTAAAGTGTAGATTGAGTTTATGATGCGCTATATTTGGAGCTATTATCAAAATCACTTATCATTGTTTTATACAACGGTGGCCAGTACTTTTCTTTTAGCTTTTTTGGATATTTTATTTCCTTATATTGTACAATTAATGATATCTGAGGATTTCATTGCTTCCAATGGAATGAAGATGACATTGATGTTTTTACTTTTGGGTGGGATTATTATTTTACGCTCACTTGCCGTATGGGTACGGAACTATTGGGGAAGCTTGCTTGGGATAAATGTTGAATTCGATATGCGCAATGATTTGTTTAAGCATATCAATACGCTTTCCTTTTCGTATTTTGATAACACCAAGACGGGTTCATTAATGTCTCGAGTGGTGAGTGATATCGCTGAAGTTTCCAAAGTTGTTACGGAGATTCCTAGAGATTTATTGCTTATTCCTATTACGTTAATTGGGGCCATTGGTGTGATGCTTAGCCTTAATTTAAAACTGGGAATGGTTGTACTGTTATTGATGCCTGTTTTGATTTTCTTTACATACTATAAAAACACCAAGTTACGACATGCGTATATGTCCTCAAAGCGTAAAATTGCACATCTAAACGCTCAGTTAACAGATAGCTTTGAAGGCATTCGTGTCGTTCAAGCGTTTAGCAACGAAGCCCATGAGATGCATAAGTTTAAGCAGAGCAATCAAGCCTATAAAGAGATGACAGCCAAAGCGTTTAAGGCATTGGCAGACTTGCGAAGTATCAGTAACTTTTTCTCGGGAGCCTTGCAAGTTATCATTATCGCTTATGGTATTTACCTTGTGCAGTACGAACACATGTCTATAGGTGTACTATTTGCCTTTGTCCTTTATATCGATCGTTTTATGCGCCCCATTCGAAATTTTATCTCATTGACAGAGGTTTATCAAAAAGGTTTAGTTGGCATGGATAGGTTTCAAGAGTTGATGCAAATAAAGAGCACTGTGCGAGATGATGCAAAAGAAGAGATGGAATCCGTTAAAGGGCATATCGCCTTTAATAATGTAAATTTTACATATGAAGAACAAGGGGAAGGTATTTTAAAAGATATCAATTTTACTATCACTCCTCAAGAGCATATTGCATTAGTGGGAGGTACGGGTAGTGGTAAAAGCACCTTGTGTGCGTTGATTATGCGTTTTTATGAGCCTCAAATTGGCTCCATAAAGATTGATGGTAAGGATATCAAAGAGGTGTCTGTTAAGTCATTAAGAAGGCAAATCGGCATTGTACAACAAGATGTTTTTTTATTTAATGGAACTATCAAAGAAAATATTTTATACGGACGTTTAGAAGCAAGCGAAGAAGAGGTCATAGCAGCCGCTAAAAAAGCAAATATTCATGAATTTGTGATGGGATTAGCAGAGGGGTATGAGAGTGTTGTTGGGGAGCGTGGGATAAAACTTTCAGGTGGTCAAAAACAGCAACTTTCTATTGCCCGTATCTTTTTAAAAGATCCGGCTATTTTGATTTTAGATGAAGCAACCTCTGCCCTTGATAATATCACAGAACATTATGTGCAAAAATCACTTGATGCCTTGGCTCAAAATAGAACGGTTATTACCATCGCTCATCGATTAAGTTCAGTGAAAAATGCATCAAAGATTTTGGTCATGAAGAATGGAAGGATTGCAGAAGAGGGGACACATAAAGAATTACTTTCTTTTAATGGGGTATATCAAACACTGCATGACTTACAGTTTCGGGAAGGAAAAGAGCGTTAATGAAAAAAGCAATTTGTATTGGTGCAACGAAATCTAATGATGGTAAAACACTTCTAACAACGGCACTCTTGCACCATTTCAAGAAAGATGTATCAGCGTTTAAATGTGGACCAGATTATATCGATCCACAGTTTCATGATGCCATTACAGGAGGCCATAGCGTCAATCTTGATGGTTATTTGATGAATGAAGAACAACTTCGATGGACATTTGAGCATTATCATCACAACTCTTTCGCAGTTATCGAAGGTGTCATGGGTTTTTACGATGGCATGGATAAGGGTGCTAGTGCGTACGATGTGGCAAAATCTTTACACGTTCCAAGTGTCATTGTCGTGGATGCCAGTGGAAGCTATATCACTATTGCCGCGGTCATCAAAGGATTGTTAACCTTTAGAGACGATCATACCATCAAAGGAGTGATTTTAAATAAAGTTAGTTCATCCATGCATTTTTCACTTTTAGAAAAAGTAATAGAAGAAGAATTGCCTCACATCGCCGTTCTTGGTTGGATAAAAAAAGACCTCATTACTTTAGAATCAACGCATCTAGGGCTTGATCTCGAACATTTGGATAGGGAGCTTTTAGCACTCGTTTCAAAAGAAGTTTTAGAACATATCGATTTGGAGCTTCTGATGAGTTTAGCTACGTTTGAGCCTTTACATGTAAAGATTTATCCATTTGAAAAAATACCAAAAATACCACAAAAATTAGCCATCGTTCATGATGCAAATTTCTCTTTTTTATACCATGATAATGTAAATTTTTTAAAAGAGGTCTTTGATGAGGTTGTGATGGTATCTGCTGTGAATGACGAAAAATGTGAAGCAGATGTTTTATATATCCCTGGAGGGTATGTCGAAACCAAAGAAGCGTATAAACGCATCGAAAATTCTCACACCTTTAAACACAGTGTGCTAGAGCATGCAAAAAACAAGCCAATTTATGGTGAGTGTGCAGGACTTATTTTTCTTGGAAAAAAGATTGATGAAAAACCAATGCTTGGGCTTTTAGATGTTGAGTTTAGTTTGCAAAAACGTTTTAAACGCATGGGGTATTATGATGCTGATTTTGATGGCATAAACACCAAAGGTCATGCTTTTCATTATAGTAGCCCCCATGATTTAGCAAACGGATATTTTCCTCTAGTTAAAAGAGATAACGGAGAGAATGGCGTATGGAAAAAAGATAAAGTATTTGGAACTTATTTACATACTTTTTTTAGAACGAATCCCCATTTGATCAAACAATATTTTAGTTAATATTTTTTAAAGTAAAGTGGCATTATGAATAATAAAGATGAAAAAATTTGTCCATTGTGTGGAGAACGTAATGCTTGTCAGGTTGGAACTTCAAATCAATGCTGGTGCCATACTATTAAAGTGCCACAGGATTTATTAGACAAAATACCGCAAGAGAAAAAAGGTAAAGCTTGTATTTGTTATTTGTGTATTAAAGAATATTTACAACATCAAAAAATAAAATAGTAGACTAGGACTAAAAATGACATACATGCCTCTTTTATTTTCTCTGGAAGGAAAAAAAGTTTTGTTGATAGGTGCTGGTGCTATTGGACAACGAAAATTGGAAAAACTTTTGAATTATACTAGCTCAATTACTATTATGACAAAAGAGTGTTCTCACTCAATGAAAAAAATCATACATGAAAACAAGCTAATATTAATTACTAAAAGTTATGAACCAAATGATGTAAAAGACTATGATATTATCATAGCCACTATCGATAATCTTGATCTTCAAAAAAGCATCTATCAAGAGGCTAAGAAGTACTCAAAGCTCTATAACTGTGTTGATTTCCCAGAATATTGTGATTTCATGTTTCCTTCTATTGTACAAAAAGGAGATTTACAAATAGCGTTTTCAACAGGAGGGTATTCTCCTGGATTAGCAAAAGCGTTACGTGCGTTATTTGAGAGGATTATTCCTGATGCTGTAATTCCATTTTTAGAGGAAATGAAAGTGTTACGAAAAATGCATCCGAAAGGAGAAAATAGGCAAAAAATTTTTCATGATAAAGTTAATGTATTTGTAAAACAGCACTTTATAATGCCTACTAATGGAGAAGATTTAAATGGCAAGACCCGTTAAATACGATTTAATAAAAATACTTGATGATGCAATGGAACTTTTTTGGGAAAAAGGGTTTGAAAATGTATCAATTGTAGACTTGATTCTACATACAGGTATCAATCGAAGTACAATGTACTCTTTATTTTCAGATAAAGAGGCGTTATTTAAAGAAGCACTCCATCACTATTATGCAAAAAGAGCTTCAATGATGATAGGAATATTGCAAACGAATACCGGTAAAAAAGGTGTAGAACTATTTTTAGGTAAGTTCATTTTTCGTGAAGAATTTAGAGCTTGTCTTTTTAGCATCTGTATGGGAAAAGGCGACTTTATGCGAGAAGAAGTATTTGATGTTCCAAAGAAGTTTTTTTTAGATTTAAGACAGCAACTTGAAAAAAATTTAATGGATGCCTCTGCAAATGGTGAATTTAATGGTAATGCAAAAGCAATAGCACTTACCATCGTAACTATATAGTTCATGGCTTTAGCATTCATGGTAAATATAACCACCAAAAAGAAGATGGCGAATTAATTATACAAACCATACTAGCACTGCTCAAATAATCACACAACTCCTAACTAAGTTTAAATTATCTTAAATAGTATTTTGGAACAAATATTCCAGAATACGTGATTATCTACTTTTACTCCACAAGTTACCTATATATTTTCATTATAATCTTCAAATATAACAAAGAAGGAAGAACAAATGAAAGTTTTAGGAGTATCCGGCTCACCGATTAAAAATAGTAATAGTGATCGTGCTTTGCAAGCTGTGCTCGACGCAATTGGATTGGAATCAGAATTTATTAAATTATCAGACTATACCGTTGGACCATGCAACGCCTGTTTGGGATGCGTGACAACGAATCGTTGCGTTATAAAGGATGATGGAAATACATTGTGCGATAAAGTTAAAGAAGCGGATGTTCTAGTGGTATCAGGATTTACTCCCTATTCAACATTAGATTCAAGAACAAAAGCCTTTATGGAGCGGCTCTACCCTTTGCGCCACAACAATGGATATTTGGCCGGTAAACTCGGTGCTGCTGTTATTACTTCGTGCGTAACTGCACCAAGTGAAATGTTGCCTCCTGCTGCACAATTGGGTGCAAATGCTATTCATTATTTTATGATGGAAGAAGGAATGAACTTTGTAGGATCACTTCTAGTCCACGGTAATGTCCCTTGTGTTAAGTGTGGGAATGGCGATGTATGTCAAATGTCTGGATTTAAAATGCTCTATGGTGCTGAGGCTACGGTTGATTCTGTGGGTATTCATGCGTTTGAAAATCAACTAGAAATCATACAACAAGCAAAAGATTTGGGAAAAAAACTACGAGAATCATTAGTATTTTAAAGGATTATATATGGATAACATTACATTTTTAAAGAGAGGATTTTTTGAAAGAGTTTCAGGAAAACCTGCAACACATGAGCCTAAAGATAGTAGTTGTTGGGGATATTTAGATGGGAAAATTTGTATTGACCTAAATAAGGCTGATGAATTAAAAATACGTGGTGGTGCAGTTCGTCTTGAAGGGAAAAGCCTTCCTTTAAGAGTGTTGGTAATACAGAGTAAAAGTGGAGAATACAAAGCATATCAAAATAAATGTACACATATGGGAAGGCGGTTAGATTTAGTGCCTGGTACGGATACAGTGCAATGCTGTAGCTTGAATAAAGCGACCTTTGATCTTTATGGAAATAAACTTTATGGTCCTGTTTCAAAATCTATCAAGTGTTATACTGTGATAAAGGAGGATGACAATCTTATAATTTCAATTTAAAATCATTACTTTAGGCGTAGGTGGACGGTGTATAAAACTTGTCTCAAAATGATAAAAAAATTAAAAAAGGAAAATAGTATGATCACAATACCAGATAATGTAGCAACTTTGCTCAATGACGACGGAGCATCAAAAGTTTTAACAACAGTAGCTGAAGACGGTGTACCACACTCTATTGTTGTAGGCAGCATCATGGCGCCAGATAGTCAAACAATTTGTGCAGCTGAAATATTGATGAAAAAAACTGCTAAAAATCTAGAGACCAATAAAAACATCGCAGTTTTATGTCTTAAAGGAACAGAGTCTTATCTTGTAAACGCTACTGTCGTTGAAAGACAAACTGAGGGCGAGTTATTTGAGAGCGTAGCTGCGCAAATGAAAAAAGCAGGATTACCAATGAGTGCTTTATGGATATTTAAACCAACAGCTATATTTGATCAAAGTGCCGGAGAAAATGCTGGTACACAAATCGCATAATCAATACAATAAATTTTAGAGGATGTATACTATGAGTTCATTTCAAATTGATTTTTTAGGTATGTCAATTATGAATAATACACCTGTTCACTTTTTTCTTTCAGGGATAATGATAGGTTTATTCGTTTGGGCAACATTTTTTGCAAATGAAGAGCAAAAAGTAAAAGCAGTAAAAATAATGAAAGTTTGGTTTGCTTTGGTCTTGTTATCTGGATGTTACGTGTGGACGCTTGTTCCTTTTAGCATTCCATTACTCATCAAAAGCGTTGGTGGAATATTCTTGTTTTGGTTTATGCTACAAATTGTTAAAGATCCAACAAGTAAACCATTTTGGGGTCTTGCTGTGCTTACAACAATTGTCGGTCTAGGGTTAGCATTCACTGTTATTTAAAGCACAGAAAATTTATAATAAAAGAGTTTCCCTATAATTTTATATTGAAGCTATAAACCTTTCATCTTTTCATAAACGAAGAGTGAGACTATCGATTTAAAATAGATAGTCTCTTTAAATAATCTTAAGGTATTGTCTTTTGTCATACGAATAGCAATATTAAACGTATTATTAAAAACATATGCTTAATTTAGGATTTAGTGTAAATTTATCATTTATAAAATTGAACTTCGTCTGCTATTTGGTTCTTTTTTTACGTGTTTGTCGTGAGTTTTAGCCCTTTTTTCATTTAAAATTTTCATCATTTCCTCATGAAAAATAAAGTGATCTTTGTTGGCTTTATTTTTGAGGCGCTCTTCAATCAAAGGGGGCAAGCTCTTTAGCCTCTTCTTTGTCATAACACTCTTGTAATATCTTATACTCCGCATAAGGCAGTAAAACACATTGAGGAATTTCTTTTTCATCGGTGATAATCACACTTTGAATTTTATACGAAGCCACTTTGTCTAAGATTGTCCATAGATGTCGTTCAAACTTGACACGGGTGGTGGTGAGAAACATAACATAATCCAGTAATGCCTTTTCTTCCTGACGGCGTTGTGCACGCTGTTTGGATTCCTCTTTTTCAATCTTGTATAACCAGTAGGCTACAGCCATCATAAATAGGCATATAATCGCTTTCCCTAGTGTTGTTTCACCCATTATTTCTTCTCCTTTATTTGCCTTAAATAATAGACCCATAGAGCCAACGCGGTTACGAATATCATTGTTGGTGTTATTTCCATTATATTTCTCCTATTTTCTCCATGCCGAAAAAAGCCATCGAGTGCTTTTACGTATCGTTTGTATCAGCTGCATCTGTTGAAGGATGCGTTTTGCGGTGAAATAATCCCATAAGAGCCAAGCAAGTACCATGACCACCAAAGCAGCATAGATTGAAACAAAGCAGAGCATGTATAAGGCAACTGCATAGATTCCTGCTACAAGAGTGGCAAAAGGGTATTTAAACACCTTCACATCCCAAATCCTAACAGCCCAATACCATCCTAACCAATAAGCAGGTATCAGGATTATCATTACAAGTATGAGTCCTAGAATAAGTGCGATACCACCTCCTGCTTCTTCATTGTTAATACACCACTGTGGTCCATAATTATCGGACATAGCTTTTTCTCCTTCTTAAAATAAACGATCCAGCCATTTCTTCACCCAAGGATGATGACCAAATAGCACAAGCCCTAAAGCAACTATGCCTAAGAACACACAATAGAGTAAAAAGACAACCATCTCTGTTTTCATCCCTGGTTCATAGAGCACGTAAGAGCCCAAAAACAAGAACAGTGCTAGTGCACTGTTGTTAAACATTAAGACTCCTCTTTTAGTGCTTGAATGGGATGGCTATCAGCAGCCACTAAACGCCTAAACTCTTTAAGCGCACTCTGTAGCATTAAGTCCTCTTTAGCTTCTCTTTGTTCATGATAGTTAGAGGAGATAAAAAGTATCCAGAAAATAAAGAGAGCTGGCCACACTAGCGCAAGGGTAGGGAAATCAAAGCAGCTCATATCTTTTTCTCCTCTTTAAGACTTTCATAAAGTTTTCGGGCTATGGTTTTAGCCAATAGAACATCTTCAATATGTGCTTGCCTTCTCTCTAAGCGGTGTAATATCCCGTATACAATAGCGCCAATACTGATTCCCACGATAATGGTGATTAGAAACGGTGTGTTAACACAGATGAGATGGTTTAAATCCATCATGCTTTCTCCTTTTTTTAGGCATAGTTTTATCCTTGTTTTTTTTCTAAAAACCTGTTTTTTTAGACAGAACTAGGGTAGGGTGGTTTTTACATAATGCTCAAATGGTTAGGAAATATTCCCTTAAAGAATAAGGGCTAAGAAGGCAGTGATCCACGAGGGAGATGCGAAAAGAAAAAAGCTTGGTATCTAAAAAGCACCATGGTTTTACAAATGAACTTGATGGTTAAACACATGGTCTTTTACTCCTTTTTTCTTTTTTTACACATCATATTATAATCCTAAAATAATGCAAAGTCAAGCGGGTAAATGCCGATAGAATAGGGCTTAGATGCATTGTTGAGCGCTTTGATTTTTGAATAATTTTAGCTATAATGGCGCACGCACGCACTCCTGCTAAGAGAAATTTAAGCTCTTTTTTCATTTTTTCAAAAGGGTATCATTTAAATTCTCTTGTTTTTTATCACCTAAATCGTAAGAGGGTGTTATAACACTATGATAAAGCCCATGGCTTTTTACCCAATCGTATAAACACTTTTCACAAATATCCATGTTGAGTCTACTTATATCTTCCAATAAGGCACCGTCATACCCAAAGGTATGCTCACTGTGTATCAACTCTTTATGCAAGCTATTACTTTCATAATGTTCACCACAGACATCACACCGTATTTGGTTTAAGACATCCACTTCTTGTAACTCTTTTTTAAAATAATGCATGAGCTCTTCTTGCTACAGAGCATGCACAAGATGCACAATAAACTCAACACTAATGACAAACAGTGCATAATGATGCTCTCTAGTAATCAGTTTTCGCTCGTTTATTTTTTGTTTCATGTTCGTATTCTCCTTGTGTTTTAGTACAGTAATTATAAAATAAATTCGAAAAAAATACAAGAGCCTAAATATTTAAATAAATACAAAGAATAATTATAATATAATTATATAAGCATAAAAAGCACTAAAAGTCAAGCAAGGAAAACCATGGAGCGAGAAAAACTCAATACACTTTTTAAACACGCAGGCCTCAGTAAAAAAGAGTTTGCTCAAAAGCTATCAATGAATTACCAAAGTGTTAACCAATGGGAATCTACCCAAAACGCTCCTTTATGGGTATGGTCTTGGTTAGAGAACTATGCTAAAGCGAGAAAGTTTGATGAAATGATGGCATTAGGGAAAAGTATGGAGGAGGGTAAGCGATAGATTTCTTTATTGCTCGTCGTCTGTCAATAATACTATTAAAGCTTTTTATAGAACACAAAATCCCATATTAATGCAAAATGCTTTGATGCTTTAAAAGCTGAAGCGAATAGTTATAAAGAATATTCATTTATAGTAAAAACATTATTGAAAAACAAAGAAATTCTATAACAAAACCTAGCAGTGAACGCATGGCGTCACTGAAGTAAAACATTAAATGATAAAACTACTATCACATCATAAAAAATCATAACTCTCCTTATGTTGTATTAACTACACTCTGCGGTTGTAGTGACCGAAAACTCAGTTGAATATAGTCTGCACTTTTATAGCATTGCATCGTGCTTGATAGAAGCTTTCTATCCCCTTTGAGAGCGAAGGTTGGCGCGTTATGTAACGTAATGTACATAAATGATACGCGTGTAGGCTATGCGCGTAACACCTAATAGCTAATTTGTAGCTATATAACAAGAATAGTAAAATAATAAGATAGTGAAAGTATAGCATGTAAATAAGTCTCTCTTTGCCTTTTTACCGTTTTGGTATAGAAATAAAAATGCGTTTATAAAGATAATAAATGCTTATTGGCGGGCTTTAAAACAAAAAAAATACAATCACAATTTATAATTATTCAATACTAAAATTCAATTATTTTTTCAACGTTTTATATCGATTGAACATGCTATTACAAAAATATTATTAAATATATCAGTAAGAAGACTAAGTACTATATCTTAAAACAAACAATGCAAAAGTAAAATAAAAATTACAAAATTCAATTTGGAGTATTTTAAATTTGCAAGTAAAAAAAGTTTTTTGACTTTATAATAACTATCAATATGACATTGAGTATCTTAATAATACAATGTAAGTAAATATATTTATCAGGAATAGGTACAGTGAACTTTGTACGAGTGCCGATGAACTTCAAGGCAGAATGGATGCAAGTGAGTATAAAAATTATATATTTACTTTACTATTTTAAAATATTCACAGATAAAAAAAGATGATGCAAGCAGTTTAATAGAAGTGCCAGAAAGTGCAAGTTTTATGATATGGAAAAGCTTGTAGTTGACAAGATCAACAAAATCATCTCAGCTCTTGCAGAAGCAAATAACTTAAAATGTGTCATCGATAAAGCTGATTTTAATGACAAAACTAAGCTTGGCGATTGCAAGAACTCTATCAAAATATTTAACAATCTTGAGCTTGATGGCAACACCGCAGAAGGCAATGATATACTTGGTAATACGCTACTTTGCAACAGAATGTGGCAAAAGTAAAAGACAGTTTTATAGACCATCTGAAGTCTCCAATATTATATCGCAAATTATCGTCATAAAGAAAAATACCACTCAAAATCAAACGATTTATAAAACAAAACATGTGGAAGTGTGTCGCTCTTTTTAAAAGCCTTTTCTAATTCTTTTAAATTTAAGTTTATTTTAACATTCCTATGAGACATTGGTTAGTTCTTTTATCTAAAATACTATTGATAAAATTTATTTAAAGGAACTTACCATGAAAAAGACGCTTAGTCTGCTTGTTAGTAGTGTTGCGCTATTGGCTGTAACAGGAGGTGCATTAAACGCATCTGAACAAATTGCAAAATATGACAATTTAAATCATGTTGTCAACCCGGATGGCAAAAAGGCATATGTCTTAAACTATGTTGAAACAGCGGATGGAAAGCCTGATAAAAAACTAACAATTAATATTCCAGAACTTCCCTACAAAGCCAGCTTCAATTTATGTCCAAATGTTGAAGAAGCAGATAAATGCAAAGGGTCTGTCTTTGTTAGAAAAAATGACGCTGAATTTTTAGTAGACTACAATGTAGTATTTTTAGACAGCATGAAAGACAAAAAACCAGCTATAACACAAATTGAGAGTACAGAGGTCCCAATGGCTCTAAATGTCAAAAGCGATGAAGAGGAATTGTTTCTTTACCAAACATTGAGCGTTCACAACCGTTATTGGATGTTAAAAAACAAATAAAACCTTGTGAAGAAGTGGGTTTTAACAAGAAAGAGCCTGCTTCTTTTTAAAACATTGCTCTTACCTTTCTATTTTTCTATTTTAACATCGTTTTTAAGCCATAAAACTTAATCAAAAGTGCCGTCCCTCTTTTTGAAGACTTAATATATCAATACATTCAGATTATGATTGTGTACTTGAAGATGAAATACTCACGCTTGAGAGTTACAGATTTATTATGCGTTTAAACTTTAAAGCTTGAAATTTTGAATCAATGGATAAACAACTCATCAGAAACTATTTCATCATTAGCGGCAAAAGAGCGATTGATTAGCAAAAAGTGTATTAAAAAGAAAAAAATACTCTTAAATTTTGAGCTTGCAAAACAGCCTATTGAGTGTATAAAATATATCATCGTTCATGAGATGATTCATCTACTTGAGCGATACCACAATGATAATTTTAAATCTTTGATGGATAAATATATGCCAAATTGGATTGAGAGAAAAAAACTCCTTGAATATTATCCTCTTTGTTGCTGTTGATTGAAATAATTATACTGGAGTTTTTACCCTAAATAATGCTCTGAGATATTAGCTCTTTCATGTTTCATGGCCCAAGAAACCTCCTGAAGAGCTTGTACGTAAGAAAGCCCACCAATAACTTGAATTTTAAAAAATCGCTCTTGTGCGTAATTCCATCGTAATCCATGAGTCGCATCATATTTTTGCCCTGTCTGATTTGCTGCTTTTTTAAGAGCTAATCGATACTTATTTTTATTAATAATGAATTTTGAGTGTTGTATAAGATAAGCTTTTAGCTCTTGATAAGTTTCAACTTTAACCGATAAGTTCCCTGGCTTTCCTCCTTTCTCAACATCAAATATTCTTCCTTTTTGCATAGCCTCATATGTGTCGTATTCGTAGCCTTGCAGTTGAGGCACGCTAGAGTATGTATCATCTACTCTTGCATACTCAATAGTGTCACTTAGCGTATTATCTTTTAACTTATGCGTTTGCACTCTCATATATTCATCAATACGTAAGACCCCTTCTAATCTAGCCCCTGATTCATATTGAATTTTTGCAGCAAGTTTGTACAAAGGATCTTCAATAGCATTAATAAGTGCTTTGGGGTTTTCATAAATGCGTGAAAAGTTAGGATCAGCACTGGTCTCTATCACGAGTTTGTGTTTTCTTGCATCATTAAGGATGGTTTGGCGAATGCTAAAATCGTATACATAGTGCGTATTCGTTGCATATCTTTGTTGTTCTTCAATAAATTTCTCATGAAGCATTGTTAATGCATGTTCAAGCTTACCAATTGCGCAACTAATGGTTTCAAGATATTGTTCACTTACTCCTTGAAATACCTTTTTCATCATAAAGCCCATGATATACTCTGGGGTAAGCTTTTGAAGATCTTTAATGCCATAGTTGTCTTTTACATAATTACCTAATTGATTCCATATCTCTCTATATGTTTGAATCGTCCTAGTATTGGCTAGCTCTCCAGTTTGTTTTTGAAGAGCCTTGGATAGTCCTGGATGAAAAATGACTTCTGAGAGTAGTCCTGTTTGGTATTCAATTTTACTTCTCATTCGTACACCTTAGGTGTTTTGAGTTTAAATGATTTTTCACTGTAAAAACATTCGACACTTTCATTGAGTGCTTCTTCAACGATTGTCCCACTATGTAAATAGTAATGCAATTGTCTTACCAAAATACGACATTCAACTTTACATAATGTTTCAGCTAAGATAAAATTCTTTGCTTTCCTATCAAACACTTCGATACAAATATTGGTTGGCTTTTTAGGGTGCAAATAGAGCTTGATTCCATTCGCTCTTTCATAATTAAATATGGCATAGTTCTTTTGACTCATAAGCTGGGAATGGATAAATGCCAGTAGAATCTCTTGAAAATGAATAATGAAGATACGATTCACCAAAGGTGTTGTTCTCCAATAAAGTGTATCTATTTCGTAATAGGGATGACTTTTTTGTAACACATACCCACTCTCAATTTTTCCATTTTTCCCAGCACTGGTTGGGATAATCTTATTTTCTGGGATTTCTATTCTATCTGTAGCAAGATAAAACTCTTGAATCAATGGTATTACATGTAAACTCATACGAACTCCTTATATAGTTTTTTTGTAAAGATAAAACCCTATAGATACTATTCGTTTTAAAAAGCATAATTTTTAAAAATCACTCTTTACTTGCCTTACAGCATATTTAAGATCTTCATCTTTTTGTTTTATGTTGGGATAAAGTCTGGCTATAAGAGTATGATCTACTTTGAAAGAATGGTGTTTTGCTAAAAAGGCCTTTACTTTTGGAAAACTAAAATGTTCTTCTTTAACTAAGCGATAGACCAAAGGGGCATAGTGTCCTAATTGCTTAGACGACTTGGTAACCTTTTTCTTTTTGTGGGCTGCTAATGTCACTTTTATTTGCATGTTAAATTTCTCCTCTAGGGTAGTTAATTCCTTTGAATGCTTTTTTGCAGAACCAAGGTGTAAGGTATGGTAATGTGCTTCAAGGGAGAATAGAAGCGCACTATGTAAAAGATGAGAGCGATTTAGCTTAGAATCATTTCGTGATTTAAGAGCGTAGTAACGCTCTAAACTATTTTCCAAAATTTCACATTGCGTTACATCTGGTATTTTTGAAAATTTCCGTAAAAGCTGCTCTTGGGTATATGTTTTCAAGAAATATTATTTAGATTTATTTTGTAGATTTATTTCATAAGCTATAGGATCTTTTAAATATTCCATTAATTCACTTTCCCTCCACCGTGGGCTCCTAGAGCCTAAATAGATGGGAGAAGGCGCTTTTTTTAATTTCATTAGATTGCGCCAGCTACCTTCTTTTTTATTAACTATTTGAAGTACATTTGCAAGACGATATAATTTATCCATTTTTTATTCCTAGTATGATATATTTTTTTACAAAATAAATCTGCATTTATTGCGGTATAATATTGTATATTTTATTAATATTAGCTTATAAATGCAGTTATTTGCATATTTTACGGTTTATTTATACTACTTTAACTATTTAATTATATGATATTGTCTAATACTTCACTTAGATGATAAAACTTTTTTATCATTCCTTGCCTTTTTTGTGATATAATGATGTAATTAAGAATTTAATGCGCTTTATTCGCGGTATATTATTGTATTTAAATTTAATAAGCTTTAAAAGGGGATATATGCAGTTTAATGCAAATTATTTTATCGACCGATTACTTGATTACTATAAAGTTGCAACCATTGTTGCACTATCTTCTAAAATGCAAATATCGCAACAAACTATAACGTCATGGCGGACACGTAATTCTGTTTCAGCAATTCGTAAAAAGTGCCGAGAATTAGGTATTTATCACGATATTTTTAATAATTTAATATCTTCAAACAATAATTTTCAAAATGCAAATTTAAGTGGCGGTGCTACTGGAGTTGAAATTGGCTCCATAAACAAATCAATTCATTCTATTGCGAATAATGATTTTGGTTGTGATGATCTTGTCAAATCTCTTGTTAAAGAGCTTTGCAAGAAATATAAAGACGATATGGACACTCTTAAAACTTTATTGTTTCAACTAACTCTCCAGAAGTAAAAAAATGGATAATTCAGATATTACTACTTCTATTGATACGATAAAGAATGATTTTAGAGATGCAAATTTCCAAGATGAATCAGCAGGGGTTAAATTAAATAATTGCAAAATCAACTTATTGACTAATCAATTTAATTTCCCAAAACTTCATTGCATCTTTGATAAACCAAAATTTGATTCTCAAAAATTTATACAAACTGGGGCACATACTCTTGTCTATTTTTTAATTATTATTGTTAGTGCTTTTTTGATTTTAGTAACTGTATTCGATTCGCAATTTAAAAATTTAAAAGATTTAGAACCTTATCTTGTAAAAATTCTAATTGATTTAATTATGTTGGTTTTGGTACTTGTGGCTTTTTTTGAGGTTTTCTATCGAAAATATAAAATAAATTTTTCAAATAAGCTATGCTCTATTATTAGAAAAAGTTTTCTTTTCTACATTTTACTTTTTACTTTTTTAACATTATTATATATTTATTTTGGTTTGTACAAGTTTGCATTGCTATTTTTTATGGCCGCCACATACACTTTAGTTATTTTATTTCTGGTAAAAAAATAACTATAGTAGTTTTAAATTAATTTGTTTAAATACTTAACTTCAACTGGTCTAAATAATCACTCCACCATTGCATTAATATCTTTCTTTCTTTTAAATATTCAGCATGATTGTATGCGGCTTTTACACCAGAGCGTTCAGCGTGAGCCAATTGCCTTTCTATAGCATCACTATGAATTCCATGCTCACTGATTTGTTCATGTAAGATTGTTGAAGCCATTGCGCGAAATCCATGATAGACAATTTCTTCTTTTGAATATCCTAACCGTCTCAGAGCATAGTTAAGCGTGTTTTCACTCATTATTTTTATATTAGAGATTGAAGAAGGGAAAACATATAGACTACAATGTGCATTAATTGAATATGCGTGTTTCAAAATTTCTATTGTTCGATCTGTAAGTGGAACAATATGAGGAGCTTTCATTTTCATTTTAGCTGCTGGAATTCTAATTTCTCTTTTTTCAAAATCTATTTCTTTCCACTCTAATGATCTTATATTAGAAGACCGTAAAAAAATATAAGGTGAAATCATCAAAGCTAGTTTAGTGTTAATATCACCTTTGTAGCCATCAATAGCGCGGAGGAGGGCACCAACTTCTTGTGAATCTGTTATTGTTGGGAAATGCCTACGCTCTTGCGCTTGAATAACCATACTTTTTTCAATATCGGCAATAATATTATGCTCAACAATTTGCATAGTAACAGCATAACGCCAAATATTATTGAGCATGTTTAAAACTCGATCAGCTACTTCAAAAGCACCTTTATTTTGGATTTCTTTTAATATAGCTATTACTTCTAAACGACTAATTGTTTTGATATCCTTTTGCCCAATACTAATATATACATGATTAACTAAAAAGCTTTTTTTCTTTTGAATAGTTGTTTGAGCAAGTTTTCCAGCTTTTATATTAAACCATTCTTCTGATATATTTTGTAGAGTTGTACAATGTGCCAATTCTTTTTTATTATCTTTACGCTCTTGAGACGGATCAATGCTCTTGAATATTTTTTCTTTTGATTCCTGTCTTAACTTTCTAGCTTGTGCAAGTGTTATTTCTGGATATGTTCCAAAAGAGATTGTTTTTCGTGTACCTTGAAATCTGTAATCAAAACCCCATCTTTTATTTCGTTCTTTTTTAGACCAAATAATAATATATAGTCCATCACCATCATAAAGTTTATAGTCTTTTTCTTTTCGCTTAGCATTTTTTATCTGCATCTCAGATAGCGGTATAATCGACTTAGCCATGATAAATGACAGTACCTCACTTTATTTTTTTTGTAATTGTAGCATGTACTGTCAAAAATACTGTCATATATTTTGAATGTCAGTAAATTTATCTGATGTTATTTGAAGGTAAATAGAGCACATAAAGCGCTATTTAAAAGGGTTTTATGAGGTTAAATGAACTTTTATGATTGTGTTTAAAAGAAGAGATGGTACCTGAGGCCGGACTCGAACTCATAGAAATAAATACGAAAAATCCCTAAATATAGGCATTTCATCAATTATTTGTTAGCCAAGAACACACTCATCTTAGTAGAATTATTGACACTTTTAATTATATTAATACATAATATATTATGTATTAATATTTGTATATGTTTCCTAATAAGTTTTCTAGTTTTCGTTTTATCCTACAAACTTTTATCATAATACGTGTCTTATATCTTATCAATAAATAATTACCTCATTAACAATAATGTCATAAAATTTCCACTTTTTTACACTAAAAATTGGAAATTTCTACGAATCACTTGATATTACATAGCTAATATGAAATTTTTTGATACAATTTAAATTATCTAGAGTTCTAGTCATCTACATTATTGAGGTTTAAAATGCAAAAAATACAAGGTGAAGTTTTTGAAATACAAGGTATTCGTGATATATTGAATGGCCAAGCACAGTTATCTGCAGATTTAATAAATGATAAATATAGACGTGGTGAAATTAGAATTATAACTGAACAAGCTAGATATCCAATTGATAGTATAACAACTATGCTTGATAGTAAAAAATATAAATTAAATCCAGAGTATCAAAGAAGAAAAAGATGGGATAATTTAAGAAAATCTCGTTTGATTGAATCATTTATAATGAATGTGCCAATACCGCCAATTTTTTTATATGAAGTCAATTATTCAGAGTATGAAGTAATGGACGGATTACAAAGATTAACAACAATATATGATTTTTATGATGGTCAATTCAGATTAGAGGGGTTACTGTATTGGAAAGAATTAAATGGAATGACATACAATGAACTTCCAAGTGAAGTTCAAAAAGGAATTGATCGTAGATACCTCTCATCCATAGTTTTACTTCAAGAAACTGCAAAAAATAGAACAGAAGCAGAATCATTAAAGCAAATTGTTTTTGAGAGATTAAATAGCGGTGGAGAAAAATTAGAACCACAGGAAATTCGTAATGCTTTATATAATGGCTCTTTTAATCAAAAATGTATTACATTAGCAGAAAATAAGCACTTCAAAGAAATGTGGAATATTGTCGATTTTAATCAACAACCAAAGCAAGCAAGCGAATCATATAGAAAAATGGAAGATGTAGAGTTGGTTTTAAGATTCTTTGCTTATCGTTTTATTGATAAACTTAGTGGCTATACTGTTGAAAAATTTTTGGATGAATATTTAAAGGAAGCAAATAAATTCAATAATACAACGATTCAGCAATTAGAAAAGTTATTTAGTGAAACTATTGAAACAGTTTTTACTATTTTTGGTAAAAAAGCTTTTGTTCTCCCAAAAATCAAGCGAGAAACTTCAAAGCCTACGAAAACAGTTTATGATCCTCTTATGCAATCAGTTGCAATATTTATTTTAGATGGTAAAAAAGATTTATTAATACAAAACGCAACAATATTATCAAGTGCAAAATTTGCCGATGAAAGTAAAATTATTAATTCAGAAGGTAAAGCGTTATTTGATGGACGATATAATTCCAATATTGAAGTAAGTAAAAGAATATTATATTTTAATGATTTGATTAATTCAAATATTTAAAATACATGAACTATATTAATTTTCATTCAACAATTCATGATGAACTAGATAATATCGATAACTATATAGAATATTTAAAATTATCTAAAGAAATTATATTGGTTTCAGGAGAACTTAATAATTCTAAATATATTTCAAAAGTTGAATTAGTTAGGCAATACAAAGCAAGGTTTGAATATAAAAGTATACTTATTTCTTTATATGGACTTATAGAAAAGACTATAGAAGATTTTTTTACATTGCATATTGGTTTTATTAATATAAATACAAAAATTTATAGGACACTTAGTTCTTCGTTCCAAGAGCAGTACCCATTAGCATCTCTGAACCTTTTAAAAATTATATATGAGAATAGAACAACAAAATATAACTACTTACAAGTACATGATGGTTTAGATAATTTAACAAGTTGTATTCAAAATAAAAAACGATATAAATTAAATAGTGAAGCTTTTATTTCTCAAGCAGGTAGTAATTATAAACATCAAAAAATCAATGAATTATTTAATAAATCTGAAATAAAGATCACAGAAAATATTCAAAAAAATAAAAGATTTAAAAAATATATACAGGAGAAAAAACTTCAAAGAGACTATTTTAAGATCATTAATAATTTAGTTGATCGAAGAAATATTATAGCCCATGGAGCAGAAGAAGCGGATCTTTTAAATTTAGATGATCTAAAAAATTATGCAGAATATTTACGATATTACTTATTTGCTCTTTATGAAACAATCCTTTCTGCAGAACTTGCTAAAACGATTCAGCAATATAAAGAAATAGGGCTTATTGATGTATATAATGGGAAGATTATTGCTTTTTCTATTAAAAATTATAAAATCAAAAAAGGTGATTATATTATTGTAAAACATGAAGATATATATTACAGATTTGAAATTATTGAGCTAGAAAAAGATCATATACAATATGATGAATTACAGATTCGACGTACCCTCACAAATATAAGTGTTAAAATAGATTCCAATTTTAGGTTAAGGAATACTATACATTTCAAGTATTTTATTTTGATTAAACCTTAAGATAATGTATGAATTTGAGCTCATTAATGAAACCCTTATAAAACAATACGCAGAAGCTATGAATGGGATGCTCAAGCAAGAAAATCCGTATCCAATAGTTTTTAGTGTTGTTAAACGATCATTTAAAGCACTTGTTCCAAATACTGCCGATCATATTATTAAACCCTATGTCAAGAGTATTCTTTCACCTCTATATGAGCTATTAAAAAACAAATATAATCTTCGTAAATTCGAATCAGAAGAAGAAGCCAAAACGCTTTATAATGAAGCAGAAAAAGTTTATCGTTCCAAAATTTTAGATAATGAAATTATTGACGAATTTGCAAACTTCTTTTATGATTTATTAGAATATGATTTATGCATTGAGGAAAATGAAGCACAATTTTTACATTCTTATTCAACAATCTTTAATATGTCACGTTCTCATATTCAAGCTGTTATAAAATGGAACAAACTTTTTAGAAAAAAGCCTGATGAAGAAAATTTTGATATTGCTGTAAATACGCAAACATCACGAAAGAAAATGATAGCCTTTAAATTAAATGCGATTGAACGTGATCTTTTGCATGATAATGTATTTGAAAAAGAATCTTTAATGAGTCAGAGAGAAATACTACAAGACTTCATAACACACAATCACTTGACTGTTCGTTTCATTGCAGAACTTCGCAAATATGTTCACTCCCTCCCTCATGATAATATGACAACATCAAATTTAAAATTAAGCCATATTCTTAATGCAGATCGACCTATTGATAAAATGTGGATTTATCAAAGTTTTTTTACGGTTATTATTGGCATTTATAAAAAATCATGCGCAATACACAAGAAAAAAGTGCCTTACAAAAAACTCTATACTTTTGCTGATAAACTAACGAAATTTGTTTTTCCTGAATTAGCTAATCTCAAAAAACCTCTTTTTACATACGATAAAATTCAAAAACCAATTAAAGAGATTGCTATCTTTGATGGATTACGCCTTATTTCTTTTGAAGACAATCGTTTTACAATTCATAAAGAACAAGATGAAATCGACTTAACTGAACAGTATTTTAAAAATATTATCAAATTTTCAAAACGTTATACTTTAAGCAAAAGTTAAATTCTCAAGACATTGCAAAACGCCTTTTTTACTACTGACTTTTACCCCTCACTTATGTGACACTTACACTATCAGATTCTGAAAATCAAAAAAACGAACTAGCGCTAGTTTCCAAAAGGAAACACAATGTTAAATATTCGAGGTACATTGCTCAATATATTCACATCAAGTGATTATATGAACAAAGAAACCAATGAGGTAACTAAGGGTAAAACAAAGTTACAGCTCTTAGTCAAAGTTCCACTTAAAAACGGTGGTCATAAAAACACGTTGTATGATCTAACTATACCGCCTGAAAAGCTTCCAAAGTACACCAACAGCATCAACAAAGAAGTGGATGTGGAAGTAGGCATCATGGGTGAGCATAAGTTTTATGGCATCTAGGATAGGGAAATAGGATACACATAAAGTAATCCTTTGGTAGCGTGAAAAGCGAAAGAAGCGCGTGCGCTCTTGAGCGTTCACGCATCCAAAGGTAACTCTTAGGGGTATATAGTAATACCCCTTCCTAAACGTAAGAGGAACACCATTACAATGAAAAACTTTGAAGATATAAAATACATTTGTGGCATTGATACCCTTTATTACTTCTGTGAGAGTTCATTAACTTATGATGATCTTTTCTTAGATATCTTAGATCAAATGGAGTGTGTCAAAGGCAAGTTTGAGAAAAAAGAGATTGAATATGACAATGCTGATATTTCTATCAGCATCAATCAGGTCACTCTTTCCTCTCTTGGAAAAAGTGAAGGTTATTATTGGTTTAAAGACATCAATGAGTTTTTTAAAATAGGATTCAAAGATACTCAAACCAATAGAGGACTTCACGATATTAGAGTTCAATTACTGGGTAATGGTATTTACACCCTAGGGATAAAATCCATTGTTGAATTTATTGATGCTATGATAGAAGGTTTTATCATTAAAGAGCATCCCATAACACGGATTGATCTAAATACATTCATTCAATACGATCTAGGCTTTATTGATAAAAGTATGTTTGTTACACGAAAACGCAATTACTCCACTATAAGTGAGATTGGAGGTGCAAATGAGATTCAAACCCTTTATGTCGGAAAACCGCCTTTTAAACTCAGGGTTTACAATAAAGCACTTGAACTCAAACAGTCTAAAAAACAAGAGGTTATGGAAGAATATTTTAGAGTCAATGGGTTTGACCTAGTGCAACCCATTTTTAATGTAGAGTTTGAGATGCACAGAAGCCATTTAAGAGCGTTTAACATCATTACCATTGATGATGCACTCAGTAATGCTCAAAAGCTCTTTAAACAAGCCATGGATGATATAAGACTCATTGATCTAAACACCATTAGTAATAAAGACATTGAGAACAATACAAAAAACCGTGCTAAGACACTTCCTATATGGGAGTTTATTAAAGAGTGTTACAGTATTGAAGATTTCTTACAAGTAACATCACCACTTGAGAGGATTAAACGAAAAGCAACAATCTATGATGATACAAGCTTTACAAAAGAGCATAAGCTCTTGATTCGTAAAGGGTTGATTAACTCTGTAACTATCACGAAAGAATTACTTATTCAAAATTTGGATGAAACAGTACAAGAGTTACATGAGCCAACGAGTCCAATGCCTAAACCGTTTCACTATCCTAAAGATTTTATACCTCTTGAGATTAAACAGTTTGATGGAACGAAACAGCATTTTAGATTACTAAGAAACGGTCAACTTATTAAACCCGTTAATGTGCTTTCAGTAACAAGACTCAGTGACTTTGAACTGCTTCAATACTTGGATGATATAACAGCAGATTTCAAAAAAGAAGGTATGGATTTCAATACTACCAATAAGCGTTATAAGGTAGCTTATGATGAAGCGGTTAGGCGTAAGTTAAAGCCTGAGATTCCGTTTTAG
This sequence comes from Sulfurospirillum diekertiae, assembly GCF_011769985.2. Lineage (NCBI taxonomy): Bacteria > Pseudomonadati > Campylobacterota > Epsilonproteobacteria > Campylobacterales > Sulfurospirillaceae > Sulfurospirillum > Sulfurospirillum diekertiae. The sequence continues at coordinate 1,365,281 of NZ_CP039734.2, forward strand.
TGGTGGTGGCATCATGTTAATAGATCGTATAAGTAACCTTGAAAATGAAGTGAAAGCGATGAAAACAATACTTTTGAAATTGCCAACATGGTTTCCTTTAACATCAGAATTTGCGCAAGAGCATCACATGAGCATGAATGGTTTACGTAAATGGTGTTTGAAAAATTTACATCCTGATAGCTTTGTGAAACGTGGGCGGTTTTGGTATATCCATAAAAGTGAGATTGCAAATGTGCGTCCAAACATTGTATGATTTCATTGTTCTTGGCTAACTTGAAAGGAGCTTTCAAGTGGCAAGTGTATTTCAACATCCCAAAACAGGGAACGTTCTTTTAGAAAACAATGTTAACGGTAAAATAATCCGCCTATCAACGGGCAAAAAAGCTACTGGTAGACTTATTGGGTGGTATAAGGCTCGTGCAGAAGATGAGTTTTGGAAATTATATTACCAAAAACACAAAGAAGCTGATCAGCGTATGACTTTTTCTGAGTATGCAAGATACATTGTTGATATTACGCACAGTAATCGCAATGAATTTTCACAACGAGGAGAGATTAAAAAGGCTGAGAGGCTTATCAAGTATTTTGGTGATATAGCGTTAGATGATATTAAACCTTCAACCATTCAAGCATGGCAAGATACTTTTTTAAAAACTCTTGCACCTAAAACGGTGAAAGAGTATCGAAGTACGCTAAGTGTCGTGTTTAAATTTGCGTTTAATGATGATATTATCCGTAAAAATCCTCTGACACCCGTTAAATCGCCCAAATTGCCGAGACGCATCGTTGATGTCTTTAGTGAAGAAGAGCGCAAATTGCTTATAGAACATTCAAACGAACAACTTCACAACCTTATTCAGTTCGCTTTTTACAGCGGACTGAGAGCAGGGGAGATAATAGGCCTTAAATGGGAAAATATAGACTTCGAGAAAAACAAAATTGATGTCTGTATGAGAGTCCGAAAAGGTACTGTTGATCTACCCAAAGGTGACAAAATACGTTTGATTGATCTGTTACCGCAAGCGAAGCAAGCGATTCTTGTACAAAGACAGCTAACAGGGCTTTCAACCTTTGTATTTCATTCAAAAGAGGGCAAACCCTATTTTAGTGAAACAAGCATTACGCAATCTATTCAAGAGTTGTGTAAAAAACTAGGAATTGAAAGTGGTGGTGGATTGCAAAAAATGAGGCGAACGCATAACACAATGCTTAAGCAATGTGGTTTACCTCTTGATTGGATCCTTCATCAAATGGGTCATGAAACGGATGAAGTTAATCGAAATCATTATACGGGAACTATTACGGTAGATGTAAGTAAAATTATTGCGTAACTGACATTTTACTGACACTCGTACTGACACCGTGTATATTGTAGGTTGGGAATATCGTATTTTAGGGAGTTAGGGTGGTACCCTGAGGCCGGACTCGAACCGGCATATGTCTCCATACTAGATTTTGAGTCTAGCGCGTCTACCAATTTCACCACTCAGGCACTGTAAATAAGAGTTGGAATTATACAAAAAAAAGCTTAAACATCAGTAAAACTGAATGTCTAAGCTTTTTGAGGTGAAGAATTAAGCTTTTGCTACAACGTCTTTAAGTTTTTTACCAACTTTAAATTTGACAGCTGTTGTTTTAGCAACATCAACGACTCTGTTTGTACCAGGAACTCTAGCTTTTCTAGCTGCTCTTGTTGCAGTACTAAATGTACCAAAACCGATAAAGCTTACGTCTTTGCCAGCAACTAGTGCTTCGCTGATGGCTTCTAAAGCTGCATCAATAGCTTTTTGACTATCTTTTTTAGAAAGACCCGCTTTCTCAGAGACCGCTTGGATAAATTCCGCTTTTTTCATTGCTCATTCCTTAATATAAAGTGTTTGTGTGAGGATTGTACAATTTTTTTTAAAAAAAGACAATAATTTTTTTTAAAAAGTTAAAGAATATGCCCAAAAAGTCGATATTTTATACAAGGAATTAAAATTGCTTAGGTGATTAAAGAAAATCTTTGGAGTAAATCATGAGAATCACAAATTCACTTTTATTTAACACGTCAATTCGTAACTATCGTAGCGCTACAGAGAAATTGTACAATATTAATCAACAAATTGATAGTAAACTAAAGATACAAAATAGCTATGAGAACACAAGTGTCTATGTAGATGCAATGCGTCTTAATAATGAAATCGATACACTGGACCAATCTAAACAAAGCAGCTCCAAGGCTAAGACATTTGCAGACAATACAGATTCTGCGTTAAGTAGCTTTACTTCATCCTTAGATCAATTCAAATCAAAACTGGTTCAAGCATCAAGCACTTCCAACTCAACAACAAGCTTACAAGCACTTGCCAATGACTTACAAGGCATTAAAGATAATTTAGTGAGTTTAGCAAATACTTCTGTTAATGGACAATTTTTATTTTCAGGTTCAGCATTATCTCAAAAACCAATTGCAAATGATGGTACGTATCGAGGAAATTCAGAAAATTTAACCGCAGTGATAGGTTCAGGTGTTCAACTTCCCTATAATATTACAGGACAATCTCTCTTTTTAGGAAAAGATTCAGACTACAATAGAGTCGTTTCCACCAATGTATCAATGTATAATCAATCAAAATTACATCCTGATATTATGACTACAAACAGTCAAAATACTGCCTCTTCTCAAGTATATTTACAAGAGTCAGACACCATTAGAGATCTTGTTGGTGATACTAACAATAGTGCAACAGACGATGGTAAAGCGGTATTCTATCTTTCTGGTAGAAAAAGCGATGGAACGACTTTTTCAAATGTACTCTCTCTCGATACAAGTTCAAAAGTTTCTGATTTACTCCAAAGTATTGGCAATTCTTACGGTAATACAGCATCTAATAAAGTAGTTGATGTGAGCATGAATGCTCGAGGACAAATTGAAGTGAAAGATCTCAAATCGGGAAGTCAGCTTTTAGATATGAATATCTTTGGAGCCATTGATCGAAATGCTCTCCCTGGTGAGACAGGCAATGCAAAACAAATTATGAATGTAGATAATTTATTGACGCAACCAAATGTGGACATCATTGCATTCAACAAAAGTAACTACGAAACAACTGCATCAAGTCCTGATTTGACAATGCGTTCTGTTTCAGTGACTACAAATACATTTGCCATAGATTTTCCTATGCAAAATAAAACTGATTCCAGTATGACATCGACAACACTTCTGAGCAGTGTTTTTCCTTCTGATGTTGACCATTTAGATTTTGGTGCGACATCGTTTTCAACCAGTGGAAAAACCGTACAAGATTTGATGACAGCAGTTGAAACAGAATACGGGTTAGCGGCGGGTTCTGTTACTGTTTCCAACGGACGTATGTTGGTAAATGATCCTACTAATACATTTAATACCGTTATACAACCGAAAAATGCCTCCAATGTCTTAGCCCATGGTGATTCAATTCCTGACGCAATGAATTATGCGCGAAGAGGTTTTGAGAAAGACGGCAGTACACTTTCAAGCAATATTTCTCAAGTGATAAAAAGTACAAGTGATTTTGCAACGTCAAGTACAAAACTTGTTGATGTTGCAGGTGTTAATAGTTTGAATGGTAAACAAATCGTTCTCAATTTTACGGATAAAAATGGCGTACAAAGAACAGGAA